>CALUUJ010000052.1 GCA_944323935.1 Candidatus Gastranaerophilales bacterium | reverse complement strand
ATTCATTCTCCAAATGGTGAAACACTTGTATATCAATCTAAACAATCTTATGCATATGATTTTGTTGAAATTAAAGATGTTTTAGATGAAATAGGGGCACTGCCTAAAGCTGTAAAACTAAATAATAATTTTGTAGACAGACTTATTGCATCAGGAAGCATTAGCAAAGAAAACAGGGAAAAATTAGCTGCTGCAAGACAAATGCTTTCTGAAACAAGAAATATTCATATTATTAAATCAGACAGAAAACCTGAACACGTATAGTAAATGTATAAAAAATTCTATAAAATAATAGGGTATTTAATATTGATTATTGGCGCAATATCAATGTTATTGCCATTTATTTATATGTTAAGTTTATCATTTATGACTGATAAACAAATTTTTTCAAATAATTTTAATCTTTTTCCAAGCCCTACTACACTAAAAAATTATACTTATGTAATAAATAATGTTGATATTTTCAGATATTTTTTCAACAGTATGTTCGTTGCAATTGCAACGACAATTGGACAGGTGATAATTTCTGCTCTGGCAGGTTATGCTTTTGCTCGTTTTGAGTTTAAACACAAAGAAATATTATTTATTTTAATACTTGTTTCAATGATGATACCGCCACAGGTAAACATTGTACCTTTATTTTTTATTATGAAACAATTTCATTGGATAGATACATATTGGGCACTAATAGTTCCGGGGTTATTTGGAGGATTCGGGGTGTTTATGATGCGCCAATGGTTTAAATCAATGCCTGATGATATGGAATCATCTGCCAAAATAGACGGATGTAATACATTTCAAGTATTCTACAAAATAGCACTTCCTTTAGCACTTCCGGCTTTAATGACGTTAGCTATCTTCACTTTTATTACAACTTGGAACAGTTTTATGTGGCCTTTAATTGTTACTAATTCTGACTCTATGAGAACTTTGCCGTTAGCACTTGCTAACTTTAAAGGAAGTTTTAGAGAAATTACAGACTGGGGAGCTCTTTGTGCTTTCTCCGTCATATGCTGCATTCCTGTAATTGGAGTATTTTTGCTCGGAAGAAAATATTTTATAAATGATATTCTAAATGGCGGAATAAAAGAATAAAAATTATAAAGATTATATAAAGGCAGTATTTATATGTGTTAAACTATTTATATAGTTGGTAGTAAGTTTATAGGAGAAAATTATGATACCTATTTTGGATTCAAAAAGACAATATGCAAAAATCGGCAAAGAAATTGAAAAAGAAGTTCTTGAAGTATTAGCTTCAGGTTCATATATTTTAGGCAAACACAATAAAGCACTTCAAGAAGAGTTTGCAAATTATGTAGGTTCTAAATTTTCACTTGGTTTAAATTCAGGAACAGATGCTCTTCATTTAGCTTTAAGAGCATTAAACATCGGCAGAGGTGACGAAGTTATCACAACAGCATTTACATTTGTTGCTACAGCCAGTGCAATTGGTTTAGCTGGTGCTACTCCTGTTTTTGTTGATATTAATCCTGATACATTCAATATAGATGCAGATAAAATTGAAGCTGCAATTACTCCAAAAACTAAAGCAATTATTCCTGTTCACTTATACGGACAACCTGCTGAAATGGATAAGATTATGGATATTGCAAAAAGACATAATCTAAAAGTTGTTGAAGACTGCTGCCAAGCTATCGGTGCTGAATATAAAGGTCAAAAAGTTGGTACATTCGGTGATTTTGGTTGTTTCAGCTTCTATCCTACTAAAAA
The DNA here is from genome assembly GCA_944323935.1 of Candidatus Gastranaerophilales bacterium. Taxonomy (GTDB): domain Bacteria; phylum Cyanobacteriota; class Vampirovibrionia; order Gastranaerophilales; family Gastranaerophilaceae; genus Avigastranaerophilus. Next base: position 796 of record CALUUJ010000052.1, on the reverse strand, counting down.
CCTTGGCGGTATGGGTGATGGCGGTATGATTACCTGCAACGATAAAGCTTTATTTGACAGAGTTGTTGCTTTAAGAAATCATGGCGGTGCTGTTAGATATTATCACGATGAACTTGGTGTTAACTCAAGATTAGATGAAATCCAAGCTGCTATTTTAAGAGTTAAATTAAATTATATTGACGAATGGAATAAAGCAAGAAGAGAAAATGCTTACAGATATAATGAATTATTTGCTAAATATCCTGAAATTTTAACTCCGAAAGAAATTCACGATTCATATTGCGTTTACCACCAATATACAATCAGAATTGAAAATCGTGATGAAGTTCATAAACTTCTTCAAGAAAACGGTGTTGGTGCTATGATTTATTATCCTGTTCCTTTACACTTGCAAAAATTACACAAAGATTTAGGATATAAAGAAGGTGATTTACCTCTAACTGAAAAAGATACTAAACTTGTTATGTCACTTCCTATGTTTGCAGAGTTAACTGAAGAAGAACAAAAAACAGTTGTTGAAACAGTTGTTAAATGTTTGAATATGACTAAACAAAAAGTTTAATATAATATTTATTCAAAAGAAAAAGACCTATAAAATATAGGTCTTTTTTTATTACATAAATTATTTTTTTGAAACACAAGCTGAAATAGCATCCATTAAACGAGGAACTTGAATAATTTGTATATCAAAATTATCAGGAAGTTTTTTTGTAAGTTTAGGAATAATTGCTTTTTTAAATCCTAACTTTTGAGCTTCATAAATACGTTTTTCAATATTTGATACATTTCTTATTTC
>CALUUJ010000051.1 GCA_944323935.1 Candidatus Gastranaerophilales bacterium | reverse complement strand
AGATTCAAAAAGTTCTATTACTGTTTTCTTTAATATAAATTCAGAATCAGTTGCAACATCAAGTTTTTTATCTTTTACAAATACCCTAAAATCTTTTGTTCTAAGCATTACATATATTAAAGAAGTTTTTTGATTATTCATTCTTAATTTTTTACATATATTATGAAGGTGCATTTCCAGTTCGGTAATAATATATCGTTTATTTCTTGAAAACTCGGGAAATGCACGTGTTCTTTGTATAGATTTCGGTTTTTCTTCAATCCCCGTTAAAGGAATTACACTAATTCCCATTAATTCATATTTAAGCTCCAAGCCTTTTTTTCCATAATTAACTTTATAAAAATTATCATCCTTTAATAAAATTTCATCAGCATAAAAAATACCATATTTTCTTAAACTCCTTGCAATATTTTTCCCAACGCCCCAAACTTCTTCCACAGGAATATTTTGCAGTTCATCTTTTATATTATTACTTTCTATTACATATATACCATTTTTATTTTTTGCCTTATGTGTTGCAAGTTTTGCTAAAACTTTAGAATTAGCAATACCAACAGAAACAGAAACTCCTATATGCGATTCAATATCTTGTTTTATTTTGATGGCTATTTCTTTGAAAGACAATTTTAAAACTTTATCTAACCCGGTTATATCCAAAAAAGCCTCATCTATAGAATAAACATCAACTTTATCAGAATAACTGCTTATCAAATTCATCATTCTCTGAGAAAGTTCATGATATAAAGAGAAATCAGCACTTAAATAGTTAACTCCGGTAAAAGTTTTCTTCGCCATAAAGTAAGGCATCCCCATTTTAACACCCAGTTTTTTCGCCTCATAAGAACGAGCTATAACACAACCGTCATTATTGCTTAACACACATACAGGTTTTCCTTTTAAAGAAGGATTCATTAATACTTCGCAACTTGCAAAAAAATTATTTCCGTCAACTAATGCAATTATTTTTTGTTTCATATAAAAAACCTAAGAAAAATTTTGCGGGGACTATAGGGAGGAAATGCCCCGCAATAGAAGAATAAATGTGTATATTTGAATAATCAAAATTTTCGTACAATTCCTTGTGCAACTCCAAAGATTATTAACTGTTCCTTCGGATATAAATTAGGATAATTAGAATTTGCAGGTTCTAACCATACTTTTCCTTGCTTATTTCTATAAGTTTTCAATGTATATCCGTCATCAATATATGCGATAACAATATCTCCATCCTTTGCAGTATTAGTTTTTTGAACAATTACCTTATCACCTTCATAAATACCAAGTTCTATCATTGAATCACCTGAAACAGTAAATAAGAAAGTTGAAGGACTATTTATATTAAAGCTTTCATCGAGAGATAGTCTTTTTTCAATACTATCATCAGCAACAGAAGCAAATCCTGCTTTTACTACAGAAGAAAATAAAACAGCTCCAAACAAATCTTTATTAATGTAAAATCTGTTATTTCTTTCATAAATCAACTCTTCTTCCTTGAGTTTATTGAAATATTGCCATACTGAATTTTTATGTTTAAATCCAAAATCTTTGGCAATAATATCAAAGCTTGGAAGTGCTTCTTTACCATATGATTCTTTTAGTTTTTCAAAGAATATTTTTTGTTTTTCTGTAAGCATATTTATATTATAGACAATTGTCTATAAATTGTCAAGATAGATTTGCAGACCGTGTTGAAAAAAACAGCATAGTATAAAGTTTTTAGATATATAATGCTTAATATGATTACAATAGAATTATATGAACTTATATGGCTGCATAAATTAAGGTATCAGGCAGCGGAAGCAACTGACATCAGCAAAGCTACCATTTCAAAGCTGGTTAAAGGTGAAAACATTGACATTAAGCTCAGCACAATAAATAAACTCTGCAATTATTTTAAATGCGATATTAAAGATATAGTTGAATATAAGCCTGATTAAACAAAAAAATCCAAATTTATAGAAATAAAGCCCATTGGCATTTCTATTGATTTTATAGAAATTGTTACGCACTATCGGCTTATATAAAAAAAATTAAATGTGTTATAATTATTTGTTATGAAAAAGTTTATTATTATATTAATTTCTATATTTTCATTATTATCATCATTTGCATTTGGCTTTTTTATAAAAAAGTTTGTTGATGATAAAAAGCTTTATAATCTTGAAATTGAAAAAAATAATTTAGAAGAAAAGATTAATCAATTTAAAGATATAAATTCTGATAGCTGCAAATTTGAGATGAAAAAATTAAAAGAAAAAATTAATCAACTTGAAAAAATAAACTTTAAATTATCTATGTCCGCCAATTTTAGAAATTCGGATGATGACAAGAAATTGGAAAAATTAACAGATGATATTTTTTTTGATAAGAACTCACTAACTAAAGATAAACATTCTATAAATGGGTGGTTTAAAGTTTATAGTTCCGCAGATACAGATACAACTACATCGTATGTTAATGCTGTTCCTGTATATTCTGAATTAAACAAATTCAGTACTACTTGTGAATCAGATGTATTATGTCGTATATATATAAAAGAATTTGATAAAGATGGCAATATATTAATAGATGAATTTGATGGATATAATCATTGCGGCAACTATTCAACATTTATAAATGGAGAAATATATTTTAATACTTTATGCAAATATAAAGAATAAATCCGCAGGTTTATTTTACCTAAAGACTCA
>CALUUJ010000050.1 GCA_944323935.1 Candidatus Gastranaerophilales bacterium | reverse complement strand
AATTTTTATTGATTCATGTTTTTGGCACAAATGTCCAATTCATTATAAATCACCTTCTACAAATTTTGAATTTTGGGAAAATAAAATATCAGGGAACCAAAAAAGAGATATTCAGGTAACAGAATATTACAAATCAAATAATTGGAACATCCTCAGAATTTGGGAACACGAACTAAAAAATGATTTTGAAAAGACAATGCAGAAAGTCATAAATTTTATTGAAATGTCAAAAGGCAGTTAGCTATGCTTTTTATTGTGTTCTATAAACATTTTTCCAAAAGTTTTGGCAAGTAATACCGGAACCGCATTACCGACTTGTCTTGCTAAAGCTCCAAGACTATTGCCTTCAAATACAAAATTATCAGGGAAAGTTTGCAGTTTAGCTGCTTCTCTTACACTTAAAGCTCTGTCTTGTTCAGGATGACCATATCTGCCGTTAGAAATATTTGTACACTTAGTGGTAAGGGTTACGGAAGGTTTGTCCCATTCAAGTCTGCCATATACATCTGAATGCCCCTTATGCTTCTTATGACATTCAAGCATTAATTCTTCAGGCCAATCTTTTCTTCCCTGCCCTTCTTTAATACATTTTATTCTTTCTAAATTTAATTCGGATAGGGCGGCAGCTCTGTGATTAGGGAAATTTGTATTTTTGCATTCTTCACCATGTTTTAATACTGGGTATTGCCCGTTTCCGATAGCATCTCTAACGGTTTTAAACGGTAGCAATCCCGGCTTTGTACCGTATTTTTTCTCAGGATAAGTTAATTCACCGAGTTGGCTTGCAATTAATACCAATCTTTTTCTTCTTTGTGGTACACCATAATCTTCGGCGTGTACTACCTGAGGAACGGGAACATGATAGCCCATGCTTTCAAGTTTATTGATAAAGTTTGGTAAAGGACCGTCTTTATCAATTTTTTGCAATCCCGGTACATTTTCGCATAATATAAAATCCGGTTGACAGTCTTCTACAAACCTTAAAAACTCACTTAAAAGATTTATGCGTTCATCTTTTGAATCAAATCGTTTTTTATTCTGTGTTGAAAACGGCTGGCATGGTGCACATCCACAAAATAAAATACGATTTCCGCTAATTCTGTATTTATCTACTATATTTTTAATTCTGGTTGTTTCTACAAATGTTATATCATCAGGTATTGTACCACATTCCGGTTTAATATTTCTTTCAAAGGTTTTTAATGCTTCTTTATTATTATCCAGACCCAAAACTATATCCATACCTGCTTCTCGAAGGCCTTCGCTTGTCCCTCCACAGCCCGAGAAGAAATCAAATACTTTAATTTTGCTCTTTTCTTTATGCATAGCTATACCTTCCTAAATCTACTTTATATCAAAAATGGCGAAATAGCCAGCCTCTTTATAATTTCCTATATTTGAAAAATATAGGCTTTATATATATAAACTTAATGTATATTTACAAAATATTGACAAAATGTTTTAAATATAAAATAATTAATATGAAATAAAAGGGGTATTGCATGGAAGAAACCAGACGACAACGCTTTAAAAGAATTGCAGGTGCAAGAACAAATAAAATTTTAGATATGTTAAAATTGCTGGGCAATTGCTCTAATACAGGAAATTATGAATATTCAGAAAATGATGTTAAAAAAATTTTTAATGCAATCGAAGCAGAAGTAAAAGCATCAAAGGCTAAATTTATAAAAAGCACAAAAAAGAATAAGTTTGAACTGTAAGGAGAATATATGGCGAATGCAAGATGGGATTTTCCCAAATTAGGCGGCGGGCAAAAGCAAGGTTATACAAACAGCGGTATAGAAACATTTAAAGGGACTGAATTACTTGATAATTTAGCAAGAGAAATATGTCAAAATTCATTAGATGCAAAAGATTCTGATTCCTGTGAACCCGTAACTGTTGAATTTAAATTAACCACGATCCAAAAAGAAGATCATCCGTTTTTACGTGAATATTCCGAATATTTAAAAGGCGGTAAACGTTTTTGGCAAGATAAAAATGATAAAAGGGTAATGCAATTTCTGGATAGGGCAGAAAAAGTAATTGCGGAAAATCAAATAAAGGTGCTATCTGCAAGTGATTATAACACTACGGGATTAATTGGCTCTGATTGTGGGATGATGGAATCATCTATATGGAGTGCTCTTGTAAATTCTGATGGTATATCGGATAAATCTGACGGTTCAGGCGGATCATACGGTATAGGTAAAAATGCACCCTTTGCTTGTTCGGATCTTAGTCTGGTTTTTTATAATACTTATGCAAAGGATGGGAAAAAAGCTCTTGAGGGAGTTGCAAGAGCAGCAACTTTAATGGATGATAATGACGAGCTTACTCAAGCTATCGGGCATTATCGTTCTGATATAGGCTATAAACCTATAACAGAAGATATTGCTTGTCCTATACGTGATAAATTTGCAAGAGACAGGTATGGTACAGACATAATTATTGTCGGGTGCAATTCTTTCATTGAAAAAAATCGTGATTGGCAAGATAAACTGGTTCAAGCGGTATTACATCATTTTCTTTTGGCAATAAAGGAAAAGAAGCTGATTGTAAAAGTAGAAACTGACGTTATTAACAATGAAACTCTCCCTGTACTGATTGAAAAGTATAAAAATGTCAATACAAATTCTTTTTTAACATCTAATTTTTATGAAACACTAACTTCTCCTGAAGGTGGGGTTATTTATAAAACAATTATTGATGAAAACGATTTGGAAATTTATCTTAAATCTAAGCCTGATTATAAAAGAAAAATAGCAAAATTTAGACGTTCCGGAATGTTAGTTTGGGAACATGGTAAGCGTACTTATCAGAATTTTACAGCAGTTATTATTGTAAGAGGCGGGCAGTTGAATGAAATTTTGAGAAAAACAGAACCTCCGAAGCACAATATATGGGACGCAAAAAGAATAGAAGATAAAGAAGAAGCAAGGCAAGCACAAAAGTACATTGAACAAATCGATAATGAAATTTTATCTTCAATATCGAACATATACAGTGAAGAAATATCTGACAGTGTTGATTCGGGTGTAGGGGAATTTTTACCTGACGATTTAAGCAATTTGTCAGAAAAGAAACCGGGAACGGATAAATTAAAACCGGTTATAAAAATCGTAGAAAAACCCAAATTACAAAAAATATTTATGAATGAAAA
>CALUUJ010000049.1 GCA_944323935.1 Candidatus Gastranaerophilales bacterium | reverse complement strand
TCAATCGATTCTTCATCAGGATAATAGCTTCTTTTTTCAAATTTTACTGTTTTCCCTTTTACATCATTAACTGTAATATCTGCCCTTGCTCCTGATAAAGGATTCATTAGTGTTATAATGTCTCCTGTCCTTCTAAGTGTCCAAATATCTACACTTTTACTGTCAAAATATTCTTTATTTGTACTTTTTGTGCAAACAGATACAACTTTCCAGTCACCAAAAAATTCCTTGGGTACTTTATCTGTCATTGCAACGTTACCTTCTATAACCATTGCACTGCAGGAATTTATTAATACACACATTAAACCGAATAAAACTAATAATATCTTTTTCATATTATTAATTTAATGTTGTTTTTTAGAAAATCAAATTCTCCAATCAGAATGATAAATTTTATTATATTTCATTATTTATAATATTAACTCAATTTTATTTTAAACTTTATTTTTGAGTTATAAGTTTAATCTCTTCTATTTCTTGAACTTTGTAAAATAATCTGGAGGCAGTCGCAAATTGTTTGGGATTTGCACTGACATATATTTTATGCTCGTGTTTTTTTTCTTCGCATAAAAGGTTATTTTCTTTTAGGTTTTGATATATGTATTGAGCAAAGTGTCTTGCAGGATTTATAAAAAGTTCTTCGGGAGCAAATTTTGATAAAGTATGTAATAAATATGGATAGTGAGTACAACCAAGAACTATTTTATCTATATTATGTACAAGCATTTCATCTAAATGCATTTTTATATTTTTTATACTATCTTCATTTTCTTGCAGTTCTTTTTCTACAATATTAACCCACTCAGGACATGCTATCTCAAATACCTGCGTATTAGGAGAATACTTTTGAATTCCTTTTTTATATGCATGTGAACTAACTGTACCTTGAGTAGCGAAAATACCTATTTTTTTGTATCCGCTCATTGCTATTTCTTTTGCAACGATTTGAACAATAGGATATATTTTGAAATCATATTTGGGACTTAATGTTTCATAAGTTAAGGCAGAAGTAGTGTTACAAGCCATCACTACTGCTTTTACTTTTTTAGACTTAAAAAAATCAAAAATATTTTGAGTGATTTTTATAAGTTCTTCTTTAGTTTTATTTCCATAAGGAAGATTTAAAGTATCTCCAAAGTATATGTAATTTTCATCTGGCAAAAGCTGCACTAATTGTGAAAAAACACTTAACCCACCAACCCCTGAATCAAATATACCTATAGGAGAGTTATCCATATTTATTAATACTCCGTTAAATAATTAACTATGCCGTCTGCAATGGCTTGCGCAGAACCCATTTGCCTTTTATCTGATTTTAATGAACTTCTTTCTTGTTCATTAGATATAAATCCTAATTCCAAAAGTACAGCCGGTGCTTCTGTGTGGTTTATAACATAAAATTTAGACTTAAACAAGCCTCTGTCTGTTGCATTTACATTTTCCATTAATTCTTTATGAATTACCTTTGCAACCTTATATCCGTTGTCAGAATAATAATGAGTTTCTATTCCGTTAATCTCTGTTTTAACACTGGCATTTATATGTACACTTATAAATATATCTGCATTATTATTGTTTGCAATCTGCACACGCTCATCAAGAGTTAGTGTTTTATCTGTGCTTCTTGTCATTATTATATTTTTAAAGCCCATATCTCTTAGACATTCTCTTAATTTTAATGCAATATCCAATGTTAAATCTTTTTCTAAAACATTTCCTCTGGAAGCACCTGTATCAAGTCCGCCGTGACCGGGGTCTATTACGATAACTTTATTTTTTACCTTTTTCGGAATTGCTTGTTCTGTTCTCTTTTTGGGTGGTTTCTTTATCTGTGAACGTTCAAGTAAATCTGCAAAAGGGCTTTCTCTCCTAATTTCTTCGCTTGGTTTTCTAATTGGTGTTTGTTTTTCTTCCGGTAGTGATATTATTGGTATAGTTGTTGTTCTTTGAGTTTTTTCATCTGTTTTAGTTTCTGATTGCAGTTTTGTGAAAACAAAACGTAATTGTGATGCATTTAATGCTTCATAACAGTCAACTAAAGTGGATGGTTCTGTCGGAAATGATATTGAATATATATTTGTTCCTATTTTTTGTGCTTCAAATCCTGTTTTATTTTTTATTGATATGGAATTGAAGGATTCTGTATCGAAATTGGACAGATTATAGAATAATAAATTTATTTTATTATTTTCTCTTTTTATAGAGTATATTATAGGATTTGAAAATATTATGTTTATTACATCAGTATTTTGGTTTACATTTTGTTCTTTAAAATATGTCAGTTCGCTTCTGACGGGAGTCATACTTACCCCTGAAATATTATTACTGCTTCCAATTAATAGAGTTTGTAAATTAGTTGAATAAACGGGTCTATAAACTTCCGGATTGTCTGTTCTTATTACAATTCTTGCCTTTGAAGGCTCAAATTGACCTATCTTTACTGTTACTGTTTCAGAAAGCTTAAATTCTTTATCTCTTAATTCTTGTAAAACAATTGTATTAGGTAAATCAAAAACAACTCTTGACGGGTCTGTTAAAGTAAAAGGTTTTTCCACATTAATTACACCAATACCTCCGATTAGCAAACTTCCGTTTCTTGGAATTGCTTTTTCCAAGAAAAATCTTGATTTTAATTTGGCTTGTCTTTGTTCTATGTTTGGACGTACAAGCTCTTGGCCATCTTCTTTAAAGGCTTGTTGAACTTTTTGGAAAATTTCATCTGATTCATTTGTTGATAGGGTTTCTTCTTGAATTGCGACAGCTTTCTCATAATATTCAATGGCGCTGGTTTTTGTTTCTTTGTATGTTTGAGTCAAATATTGCTGAATTGGAATTTCATTACTTAGTTTGATAATAATATTATTTTTGATATTTAGAATTTTTATTTGTGATGTGTCATAATTTGGTGAATTCCATATTACAATGCGGACAATATTAGGATTCACCGAGTTTTGAGCTATCCTGACTTGAGTTAATCTGCTGTTCTTTATTTCATATGTAGAATTTGGAAATGTAATAACTGCATTTTCAATATCAAAAAAGACTCTGTCGGGTTCTGTTAGTATTTTTTTTGTAATTTTAATATCTGTTGTTTCATCACTTCCGGATGTTCCTAAAAATATTATTGAATCTGAATTATCAAAATTAATACTATTTATTTTTATTGTACTTTCTCTTTGTGCAACGGGAATTATATCTTCTGCATAAGAACTATAGCTGCAGCTATATATGCAGAATGACATTATTAAATATATAAAAGTTAATAATATTCGCCATTGTATCATATTTATAATAATAAACTTAATTGGCTGAATATC
>CALUUJ010000048.1 GCA_944323935.1 Candidatus Gastranaerophilales bacterium | reverse complement strand
ATAAAAACCTTTTTAACTTATAACTTTTACAAGTTTCCTCTCACCATTAAAATTAACTGCATATTGATATATTTTTCCGTTTTTATACTCTCGGTTAATACCGTAAACGAAACCCGAACGCTCTTTTGTGCCGTATTGCACTTTAATTTCTTGCCATTTATCATTTTCAATTTTTTTAATAAATGCCGATACTTTCTTTCGTTTTGGTCTAAAAGTTTCATACTTTTGAGTTTTTACATTAAACTGAACCAACTCTGCTACTAACGCACCACAAATCGGACATACCACAACTTCCAGTTTCCTATCTCTATACCCAAAATCAGGCAACAAGAACACTGTTCTAAGAGGCTTGTGGTAGCCTCCGCAACAATAAATCACACCATTCCCCCTTGACTTAACGAACCCAGTCACCTTTTGGCTAGAATTTCTCAATTCTACAGACTCTGCATAATAAAATTGAAATCTACTCATTTTTATTTGCTTCGTCTTCGCTACTCAAGTCTTAGCTCAAATCACAATTTTATAATAGCACCTTTTTATTCTATTCGATATATCTTAAAGAAATATATTTACATTTTGTTACATTTCTATTCGATATATTTAGTGTTTTTATATATTATTATCTGTGATATGGTTCATTTGCATTAATTTTAAAAGCACGGTATATTTGTTCGATTAATAGTAACCTAATCATTTGGTGTGTAAATGTCATTTGAGAAAAGCTTATTTTTAGATTTGCGATATCACTAACTTTCTTATGTAAACCATTCGCACCACCTATAATAAAAACAACATCATTTTTACCTTCATTTGAAATATCTTTTATTTTTTGTGCGAAAGCTTCAGAAGAAAAACTTTTTCCTTTAATTTCTAAAGTCATAATATAGGAATTTTGTTTTATATTTTGCAATATTCTGTCAGCTTCAATTTCTTTATATTTTTCGCATAAAGATTCATCATTAATTTGTTCTGCAATAACTTCTACAACAGAGAAGGAACAAAAGGACATGAGGCGTTTTTCATATTCTTTTATAGCATCCTTTAAGTATTGTTCTTTTATTTTACCGACAGCAATTATTTTTATATTCATATAATGATTATAAAAAATAGATTGAGTTAAGTAAAATGTTTTTTACGTTCTGTTCTATTAAGATAATATTTAGGTTACAATCGACATGTCAAAAAGACTTTACGAAATATAGTGGAGAAAAAAATGTATAATGTAGCTATTGTTGGTGGCGGACCTGCCGGAATATTTGCGGCACTTGAGATTGTAAAACTTAAGCCGGAATGGAAAGTTGTTCTTGTTGAAAAAGGTGTACAAATAGAAAAAAGAAAATGCCTTTTAAGAGAAGGATATGAAAAGTGTCCTACCTGCAAAAAATGTGGTTTACTTTGCGGTTGGGGCGGAGCAGGTGCTTTTTCTGACGGTAAATTAACACTTACCCCTGATGTTGGAGGTCACCTTCTTGATTATATGCCTAGAAAAAGTGTTGAAGATTTAGTTAAATACACTGATGATACATATCTTAAATTTGGTGCAACAGATGAAGTTTTCGGCTTAGACAGAGAAGCGTTTGCTGATATAGAACGTGCCGCGACTTTAGCAGAATTAAAACTCGTTCACTCTCCCGTAAGACACTTAGGTACTGAAAGAAGTTTGAATGTTCTAAAAAACATGCAAGACTACTTAGATAAAAGAATTACAATTTTATATGATACAATAGCTGACCAATTAATAGTTGAAAACGGTCAAGTAAAAGGATTTATTACTCAAGATAATCAAAAGATTACAGCAGAGCATATTATTATAGCCCCCGGAAGAGAAGGTGCTGATTGGTTAACCCATGAATTTGCTAAAAATAAAATAGGTATGGTTAACAATGCAGTTGATGTGGGTGTTCGTGTTGAACTTCCGGCTCCTGTTTTTGAACCGATTACCGAAAAATTATACGAATCAAAACTTATATATCATTCACCAACATTTGGTGATGAAGTTAGAACATTCTGTATGAATCCATATGGAGAAGTAGTAACTGAAAATTATTCAGGTATTGCTACCGTTAACGGACACAGCTATGCAAATTACAGAACTAATAATACAAACTTTGCATTATTGGTATCAGAAAAATTCACAGAACCTTTTAAAGAACCGATTGCATACGGACAACACGTAGCAAGATTAGCAAATATGCTTGCCGGCGGTGTATTAGTCCAAAGATTTGGAGACTTGCTTGACGGACGCCGTTCTACTCCTGAAAGAATTAAGAGCAGCATAATAACTCCAACTCTTTCTTGTGCAACTCCGGGTGATTTAAGCCTTGTTCTTCCATACAGACAAATGACTGCTATTATTGAAATGCTTTATGCTTTAGATAAAATAGCACCGGGTACTGCGTCAAGATATACATTACTATATGGTATAGAAGTAAAATTCTATTCAGGGAGAGTAAAACTTACAAATGATCTGGAAACAGAAGGCGTTAAAAATCTATACGCCATAGGGGATGGTGCCGGTGTAACAAGAGGTTTAATACAAGCTTCAGCCTCTGGTGTTCACGCAGCAAGAGTAATTTGTTCTAAATAAAAAAGAGAGATAAATATGGCAAAAACATTTTTATATAACGACCACATTAAACTTGGTGCAAAAATGGTTGATTTTGCAGGCTGGGAAATGCCTGTTCAATATACAAGCATTATAGAAGAGCATAACAATGTAAGAAACAATGCAGGTTTATTTGATGTTTCACATATGGGTGAAATTTTTATAACAGGTAATGATGCATTAAACTTTTTACAAACCCTTGTTCCGCAAGATATTTCCAAAGTTATAGATAAAAAAGCAAAATACTGCCAATTTACAACAGAAAAAGGCGGTATTGTTGATGACTTATTCATATATAAGTTAGAGAACAATAACTATTTATTAATTGTAAATGCCTCAAGGCTTGAGGAAGATTACAATTGGTTAATAAAAAATAAAAATAATTTTGATGTAAAAATAGAAAACAAATCAAATGAATTATCAATGGTTGCACTTCAAGGACCAAAAGCATCTGATATTTTGGAAGAAGTTGGATTAAAAAAAGAACTTCAACCCCATACAATGTTCATAACAAAAACAAAACTTATCGGAGAAGATGTATATATTTCAAGAACAGGATACACAGGCGAAGACGGATTTGAAATAATTATAAAAAATGAAAAAGTTTCAGACTTATGGAATACAATTCTTGAAAAAGGTAAAAAATATAATATTTTACCAATCGGACTTGGTGCAAGAGACACATTAAGACTTGAAGCAGCAATGAGTTTATATGGACATGAATTGGATGAAAACACATCACCAATTGAAGCAACTTTAACTTGGTCTATAGATAAGGACAAAACCGAAGATTATATTGGTAAAGATATAATCCTAAACCAAATTAAGAACGGAGCAGAAAAGAAATTAATTGCATTCAAAATGACAGATAGAGCAATTGCTCGTAACGGATATAAAATATGTTTAAATAATGAAGAAATAGGCTACGTTACAAGCGGATGTGTTGCACCTTCGATCGGACAAAATATTGGCTTGGGTTATATAAAAACAAACAAAAATTTAAAAATTAATGATACAATTCAAATAATGATACGTAATAAGTTATATAATGCTATAATTACAAGCAAAAA
>CALUUJ010000047.1 GCA_944323935.1 Candidatus Gastranaerophilales bacterium | reverse complement strand
GCATTTTTTATGAGACTTTCATCTCCGAATTTATCTGCCAATGCATAATTGCAAGGAGATTTTTCTAAAATATTTTCTATTGCTCTGGCATGTCCCCACGCAAGCAGTTTATTTAGATTATTAAATTTAAAATATAATTCATTATATTTTACAGGTGTAATAACTACTACAGAATGAACAGAATTGGCCTTAATTTGATTTGCAAGTATTAATATTTTTTTATCATCAAGTTTTTTACTGTCTTTTATTCCTAAATCAATAAATTTTTGCTTGTTATCTTTATCAGCTTGAACTCCCGCAACAACCAAAGGACCGAAGAAATCTCCCTTTCCTGATTCATCTGTGCCAATATATTTTTCTTCATTACAATCAATAAGATTCGGTTTCTCTATAAAAGAATTCAGTCCTAAAACTTTATCTACTTCAATTGCAACTTTCTCTATATTTTTTCCTTGAATTAAAAGTTTACCGCTTGTATAATAAATTGCCTGAAATGTGCTCGTTTTCGCTCTCCACAAAGAATATTGAACAACATCAAACACTGCATTTAAATCAAGTAATAAATCTTTTACTTTAGCTGCTTGTAATGGGGTGATTTTTTGAGAATACGTATTCATAACTCTAAAATAGCATAATTAAATATTTTTATGAATATGTTATACTAAATCAGAAAGGGAAAAAATATGAAACTTGATATAAAAGTAACCGGACCAATTGATGTTAATACATATATACTTAAGGATGAGGAATCAAAAGAAGCCGTGTTAATTGATGTAGGCGGTTCATTTGAAAGTATAAAGAAAGAACTGGACGACGAAGGTTACACAATCAAGTTCATATTAAACACCCACGGACATTTTGACCATGTTTTGGGTGAAACTGAAATCCCAGAAAAATATCCTGAAATTCCAATATATTTGCATAAAGATGACAATTTTCATTTAGGACGCTTAAAGCATGAAATGGGGTACTTTGGTCTTAAGCCCAATTCTAATCCTTTGATAATAAAAGATTTTATTGATGAAAATTCAGATTTAGTTATAGGAAAACATAAAATTAAAGTAATTCATACTCCCGGTCATTCACAAGGAAGTTTAAGCTATTATACGGACGGTAAACTATTTTCCGGAGATGCATTATTCTTTCGTTCAATAGGAAGAACTGACTTTGATGACGGTGACTATGACACTCTAATCAATTCAATAAAAACAAAATTGCTGACTCTACCGGAAGAAACAATTGTATATCCGGGGCATGGACCAAGTACAACTATCAAAGATGAAAAAAACTATAACACCTATTTAAAATAAAAAAGAGACCACTTAGAAATAAACTTTATTTATATTAAACTGTTTCCGGTAAAAGCTTTGTTTTTAAAAGTAAATAATCTTCCAAACCTTTAATAACTTCATCTCTAAATCCCATTAAAAAAGCGCCAAGATTTTCAGCTAAATTTTGATTCAATTCGTTCATATCTATCCTTTTTCTATCCGATAATAATATTATCGGCATACCTGTTTTATATCTTTAACTAAGAAAAAGATAAAGAAATATTTCTTTACAAAAATTACAAAAAATCACTCCGCCAAATGGTGTATTTAATTCATATATACTTTAAAACTTTAAATATTATTTACATCAAAAGAACGATATTCAAATAAGATAAATGTGATAACCTAAATGTACAAAAGTAAAGAAATGAGGAAAATAGAAAGGACAATTATGCAAATAGGAAAGCTCAGTTTACATACGACTAAAGCAGCTCAACGTACAACTGCTAACCAAAATGCACAAGCAAATAAATTAAGCACAAACCCATTTGGGGTAAGTTTCAAAGGAAATGTTATACAGGCAGATGTTTTTGAAAGTGCAAAAAAATCTTCAACAAACATTGCTGAGAAAGGAAAACTATTTGCAAGCGCTGTTGTAAGCGGAATTAATAATTTTAATGAATCATTCAAATCAAGAATAAATGCCATTGTTTCTTTTGGTAAAAAAGTAACATCTAATGTATTTGATACAATTGAAAGAATTGGTAATACTGAAATCAGTTTTGATATGAGTGGTATTACAAATAAACTTTTCCCTGATAGAGAATATTCCGTAAAGAATCTGAGCAATAAATCAGTTGATGAACTAAAGAATATGTGGGCAGACTTAACCCCCGCTGTAGCATAAATCAAGAATAGATGAAGGGAGAAGAGAAATGGATAATAATAAAAAAATAAGAAATATTATACAAGCATTAGGGGAACATAAAGACAGTCAAGCTGCTATTGATTTATTAACTGAGCTAGGAACAAATTCTCCGGATGATGAAATCAGAGAATTCACAGCACAAACATTAATAAGAAAAAATACTCACGAATCTTTAAGAGTTGTTCTTATTTCTAAAGGAAAAGGAATAAATGACTTAAGTGCAAGAGTTGCTATGGCTTCTATCAATGAGCTTTTATCATTAAAAGATAAATCAGAAGCAATAAAAATTCTTGATGATACAATCAAAATGCATTCTGAAGAAGATGTAAGAAATACAGCTCGTTCAGTACGTGCATTAATGACATTCTCTTCATAACCACAAAAATATCCGTTAGGGATTTTTCATAAAAAAGCTCCAATTAATTGGAGCTTTTAAAGTATATAATATTTTTGTTATAGAATAATATGTAGTAACAAAAAGGGGAATGAATGAAAACATATAATATCGCATTACTGGCCGGAGACGGTACAGGTAAAGAAGTTACAGACGAAGCAGTAAAAATATTAAAAGCTGTCGGAGAAAAATATTCAATTGAATTTAATTTTGAACCTGCATTAATTGGCGGATGCGCTTATGATAAATACAAAACTCCATTACCTGATGTAACACTTGATATTGCTAAAAAATCTGATGCTGTATTATTAGGTGCTGTTGGTGATTGGAAATATGATACTTTGCCGCCAGAAGTAAGACCTGAAAGAGCTTTGCTTGGAATAAGAAAAGAGCTAAATTTGTTTGCCAATTTAAGACCGGCAACAGTTTATCCCGAACTAACTTCTTTATCACCATTAAAAGAAGAATTTGTATCAGGAACCGATATAATGATAATCAGAGAACTAACAGGAGATGTTTATTTCGGAGCCCCCAAAGGCATTGAAACAAGAAATGGCGAAAAATTCGGCTTCAATAATATGTGCTATTATGAAAGTGAAATAAGAAGAATAGCTCACATAGCATTCAAAGTTGCAATGCAGAGAAATAAGAAATTATGCTCGGTTGATAAAGCCAATGTTCTTGATGTTTCAAGATTATGGAGAGAAATAGTTGCAGATGTTTCTAAAGAATACCCTGAAGTAGAACTTTCAAATATGTATGTTGATAATGCAGCTATGCAAATAATAAGAAATCCTAAACAATTTGATGTTATATTAACAGGGAACATTTTTGGAGATATATTATCTGATGAAGCTTCAATGCTTTCAGGTTCATTGGGATTACTTCCAAGTGCCTCTTTATCTGATACAAAACTTGCTATGTATGAACCAATCCATGGCAGTGCGCCTGATTTAAAAGGACAAAATATAGTAAATCCTATAGCAACAATTTTATCTGCAGCAATGATGCTAAAATATTCATTTAAACTTGATGAGGAATATAACGTAATAGAAACAGCTATCAGAAAAACATTAAAAGACGGATTCCGAACTCAAGATATTGCCCAAAAAGATACATTAACGGTCGGAACCAATAAAATGGGTGACATAATAAAAGACAATATACTTCATTCATAATAATCCAATAGTGTTACTTTGACAGAATTATTTACACAAAAATAAAACTATTCTATAGTGGAGTGAAAAACTATAAAAAATCCTTTATATTAAAAATGTAGATTGGAACAAACGAACACTTTCTTTCGGGGTTGCGAAAAAGTATTATAAATCAGTTCGGTAAATCTGTTTCAGTCTACACTTTTTTATGCGCATTTTCCCCGAAAAGAATAATGTTTTTTGATAAAAATATGTTAAA
>CALUUJ010000046.1 GCA_944323935.1 Candidatus Gastranaerophilales bacterium | reverse complement strand
TACAAACCCCAAAACGATTTGTGATATTTTCTCAAAACGAAATGTGAGATTTTAACAGTTTACACATTTTTTAGGATTAACTTTTTTTAAGCTGTAATTCTCGTGTTTATAATAATCTTGCGTACTAAATGAAATAAGCTTTTTTACTCAATTAATTTTTTTATAACTGGACTGAAAATATTACAGGAATTCTTTTTTATATATATTTTTTCTTCCTCTGTTAATTCGTATTTTTTATCACACGAATTGTTTATCATGTTATACATAGTTTTCTCACATATACCCAAAGCTGGATAAATGTATTTACGATGTATTTCACGATTTGATAGCCCTGATTTTTCATATTTATCAAAAATTTTAGTAACGAATAATATTCTTAGCTTATAACTAATCCCTGCCGCTTTACACATGTTAAAATCATCCATTTTTTTTGAATACAAATTAGTATATTATTTGATACTTACCTAATTAGTCAATACGGATTGAGGATTTACTATATTATTATTTTTTAGTGAAACGACCTCAAATCCGTATTGTTGTGGTTTATTCTTCTAATTCATTCTCAGAAATATTCCTAGATTGATAGGTGTCTGTTGCTTGCGTGGGTGACTCTGAAACGGTTCTTGTCTTTGGGCTTGCGCTTTCATTTGTTGATTCATCAACACTTATTATAGCACCAATCCCTTTATTTCTGATAGGCATTGCAATAAATCTTTTCTGAAATCCTACTATTGTACCACGTTCTTCGGGATCGTCAACTCTTGCAAACATATCAATTGTTCCATCAGCTTTCATTACTTCACTTTTTTGAAAAGCTACACTGACAATTGATCCATTTTTACTTTCAATGCTGAAATCTGCCTTTGTTAACGGAGCATCAGGTTCTGTTCTAGTGTATTTAGGCATGTACGGAAACTGAAAGGTGCCAAATCCTGCAAACTTAATCGGCTCTCCTTCTCTTATTTCTGTCAAATCTTTAAATAGCTGTAAATCTTCTAGCATTAAGTCCGTAACGTGTGTTGGATGTAATACTAAGTATCTCTCCTCTAGTGGCACTAGAGCGTTATCAAACTTTTCTTTTAAATTTAATATGTCTGCAAACCTGATTCTTTTTCTACCGTTTATAACTTCGCCTGAGGCTTCTACCAAAGGAGTGTCATCAGAATCATTCAAGGGAGCAAAAGCATGAATTGCTTTTTGTGCTGTGCTTGTTTGTAGTGTAGAACGGTGTTGCCTTATAACGCTTTCAAGTTTTCCGTAATTATATTCTGCTTCTTCTACATGTCTAACAACAGTGTTTTCAGTATCAAATACATCCAATGGAATTTGATTATCCTGGTCTTCACGTTCAACAATATTTATTGGATATGTATTGTTGTTAATCAAAACTTTAGGGTCTATTCCTGATGATGCGATATGCAATGTGTTTGCATCAACATCAGACGTGAAATCTGTAACTTTTGTTAGAAAGTTTCTTTCTGGATAAAAATTCTCTTTTAATTGACTTACCCAAATTTGCTTATTTAATGCCATAACAATTTTATTTTAAAGATTTTAATAACTTGTCAAATTCTTCAGGATTTTCTTTTAAATATTCAGGATTGTATTTCCTGTAATACATAAGTCTTTCACTTGGATTGGTTGGTATTTTTTCCTTCTCATATTTTGAATGTGTGTTATTTGCTAATTTTATAATATCGGAGGGTTTAACAATGGAAATAGATTTAATCAATTCAGAAATGACGTCTAGACCCATTTTTAAGCCGATTTTACGGTAAATTTCCTTCTGCTGTATGGTTCTTATTTTCCCCTCAGTGAAAGCTTGATTTATAGCCTGATTTATGGCTTTTTCGTTTTTTCTTTTTTCACTAGTTATATAACTGGAAAATACGGTAGGGCTAAGTCTTGCCATCGTTATAAAATTGTATCTATCCTCACTGCTTATTAATCCATTGGAAATAGCGTTCTCAACTTCATTCGTCGCTTTGTCTGGTAGATTTAATAAGTCTTGGATTATATTTATAATTTCCTCATCTGTCGCCTTTTTATCTAGTTGAAGCAAAGAAATTAATTCATCATGTAAACTTTTTATTTTTCGAGGAACTTCAAGTTTTAAATACTTATTTCCTCCTAGGTTGCACAATTTTAGAGCATTTTTATTTGCAGGTATATCAACTATTGATATTTCCGACAATATACTTTTGGTAACCGTTCTAACTCCGTTTATTTCCTGTTCATCTATTATTTCAATACCGATAGAAGCGGAACGTAAAAATCCTTTTTCAACTTGTGCTTTTACACTCTTTCCCAATTCTGTTGTATCATCAAAAACAGCATCAGCAATTAACTTGGAACCATCCTTTCTTAAATTTTCCCATCTGCCTACAACGGTTTTACGTTCATGCATGTAAAGCATTACAGGATTTTTTATAAATGATTCAGTATTAATGCCATCCGTTTTTACAACCATCCCGAAACAATTCTTTGTTTCATCAGACACTATAAAACTATTTTTACTCATACTGATTTTTTTTGTTGACACAAAGAAAAAAAGATTGTAATTGTTTCTCAAAAAAGTGTGTAATTATTACATACAATTGTGTAATATATTCAACAATCATTGAGAAATAATAAAGGCAATAGGGGATATTAGAAAACCTCTATTGCCTTATTATAATAATTCAATATTGAATTTTTATTTTATTACTTCCCGTAATTGCTCGTAATTTAAATCCATCTCCTTTAATAAATACATAACAGGTCGTATATCTTCTGTATTACACAAATCGCTATCAATGGCAGTTAATAGTGAATATAATGCGTCTTTCAATGAAACGTAATCATCTAAGGGACAACGTGTTTCAATTTCTATATTTATTTTATTTTTTTGTATATGTACCATGGCTAATTATTTTCGTTTATTACTGGTATTTCTCTATCTATGAGTTGTATATCATCACCTGTAGGGCGCATTGCTTTTACAAGAGATAGAATATTGCACATTTCTTCTTTTAAAGGTGGTAGGTGTGTAATATTACTATCTGAAGCATACATGAGTAGATTTAATAGGCTTTCTTCTAAATAATGAATTTCCTCTAATGTTTTCATTCCATCTAATACAATTGCAATACTTTCGGTATTAAATCGTTCGTTTCTAACTTTTATAAGCATAATTATTTTGTTTTATGGTTAATATTCTAATCCTTTGTTAGGTGTTATTGGCAAAGGTATATTATTTATTATACTTATGCAATATAAAGGTTTATATATATTATACTTTTAACATTATTTGGTATATAACTTATTATACTTTATCTTATGTAGTGTATATTTGTATTCAATTAATAATACATCTATGAGAATTAAAGAAATATTAAAAGAAAAAGGTATGACGCAGCAAGAACTTGCTGAAAGATTGGGGGTTTCATATCAATCTATAAAGCAAACTTTAAATGCTACATCTGTAACGACTGGTACACTTGAAAGGATAGCTAATATTTTAGATGTACCTATGTGGCAATTGTTTGCATCCCCAAAAGAAGTGAGTAACATCAAAGGGAATAATATAGAAATTAATTGCCCACATTGTAATAAAATTATATCCTTGAGTATAGAGATAAAGGATAACGATTTCTAAAATATTAAAAATAAATATTTTCTTTTATTTACATATATTATCAATTCGTCTTTTGAAAGGGGTATACCCAACTGGTATACCCAAAGGTATACCCAACCCCTTTTTTAACACTTTGAAGGTAGATAATAATCTAGGTATAAATCCGACTCTAAAACATCACTTAAACGATTTTCTAAACGCCTAAACAGACAATAAAAAAGGCCGGAATAAGCCGCTACAGCCTATTCTAGCCCAATTTAGTTCTTATTTATCACTGATGTAAAAAGAATGTCTCAGAAGCCCGCATTTAGGCCGTTTAAATGTAAAGCAAATGTAAAGCTTTGTCACATTTCGTTTTGTGTTCCTGTTAAAGCCTATTTCTGCTTAACTGTCTGATAAACAATTCGTAACAATAATTTTGCCGCCGCTCTATATTACACAATTCGTTCTGATGCCCCTA
>CALUUJ010000045.1 GCA_944323935.1 Candidatus Gastranaerophilales bacterium | reverse complement strand
AGCAATCGAATTTGAAGGCTGTAATGTTTCATTCCCGTTGCTACTTGGAATTATGGGATTTGGTATTCTTATTCCACGTACACTCCAGGCAAAAGATAAATATGACAGAGAAGAAATTTTAAGAAGAGACTTGGTTACTTGTGCAACAATGTGTTTTGCAGAAAAAGAACTACGTAAAGGATTTTCAAAATTAAATGAAGCAAAATCAGGACTTGTTTTAGCAGCAAAAGATAAAGGATTTAAACAACAAAGTTTTGCAAAAAAATTGTTTGATTATCTTCGTCCGATAAAAGGTGTTCGAGTTCTATCTACAGATCAAATTATATCGAAATACAGCGGTATTGATAAATACAAAGACGGAATAAAAGGATTCTGTGAATTTATAGAAGGACAAGGCGGTAATCTTGCAAAAGTATTTAGTATTACAGATGAAGCCAAAAATATAGTCCAAAGATTACTTGCAAAAGAAGGTAAAGATATAGCTACAGCAGATAATTCAACAATTAAAGAAGTTTTATCTAAAGCTATAGACTCTGATGACGTAAAACAACTAACAAATTTATTTAAAGATAAAAATAATCCTTGGGTACAAAAAGCTAAAACACTCAATGCAAGATTTACAGCACTTTCAGTTCTTGTATTAGTACCGGTATTCTTAGGCTTCTTATTACCTGCTATTAATGAAAGAGCAACGAAAAAACGTATTAGAAAAGAAGAAGCCGAAAAAATAGCAAATAAAGAAAATATTATAAAAATGCTGAATCCCAATTTCTTTAACCAAAATCAAAAAACAAATAATATATTCTCAGATATGACAGAATTCACAAAATAACTAAACAATAATTTCCGTTTCATTTTTATAAGTTACAAAAGCCTGTTTATTATTGGCTTTTTTTACATATTTTCGTTTGGTATAAATTATAGAAGTTTTTGAATTATTCTTTTGAGAGGAAAACTCTTTAGTAAGTTGAGCAGCTTTTAACAAAATTTCATCTAAAATAATCTCTTTTTTATTATTAGATTTAACCAAAACATGAGCGCCAGGTGCATTTAAAGGATGGAACCATAAATCTTCAGCTGATGATAATTTAGATAAAATATAATCATTTTGCTTTTTGTTTTTTCCAATATAAATCTTAGTTCCTTGAAATTCAATAAAATCAATCTTCTGAATACTTTCTACATTAGATTCTTTCTCTTCAATTAATTCATCATAAATATCATTAAGTTCATTTATATCACTAGTAGATTGAACAAAATAAGAAATTTCTTCAAAATATAAAATCTGAGAATTAGTTTCGTTGATCATTATTACTGCATGTTCATATGTATTTTTAGCTTTTTTGTATAAGTTATAATATCTGTTTGCATTATCGACAGGAGAAAGATTTTCATCTAACTCAATTTCTTGAATATTACCTTCAAAATCGTATAAAGATGTTTTTCTAATTCCTTTTTCTAATGAATACAAATTAGCCATAATAATATCTGCTTTTATTTTATAAGAATTAGCTTTATCAATTTTTTTTATCAAAACTTCCTGTTTGGTTTTTAATGCATATAATTTTTTTAATTGCGTATTTATAAATCTGAAAATTTTAGTTTTCAGATTTAATATTATAACTTTATTTTGATGATACGAAAAATATTCATCAATCATATCATTAACACAATTATATTCAGTACCATTTTTAACTTTTTCCAAAAAATATTTTGAATGATCTTGAGTAATAAAATATCTATATTTTTTTTGATTTAAGAAACTCTTAAGCCTTTCATAAAGCATTTCCAAAGAAAAAGGATTAATAGAATCTATAACATCTTGAACAAAAGAAATAGTAAGATAATGATATTTTGATGCTATAGATTGTGCTATATTTTCAATATCAATACTACTTTTAAAGGACTCAAAGGTTACTTTAGTAAGATTGTTCTTCTTTTGCTTTAGAGGATAAATATAAGGCAGCATACCATAAAGCTCGCGTTCCCTACTTTTCTCTGCACTTACATTATGAGCACAGCCAATAATTACATTAGTATCATAATTATATAAAATAACATTACTATATTTTCCCATTAGTTCAATTGCTAAACATAATTGAGATTTTTCATTAAGTTCATCATAATATTCAAAATAAATTTCAAAGATTCTTTCATATTTTGGAACATCAACTTTGATTATCTTAGCATTTTGAATATATTTTCTTAAAAGCATACAAAACATAGGTGCTGTTTGGGGTATAGTTATATTTCTTCTTAGTTCATTATCTTTAGACATAAAACAAAGATGGTAAAATTGAGGGTTAAAATTAATATAAAACTTCCTTGTTTCAGAAAAATTTCTAATAATTAAAACTAACTCCGAACGATTAGGCTGCTGAATTTTTTGAATTTTTGCACCAATTAAAAATTCACTATTCTCTTCATAAAATAATTTTAATATTAAGGCATCAAAATTAATCATATAAATATATTAAACTAAAAAAGCAATGAAATACATTGCTTTTTGTGATGATATATTATATAAAATTAAAATAAATTAGGCAGCAACAGAACGAATTCCATTATTAATAAGTTTATATTCGGCATTGCAAGCAGAATTGGCAACAATATCTTCTGTAGTGGCATTAAGAAGTTTACCGGTATTTTCATCAACTCTTACCATACCACCATGTTTCAACACACCAGTATAACGCATAGCACCATTTGCACTACCCATAATACCACCTACTGCAGTACCCACAGCAGCCCCAGTTGCAGTCGCAGAAAGAAATTCTTTTGCATCAAAATCTTTATCTTCGTCAAAAGCAGTATCTATAACATAATTTGAAGAGCCTGAAACAGCACCTGTTACAAAACCTGTTTTAGCACTCACCTTTGCACTATTAACAATTGATTTTCCAAGCGTTCCGGATGCACTTCCCGTTCCCATAGTAGCAGCACCAATAGCACCGGTTACAGCACCTGACAGCCCATCTTTTAACATTTGTTTTCCATCCAAAGCATCACCTTCAACATCATTAGTTGCTCTGTCTGTAAATTTATAAGCAGTTTTTGTTACAGCACCTGTACCGGCACCAATAGCCGCTAGGACGAGAGGTGTTGCCGTACCACCGGAAGCAATAATTGCGGCACCGGCAAGACTTGCAGCAGCTATAGCAGCAACGCCGGTAGCAATATTAGAAAATAAATCTAAACTTGCATCTTGTTTATTTGAAAATTCATCAATTACAGCAGACGCTTCTTCAAACGAAATTTCACCATTTTTATATTTTTCGATTGCTTCATCACACTTTGCAGCACTAGTACCAATACCAACAAACTCTTTTATTCCGTTCCAAGTTTGAGAAAAAAATCCTTGTTTTTCTTCAACGGAATCTAATTGTTGATATAGTATATCAGCACCTTCTTGTTGCGAATCATCATATGAAGCAAATATACTGACATCTTCATTAGCCGAACTTGTTTCATTCAAAGAATTAAAATCAGCTATATTTAATGCTTTTGAAGATTCAATATTACTAAATTTTGAAACATCAACCATAAATATACTAAACCCCAAAATCTACCTTACATAATAATAAAGTATTTTCAAAAGACAAAATTGCGCAAGAGTTAACAAAAGTTAATATTAAATATCTATTAATTTATATTTTATTGCTTTAACAACAGCCTCGGTTCTATCTTGAACAGATAATTTACTAAAAATATTATGAATATGAACTTTTGTCGTATGAACACTCACATGCATTGACTCAGCAATCTGTGCATTATTTTTTCCAGATGACAAAAATTTTAAAACTTGTTTTTCTCTTTTTGTTAAAGAAATATAAGAAGAATGATATTTATCTTGTGGTAATAACAGACTAGCAAGAAATTCCCTTAAAAAAGCTCTTTTTACAATCACTTCAACAAAACATTCATTTGGATTATTAAAAGAAATATCACCATCAATAACCTTAAGACTAATATTTTTACTGCTTAAATTAAAAAAAGACATAAATACTCCAAACTCATTTATAATCAACAACATAAGAAGTTTAAAACAAAATACAGATTTTAGAACTAACATATTTTCCAACTAAAAAAGGAGTTAAATGAAT
>CALUUJ010000044.1 GCA_944323935.1 Candidatus Gastranaerophilales bacterium | reverse complement strand
AAAAATTAACAGATGATATTTTTTTTGATAAGAACTCACTAACTAAAGATAAACATTCTATAAATGGGTGGTTTAAAATATATAATTCAGAAGATAGCCATACAGTCAATATTGACAGCATTCCTATTTATTATGAATTGAATCAATACCAGGCTTATTGTCAATCAAATGTATTATGCCTTACTCATTTAAAAGAATTTGATAAAGATGGTAATTTATTACTGGATGAACCAAATAACAATGGTATTTGTCCAAGTTATAATGGATTTGTAAATGGAGAAATATATTTTAATACTTTATGCAAATATAAAGAATAAATCCGCAGGTTTATTTTACCTAAAGACTCATATATAAAAAAATATAAATATGTTATAATTATTCGCTATGAAAAAGTTTATTATTATATTAATTTCTATATTTTCATTATTATCATCATTTGCATTTGGCTTTTTTATAAAAAAGTTTGTTGATGATAAAAAGCTTTATAATCTAGAAATTGAAAAAAATAATTTAGAAGAAAAGATTAACAACTTTAAAGAAATAAATTCTGATAGTTGTGAAATTGAGAGAGAAAAGTTAAAAGAAAAAATTAATCAACTTGAAAAAATAAATCTCAAATTATCTAAATATACGAATTATAGAAATTCGGATAACGAAAATAATTTGGAAAAATTAACAGATGATATTTATTTTGATAAAAATTCTTTAACAATAAAGAAATATTCAATATCAGGCTGGTTCAAAATGTATACTTCAAAGGAGAGATATACACACAATACTGAGGATAATTCTGAATACTATATACTAATAAAATATGATGCTGATTGTAAAGAACCCGCATTATGTCTTGAACATATAAAAGAATTTGACAAAGATGGTAATTTATTATCAGATGAACCGAATAAGTACGGCGTATGTTATAATGGGGCAGGCGGATGGATTAACGGGGAAATAGCTTACGAAGCCTTATGCAGATACAAAAAGAACGGAAAGTGATTCTACTCTCCGTCCGGTGTAAGAAATAACTTCTTTTCCCTTGCTCTTCTGTTAACTAACCCTCTTAAAACTTCGTATTCTCCTGTTTTTTTATTTTTTTGTTTGTTATATTCCTCCAATTTATCAGCAGCTCCTTGATAATCGCCTGCATTTAGTTTTGTAAGTAAATCTGACGGTTTGTCAAATATTCCCTTTCCAAGATTAAACATAAAACTGGCTAATGCTATTTTTTGGTTGCTTGTTAAGGGAACTTCAATATTTTTTAATCCTTCAATATGTTCTTCAAAATCCTTTCTGTATAATTCTTCTGCTTTTTCTTTTGTAATTTTCATTCCAAGAGTAATTGGTTTTCCGTCAACCAATTTGGTATGACCATATCCTATTGTTAGTACGTCATTTTCGGTAGGATAATATGCATTCGGGCTGAATTTTTCTTCCCCTTGTATAAATATTCTCGCCTTTTGTAATTCTGCATCTGAAAATTTAGTATTATTACTCCATCTTGGTGCAGTTTCTATAGATTTATTGTTTATACTTTGGTTCAGTTTTTCTAATCGACTATTTTTGTATTTTTTTAGAATATCATTTTCCTTTAAATTTTCAACATTGTTTTTATCTATTGTTTTGGGAAACAATAGATCCGCTCTTCTTTGCATTTTATCTTCATAACTTTGTGCTGTAGAAGTTCCGCCTCCTTTATCCGTAAATTTACCTTCTTCATCCCTTGGATGATCTGCTTCATTCCATGCTGCCATTCTTTTCTCCTTTCATGATTTATTTAAGAACTACAATTTAACTAACAGTATTTAATACTTTATTCCTTTAAGTTATTATTAATAGTCTTTTACTTACTGTTCGTTATATTTTTAGTATAAATCTTTTTGTGAAACATTCAAGATATATCGCTTAGAAATAATATTTTAAAGAACTTTTTATATCATCAAAACCATGGCTGTGAGGCAATTACAATTATATGTAAATTATTGTAAAAAACTCTTTTTTTACATTACTATGTAACTCAAAAATTTTTATATATAATACAAGAATATCTGTGGGCTTCTTTGTAGAATAAATTCAGAGAAAATTATTCACAGTTCTTTATAAAAAAATCCAAAGTTAAACAAAAAGAAAATTTGAATTTTTATGTTTAAATCTAAAATCTTTAGCAATTATATCAAAACCTGAAAGCGCTCCTTTGCCATATGATTCTTTTAATTTTTCAAAGAATATTTTTTGTTTTTCAGTAAGCATATTAATATTACAGACATTTGTCTGAAAAATATCAAGAAAATTATTCTATTTTGGATTTACCATACAAAAAGCAAGATACACAAGAATTTTCAAGTGTATAGCAATCAGGATGATTTATCTTACATATATCCATTTTTAACTTGCACCT
Source organism: Candidatus Gastranaerophilales bacterium (assembly GCA_944323935.1). Taxonomy (GTDB): domain Bacteria; phylum Cyanobacteriota; class Vampirovibrionia; order Gastranaerophilales; family Gastranaerophilaceae; genus Avigastranaerophilus. Next base: position 1,723 of record CALUUJ010000044.1, on the reverse strand, counting down.
AGGCTCAAAAGAACAGCCCTGAAAACAATCTTTTATAGAAGGAGGCTGCCCTTCTATAGCTTCTAACTTTGTAGAATTAAAATCAGGCAAAGTTTTTAACAATGCCTTTGTATAAGGATGTTTAGGATTTTTAAATAATTCACTAGCAGAAGAATATTCAACAACATGCCCTGCATACATAACAGCGACCTTATCAGCTGATTCATAAACCAAACCAAAATCATGAGAAATAAAAATAAATGATGTACCTAAATTATTTTGAATCTCTTTTAAAAGTTCCATTATTTGAGCTTGAACAGTAACATCAAGTGCAGTAGTCGGTTCATCAGCAATTATAATTTTTGATTTACAAGCTATTGCCATAGCAATTATTACTCTCTGGCGCATTCCGCCCGAAAATTCGTGAGGATATGTTTTTAGTCTTTCTTTAGCATTTGGAATTTTTACCAGGTCTAAAACATCAATCGCTATTTTTTCCGCCTCTTTTCCTTTTACATTTTGGTGGACTTCTATAACTTCTAAAAGTTGAGAACCAATAGTATAAAGCGGATTCAAAGATGTCATAGGATCTTGAGGAACTAGTGCTATTTCTCGACCTCGAATATATTGCATTTCTTTTTCGGGTAAAGAAAGTAAATCTTTGCCATTATATATTATTTGTCCTGAAGTAATTTTTGCATTTGGAGCAAGCAGCCGAAGAACAGACATTGCTGTAATTGTTTTTCCACAGCCTGATTCTCCGACAAGAGCAAGCATTTGTCCTTTTTCCAATCCTAAATTTATATTATGCAATGCTTGATAATCTTTATCATCAGAATGAAAACTCAGATTAAGATTTTTAATTTCCAAAATATTCATAAGTTAATATTAACTTATGTTTTTAGTCTTTGCAATTAGTATAAGGTCTATACTTCAATCTGCCCTGTAAACGAATAATCAGCCCTGCCAGACATGAAGATATCATGTTTTGTATCGTTAATATTACCATCCCACTCAATTAAAAGCTGTCCGCCCGGTAAATTTACTTTTACTTTATTATCACATAAACCGTTTAATATAGCAGCTGTTACGCTTGCACAAGCCCCTGTTCCACATGCCAGAGTAATTGCGCAACCTCGTTCCCAAACATCCAAATTTATTTCATCACGTGATAAAACTTTGATAAATTCAACATTTGTTTTTTCCGGGAATAAAGGATGTTTTTCTATTTCTCGTCCGTATTTCAAAGCTAAAGCTTTTGTATCTTCATCAGTAATTATAATACAATGAGGATTCCCCATACTAACTGCATTCGCAATAAAGGTTCTATCTGATACTATAATTTCAAAATTTAAATTATCAGATATTCTTACAGGAATCTTTTCGGGTATTAATATCGGTTCAGACATATTAACTCTGACAAGACCATTATCTAATATTTGGGGAATTATTGTACCGGCTTTAGTTTCAACAGAAAATTCTTTCTTATTTACAAGCCCTTTCTCATAAACATATTTAGCAAAACATCTAATACCATTTCCGCACATTTGTGCAATTGAACCGTCATTATTATAAAAAATCCATCCGATATCAGTATCATTTGTATCAGGATTAACAATAATTAGACCATCTGCACCAATTCCAAAATGTCTGTCGCATAATTTTAATGCAAGTTCTTGAGGAGTTTTATTTGTTTTTTTATATTCTTCATAGTCAAGAACTACAAAATCATTACCCAAACCTT
>CALUUJ010000043.1 GCA_944323935.1 Candidatus Gastranaerophilales bacterium | reverse complement strand
TTATTCAAATTTTTATATATTTTATCCTTTTTTCGTTTTTATCTTTGGAGGAACCTCGTTCCTCCTTTTTTATTTGTATTAGCCTATATTTGACACTTAAGTATAAATTATTTTTTCTTAATATATAAAAGCATTTAAATTTTTACCGAGTATAATTAGCATATATAGATTTTGGGGATATCATTAGTAAATGGCAAAAAGTTTTTGTAATCTCACAACAAAAAACAAAAAAAATTATAATATTAAAAGAATTTTAGACAAAGATTCAATGGAAATAAACTATCTTTTTGAAAATTCAAAAAAAACACTTGAAGAAATGACGGTTATTGAAGCAGAAAGAAAAATAGCACTTGAAAATTTAAGGAAATTAACAAGCGAACTTCAAACCAAAAGATTAAGATACAACTCAAAATCTTTTTGCAAATACTTTACATTATAATTTATTGATTTCTATCAATAGGAACAGTTATTTTGGCAAGTTTAAAAAGGTCAAATAACCTACGGCCACCGCCATTCCTAAAGTTGATATTTTTTTTGGTATTTTCAATTTTTTCACCATTTTGAAGTTCTACCGCAAATTTAACCAATCTTGGATTCATAAAACCAACCTCACAATATAAAACTAACCACCTTACTTATATATAAAGTATTTTCATAACAAAAAATTGCCCATAAGATAAACAATATATAAAATTTATGCTAAAATATTTTTATGATTGCAGTAAAACTTATAAGAAATAAACAATTTCCGCTTGATATACCTGAAGGTACAGTAATAAAACATGGCGACTTAGTTATAGTTCTTACCGAAAAAGGAGAAGAAGTAACAACGGCTTATTATGTACCTCCACAAGTAGAAAGTATACTTAGAAGAAAAAAAGTTCCATCTATTCCTTTTGTCAGAATTATGACAGAAGACGATAAAAAAGAGTATGAAGAAATACAAAAAATGGAAGAGCAAGGTTATAAAGATTGTCTTGAACTCATAAAACAACATAATCTTCAGATGAACTTAATACAATGCAAATATACATTTGATAAAAGAAAAGTTACTTTTTATTACACAGCACCTGAAAGAGTGGATTTTAGAAATCTTTTGAAAGATTTAACAAAAGTATTCAAACGAGTAAGAATAGACTTAAAACATATAGGTGTTAGAGATGAGACTTCATTATGCTGTGGAAACGGTTTATGCGGAAGGCCGTTTTGTTGCTGCACTTTCAAACGACAATTTGATTCCATTAATATAAAACTTGCACACGATCAAAGTATGCCAATTACTCCAAGTAAAATTTCCGGGACATGCGGAAGGTTGCTATGTTGTTTAAATTATGAATATAAAAATTATATTGAAACAGCAAAAGAGATGGTCCCAATAGGTTCTGGTGTAATGACCCAAGATGGAGTAGGAAGAGTTTGTGCATTAAATATACTTACTGATAAAGTATCTGTAAAACTGTCCGACGGAAAAATAAAAGAATATCCCAATAAAGAAGTTGAGATGATTGATACCGATGTAAATATTGAGATAGACACAAATTCTTCAGGTTATAAATATGCGTCTATGCAACAAACAGAAGAGCATATAGATATAAAATTATTTGAAGATGATAAAAACAGTTCAACAGGAAACATCTGATTAATTTCAATATGACTATATATTAAAAAGGTAGAGTTAAAACAAAAGTTGTTTGCCCTTCTATCGACGAATCGACTTCAATATTTCCATTGTGTGCCAGAACTATTTGTTGCGACAAATATAAACCCAATCCGGTTCCTGCTTTTCTAAATTTTGAATGACCACAATAATATTTTTTAAAAATCAAATCCAAATCATCTTTAGAAATGCCAGTTCCTTTATTTGTAAACAATATCTTTATCTTTTCATCATATAATTCTGTTTCCAATATAATTTCAGAAGCATCAGGACTAAAAGAAAGAGCATTTTGCAATAAATTTTTTATTACCCGCTTTAATTGAAAAATATCAAATTCAATTTCAACATTTTTTGTTTGTTCTAAATTAACAATTATCTTATGTTCAGTTTGAATAGCAATCTGTCTCATTTCTTCTACAATAGAATTAATAAAAGAATTAATAGAATTTCTGGACTTATTTAGCCTAATAGATTTTTGTTCTAATTTATATGTCTCAAGCATATTTTCAATGAGTTCTTTAAGTTCCTGATTTGAAGATTTCATCAATTTTAATATTTCCGATTGTTTTTCGTTCAAAGAGCCAAAGCGACCATCCAATAAATAATTTAAAGAATTCAATTCTGCAATAACAGGCACTTTCATATCATGAGTTAAGGTTGCTGCAAATTCTTCTTTAAAAAGTTGTAACTGTTTTTCTTGTTTTATAACTTCTTCTAGAGATAAATTCTTCTTTGATAAAGTTGTTTGATATTCTTTTATCATCAACTCCCTGTCATACATTGTTTCAAAAAGACGATTCGTTGATACTTCCAATTCTTTATTATTTAAATTATCAAGCCGAACATTTATGTCTCCGTATCTGACTCTTTTAACAGCCAAATATATTTTTGAAACATCATTCAAAAGTCGATTATATTTTTTCAATATATATATAAACCCAGCAAATAAAAGAAAATAAATAATTATAAAAAAAGTTATTATGCTAAAAAATATCATATCAAAATTATAACACAAAAAGAGGCACCTTTATAAAGGTGCCTCTTTTATGAACTGAAATCTATTTTACCATTTGATTCATAACTTCTTCAGCAAAATTGTCTTGTCTTTTTTCAAGACCTTCACCTAAAGTCCAACGAACAAAAGATTTAATCTCTAATTTACCTGATAATAAAGCTTCAATTGTTTGATCTGGATTTTTAACAAACGGTTGTTCCAATAAGCATTTTTGTGACATAAGTTTGTTTACACGACCTTCAACAATTTTTGCTCTAATATTTTCAGGCTTTTTAGCTAAATCTTCCTTACCCATTTCAATTCTGGTTTCTTCATCTATTACAGATTGCGGAATTTCTTTTCTTGAAACAAATTCAGGAGCAGAAGAAGCAATGTGTAAAGCAACGTCTTTTAAAAGTACATCATCTTGAGCACTGGCAGATATTAAAACACCTATTTTACCATTGTGAACATATGTTGCTAAATTACCTTCAAAAATTTGGAATCTTCTAATATTGATTTTTTCACCAATTGTAGCAATTTTATCTTTTACAGCATCTTCAATTGTCATATTGCAACAAGCACATACAGAAGCATTTAAAGCATCCATATCTTGAGGTTTTGTAGCTACTATATGTTTTGCTAAACCATTAACAAATGTTTTAAAATCTTCATTTTTAGCTACGAAATCAGTTTCACAGTTAACTTCAACAATAGCACCAACACCATTTTCAATATAAGTAGCAACTAAACCTTCTGCTGCAATTCTGTTTTGTTTTTTCTCAGCTGATGCAATACCTTTTTGTCTCAAAAATTCCATTGCTTTTTCAATATCGCCGTCACATTGTTCAAGAGCTTTTTTAGAGTCCATAAAGCCAGCGCCTGTCTTTTCTCTAAGTTCTTTAACCATAGCAGCTGTTACTGTCATAATTTATTATCCTTTCAATATCTTATAAAAATACCAAAACATTTTAATACAAAAATTTTGAGATACTTCTGATTTTCAGAAGTATCTCAAATATTTTATTCTTCAGTTTGAGTTTCTTCTTCTTCAACTTTTGCTTCTTCGACTTCAGCCTTCACTTCTTCAGATACACCTGCATCTTCAGCTTTAATAGACTGGATTTTAGACATTTGATTAGCTTTATTTTCTCTTAATTGTTTTCCTTCAAGAACAGCATCTGCAAGCTTTGAGCAAACTAATTTTATAGATCTGATAGCATCATCATTACCTGGAACAATATAATCAATACCATCAGGATCAGCATTTGTATCAGCTAAACAAATTACTGGAATATTTAATTTATTAGCTTCAGCAATTGCAATTGATTCTTTCTTTTGGTCAATAACAACCAATAAATCAGGCATTCCTCTCATTTCTTTAATGCCGCCTAAAGTTTTTGTCAATTTAGAAAGTTTTCTCATCATTTGAGCAATTTCTTTCTTTGGTAATTTTTCCATCTGACCTGAATTTGAGAATTCTTCAATTTCTCTTAGCTTATTAACTCTTCCTCTGATTGTCTCAAAGTTAGTTAACATACCGCCCAACCATCTTCTGTTAACATAATAAGCACCTGCTCTTGTAGCTTCTTCTGCAACAACATCAACAGCTTGTTTTTTCGTACCAACGAAAACAACATTTTTACCTCTTGCTGCTGCGTCCCTTACTACTGCATAAGCTTCATCCAATTTGTCAGAAGTTTTTCTTAAGTCTAATACATAAATTCCATTTCTTGCACCATATATATATGGTTTCATTTTTGGGTTCCA
>CALUUJ010000042.1 GCA_944323935.1 Candidatus Gastranaerophilales bacterium | reverse complement strand
GTGATTCAAAGTTTGATATAAAAACTATTTGGGATTGTAATGAAGATATCAGAAGTTTAAAATCATTGATATTATTCGGTTTGAAAGGCATGGCGGCTTATGCTCATCACGCAAGAGTTCTAGGCTACAAAGATTCAGATGTTGATAATTTCTTTTATGAAGCATTACAAGGTATTTCAAAAGATTTATCAGCGGACGAACTGTTAAATTTAGTTTTAAAAACAGGTGAAATAAATTTAAAGTGTATGGAAATTTTAGATAAAGCAAATACTGAAATATATGGAACGCCTGCACCTAGAAAAGTTACAACAAACATAGAGAAAGGACCTTTTATTATTGTAACAGGTCATGATTTGAAGGATTTGAGTTTGCTTCTTGAACAGACAAAAGATAAGGGTGTAAATATTTATACGCATGGTGAAATGCTTCCTTGTCATGCATATCCTGATTTAAATAAATATCCTCATTTGAAAGGGAATTTTGGTACGGCTTGGCAAAATCAACAAAAAGAATTTGATAATGTACCTGCTGCAATTTTATTTACTACGAATTGTATTATGCCGGTAAAAGACAGTTACAAAGATAGAGTATTTACAACATCTGTTGTTGAATATCCTGATATGCTACATATCGGTGAAGATAAGGATTTTACTCCTGTAATTGAAAAGGCACTTGAGCTTGGTGGATATAAAGAAGCTAAAAAAATGACAGGTATAAATGGCGGTGATACTTTAACTGTTGGATTTGGACATGGAACAGTTCTATCTGTTGCTGATAAAGTTATAGAGGCTGTAAAATCAGGTGATATAAAGCATATTTTCTTGGTCGGTGGGTGTGACGGTGCAAGACCGGGAAGAAATTATTATACTGATTTTGTAAAACAAGCGCCAAAGGATTCTATTATCTTGACTTTAGCTTGTGGAAAATACAGATTTAACGACTTAGATTTAGGCGAAATAAATGGTATTCCAAGATTGTTGGATATGGGACAGTGTAATGATGCATATTCTGCAATAAAAGTTGCTTTAGAATTGTCAAAAGATTTTAATTGTTCTGTAAATGATTTACCATTATCATTGGTTCTTTCTTGGTATGAGCAAAAGGCTGTTTGTATTTTATTGACTCTTTTATATTTGGGCATTGAAAATATAAAGCTTGGACCGACTCTACCTGCATTTTTGTCTTCAAATGTTTTGAATATATTAGTCGATAGATATAAAATAAAACCAGTTAAAACACCAGAAGAAGATCTTGTGGAACTTTTGAGTGAACGTGGGCGATAATTAAAAAATCTATTTGATATTGAGCAGAGTAAAAAACTCTGCTCTTATTAAAAATAGTAGTTTTACTTTAAGCATTGGTTAGAAGTTTCAACCCGGCTATTCCGCTTATTATAAGGAAAATACATAGAAATTTCATTGCAGTTATGGGTTCTTTAAATAAAAATATGCCCATTAATACTGTTCCAACGGTTCCTATCCCTGTCCATATTGCATAAGCTGTACCAAGTGGTAAATTCTTGAGTGCTAAGGCTAAGAAATAAAAGCTTGTTATCATACAAATTATTGTTATTGATGATGGTAAAATTTTTGTGAATCCTTGAGTGTATTTTAGACCTACAGCCCAGCTGATTTCAAATAATCCTGCAATTATTAAAAATATCCAATGCATTTTGTTCTCCTTTCTTTTATATATAAATAAGCCTGAGAGAAATATTTAATCTCCCAGGCTTTTATCCTTCCGTGTACACTTTTGTGAATTTTCTCTTGGACCAGCCGGTATTACCGCGGAACCCTAGAAAATATTTTGTATTTAATTTTCTTATTATATTTTATTATCAATATAAAAACTAATTAATCAATATTTTCAATTTTATTAGCAAAAAAATTATTTTAATATTTTTAAACTCAAAAAAGGAGAGAATAATGAATATTAGTAAAATTTCATCTGCTCAAAATTTGCCTTTTAAAGCAAAAGTTACTGTTAATGCACCTGATAAATTATTAAGTAATGAAGATAAAAAATATTTTGAATCTTTAGGTCCTTCTATTGGTAATGAATCAGATTCTTTTGAGGTTTCTATTAGTGATTTAAAACCTAGTGATATAAATCCATCTGTTTTAGTTTATCAATGTACACAAAGATATGTATCTCCATCTAATCCTTTATATACAAAATCTCAAAGTATTCCTGTTCCTTATGTAAAAGATGGAAAAACTATGGAGGATAAATCTCCTAAAGTATATCTTCAGAGAATTTTTGACAGATTAATAAAAAAATAAATGTTTTCTGTTATTACAATCAATACTCTTTTTCAGATTATTAATGACTTGTTTATATGCTAATGTTATAATCGAGAAGAAGAGTATTTTTTATGAGTAATAATTTAAATCTTAATAGCAAAAAATATGATTTTATATTTAGGTCACCCGAAAAAATTCTTCCTATAACTTTTTTTATCTTATGTTTTATAGGTAGTTTATTATTAGCTATTCCTTTTTCAAATGTAGGAAAAATAAATTTTTTAGATTCTGTTTTTACTGCTGTAAGTGCTGTTTGTGTTACAGGCTTATCTGTTTTTGATGTTGGCAGTAAGTTGTCTTTGTTTGGACAATTAATTTTAATAATTCTAATTCAACTTGGCGGTTTAGGTATAATGAGTATTTCTTCTATCGTTTTTTTACTCCTTGGTAAAAGAATGTCATTATCATATGCGAAAACGGCAAGAAATATTTTTGATGTTGAAAGTAATCTTGAAATAAAGAATAGTTTGTTTTTGATTTTTAAATTTACTTTCTGGACTGAATTTATTGGCGCATTAATCTTATCATTTTGCTTTATTATTGAAGAGAATAATCTTTTTTATGGATTAAAACTTGGTATTTTTACTGCTATTTCAGCTTTTTGTAATGCCGGTTTCTTTTTGAAGTCTACAAATTTAATATCTTATAATACAAGTCCGATTATTCTTTATACGATTTCTTTTCTAATAATATTAGGAGGAATTTCTCCTGCTATTTGTGCTTATTTGCCAAACCTTTTAAAGAAAAAGAAAATACCTGCAATGGGCGTTATCGTTTTTTATACTACAATTGTTTTATTGTTTGTAGGGACAATTTTCTTTTTAATTTCTGAATACAATGGTGCTTTACACGGTCTTAATTTTATTGATAAATTCAACAATGCTTGGTTCCAGTCTGTAACAACAAGAACTGCAGGTTTTAATTCTGTTGATTTATCTAATATTAATACTGTTTCATATATTTTATTTATCTTTTTAATGATAGTAGGCGGTTCTCCCGGTGGAACTGCAGGCGGTATTAAGACTGTCGCTTTAGGGATTTCTTATATTACTTTATATAATGTTATTACAGGTAAAAAAAATATTGTAAGAAACAGACTTATACCTAGTGATGTTCTACAAAAAATTGTTACTTTGATTGTATTTTATCTAAGTATTTTATTATTAATTATATTAATGCTTTTAACAACTCAAAGTCTATCTAACAGAAATTTGATATTTGAAGCAGTTTCAGCAATGGGTACAGTGGGCTTATCTTTGGGAATTACTTCAAGTTTGGATGAGGTAGGCAAAGTTATTATAATAATTGCAATGTTTTTGGGACGTGTGTTCCCGGTTACATTATTATGTTATATTAATTCAAAATCAGTTGATAGTAATATTGAATATCCAGATGCAAAAATTTCTTTAACTTAATAGGAGTAAATATGTCAAAACAAGTTTTAATAATAGGATTGGGACAATTAGGTTCATCATTGGCAAAAACATTATCTGAAAAAGGAATGGAAGTTGTGGCTGTTGATATAAATAAGGATATTGTTGATAAAACTGCCGTATTTATTGATGATGCAGTTTGTTTAGATGCAACTGATGAAACATCTCTTGAAAAATTGTCACCCAGAGAAAAAGATATAATAATTTGTGCTATAGGTTCAAAAGAACCATCTATATTGGCTACTGCACTTCTAAGACAGATGGGATGCTCAAATATTATTTCAAGAGCTACTGATAAAACTCATGAAAGAATTTTAAAAGCGGTTGGGGCTAAAATGGTTATTAATCCCGATGAAGAGTATGGTAAAAAATTTGCTTATAGAATTCTTTTCCAAAATGAAATCGCTGACGGCAATGATGATGATATACAATTACTTGATATTAATGTTCAACCTTTTATGGTTGGAAAATCCTTAATAGAACTTGCTTTGCCAAATAAATATGGGATTATAGTTGCTGCTATAAAAAAAGGCAATAAACTGACTAAGCCTTTACCTACGGGGATTTTAGAAAAAGATGATGTATTATTACTTGTTTGTACTGAAGCATCTATAGAAAAAATGCTCAAGGAGAATTCATAATGCACTTTTCAAAAAAGATACATTTTTATTTTCTTATATTATTGATTTTTTCAACTGTTATGGC
>CALUUJ010000041.1 GCA_944323935.1 Candidatus Gastranaerophilales bacterium | reverse complement strand
TGAAAAATAAATTAACAAGAGAAACCCTAGAAATAACTTATCCTGAATTTAGAAAAAAGTTTGCAAAAGAGATAAGCACTGCTTTTGAAAGTTATCGAAGAACACAACTAAATAAATATTCTTATAACTTCAAAGACGACAATTCAATGGAATACAACTTTTATTTTCAATTACAGTGGAATTTTAATCATTTTGGGAATTCTGTCTGGTATATAGAAAGGCTATGAGGGAATAATGAAAAAATATTACTTAGAAGATAAAGAATTTCAATTTCTGTACGCTAAAAGCAAAAGAATTTACCATTCGTTGGTTGTAATAGATCATTTTTGCAGTAACTATAATGAAATAGAAGAAATTGCGAATATATCGGGTATAATTAATTTCATAAAAAATGAAGCAGATATGCTATATTCAAAAATGATTAATTGTGAGCTTGATTAAACCCCGTTCAAAAAGTGTTCAAAAGCTCTGTATTGAATTTATTTTAAAAATACATGGATTTTATTATAAAATAAAAATAGCCTGCTTAAATTTGGTTTAAACGAGGCTATTTGATAAAAGGTTTTATACATCTTGTAATCTTGATATCCTGCGAACTTCATATTCCGGAATTTGATATTTTTCTCTTATGTCATCTTCATAATTTATATAAAGGTCATAGAGTTTGTAGTTAAAAAATGATTTATCGCTATTTAGACAAGGTATTCTTTTTATGTCTTTATAACTTATTGCAGGAACATAAGATTTATCTGAGCCTTGCAACATAAATTCCAAAAGGATATATCTGGTTATAACTTCCGCAAATTTTGGAGCTATCTCCATATATTCTTTAGCAACTGTTTTCATTATTGATTTAATGTAATCTTGAAATGCTTCTTGTTTCTTTACTCTGGCATTATATATATTTATTTGCAGGCTTTTCTTTTTGTTATCTACACCTTTAATTAAATCTTGATTAACCTCTATTTCTTCTTCGATTTTCTTTAGTCTTTTATTGATTTTAGAAACATCTTTCCCTTCTACAAGTAAAGCAGGACGCTCCTCTTTTAGTTTTACGATTTCATCTTGCAGGGTTTTGATTTTATCCTGTGCTTGCTCCTTTCTTTCATCCATTGCTTTTATTTCGCCAAAAAATTTTCTGCATTCCGAAAAGACTCTTTCCATTTTTTCCTTTGCATCTGTCATATAAGCTCCTTTCTTTTACTTTAAATTTCTGTAATTAACACCAAGCTCATAAAATATGAAAATTTCAAAATCTCTGTTATATCTTTCTCCATTTATGAGTCTTGTAATGTATGACTCCGACATTTTTAACTTCTTAGATAAAGCTTTTTGAGTAATTCTTTTATATGCCAAGGCTCTTTTAATATTTTCCATTCTTTTCTTAAGAAACATCAGCAAACTCCTTGGTTAAACACTATTCTGTTTAAACTGAATTCGTTTCTCGGAGTAAGTCTTTTAACTTGAAAACTAAAACTGTTATTTGTAAAACCTTTATTATTTGCATAGCTTAGCACTTGTTTTAATAATGCCATTGTATTTTTAAATCTTCTCGGACTTAAATCCTTTTCTTCGCAATATCTAAAAAAGTCTTTTATAACAGAATCATCAATTTCTTCAGGTCTTTTGGTTTTGAAGTACGGTAAAATATGGTTCTTTAATAATGAGCGATAAGTTTGTATGGTACTTGGAGTGCAAAATTTTGCAGCATATTTTTCAAGAAAATTGTTTATGATTTCATAAAAAGAAAATTTTTCGCTTAGTTCATTATGTGGTACAAAAAATCCGTAATTTTTAGGCTTGTCGGACTTTTCTTTTTTCTCTTTTTCTTTCTGTTTTTGTTTAAATTTATCATATTCGCTTCCTTCAATAAAAGGTTTTACACGTGTTGTTTTAGGCGGTTCAAAGTTTTCAAAATCTTTGATAAAAAGATAACCTTGTGTATCTTTTTTAATCACGTTTTCTGTAATCAATTGTTCAAGAAGTTGGTTTAATTCTTCTTTTGGCATTTCTGCAAGCATAAAAATTTCATTGTAAGTAAAAGCTTTTAATTTTCTTGCAAGATAAATAAGTTTTTCCATTTGTTCTCCTTTCTATTTCAATAAAAACCGCATATCTTTTAAGGTTATAATTGATAAATCATTTGCTTTGGCATAATTTTCGGCTTTATCTATAATCTTAACTATCTGTCGAAATCTGTTTTCCGTATTTTGTATGTGTTCTATAGCGGAATTATCAAATTTAATTTCTGACAACTCATTGATAAGATTTTTTATATCTTCAATCGAAAATTTTTGAAACTGTAATATTTCAGACAACCTGTCATACAAATGCTTATAGCGTTTTATTTTTTTATCAGCATAACTCATACCGATTAGAATAATAGGTGTATGTGTTCTGTCATGGATATCTCGGAGCATTTCGATTGTTGATTTTTCTTGGGTTAAATAATCAATTTCATCAACAATAATTAATCGTGGTCTTTTAATCAATTCACGTGTTATTTGTTCAAATATGTCCGCTGTTCTATAAAAAGGACTATCGCCGAGTTCTTTTACTATTTCTTCCAGCAGCCATTTTGTTGACATAGATTGTTTTGCACTCACAAATATCGCATCATCTTGGTGATTTGATACCCACCAAATAGCAGCTCGAGTTTTTCCAAGACCCGGCTCTCCATATATTAATGCCATCCCTGGGACACCTTGTGCCCTGTTTTGCAGGTTATTTATGGTGCTGATAAAATTTTTCACGTTCTTTGTATTAACAAATACAGGCTTCATTCTTCTCCTTTCTATAAATTTGTTTATATTCTTCACTTAATTCGTATTCTTTAAACCAAGCGACATCCTTGTCATTTTTAAATCCGTTTTGCAAATGCCATTCGTAGCGTTGGTACTTAAATTCAAAATTTGGTCTGCCATCTGTTGGTTCAAGTTCTATATTTCTTGTTATTTTAGGTTGTTGAACCGTTTCAATTTTAGGTATTTCTTGCCAATCCAATGTTTTAACATTGTGGGATTTAAGATAATTTTTCAGTTCTTTTACGGTTTGTTTTTCCAAGCGTTTTTGTTGTCGCAGTTTAAATTTCAATTCTTCCTGATCTTTGATATCTCCTAAATAATTTGCCATAGGGTGAATTGGCATAACTCTTTGAGCTTCGCAAATAAATTCATTTTTAAGTGTATAAATTTTTATTTTTGTTAAATCAGATAAGCTGTATTTAATAATTACTCTGCCTTTTAAACCGTATAAACAATCATTGTAATAATCAGCTTTTAGGAACCTGATTCCGTTTCTTTGTATATTTTTAATTTCACAACTCAACATTAAGTCATCAAGTTTTTCTAAATCAACACCGCAACCTTTTCCTTCTTCAAGAACTTCGCCAATTGTTTTGCCTTTTACATTAGGGCATTTAAGGGTGCGGTGAAAACGCATGTACGCTTCTAACATTTGTGACAGTTCTTCAATTGTAGGTATAAATTGAATATGGTGTTCTTTATGGAATTTCTCATTCCTTTTCATATATGCAGGTTGGTCTTTTATTGACGAGCCGACAAAAGAAGGTAATAACCTTTCAAACCCGTCTTGCAGTTCTCTGAAAAATCTTTCAATAACCTTTGCTCTTGCATTATAAGGTTGAGCAAAAACTGGTGTAATATCAAGTTTATTAAATAAGCCGTTAATACCGCTTTCGTGTAAATCTCCGGTGAAAAATTTAGCTCGAAAAGCTTTTCCGTTATCTTGATAACAAATTTTAGAAATTTTTCCTAAATTAACAATAGAATTTCTTAAAGCTGAAGATATAGCTTGAGTGTTTTCTTCAAGCATAATTTCATAGCCGACCAAAGCTGTTGATTTCCAATCAAGATAACCGATTAAAGTCGGTCTACAAGGTCTTCCCGTAAACGGATTTAAACATTGAACAGATAATCTGTGACCGTCTGCTACTAAAACATCTCCGACTTCTAATTTTGAAATATCTCTTATTATGTATGGTTGAACTTTATCTCTTAAAGCTTTTTGTCCTTCTCTTGCAAGTATCCATTTATCATAATTATTACGTTTAAAATTCTCTGCATATCTTCTAAAATTTCTTTCACTGCTTGGAGATTCCAAACCTTTCTTTTCAAGTATATATTTGGCAAGTTTGGTTGCTTTACCTATATTTGTTTTATTGGGAGTTAATAATAAGGATTTGAAAACTAATTCTTCTTCATGAGTAAGTTGAAGATTAGATTCTTTTTCTCCATAATCATAATTTGGAATAAGTTTTGTATAGTCGTCATTTCCTTTAATAGCTTTATGCCATCTATAAATAGTTCCGATAGAGATTTTTCCTAAGATATTAAACAAATAAGAATATATTTTTCCGTCATTATAAATATCAATAAATTCTTTTCCTGCTTGAGTTTTATTCTTAGAAATTTTCTTATAATCAACCCATAGATTTACTAAATCATATCGAGCTAAGGCAATTTGTCGAGCATGAGGAGGTGTAATAGAGTTTTTTCTCAAAACAGGTTCCCTATTTTTCTCAATTTCACATTTACTTTTCTCAAAATCGATTAAATTTT
>CALUUJ010000040.1 GCA_944323935.1 Candidatus Gastranaerophilales bacterium | reverse complement strand
ATCTTGAATATTTAGAAGCTGATTTAAGAATGGATGTTAGAGAAGCTTATACAAATTTACTTGCTAAAAAGTCTGTACTTGCAACTATGCAAGAAAATGAAAATCTACTAAATAAGTTAGTTGAAGTTGCAAAAGAAAAACATAAAACAGGCAAAGTAGCCGAAATTGATGTTCTTCAAGCTCAGTTACTTGTTAATCAAATCAGAACAGAAGTTAATTCTGCCAAGTATGATGTAAAGACAGCTTTATATGAGTTTAATAAAGTAATTAACAGCCCTGACGGTTTTTATGACACTATACAAGACCATTTTACTAAAGAGTATCAACCTCTTACTATGCCAAAACCGACTGATAAAATGCCTCCATTTGAAGTAATTGCAAACGAAGCCATTAATAATAGAGTAGATATTAAAATTGCTTTGCAAGAGATAGAAGTTGCAGAAAAAAACTTACTGGTTGTTTTAAGGCAAAAAATTCCTGATTTTGAACTTCAAGCAGGATATAGTTATCAAAATCCGGGACAATCAGGGGATGGCATTTTTAAACACGGTGCTTACATTGCCGCAAATATTGTGAATATTCCTTTGTTGTACAGCTATGCACCTGAAATAAGAAATGCTAAATTAAAATTGGAACAAGCACATTTAAATTATGCTTCTGTTGAAAATAAAGCTGAAAATGATTTAAAGAAAGCTTATGAAAAATTTTTAACGGCACAAGTCAATTTAAACTATTATAATGATGAGTTACTTGCAAATTCTGAAGAATTGATTCTTGCTTCAAGAAAAAGTTATAAAGAAGGTAAAATTGATTTAACTACTCTTATTACTATGGAAGAGTCTTATCGTATGATTACAATTGCACATACTTATGCTTTAGCTGAATTTTATAATGCTTGGAATTTCTTTGTACGAGAAGTTAATAATGAAAACTTTAAAATTTATATGGAAGAAGCAGTTTGATTATTATCTTGTATAAACTCTTGATAAACGGACTTTTAATCTGCAAGTAAGTTCGTAATTTATTGTTCCTAAAAGATTTGCCCAATCATTTATTGAAATTGATTCTTTTCCATCATTCCCAATTAAGGTTATAACATCACCTTCATTTGCTTTTACATTAGAAATATCAAACATCATTTGATCCATTGTTATATTTCCAATTTGTGGTACTTTTTGTCCATTTAAAATACCGTAAATTTTATTTGAAAGTCGTCTGTCTACGCCGTCTGCATAACCAATCGGAATTGTTCCAATGGTTGTTTCTTTATCGGTTGTATATGTGTGACAGTAACTTACTCCGCTGCCTTTATGTGCTGTATGTATATTTATTATTCTTGCTTTTAGGCTCATTGCAGGAATTAAGTCCGGAATTCTTTTTGCGAAATTCGGTAAATCGGGAACTAAGCCGTATAAAGCGAGTCCAAGTCTTACCATATTATATTTATCTTCTTTGTAGCCTGATATTGTTGCTGCTGTATTAAAACAATGAAGAATTAAACCGTCTGTATTTACTTGTGATAATACTTCATTCCATATTGATAATTGTTCATTTGTTTTTTCTTCTGTTTCAGCATTCGCAAAATGCGTAAAAATGCCTTGAAGTTCAATGCTTTCTCTTTTTTGAACTTCTTTTATAAAATTGACAGCATCTTCCTTTTCTACACCAATTCTATTCATTCCGGTATCAAGTTTAATATGTGCTTTTGTTTTTAAGCCTGTTTTTTTATAAGTTAAATCAGCAGCTTCAATATGATTTTCTAAGAATAAAGAAAGAGATATATTATTTTGTGCAGCATAATCAAATGCCCAAACTGGTGCTGCCCCAAGAACTAGAATTGGACAAGTGAATTTGTTGTTACGCAGTTCCATTCCTTCATCAATTGATGCAACACCAAGATAATCTACACCGGATGCTAAAAGTGTAGGAGCAATCATTGAACTCCCGTGTCCGTATGCATCAGCTTTCACTACTGCAAGTATTTTGGTATTTGGTCTTACGAATGACTTTAATTCAAGTATATTATGTTCTATAGCGTCAAGGTTTATTTCAACCCATGCATCTCTCTTCGTATTAATATTTGATAATCTTTGAAATTTCATATTTACATTTTAGTTTAAAAACATTAAACATGATACACTTTATATTTAAATGAGGTATAAAAATGTTTAATGAAAGACTAAAAATATATAGGAACCAAAAAAAATTTTTCACAGCTAATTTAAAAGATTATCAAATGCTTTTAATTATTTTTATAATAAATTTTATTTTGTTTTATGTGTTCTACAGCAGTGCAATGATTTTTTCTGATTCATCAAGGGAAATATATATTCCTATGGCGATGAATGATGGAGATGTTCTTTATAAAGATATTTTTAATGTATATGCACCACTTGGATATCAATTAAATGCTTTTTTAATAAAAGTATTTGGTGAAAATTTAAGAACATTTTATTTTGCTGGTTTTGTTAATTCAACATTAATTTTGTTCGGATTATTTTATATTTTGAAACTCTTTATTAAAAAAGGCTCAGTATTCGTTTTTAGTATTTTATTCGCTATAATGACAATGTGTGTATATACTGTTACACAGACTAATTATACTTTTCCTTATTCATATTCTTTAGTTTATGCTTTAAATTCTTTTATTTGGTCATTAATTTGCCTTTTATATTTTATAAAAAATGATAATAGATTATTTTTATATTTATCTTTTTTCTTCTATGGCATGAGTATTTGTTTTAAATATGAGTTTATTCCTTTTGGAGTATTACTATTCTTATTTTTGATATTTAAAAAAGTAAATTTAAAAACAATTGCATTATGTTCTTTTTCATTTCTTATTATTCCAATTATTTCTTTTACAACTTTATTCATACAAGGAGTATCTTTTTCTGATTTAATGCAAGCACTAATATATATGATTTTACTTTCAAAAGCAGAAAGTGTTAAAGTTTTATATACTTATCTTGGATTTATTCCAACTATTTCTTCTATTAAAGTTTTGTCATTATATTTTTTTTAAACAACAATATTTGTTTTTGTAGTATCTTTATATGTTTGTTTCTTTATAAAATTTTCTAAATTATTTTTAAAAGTTAATAAGATTATTAGATTTATCTTATTTATCTTATATTTATTATTATTTTATTTTATAATTTTTATTATTACAAAGAGCTTGGTTATTAGTAATGCTTTCTATTTTAATTGGATTGGAGTTTTTGCTTTAATTTTATTTTCTATTTTATGTTTTAAGCTTATAAAAAAGCATAAAGAAAAAACTATCTGTATTCAGGATATTTTATTTTTCACATTATTTTTATCTGTAATTTTATGTTCTTTTAAATGTATATTTAATATAAGTTTTAATTCATATGGAACTTATTATTTCCCTTTGTTATTTGTATGCTGTGTTTTATATTTATATATTTACAAAATAAATTTAACAGAAAGAATAAAAATAAAAAAAATAATATATATTCAGCTAATTACAATACTTATCTATCTTACAGGTACAATGTATTATTTATCAAATCTTGAAAAATTACAACTTACCTATGGGTTTTGTTCGGTTATTATTGATAAAGGGCCTTTAATTCCTGGTTTAGAAAAAATTGAACCTATTTATGAAATGGTAAATTATATAAAAAATAATACAAAGAAAGAAGATACTATACTTGTTCTTCCAGAGGGTGCTGCAATTAATTTCCTGACAGACAGGAAATCAAATAATAAATATTATTACTTGATTCCTCCAAACATTGAAATCTTTGGAGAAGATAATATTGTGAAAGACTTAGAAAATAATCTCCCTGATTATCTGGTAATACAGCCAATGTCTTACCTTAATTTTAAGGAAACATATTTCTGTGAAAGTTTTGGGAATAAAATATGTTCTATAATTCCAAAATATTATGAAAAACCTATTGTTTTCGGAAAGGAATTTTGGTTAGCTATATATAAGAAAAAAGAATCAGCTCCTAACTAAATACAAAATAATATATCGAATATGATATACTTTAACTGAAAGCAGGATAGATAAAATGGATAAAAATGAAAAACTTAAAATAATTGAAGATATGCAGCAAGTAGTTGAGCAAATGAGGCTTGATGATTTAGAAGAAGATCCTTCATTAGAAAATGAAAATTTTGAATGTTCTTGTTGCGGAAAAACAAAATCTTTAGCCGGTTCTATTCAATATGGAAAATATAGGCTATGTAATGATTGTGTGCTTTTAGCTGAAACAGGTTTTGCTATCGGTAAATTTAAAAATGCTGATGAACTGATAAAAGCAATGGAAGATACAAGACTACAAGAAATGTGTGACTTCATAAAACAAGAAGAAAAAAAAGAAAGTAATTAAATGCATAGACTTACCTATTTAAACGAAAATTTAAAAAAAGGATGTCTTATAAGATGGCCCCATCAGTGCTTCCCAATGCCTGTTTATATTGCTCCTTGCACTTGGTATTCTATGAAAGAAGCTGATAGATATTCATATGTAAATATGGTAATAGAGGCTCTAAATACTTGGGAAAGAGTTGGAGAAGGTAAATTTTCTTTTTACTTAGTTAATACATTAAATGAATCTCAAATGAATGTTGAATGGCGAAGAGT
>CALUUJ010000039.1 GCA_944323935.1 Candidatus Gastranaerophilales bacterium | reverse complement strand
TCATCGCATAAATCCAATAAAATTCTATGCTTATTATAAAAATATTCTATTTCATTGTCATTATTAAAATCTATATCTAATAAATCCGGACGTAGGTTTTTAATTGTCATTAGAATTGCTTTGATAGAAGGCTTTTTTGAAAATCTTGGAAATTCTACAATCCCTTTAATATTCCTGCCCATATGTACTTCAAACAACATTAATGTATCAAGGTATTTATTCTTATTTTTTTCATAATCTCGAAAATTGTAATGAGCAATTGTGTTTCTTAAATCTAATAATGATTGTCTTGAACTTATTAATGTACCAAACTTTTCAGGGACTTTTAAATAAAAATTATATGTGATTTCTGATATTTGAAATTGTTTGCAACATAAAATAATAAACAATATATCAGATAAGTACATTATGTTAACTAATTTTATAAATTTTTGAGAAGGTAACATTTGTGGATTTTTTAATATTGCAAGAAAAGAATTTCCAGTATTTTTATTATACCGAGATAATCTATCTTGATTATAGAAAAATTTTTGAAAAACACTAATTATATCTTCTTTGTAATAAGATAAAAGAGCAGTTTTTAATCTCTCTTTTAGTTGTATTTCAAGTCGCATTAAACGACAGTATATTTTGAAAACTCAAAATAATATTTCTCAATCATATTCATTATATAGCATTAAAAAAGTGTATGTACAAGACATACACTTGCTTGCTTCTGTACTAAGGGAATCTGTCTGGCAGACCTACGCCCTTTCTCATTAGAGCTAGAGTACATATATATTATAGCATATATCACAACTATTTTCAAGATATGTCATTTAATATAGTTGTTTTACTTTTTAATTATCGTAGGAGGGACTTGAACCCTCAAGGTGTTACCCACATGAACCTGAATCATGCGCGTCTACCAATTTCGCCACTACGACATTCTATTATTATTTTATCACTATAATCTGAAAAGTTATTAGCTTATCTTAAAATTTATTTAATCTAGTATCGTACTTTGTTACCGAGTCATCCTCGCTAACAAAGTACTCACCTTTTAAAAACGCACATATAAAAAAGGTTCTGAATTTTTTCAGAACCTTTCATAATTATTAAACCTATATTTAGTTATAAGCTTTTAATGATTCTGTAAATATAGCTTTTACAACTTCTTTAGTTCCTTCAACAGGTGCTATTGAAATTAATCCGCTTAATGACGGAGTCTCAAAAGTTAAATTTACAAGTTTTTCAACATCAGCTTCTGAAAATCCTTCATCTGTTAATTTCTTGGTTATACCAACAGAGAATAACCATTCTTCAATTTTCTTAGCTGCATATTCAGCTTCATCAGGAGTACCTTTTAAATCAGGTATTATTGTAGAGAATAATGAAGCTAATGTTTTAGCTTTTGCAGGATAAATATATTTAACAACTGCAGGTAAAATCATAGCTAAGCCTAAACCGTGAGAAAGTTTTGGTTTTACTCCGCTTAACGGATGTTCTAAAGCGTGAGTGAAATGTAATAAACCATTGTCGAAACTTACACCACCTAATATAGAAGCATATAATAAGAAATATCTTGCTTCTTTATTTTGAGGGTCTTTATTTATAATCGGTAAGTATTTTGCAACAAGCTCAATACATTCCTTTGCTGTAGAAATAGAATAAGGAGATGCAACTTTTGTTGTTGCTGCTTCAATTGAGTGGTTTACTGCATCAATAGATACATATATAGTTTGTTCAGGTGACAAATTCATCATTAATGCAGGATCGTCAATTGAATATGAAGGATATATGCAATCATATGCAATAGCCGGTTTATATTCTGTTTCAGGGATTGTAACAACAGCAAATCTGTTTGTTTCTGTTCCTGTTCCATGTGTTAGGTTTATTGCTACTATAGGAACTGCTTTTTCTGGTATAAATTTGAATTCGTAAATATCTCTTGCTGATACACCTTCATTTGCAAGCATAATAGCAACTGATTTTGCAGCATCAATAGGAGAACCGCCGCCAATACCCATAACTGCTTTTGCACCAAAGTCTTTACCTTGTTTTGCTGCAGCATCAACTGCATCAGCTGTTGGGTTTGGAGTTACTTCTGCATAGTTTGTATATGCAATTCCGTTATTTTTTAATGCTTTTTCTATAACTTCCCAAGCACCTGAAGATTTATACGCATTTCGACCAGAAACTACCAAAATTTTATCAATTCCTTTTGATTTCATGTCTTTTGCAACATCTTCAATTTTATTAATTGCTCCAAAACCAAAGTATACATTTGGCTTTAATCTAAGTTCAACAACTTGATTGATGTCTACTTCATTTTTCCACATATATAATTCTCCTTTCTTAGACATCCGATTATACAATATTTTTTTAAAATTTAACACCAACTATCGGGTGGAAAATTCTTTATGTTATAATTTTGTTGATTTTATATAAAGATAAAGCGAGTAATTAATATGGATAACAGCGGAACAATAGCATTAAAACAAGAAGTTTTGGTTAGATTAGTAGAAGCATTCTTTTCTGATAATTTTGAAGAGAAAGCAAGATTAATACCTTTTGATATGAGACCTAAAGGTTCGGATGTACCTTTCAGATGTTGTATATATAAAGAAAGAGCTATCTTAAGAGATAGAGTTATTGCTGATTTGGGATTCTCTATAGAAGATGATAATGAAGAAACTTCACTATCTGAATATGCAAAAGAATCACTACTTCGTGAAAAAATTGATGAAAAAGTTTTAACTGTTATTGGTGCTGCTTGTAAAGGTTGTGTTCCAAACAGAATATACGTTACAAATTTATGTCAGGGCTGTGTTGCTCGTTCTTGTGTTCAGGCATGTAAGTTTGGTGCTATAAGTATTGTTAACGGTAAATCATATATAGACAGTTCAAAGTGTAAAAACTGTAAGATGTGTATGGCAGCTTGTCCATATAATGCTATAGTAAAAATAGCAGTTCCTTGTGAAGATGCGTGTCCAGTCGGCGCTATTGAAAAAGATGAAAACGGACTTGCTAAAATCGATCACGAAAAATGTATTTCTTGCGGAAGATGTGTCAAAAGATGTCCGTTTGGTGCAATTAATGAAAGAAGTCAGTTAATTGACATTCTGAAAAATATAAAAGCTGAAAATGAAGTAGTTGCTATGATTGCTCCATCAATTGTCGGTCAATTCAAAGGAAGTATTTATCAATTAAAAACCGCAATGATTAAAGCAGGTTTTTCAGAAGTATATGAAGTTGCACAAGGTGCTGAAGTTACTACATTGAATGAAGCAAAGGAATTTGAAGAAAGAATGGAACAAGGTGAACATTTTATGACTACATCTTGTTGCGCAGGTTATAATGAACTTAGAAAAAAACATTTAACCGAAATAAATAAATATGCTTCAGATACAAAGACACCTTTGTATTACACAGCAGAGATTGTAAGGAAAAAACATCCGGATGCAAAATTAGTTTTTGTAAGCCCTTGTGTTGCAAAGCGTAAAGAAGTATTTGAAAATGATAATGTTGATTATTTGATGAATTATATGGAGCTTAGTGCTTTAATTTTAGGAAAACATATAAATATAGAAGAATGCGAAGAAACTCCATTTGATAAAGAAAGTGCAAAACAGGCAAGAAATTATGGTGTAATTGGTGGTGTAGCTTCTGCTGTTGAATCAGTTCTTGAAGAACACACAAGTGTAAAACCGTGCATAATTAATTGCTTAAATAAAGATACAATCAAACAGCTTAAAAAATATGCAAAGGACGGAAGCTGTGCTGATGGTAATTTGATTGAAGTTATGTGCTGTGAAGGTGGATGTATTGGCGGTAATGCGGTTTTAGCTCAACAAAGAACTGCAAAAAAATCACTTCAAACATTGTTAGATAAAAGTAATGATTTGAAATAACAGATTATTAGCCAAAGAAAAATCTTGCAACAATGATAGCCATAATAATACCGACTAAATCTGCGCTTAGTCCTGTTAAGAGCGCGTATCTGTACTTTTTAACGCCTATTGCACCAAAATATACGGTTAGGACATAAAAAGTTGTTTCGCTGCTTCCGAGCATAATAGCCGCAAGTTTTGATGTATATGAATTAATATCATTGTTTGCAATTATATCGGAAAAAACGCCAAGTGCAGCACTTCCTGATAATGATCTTACAATAGCAAGCGGGAGTATTTCTATAGGCATATGGATTTTATTAAGAATACCTGAACAAACTATAGCTAAAGAATCAATTGCGCCGGATGCTCTTAACATAGATATTGCAACAATAATTGCAACAAGATACGGAATTATATTAAAACTGACTTTTACTCCGTCTTTTGCACCTTCAATAAAAGCTTCATAAATAGGAACCTTTTTTATTAATGCTACAGTAAGAATTATCAAAATAATTGCAGGTAAAGTCCAAAGAGATAATATATCTATGAATTCTTTAATCGGCATTTATAACCTCGCAATCTTTTTGAGGCGGAAATACTCTTTTGAATAATTTTGCGATTATAATTGCTGATATAAAAGCTGTTGAGGTTACTATTAACGTTGGAATAATTATTTCTGTAGGATTATTACAGCCATTTGCTGCTAAGATTGCTATAACAGTTGCAGGAATTAGTTGAAATCCGGCAGTATTCATTGCAAGCAATGTACACATAGAGTTTGAAGCACTTTCTTTATCTTTGTTTAATTCTTGCATACCTTCAATTGCTTTTATTCCTATTGGAGTTGCGGCATTAGCTAAACCTAAAGCATT
>CALUUJ010000038.1 GCA_944323935.1 Candidatus Gastranaerophilales bacterium | reverse complement strand
GTGTAGTATCTGATGATATTATTAAAAGTTGCAATGACAATAAAGTCCTTGCAACTTTGCTTGTAAATCGTGGGATTAATACTGTAGAAAAAATAACCAAATTCCTCAATCCGCTTAAGGTTAAACTTTCATCACCTGACGTATTTTGGGATATGGAAAAGTCTGTAAACAGAATAAAAACAGCTGTTGAAAGAAATGAGCATATAACTGTATATGGTGATTTTGATGCAGATGGCGTAACTTCAACTGCTCTTTTATATATGACACTAAAAGAAATTGGTGCTAATGTTGATTTTTATCTTCCGGATAGAAGCTCAGAAAGCCACGGCTTAAATACAAAAGCATTAGTAAAAATTATTGCAAAAAGAAAATCAAAACTTATTATTACTGTGGACTGTGGTATTTCGAATGTTAGTGAAGTAAATTTTGCAAAAGGGTTTAATACAGATATTATAATTACCGACCACCACGAAGCACCTGAAATATTACCTGATTCATACGCGATACTAAACCCTAAAGCCCAAAATTCGATTGATTCTTCACTTGATATTGATGAAATTCAAAGTTTAAACTATTTAGCAGGTGTTGGAGTAGCCTTCAAGCTAGCTTGCAGACTTTTAGAAGAATATAACAAAGAAGATTTTGTTCATGAAATCCTGCCACTGGCTGCGGTTGGAACAGTAGGTGATATTGTTGAACTTATAGGTGAAAACAGAAGTATAGTTGAAATGGGACTTGAACTCATAAGAAATGGCAAACATAAAGGTATTCAAAAACTTTTAAAAGCATCTTCAATTGAAAATATAGATTCTATTACATCTGATAATATAGCTTTTGGCATTGTACCAAGATTAAACGCAGCAGGAAGACTTGAATCTCCAATGACTGCTATAAAAGTACTTATTTCTGAGAACGATGAAGAACTTGATGAAACGGTAAAAGTATTAAATGATTTAAATAATTTAAGGCAGCAACTTTGCGATGAAACATTCTGCTGCGCAAAACAAATGTATCAAAATAATTTAAATGAAAATAAAAAAAGCATTGTATTATTTGACGATAATTGGCACATTGGTATTATAGGAATTGTTGCTTCAAAGCTTGTTGAAGAATTTAATAAACCTGTTTTTCTAATGACGAAAGATGCAAATTCCCCCAATATCATAAGATGCTCTTGCAGAAGCATAAAAGACTTAAATGTTCACTCAATTCTATCAGAGCATAAAGAAAAATTTGAAGGCTTTGGCGGACATAAAATGGCTGCAGGTTTTTCTTTTGATGAAAATAAAATTACTTTTGAAGTATTTAAAAAGGAATTAAATAAAACTATTGAAGAACATTCACAAAATATTAATTTTAAAGAAATCGTTATTGAAGCAGACATGGAATTAGATGTTTCTGATATTACAGTTGATACGGTAAATTTAATTGATAAACTTCAACCTTTTGGAGCTGCAAATCCTTCACCATTATTTGTACTAAAAAACGCAACTTTAAACAATTTTAAAATGATGGGACAAAATAATAATCATTTAAAAATGTATATATCAAAAAATAATTCAGAATGTTTAGATTGTGTAAAATGGAATAGCCCAGATTTCAATTTGCCAATTAATTCAGAATTGGATGTTTTATTCTCATTAAAGTTAAATACATTCAACAATATAACGAATGTTCAGTTAATGATAGAAGATATTCATTCTGAATTATTAAATAAAAAAGAAGATTTATCAGAAATAAAAATATTAGATCACAGGAAAAAAAGAAATATATTAGTACAAGTTATAGATTTCATTTTATCGACAAAGAAAACAACAGCGATATACATTGAAAATCCGACCTTAATAACACAACTTAAATTACCTGATGAAATCAAAAATAAACTGTTTACAATAGATAATATCCCATCAAATATTGAACAATTAATGTTTTTTGATGTTCCAATAAATAAGGATAATTTTATAAAAATTATAAATGATACAAATGCAAAATTAATACATTTAATGAATTTCAATATAACAGAATTAGGAACAGAAAGTTTTATATCAAAATTTTCAGGAATGCTGAAATATTCTCTTTCAAATCTTAACGGTCAAATAGATACAAATCGTGCAGCAAAAGCATTATGTGTAGATGAAGAAACTATTGAATGTGCATTAACTCTTTTTGAAGAATCAGAAATGATTGATTTGAATAAAATTGATGAAACCACATTTAAAATTTCTTATTTACATCCTGTTGAATTATCAAAAATAAAACAACATGAATTATTTTTTGATTTAAAAGAAAATATATTAAATATAAATGCTTTTAGAAATTTTTACTTAAATACACCAATAGATGAAATAAAAGAAACTATATTATGCTAAACAGGATTTTAGATATTTTATTTAATAAGAAAAAAAAATATATAAGCTGTGATTTAATAGAACACGGATTAGATTTTTTTACTGATAGTATTAATTTTTGCTGTAGAATTCCCCCAACAGAAAAAGGCTATAAAAAAATAATTGAAAATTACAATGGAGAAATAATAGATTGGAAAAATTTCTTTAATATAAAAAGAAAATACAGAAATCAAATGAAAAAAGGAATAATTATTCCCGAATGTAAAAACTGCATATATTTGCAGGAAAAAGAATGGGATAATCAAGACTATATTTCTTTTATAAATTTTAATAATTGGACAATATGCAACGAACATTGTGTATATTGTTGGTTGAATGATCCTGATAAACCGCATCAAAAACAGTATAATGTTTATCCTGCAATAAAAGATATGGCGAATAAAGGTTATTTAAGAAAAGGCGGACATATAACCATTGCAGGTGGAGAACCTTGTGTCGCACCTGAATTTGATGATTTATTGAAATTGTTTATAGAAAATGATTTATCAAGTATAAGAGTATTAACGAATGCGACAAAATATTCAAATGTTGTAGCACGAGGAATAAAAGAAGGCAAAATAAATATCGTTGTATCAGTAGACTCAGGAACAAGAGAAACATTTATAAAAGTTAAAAGGTATGATTTCTATAATCAGGTTTGGGAAAATATAAAAAAATATGCATCTGTACAGCCTGCAACGGACAGAGTAAAAACAAAATTTATATTAATCCCTGATTTGAATGACACAGAAGAAGAAATTAATGCTTGGATCAATAAGTCAATAGAATCAGGAGTAAAACATCTGGCTTTTGATATTGAAATGATGTGGTATAACGAAAATAAAGAAAATATTTCTCGAAAAATTTACGATTTAGTAAAATATACAATTGAAAAAATAAAAGAAAATAATCTGGATATGGAACTAATAGACAGAGGTTATATTCTTGCGCAAAATATAAAAGAACTAAAATCTAACTAAAAGGTGCATATTAACTTTAAAATAAAATGCTACTATTCATAAAAAGGAGATTTTTATGAATATGATTGTGAAATGGATTATGTTTGCATTATTGATTATGTTTATTGCTTGGCTTATACCCGGAATAACAATAACAGGATTTATTAGTGCCTTATTTGTTGTATTAGTTATAAGTTTAGTAAATACATTCATAAGACCTTTAATAGAATTTATTTCATTACCATTAAATATGTTAACCCTTGGTTTATTTAGCTTAGTTATAAATGCTGTATTGTTTTTATTAGTTGCAAAACTATCACCCGGATTTCAAATAGATGGGTTTGTAAATGGACTTCTTGGTGCATTAATCTTATCTGTATTTACTCCAATGATTGATAAGATAAATATAAGAAAAAATTAATAATGCTACATAATTTACAAAATTGATAAAAACATATAATATATACTTTGTATTTTTTAGTTTGAAAGGAAAACAAAATGAGAGAGAATATGAAAAAATACATAGTTGAATTTATAGGAACCTTTTTTCTTGTGTTAACAGTATTATGCTGTTCAATTGCAGGACAAAGTTTTGCTCCATTAGCTATTTCAGGAGTACTTGCAACAATGATATATGCTGGCGGACATATTTCTGGTGGTCATTACAACCCTGCAGTATCTTTTGCTTGTTGTATAAGAGGGGCATTGCCTTTCAAACAGTTTATTCCATACACAATTTCCCAAGTATTAGGGGGAATAGTTGCTATTTTGATTTTTTACCTTTTAATAGAAAAAATTCAATCATTTGAGCCTGTAAACTTTAATTTATTACCATTGTTTGTTGCAGAATTGTTATTCACATTTGCACTTTGTTATGTTGTCCTATTAACTGCTACTAAGAAAGAAACCGCAGGTAATTCATACTTTGGATTGGCAATTGGTCTTACTGTTCTTGTTGGTGCTATTACTGTAGGTGGAATATTCTGTGCCGGTGCATTTAATCCGGCTGTTGCTTTTTCTATCGGTATAGTTAATGCTATATCTTGGAAATTAGTTTGTATAACAATATTGGCAAACCTTTTAGGTGGTGCTTTGGCTGCATTGAGCTATAAAATCACAAATATCGAATCATAAAATAAAAAATTAACTGAATAAAAAAGACCGTATCTGTATGATACGGTCTTTTTTATAATATAATTAAAGTTATTTTACTACAATATTAACTAATTTAGCAGGAACAACAATAACTTTCACAATTTGCTTTCCGCTAGTTAACTCTTTAATTTTTGAACTGTTAAGAGCAATTTCTTCAAGTTCATCCTTAGTTGTTTCAGCATCTACTTCAATTTTATCTTTAACTTTACCGTTAATTTGAACAACTAAAGTAATGCTGCTTGTCTTAGCTAAAGACTCATC
>CALUUJ010000037.1 GCA_944323935.1 Candidatus Gastranaerophilales bacterium | reverse complement strand
GCTCTTCATCAATTAGCATTTGTGCCTGCATTAAAATACCGTTGCTCATTATTCTTCCTTTTTCCCTAATCTTAAAACCTATTATATAACATAAAAACAATTTAAAATAGCCTATAAATTTAGCTTGGCTAGCTATATAAAAAATATTGTATAAATCAAACGTTTGTTTTATAATAAAATAAAGGATATAAATTGAGCATGAAAAAGGTTGACAAAAATTCTAAAGAACGTATTCTAAAGGCTGCGGTAAAATTATTTGCCGAAAAAGGATATGAAGGAACCAGTATAAGGGAAATATGTAAAGATGCTAAATCAAATATATGTATGATTTCATATTATTGGGGCGGAAAAAAAGAACTATATCAAGGGATTATAGATGATTTACTTTCTCGTCTTAAAGAATATGCTCAAAGCTTTATTGATTTTAAAGTTAATCCAAATACACTTGATAAAAAAGAGCAAATAAATCTACTTATAACAATATTGGATAAATTTATAGCATTCTTTTATTCTGAAAATATATCAAAAGATATGATTATATTTTTATTGAAGGAACAACAAAACCCTGATTTTACGGTAACTTCAGAAACATTTAAATATTTAAGAACTTTAGTAGGTGCAGTATTTAATAAAAATGAAAACGACAAAGAAATTATATTTAGAACACTGTTTATAATTTCACAAATTAATTCGCCAAGAATATTGCCATCCTTTTCACTTAAGTTATTAAGGCAGGATGATTTTGTTGAAGAAGATATTAAAATAATAAAAGAAAATTTAAAATTTTATATAAATTCTCTTTTAAAGGAGGAAAAAATTGTATAAAAAAATATTAATTTCTCTTTCATTATTAATATGCAGCAACTATGTGTTCGCGATTGAAAGAACAGAACTAAATACAGAATTTTTTGATAATTTTAACGATGGTTGTCTTTCTCAATATATAAATGAAGCCATAGAAAATAACCATACAGCAAAACAAGCAACAGCAAGAGTAGAACAATACAGACAGCAAACAAAATCATCACTGGGAAGAGAATTACCTTCTTTGAGTGTCGGTGCAAATTATTTAGGACTAAAAGTCCCTGATTTAGATAACTTTCAACTAAGAACAAATGCTTTTATACTTCCATTTATAGCTAATTATGAAGCTGACATATTACTAAAGAACAGAGATAAAACAAAAAGCACTAAAAAATCTTATGAAGCAAGCAAACAGGATGAAAAGGCAATATATATAGCACTATTAACTGATGTTGCAACAACTTATACAAATATTCTTCAATATGATGAAATTATAAACAAACAAAAAGAGCTGGTTAATATATCGCAAGAGATTTTAGATAATAATAACCGTAAATTTGAACGCGGAGTTATTAATTCAACCGTCTTAAATAATTCAAAAAAGGAATTAGAAACTGTTAAAAATGAACTTGAAAACTACGAAAAACAAAGAGAAATAATATTAATGCAGTTGGCTGTGTTAACAGGCACAAGCCCTGAAAACAAGGATGATATTCAAAGAGGAAAACTTAATGATTTTGAATATCAAAAAATAATACCGACAGAAATTACATCAGATGTAATTTTTTCAAGACCTGATGTAATAGCTGCAGAAACAATGTTAGAAAAAGCTCAAATAGATATCAGAATTGCAAGAAAAGAATTTTTGCCAACATTTAACATAACAGGACTATGGGCATTTAATACTATTGCATCAGGGAATTTCTTTTCTTGGGAATCTTCTTTAGCAGCATTAATGGCAGGAGCAATGCAGGATATCTTCACCGGAGGAAGGAAAATTGCCAGTCTTAAATTTCAAAAGGCAAAATATGAAGAACTTTTTGAAAACTATAAACAAGTAAGCATAGAAGCTGTAAAAGAAGTCAATACCGCTCTATGTCTCATAAAACATGACATAAATATTGATAATAATACAAATAATCAATTGGTTTATGAAACAAAAAATTACAACGATTCACAAAAAATGCTGAATAGAGGAGTAATTTCTAATAATGAATATTTATCAGCTAAAAAGAAATATATAATAGCAGAAATTCAAAAATCACAAACAAAAACCCAACGTATAGTAAATTACTATACATTATATAAATCTGCCGGAGGTAAACTATGAAGAAAAAAATCGTATTAATAATATTTTTATTACTATTCATAACAGGAGCTATATTTTTTCTGACACATAAAAATAAAAATCTTGATGAACTTACCTTGTACGGCAATATAGAAATAAGGCAAGTTGATTTAAGCTTCCAAGTTTCAGGCAAAATAGAAAAAATGCTAAAAGAAGAAGGTGACAAAGTAGAAAAAGGTGAATTACTTGCTACAATAGATTCAAAAGATTATAAAGCCAATTTAGATAAAGCCCAAGCTGAGGTAGAAATAGCACTTGCACTTAAAAATGAAGCGGAAGATAAATTTAACAGACAAGCACCTCTAACAACCGATAACACTTTATCAAAACAAGATTATGATACTTTATTAAATACAAAAGATAAAGCAAACGCAGACTACAATAAAGCAATAGCATCAAAAGAATTTGCTCAAAACCAACTTGATTACACAAAAATTTATGCTCCTGACAACGGAATAATAACAGTAAGAGTCCAAGAACCCGGTGCAACGGTAAACAAAGGTCAAATCGTTTATACAATGACAAAAACAACTCCTGTATGGATAAGAGCATACGTTAATGAAACCGATTTAGGAAACATAAAATACGGGCAAAAAACAAAAGTTTATACAGATTCAATAAACCCTAATACCGGAGAAAAACGTTCTTATGAAGGTTATATTGGTTACATCTCACCTGTTGCGGAATTTACTCCAAAAACAGTACAAACAACAGATTTAAGAACAGATTTAGTATATAGAATAAGAGTCTACATTGATAATGTTGATGATTATTTAAGGCAAGGGATGCCAACAACAATCAAAATTGATTTAAAAAATAATAAGAAAATAAAATGAACAGCATTATAATAAAAAATCTGACAAAAAAGTTTGGACAAATAACTGCAATTAATAACCTCACTCTAAATATCGAGGAAGGTAAAATTACAGGGCTTATAGGTGCGGATGCTTCAGGTAAAACAACATTAATAAGACTCATAATAGGACTTTTAAAACCTGATAACGGAGAAATTTCTATTTTAAATTTGAATCCCGGTAAACAAAAATCCGAAATTACAAAAAGAATAGGCTATATGCCGCAAAAATTCGGTTTATATGAGGATTTAACCGTCATCGAAAATTTAAAATTATATGCCGATTTAAAAAAACAACCATACAAATTTGATAAAATGCTTGAATTCACAAAATTATCTGATTTCCAGGACAGATTGGCAGGTGCTTTATCAGGAGGAATGAAACAAAAACTTGGTTTAGCCTGTACTCTTTTGGGTAATCCTGAAGTTTTATTATTAGATGAACCATCGGTCGGAGTAGATCCAGTTTCAAGAATAGATTTGATGAAAATGGTAAGGGAATTAATTACTCCTCAAACAACAGTTTTATGGTCAACAGCATATTTAGATGAAGCACATAGTTTTGATAAAGCCGTTATTCTTGATAAAGGGGAAATTATCTTTAACGGCAAACCGACTGACTTGGCAGATACTACCAAAAACTTTGAAAATAAAGTTATTGAACTAATGGGCGGTTATAAAACAGAGATATCAAAAATTGCAGAAAACTACCCGACAGTAGAACAAAATATTGAATACAGTGTTGAAGCTGATAACCTTGAAAAAAAATACGGTGATTTCTATGCAGTAAAAAATAACACCTTTTGCATAAAAAAAGGTGAAATTTTTGGTTTGTTAGGTCCAAACGGAGCAGGGAAATCAACCTCATTTAAAATGATGTGCGGACTTATAAAACCAACTTCAGGCAGTGCAAAAATTATGGGAATTGATATTAAAGAAAACCCTGTAAAAGCACGTTCAAATTTAGGTTATATGGCACAAAAATTTTCATTATACGGCTCTTTAACGGTAGAACAGAATTTAAGATTTTTTGCTTCAGTGTATGGAATCGGCATCTTAAACAGAAAAGAAAGAATAAATGAAATTCTTGATATTTTTGATTTAAGAGAAATAGCAAATCAGAAATCAGAAAGTCTTCCGTTAGGCTATAAACAAAGGTTATCTATGGCTTGCGCTTTAATTCATAATCCGCCTGTTTTGTTTTTAGATGAACCCACATCAGGTGTTGATATAATTGCAAGACATAAATTTTGGAATCATATAACAGCTTTAGCAAAAAAAGGAGTAACAATATTAGTAACAACCCATTTTATGGATGAAGCAGAATTTTGTGACAGAATAAGTCTTTTTTATAAAGGTAAAACAATAACTATAGGAACCCCAAAAGAACTTAAAGAAAAAGCAAACGCAAAAACAATGCAGGAAGCATTTATCAAACTTGTTCAGGAGGGCGATAAATGAAGATATTACTTGCCTTAATAAAAAAAGAATTTAAACAAATAATAAGAGATCCAAGCAGTATAATTATAGCTTTTGTCCTGCCGTTTATCTCAATTATGATATATATGTACGGAATAAACCTTGACTCAGTAAAAGTAAATATCGGAATTAAAAATGATGATGCCAATCCCGAGGTAACTACACTCGTAGAATCTTTTGGGAAGAACAAATATATTAATTCCATACCATACGATAACGAAAAAGAAATAACACAAGCAATTACTCGTTCAAAAATAAAAGGTGCGGTTATTATTCCTAACGATTTTTCAAAAAAATTATCAAAAGGTGAAAGTTCTGAAATTTTAGTTATAACAGACGGTTCTGAAGTTAATACGGCAAACTATATTCAAAACTACGCTTCATCAATTACAAATGGCTGGCTAATGACAAGCAAATATAAATACCTCGTTA
>CALUUJ010000036.1 GCA_944323935.1 Candidatus Gastranaerophilales bacterium | reverse complement strand
GCGGTAACGGGATTTGAACCCGTGTCAATAGAATGAGAATCTACTATCCTGACCCCTAGACGATACCGCTATAGATTGTAATTAAAATTTATAAAAATATTGAATTTTTCAAAGAAAACAATTTTAGATAAAACAATTCTAACTCAAAAATATAAATAATATATATTTTATTAGTTAAGAAAATTTTTTATTGTAAATTTTTGATTTATATTTAAATTGTTCCATTTTTATATTTTTACATTGAAAGTGGATTTTGGTTGTCCTTCTCTCATAACTTGCCCTAATGCATATATTTGAGCTTGGCAGTTTCTAATTTCTTTTGCCACTTGCCCGGAGAAAACTTTATCATTTTCTTCAAAGTAATCAACCAGAGGATTGACTGTTATATTTTCAACCTCTTGTTTCGCAACTCTCTTTACCTCCTCGATAGTCTTCTTTGGAAGTGTTATATTTAACCCAAAAGGGTTTTTCTGTAATATGCTATTTTGATTATCCATTGTTCCCCTTTATTTTTCCTTTATATATAACTTTTCGGAAAATATTTATTAAACTTTAATGTTTATATTGATTTTGTAAAGAAAAACACTAATATTGTTACAAAGATAATTTTCTTTTGTTAAAATTATTGACGGCAAAATTTATGTAAAAATTTATGATTAAAATAGCAAAAAAAATCATGGACATATATTAAAACCTTGGAAAAGACAAGAAAAGCATGATAGACAGAATAAATACACAAGTTCAAATACCAAAGCAAGCCGAACAAAATAAGAATAAAACAACTTTTAAAGGTGCAGGAACGGCATTACTCACAGGGTTAAGAGGATTGAATAACAGTCCTGCAATTGGTGCTTGTGCTGTTGACTTATGCTCAATGGTAATTCCAAGAACTGCAATTGAGTTTAAGAATAGAGGACCTCAATCAGGAATAGAAGCAGCGTTCAGAGAAGGTGCAAGTTGTTTTATCCATGCTTGTGTTGGTTTGATTGGTTTAGGTGCAGCTACGCTTCTTTCAGGGAAATTTAATCAAAATTATGGAATAAAAGCACAGAATATTTTTGCTAATGGAGATACAATAAATAATCTTTCAAATATTTGGAAAAATTCTCAAGGACAAAGAGAGTTCTTTGATGGATTTCTTCAAAATATAAAAGGTCTGAATGGTACTGAATGGAAGACTGTTTCTCAAGGTGTTAAAGATGATATTGTTAACGGTTTAGTTTCTTTGGCTGATAAGACAGAACAGATGGCTAAAGCCAGCGGAAAAAACAAATTAACCCTTGCAAGAGAAGTAAAAGATTTGAAAACAGTTATTTTATCAAAAGTAACGCAGGATACAGGTGCACAGGCTTCTTTTCGACTTAATGCAGGTGCAAAAGAAGTTTCTGCAAGTTTAGGTGAACTTGTTGATAATGCGGTTGTTCTTTCTAATTCGTTTAAAAATAAAACCAAAGAAAAATTACCGGAATTTATAAAAGCTTTAAAATCTAATAAGGTTGCTTCAACATTGTTAGGAATGGGAATTTGTGCTGCTTTATGTATGTCTGTTCAACCGTTGAACAGATATTTAACTAAGAAAAGAACAGGACAAGATGGTTTTGTTGGCGTTGATAATAAAGAAGGTGATAAATCTAAAGGATTTAAGGTCGCCAAAACAGTAGCTGGGGTTGGCTTTCCTCTATTTGCAATGAAAACAATCGGCAATCCTTCAAATTTAGTATCTAATATTCAATTTAACAGTAAGGTTCCTACTATTAATCAATTCAAATTCTTATATGGATTAACAATTGGTTCAAGATTTTTATCAGCGAGAGATGGCAATGAATTGAGAGAAAGTATAATAAAGGATACGCTGGGTTTTACAAACTGGTTGATTCTTGGCGGTATGGTTTCTAAGTTGACAGCTAGAGCTTTAGGCGGAAAAGAATTAATTAATAATCCTGTTGCTCAAGATGGTGCAAAAAAAGGCTTAAAGTATGGTTTGAAATGGTTGACTAAAGCATCTGTTAAATCTTTTGATGAAGTATTATTACCAAATGCTAAAGAAATTACAAAAAATGGAAAAATGCTAAAATTTTCGGAATTGTTCAAGAAAGCAGATAGTGTAACAAAGTCTAAAGTACTTAAAATAGCAGGATCTCAAATCGCTGGTTATTTATATTCAGGGCTTGTTTTAGGTGTTGGTATTGCTAAATTGAATATATTTATTACAAAACAAATTCAGGCTAGAAAAAAAGCAAGTATGAAAATGAACAATCAAGTTAATCCCAAATATGATATAAACTATCTTTCTAAAATGCAAGGTGAATTAAGCAGTGTATTCAAAGATTTTAATTAATCTGTTATAATCCGATTATGTCTGTTTCTTTTAAAGAGTGTATAGATAGTCAGTTATCAGAAAATCGTAGAACGGTTATATATTGTGTTGCTCAATTAGCTGAAAAGAAAAATATAAATATTTATATTATTGGTGGTATTGTTAGAGATTTAATTCTGCATAATACTATAAAAGATATTGATATTGTTGTTGAAAGTGATGCTATTGAATTTTGCAAGAGTATAGAAAAATGTCTTAATTGCAAGATAATATCAGTTCAAGAAAATCTAAGAACGGCAAAGGTATTATTCTTCAACAATATAGAAATAGATTTTGCTTCAACAAGAGAAGAAAAATACGAGAAATCGGGAGTTTTGCCTGTTGCATATAATTTTGGCTGTTCTTTAAAGAAAGATATAATGCGACGTGATTTTACAATTAATACTCTTGCAATAAGTTTAACAGGTGAAAATAAATACTCTATTGTTGATTATTGTGGTGGATATAATGATATATTAAATAAAAAAATAAGAGTTTTACATAATAAAAGTTTTATAGATGATCCTTCCAGAATTATTCGTGCGTTAAAATTTCAGGTGCGATTTGATTTTGAAATTGAAGAAAATACAAAAAATCTATTGAAAAAATATCTTGATAATGTTGATTATAGTATGCCTTTAGAAAGAATAAAATCAGAATTTAGGCAGTATTTTTCGATAGAAAAGAAAGGACTCTATTCTAAAATTATTGATACAAAAGCATATAAACTGATTTCGGATAATCCTTTTATTAATTTTGATGAGAACTTCTTTAAAAATTTGGATTTGAATTATTTGTATAACAAAGATGAATTATGGTTTGTTTATATAGTCTTATTAATAGTTAATAGCAATATTGCATATGAACGATTAAATATGACAGCGTTTGAGAAAAAGATAATTAAGGAGGTTCAAGAATTATTGCTTTTGTATCCTCTGAATATTGAAGATAAAAAATTTTTATATAAAACATTTAATGATAGAGTTGATTTATCAATATTAATTTATTATGTTATGACTCAAGATAAGGCTGTAAAATATTTTTATGATGTACTAAAAGAAATCAAGGTATTGATTACGGGTAAAGACTTAATTGAACTTGGTTTTATTCCTTCTTCATATTTTAATGAACTTTTTGAAAAAGTTTTAAATGAGAAATTGGAAGGGAATTTAAAAACTAAAAAAGAAGAAATAGATTTTGTAAAGCAATTTATAAAAAAATAGGAGTAGAAAAACTACTCCTATTTTTAATCCTCTATATTCAAGTTTTTATACTTTACAAGTTAACTTAGATGCTTGTTCTTTTAGAGTTTGAACTTTATCTGTGTGTTCCCAAGGAACATCAAAATCAGTTCTGCCTAAGTGACCATATGCCGCAAGTCTTTGATAGAATTTACCTCCATTTTTTGCAGGAAGATTTCTTAAATCAAATTGGTTAATAATTGCTCTTGGTCTTAAGTCAAAGTTTGTTTCAACAAGTTTCATAATATCATCATCTGATATTTTACCTGTGCCGAATGTTTCAACATAAATAGAAACAGGTTGAGCTACACCGATTGCATATCCAAGTTCTATTTCGCATTTTGAAGCAAGTCCTGCTGCAACAATATTCTTTGCAACATATCTGGCAGCATAAGCAGCACTTCTATCAACTTTTGTTGGGTCTTTACCAGAGAATGCTCCTCCGCCGTGTCTTGAATAGCCGCCATAGGTATCAACTATTATTTTTCTTCCTGTTAAACCTGCATCTCCTTGAGGTCCACCGATTACAAATCTTCCTGATGGATTGATTAAGTATTTAGTTGTACTATCCGGTTTTAATGGTTCATTTTTAAACACATAATTTATAACATGTTCAATCATATCTTTTTTTATGATTTCTTGAATTTGTGTATTGTCTGTAATACCATCAATTTCATCATCATGTTGAGTTGAAATAACAACTGTATCAATTCTTACAGGTTTATCATTTTCATATTCAACAGTAACTTGTGATTTGCCATCGGGTCTAAGGTATTTTACTAAACCTTGTTTTCTCACTTGAGCAAGTCTATATGATAGTTTATGTGCTAAACTTATTGGTAATGGCATTAATTCCGGAGTTTCATCACAAGCAAAACCAAACATAATACCTTGGTCGCCAGCACCAATATTATTTGTTTCATCAGCTGAAACAGCTGCGTTATTATCTCTTGTTTCAAATGCTTTATTTACACCGCCTGCAATATCAGTAGATTGTTCATCAATACTTGTTATTACAGCGCAAGTTTTACTATCAAATCCACCAGAGGCCTTCCCTGTATAACCTATATTCTCTATTGTAGTTCTTACAACGTGCGGAATATCTACATAGCAAGAAGAAGTAATTTCCCCAGATACTAAAACCATACCTGTTGTTACTGATGTTTCTGCTGCAACTCTGGATTTTGAGTCTTTTGTTAAAAATTCATCCAAAATAGCATCAGAAATTTGATCACATACTTTATCTGGATGTCCTTCTGTTACTGATTCAGACGTGAATAAATATTTTTTTGAACTCATCTTTTTCTCTTTCCTGTTTTATTTGCCAATCCATCTTTTTTTAATTCTACTCTCAACAGAAATCAAGGTCAAATTGACAAACAAAAAGACCGTTTAGAACGGCCTTTTTGTTTAATTTTAAATTAATTATTTTGATTCTCTTATATTTAAAGCTTTAATTAACTTTCTGTAAT
>CALUUJ010000035.1 GCA_944323935.1 Candidatus Gastranaerophilales bacterium | reverse complement strand
AAATGCAGATATCGACTATGGTTATAAGCACTATTATGTTAAAGAAGTAGATGTAAACACGATTAACAAAATAGAAGAGTTTGACCCTACTTTTACCAAATTAATTGCTAATAACATGGTTCAAGAGTTTGATAATGAATTTTCAAAAGGGAAAGATGTTATATTTACTACTTGGCTTGTTGCTGATGGATATAAACTAGATAAAGAAGTGGAAATTATTGATTTTGAAGGTTACAAAGCTCATTATATTGATAATTCATTATTATATTTAATTGATACTAACTGGAATTGTAATCAAACAAAACAGTTATTAAATCTTATTGGAGAGAGAAAATTAAATATAAATACAATTATTGTTTATGGTTATTCCTTTACATTGGAAAGCTTAAAAGAGTTAGAAATAGCTGTAAAACAGAATTTTGACAATAGAATACAAATTGAAAAAAGGTACTAAATGAAGATTAATTTAGTAGAATTAGAACATCAAAAAGAAGCTATAAATGCAATTTTAGATAATATTCCAGATGTTATAGAAGAAAAATATAATAATATATATTCAAATCCATTATTAAATATCAAATTTGATAATGAACAAAAAGTTTATGATGAAAAAAAGTTTATTGATATAAAAATGGAAACCGGAACAGGAAAAACATATGTTTATACAAGAACAATGTATGAACTAAATAGGGAATATGGTTTTTTTAAGTTTATAATTATAGTTCCAAGTAGAGCAATAAAAGAAGGAACTAAAAACTTTATTGAATCAGACTATGCTAATCAACATTTTTCAAAGTTTTTCCATAATAAAAGAATCGCACTGCATACACTACAAGCACTAAAATCAACTGCAAAAGGAAAAAGAAAAAATATACCTGCCTCGATTATTGAATTTTGTAATTCTACTTCCAATGAGAAAAACACTATTCAATGTTTATTATTAAATGATGATTTATTAGGAACAGACAAATGGTTATCAAAAAATGATTATGACCAAACATTATGGGGTGGAATAAGTTGTCCAATCGATGCAATTAGCAACACTAGACCAATTGTTATTATTGATGAACCTCATAAATTTAAAAAAGACAATAAAGTATTCAATGTTATAAAACAAAGAATAAAACCTCAAATGATAATAAGATTTGGTGCAACATTTCCCGAAATAACAATAGGTAGGGGTAAAAATGCAGTTAAACAAAAGGATTATTTTCAAGGTATTCCACAATATGATTTAAATGCAGTAGAAGCCTTCAACCAAGATTTAGTTAAAGGAGTTGATATACAGTTCCCTGTTATTTCAAATGACGAGTTGAATGTTTACAAGGTAAAAAATGTTTCAAAGAGTAAATTAGTTCTTTCACAAGGTAATAATTCTTGGGATATAGGAGTTGGTGAAGATTTAAGTGATGTAGGTGGTGGGTTCCATGGAGATGTTACCTATGAAGGAAATGGCAAATTGTCCAATGATTTGGAATTGCAAGAAGGTATGGAATTATGTGAGGGGATTTTTACTAACTCTTACCAAGAAATTTTGATAAAACAAGCAATTGATGCTCATTTTAAAAAAGAAGTTGAGAACTTCCATAGAGAAAATTCTTACAGGGTTAAAACAAATGCTTTATTCTTTATTGATTCAATCGATAGTTATAGAAAAGACGATGGATGGTTAAAACAAACTTTTGAACGTTTATTGAAAGAAAAACTTGATGAATTATTAAATGAATATAAAAGTGGTGAGTATTATGAATTTCTTTTAGCAACAAAAAAAGATTTAAATCTGTCTCACGGTGGTTATTTTGCAAAAGACTGGGGCGAACCAGATGACAGTGCAATAGCAGAAGAAGTGCAAGATATTTT
Source organism: Candidatus Gastranaerophilales bacterium (assembly GCA_944323935.1). Lineage (GTDB taxonomy): Bacteria > Cyanobacteriota > Vampirovibrionia > Gastranaerophilales > Gastranaerophilaceae > Avigastranaerophilus. The sequence continues at coordinate 3,684 of CALUUJ010000035.1, read as the reverse complement.
ACATAAAGAAAGAACTTTACCTTTCAAAAAGGAAAATGGCGAATGGAATATAAGAAGATTTTTCTTTTCAAAATGGACATTAAGAGAAGGATGGGATAATCCGAATATTTTTACTATTTGTAAATTAAGAAGTTCTGGTAGTGAAAATAGTAAAATACAAGAAGTTGGACGTGGCTTGAGATTGCCTGTTGATGAGAAAGGAAATAGGCTTTCAAATCAAGAATGGCGATTAAATTATATTGTAGGTTGGAATGAACGAGAATTTACAAGTAAATTAATTGGTGAAATTAATAAAGATTCTAAAATAGAAATCAACAAAGAAAAACTAACAGAAGATATGATTAGTATAATCTGTAGAGCAAGAAATATAGATGAAGAAACTCTCTTGGAACAACTTGATGAACAAAATATAATAAAAAGAAATAATGACTTTAAAGAAAATGGATATGAAAAATTTATCGAGTTATATCCAGAAATCTTACAAGTTGAAGTTAAAAAAGGAAAAATTATTGATTCAACTACACCTAAAAGACAAAAAGTAAAACTGAAATTAAATAATTGGAAAAAAATAGAACATATATGGAAAGAACTTACCAAAAGATATATGGTATGTTTTGAACGATTAAATAATAATGAAATAACAGCTTTATTTAATAATGTGTTAAATTATGAAGATGTCTTTGATGAAAATAAAACTATAAAAATTATTATTCAAAAAACACAAAAAACAGATGGTAACAAAATAAATAGTACTGAAACTTATGAAGAGAATGTAAACATTAGTGGTTCTGGCAAATGCCAATATAATGATTTTGTTACCGAGATTGCTAAAAGAACTCTTATTCCAATCAAAATAATTCACGATTGTTTATGGAAGAAATTAAAAGAATTTTCAGATAATGGACAATCTAAAGATGAGATAAATGCAAAGTTAAATAAAACAACTCTTGAAAAAATCATTGCTATTTGGAAAGAAGAATTTATAAAAACATATTCAACTAAATATAATTATGACTCATTAAACTTCCGAATAGAAACTTCTATTATGCAAAATGGTAGTTTCTTGAACGAAATAGAACAAGGTATATTAGGAACAAATATTGCCAATGATGTTGAAGTTGATGAAAGAAACTTATATGAAAAACCAATTGCATATGACAGCACAATTGAACATGAAGTGGAAAAACACAATCCACCATCACATATAAAAGTCTTTGGCAAACTTCCAAGACGAGCAATTAAAGTACCAACTTATACAGGTGGTTCATCAACCCCAGACTTTATATATGCAACAGAAAAAGATGGAAAGATAGACTTAACACTATTAATTGAAACAAAAGCAGAAGATATGCGTGAAGCTGAAAAAAGAGCATTAGAAGCACAATCTAAATTATTGAAAAATATTCCAAATACAAAATGGGAATTGGTGACTAATGCTGACGAAGTTAGCGAATTATTAAATAAGTTATAATTTAATATTGTTTATTATAAAAGATAATAATTGATACTAATTATCATCTTTTGTTTGTGTCCTTTATTCAAAAAGGATAAATTGTTATACTTATAATATAACTCAATATTTGTAAGGCATGGAAGGAGGTGAAAACCGAATGGCAGCTAAAAGAAATTATAGAGATGCTGGTACTGGAAAGTATGTTACAAAAAAATATGCTGATAGTCATCCAAAAACGACTGTTTCAGAGCCACGCCCAAAAGCTAAACCACCGAAGGAAAAATAGGCTATATAAATGGCACTTATATAGCCTACCAAACTAGACACCTCTTTTATAGGGGTGTCTATCCTTTTGAAAATATTTTTTGTTTATCTCTTCTTGTAATACTAAATTTTTTCCAGTTAACAGGGAATCCCATTTTTGTTGTGCTTATATTAGGATATTTAGTAAATAAATCATTTAAGTCTTTTTCTAAAGAATAATCAGAAGAAATAGTTTGTAAGTAATAATTTATTATCATTGCACCAAAATAATATTTATTGTTTGGTACCTCATTAAATTCTACAATTTTTTCAAGAACAGCAGGTGCAATTCTAAAGACTCTATTATAAAGTCTAGAATAGTGAGCACAAATGTTTCTCATTACACTAATAGAAAATAACCAGTTAGAAGAACTTATTTTCTTTATGTCATCCTTAAAGCCTAAATAAGAAATAATCTCTCTTTTATCATTCCAATTAATGAGTTGAAATATTTTATTTAAAGAGCCAATAGTTAAAGTTTCTCCAATCATCCAAAATGGAGGTAATTCTGGCTCTGTATATTTTTCTTTATACTTTGCAATAAAAGTTTCTGCGTACTCTTTGTCGGTTTTTTTTATTTCTTTTAAAATTATACTTTTACAAATTTCAAGATTTTCTTCTTTTTGAAATGTGTTCTTATCAAGAAACCAATGTGAACCATACTTTTTACACATAACATTTGAAATGGCAGCTCTATATGCTATCTCAATTTTTTCAATTGCTTTAAATGTTATATGTCTTAATTCATTATCAAAGTTATATAGATTAATTAGGTCAGCAAATTCTGTTCCTTCACGGAAATTATGTTCATCTCCATATTGAAAACTTCTCATATATGAAGATAATCGATAATATCCTATTCTTTTAAGAATACTAACTGCAGAATTAAAATCTTTAACGTTTAATCCTCGTTTTATAAGTAAATTTAATTGTTCTTCAGCTGTAAATGCTTGCTTATTAAATTCCAAAATATTCTCCAATATATAAGAAAGGCAGACCCATTTGAGCATTGTAAAGAGGCTTGGTCTGCACTAATATTATAATTATAACAAGAATGATTTTCTTCTTCAATGTAATTCATGTATTTAATGTATAAAAATAGGAAAACCATGATTATATAAGGTTTTGCATTGTTTACAAATATTAACAGAAAGCTGTCAAAACAAATGATATGCCTGTTATTGAAACAGTGTGCTTGTATTATTTATATTATAAAAAAGGGATAATTATGACAGATAATAATGATATAGATATAACTGCAGAAGATAGGGAATTGATTCAAGAACTTAAAAAACTGTATTTGCAAATTTGTATGTACCAGAACTATTGCAACCAAGAGCATATAGAAAATATCTAGAAAGACAAAAAATAAAAAAACAATTCTAGTAACAATAAGATTTGATTTTAGAAAATGATTTTATTCTTCAACCCAACAATCTTCCTCTTGACGAATTCAAAGAAAAATAATTCAACAAAAATTCAACTTTTTTATAAAAATTCAACAAAATTCAACAAAAAATATTAAAAATTACAAAAAGCAAAATTCTGAAAACTAGTATTATATTTGAGATTGCGAGAAATTATAAAAAAACACAAAAAGTGTTATAGTCAACTCATAACCCGAAGGTCGTTGGTTCAAATCCAGCTCCCGCAACCAGTTAAATTAAGAGTATTTCAAAATTTTTGAAATACTCTTTTTATTTAGAGGTTACATTTTTTTGACTATTAACCTAAATGTAGTTTTTTGTCCAGGTTGATTTGTACAGTTAGATAGATTATTTTGGTAAAGTTGGCTTTGTGTGTGCATTTTCGGGTCGGAAAAATTAAGTGTTCCAAAAAAAATCAAACTGGAAAACCGGACTTTTTCTGGACTGTGCGGATAGATTGAGATTTGTATATTATCAGTGAGATACGCACCAAATTTGAAC
>CALUUJ010000034.1 GCA_944323935.1 Candidatus Gastranaerophilales bacterium | reverse complement strand
TACATTAAAACTGTTGAATTACAATAAATATAAGTCTTACCTGTTTTAGCAAATCTTCTTATTTTGTAATATGCCTGATTTAGAAGTTCTTCTAAATCAGCTGCAGACTCAGAAGCCAAATTAGCTATACTAATATTTGCAATACGACAAGTAGAACGCCAATCTCTGACAGATAAACCGACATCCATTTTAAAATGGTCTTGATAAACTTTTCTTTTTCCACCGGTAGAACTTGTTTCAGTTAGTATTCCGTCATCTTTATGTTGAACACCGGCTTGAGAACCTTGAGGATATAAAAGAGAAGTATGTAAATCACCCCAAGTAACAAACCAAACAGATGTATTATCAGTAGATTTCCCACCCGCATCAATGATATTTGAACCTATTTTCTTTGCATCTGTAGATTTTTTAGAATATCTTGCTGATAACCCATCAAAAGCTGCTGCATTTTCTTTAATGCTGCCATAAAAAATAGTTTCTTGTAATTTTTGATTCATAGCTTCAATGAACGCAGAAGATTCTGATAATCTGAATGCTTTGGGATTTTCTGACTTGTCAACCAAATCAACATCCACAATCGAATAAGTTTCAAGCATCCCTGTTACATCTTTTACTTGTTCTGTTGTTGATTTAGAAGTCGGCACAAAACCGTATAAATTTCTAAATACAGCAGAAGGCAAGCCTGTTCTGATAGTAGTAATATGATTTGTACCATCATTACATTGAAGCGCATTTGCATCTTGTAATAATTCATTTGTTTCTGACATCATTTCAATAATTTCGGCAGCAATTTTCCCATTTTCAGTTCTTTTTAATCTGTCTGCCAAAGTCAAATAACTAGCACCTAATGTTGCCATTACCATTTCCTTTCTTTTCTTACACTACATTGTAGGGAATAATATATCTTCCCTGCTTTCCTTTTGAGCAGCAGGAGAATTTGCTTCATATATCTTGTCATTTTGCATTTTTTTCCCAATGTTATAGAACATTTTTACTACTTTTGGGTGACAATTTAGTCCTGTTTCTTCAAGTAAAGATTGAACTTCATCATCTGCAAATTGAGTATAAGCAATATTAGCAGTTCTCATCGTTTTGGCATAATTAGCACCGCCAAGTTCCATATCCATTGATAATGCGCGCTTAAAATTATTAATTTTTTGTCTTTGTTGTTCCGCCATAGTTTTAGAGAAATTAGATCCCGTTAACTGTGTCAGCTTCACGGCCATCGACATTAGTTCATTTGCGCTTTTTTGTGACAAATTATACTTTCCTGCAAGTTCATTAAACTCGTTTAATAATTCTTCATCGTAATAACAATTTTCAGGAAGTTTAACATCCGAATAATCATATTTTTCAGGTTTTCCGAAATAACCGTTTTCATCTTGAGGATTAGATCCAATATTATTATGTTCTTTTTGTTGATTTTCATAAGCATTAACGCCTAATCCGACATTTTGTTTTTCTTGTAATTCTTCATTTAACATTTTTATCTCCTTCTATGTTAATCCTAGTCTAGCCATTAAATCACTGCCGTATGAATCAACACCGGCAATATTTTTTATAATTTCAGAGCCTTCTTTCGCCTGCTGGATTAATTGATTTTGGCTTGCAGCTTCATCTTCTTTTTGTTTTTGTTTTTCTACTTCTCTTGTCGGAACTATCTGTTCAGGAGAAATATTTGCGAAATCAGCATAATCATCAACCATCTTATTTGCGTTTATTTTATTTTTTAATGAAGGGTCAAGAGAGTTTGCAAGATTTATTGTAAATGTTGTAAAACGTTCCATTGAAGAAATTTTTGAAACTTTCTGTGCTTGAGCCAATGTTGATACAAACTCTATATCCATATTTTCACCCATTATTTCAAGAGGAGGTTCAGGCAAAATATTAAGAGTAATACACTCTGAGAAAACCCAATCCATAATTTGGTTTAAACCATTATGTATTTGTTGTAATAATGGCGATAAAAGTACCATTTTTTCTTCTTTAAGTTCATTAACTTCAGTTGCAGTTCTTGATCTTTCTGCTGTATTTAAAATCATTGCAAACAAATCATTATAAAAAATTTCTTTAATTGATTCTTTTAGTTTTTCAATAATAGAATCAACCTCCAAAACCCTCGGATTGACTTCATATATAGGAGTCAAACCTCTCCCGTTTTCATCTTCTTCTATAAAAGCAGCAGGTGCATCAATCATTTTTTTATTTTTTAGACTTGCAGGTCCCTTATAAGTAGGGCTAATCATTTTCTTTACAGCTTTACCCTCATCAACAACCATACTCATTAATTGTTTTACATCAGGCAAAGCATTTATCCCCGGACACTCGGACGGATAAACATCTTCTCCGTTTACTTCCGATTCAAATACCGCATAAGGAAATTTATCAAAACCGCTTTTGGAGAGAAATTTATCTTCTGTTGAAGAAGATTCATAATAAACAGACACAAATTCTTTATCTTTAGCCCATACAGACTCAGGCATATAATCCTTATTGGGTTCAACAAAGTGAACAACTTCAAACATTTCTTCCAGCCTGTTTGAATGAATTGCATTTAATACCTCCTTAGAAACATTTTCTTCGCCAAACTTATCATAAAGATTTTTTGCAGTTTCCATATAAACACGGCAAATAGTATCAACATCACCTTTTTGGTTTTTTGCTATTCTATATGAACCAATAGGTAATAACTGACATCTCAAGATTGTATTTTCATCACTCATCAAGCCGAGAACAGAAATACCAAAAACTCCAATTTGTTTATATACCGCAGGAAGCACTCTATATAAGTTTGAGGAATTAAATATATCTCTGAAAAGATTTTCAACGGCACTGCACCAGCTTTTAACCTCATAGCTTCTGTCTTGTCCGTAATTTCTTACTCTGACTTTAAACCAATTCGTCGCTGGACTCGTAGCTCCTGACATCATTCCTGATGAGAAATTACGAACAGCTACTAATGGTGTTGAGTCTTTTATTTTTTTATTTTTTACAGGCTGTTTATTTACATTACGTGCAAGAAATCTTACAGAACGTGGTAAAAAATAATCGGCTAAATCCTGCCAATCAGGTTTTAATGCATTATATGCAACATCAAGTTCTGCTTTCCTTGCTTCAAAATAGCCCTTTGAATATTTTGTTGAGTTTTGCATTTTACTCCCCTAAAAGTTTCTTCTTAGAAGCAAGTACTTCATCTTCAAGTCCATTGTTAGTTGTTTTTATGTTTTCTGATACAATGCCCCTTACTCCGGAACGATTTGCAGCGTTTGCTTTTTGTGTAGAAGCATCTGCTTGAACAGCAGTTTTTATAGTTTCAGCTTCTTCAACAACTGGCACTTTTGTTGTAGAACACATAGTTTCTCCTTTCATTTTTTGATTAATAATATATTTATAGATAATTGTTTTTAATAAAAATCTTCAAATGTCCAAACGACAAATCAAACAGTGATAATTAATTACAGTCAGAGTTTATGTAATTTTCTAATTTTTTTAATCGGTTTAACCAACCGGCATAAAAAACTTTCTGAGTCGGATTTCTTTCAACTATTGATTTATATTTTTCTCGTCTCAGTTGTAAAAATAAATCAACATTACCGGCTGATTTTAAAAATAAAGACTTACCTACAGAAACCCCATGGTTAACACAAGAATCAAATAATATTAAAGCCAAAGAAAAATTTTGAATTTTATTTGCACCTGACGCTACCCAATAATCTTCGTAATAAATTTTGATAGCTTCTGTTTTTTCAATTTGTTTGACAGAACGCGGAGTAAGTTTATTTTTCTTTCGATAATAATCATAAGTTTTTTGAGTAATACCAAAATTAGTAGCTCCGCCCCTGTCATTTTTATGATTACTGTAACCGCCTTCTACATTAAACAAATATTCCATTGCTTTTTTAAAGTTAAAATCATCGTTATCACAAGTAACCATAAGCATCCTTTCGTTTTATCCATATGGATCAAAATTAGAATCTAAGATAACGGTTTCATCTTTTTCATCAATTAAATATGAATAATAATTTATTGCATAAATACCCATCATCAAACTATCAGCAAAATCAGGACTTTCACCTTGTTCTGATTTCATTTCTTTTTTAGACTGAATAAATATTTGACCATTCGGCTTATAAGATTTTTTAATATACTCCAATTGAGATATTGTAAAATCTGAAGATATTTTCAACCACTCATTATCAATAAAATCTTTTAAAGTAAGATACCCATCTGCTCTTCTGTTTAAAGCATTTGGTCTGTTACTTGAAGCGGCACCATTGAATTTTATAGTATTAGATATTACATTCTTAATACTTACATAAATAGAATAGCCTAAACCATCTGCATCTAAAATTAAAAGTTCAGGTTTCCAAAGTGAATATAAATTGATTATTCTTCCTTTAGTTATATCAGTATCAGGTTCATTCCAATACTCTTGTTTTTCCAAAGACCACTGAGTGGAACTTTTAGACTCAATAAGACTTGCAACACACAAATCACCGCCATTACCGGCTAAATCGACAGACATACATTTTATTTTTCTGTAACTTTCATCTTTAAATACAATATTCTTAGCTTTATCAAGCTTTATTGCAGAAAAAAGAAAGTCATTTGTAGTATCTAACGGATTTCCTTCCCAAATATATTCATAATCAAGAATATTTCTTTCTTTACAGCGTTTAGCTTCATCTATAAGTTTTTTAGGACAATGTTTATTATCGTAATAATTAATTTTTATATGAAGACAATCATCTCTGGAAACGAACTCGGAATATACAGGATCCTTACGGACAAGTCTGTTCATAGTAAAAATAACAATAGAATTAACTTTTCTTATTGTAGGGATTATTACATCAAGAGTTGATTTAGTTATAGCTTGTGCTTCATCAATCCAAAGGATGTCAACACCTTCAAGACCTTTTATATTGACTCTGCCTTGTTCTCTAAATCCCTTAAAAATAATACTTGATGAACTTTTATTATGAACAATTTTATTAGACTTTACTGTAAAATTTAAATTATAATCACTTATTAAATCGTTAAATATTTTATAAACACTATCAGAAATTGTAGCCTGTGTTTCTCTCCCGCAACAAACCCTGACGTTCCGTTGTTCAGCTAACCAGAGGATAATTCTTGCTATACTTTGGGACTTGCCACCACCCCTTCCTCCTTCGATTAAAAAATAATTATAGTTATTAATATTAGTTATTATAGGTATAAGTTTTTCAGGGATATTTAAAATTTCGGGTAATTCAATCATTTTCTTCTTCCTGAGCGCAATCTTCTCCAACTTTTATTTCTAATGCTTTCCCGTCAATCATAACTTTGCCCATTATATTGACATTTGTAGAAGTTTTTTCCTTTTCGGAATACAAACCGCATAATTTACCTTTTAACTCTTCAGCCTTTAAAAATATAGAAATATCAGGACTGACTTCATCATCTTTTCCTTTTCTATTTAGAGCCATTTGTTGTACTGCTTCTAAATTTTCAAAAGATTCATTTTTTGAATATTCAAATTTTTTAGTCTGTTTCTTTTTAGCAGCCATAAATTATCCACCAACATTTTAAACACATTTAGCAATATAATGTATTATTTGTACAATATTACATTATATTGCTTGTTTTTAAATACAAAAGTTCATTAAGAAAGAGAATTCACTTTTTATTTTACGTTATAATGACATTTTATATCTTTTTTAAAGAATTACTTTTAATGCAAAAATTTTTAAATTAAGATTCAAATCAACAATAAATAATCAACAAAAGCTACCAGTCAAAACCATATCGTTCTTTTATTGTTGCAACGTCTGTATTATCCCTTATTGCCATACAATGGACTATTATTTCATCTGCATCTGTCAAGCCTGTTTCTTCTAACAGATCTATCATTTTTTGTTTCTT
>CALUUJ010000033.1 GCA_944323935.1 Candidatus Gastranaerophilales bacterium | reverse complement strand
AAGAAGTGTATAAAATACAATAATTTTCTTTAAATTTTTTTTTGGTTGGTATACAATATTAAAGCTAAGATGTCAAAGAAAAGAGGACTATTAATCGTGGGTTTAACATTTCAAGAATTAATATTAAATTTGTCAAAATTTTGGTCTGATTATGGATGTATAATCCAACAACCATATGATATAGAAAAGGGTGCAAGCACAATGAATCCTGCAACTTTTTTGAGATCATTGGGACCTGAGCCTTGGAATACAGCAATGGTAGAACCTTGCAGAAGACCAACCGATGCAAGATATGGAGAAAATCCAAACAGATTAGGTCATTATTTTCAATATCAAGTAATTTTAAAACCGTCACCCAAAGATTCGCAAGAATTATATTTAAAAAGTTTAGAAGCTATGGGAATTGACTTATCAAAGCATGATGTAAGATTTGTTGAAGATAATTGGGAGTCACCGACTTTAGGCGCAGCAGGTGTAGGTTGGGAAGTTTGGCTTGATGGCATGGAAATTACCCAGTTTACATATTTTCAGCAAGTTGGCGGTTTAGAAATAAAACCTGTAGCACTTGAAATTACATATGGACTTGAACGTATTGCAATGTATTTGCAAAATGTTGATTCTGTTTATGATGTTATGTGGAATAAAGAATTAAAATACGGTGAAATATATCTTCAAAATGAAATAGAACAATCAAAATACAATTTCGAGTACTCAAATGCAGAAAGATTGTTTAAAATGTTTGATTTATTCCAAGCTGAAGTTGAATCTTGCGTAGAAGCTAAAATAGTACTTCCTGCATATGATTATGTTTTGAAATGTTCTCACACATTCAATCTGCTTGATGCAAGAGGTGTAATAAGCAGAGATGAGAGAATAAACTATATAAACAGAGTAAGAAGAATGGCGGCAATGGTTGCTAAATTGTATGTGGAACAAAGAGAAGAATTAGGATTCCCATTGTTGAAAAAGCAACATTGCAATGCATAGAAAATAGAATACATGGAATGATATAACAATTCCCTCTACGACAATAAAAAATGAAAAGGAAATAACAAATGCAAACCACCAAAAAAGATTTACTAAAAAATTTTGTGTCAAATCTTCTAAGGAAGAAAAATCCTGATGAATTTCTGGAACAATCGGCTGCCGGTGGATTGAAGAAAACATTAAATGCATTTGATTTGATTATATTAGGAATAAGTGCAATTATAGGTGCAGGAATATTTGTAATGATAGGTTCTGCCGTAATAGGCACAACAGAAAGAATTGGTGCCGGACCCGCGCTGGTAATATCGATATTTTTAGTGGCATTAGCGTGTATTTTCCCTGCACTATGTTATGCTGAATTTGCTTCAATGATACCTGTTTCCGGAAGTGCATATATATATACATATGCTACAATGGGAGAGTTTGCAGCTTGGATGATGGGCTGGGTTTTAATGCTTGAATATGCAATTGGTACAATTGCGGTTGCTGCAAGTTGGTCAGGATATTTGATTAAATTTTTTGAAGGTTTCCCTTTTCTACCGGAAGTGATGAAAAATCCTCCTGTATGGCTAGTCAATGATTATCAGACAGCGTTAGCCAGCGGTGAAAGTATTCCTCACTTATTAGGTATTCCAATATGTATGAATCTACCTGCAATGATAATTATTATGATAATCTCATTTGTATTATTAAAGGGAATAAAAGAATCAGCAAATTTTGCTAAAATAATGGTTCTTGTAAAAATAATAGTTATTGCATTATTCGTATGTGTTGGTGCTTTTTATGTAAAACCGGAAAATTGGACTCCCTTTTGTCCAACAGGGATAAAAGGTATTTTAATGGGTGCATTTGCAATGTTTTATGCATATATTGGTTTTGATGCAATTTCTACTGCTGCTGAAGAAACAAAAAATCCGCAAAAGAATTTACCCATAGGCTTAATTGGTTCCTTAGTAATATGTTCTTTGATATATTGTTTTGTTACTTTTGTCTTGACTGGAATGATTCCAATGAGTCAAATAGACTTAAAAGCACCAATTGCTGCAGCAATGAGCTTTGTTGGTCAAGATTGGTTTGCAGGAGCTATTGCAATTGGTGCTTTGGCTGGTTTGACGTCTGTTCTTTTAGTGCTTCAATTTGGTACAACAAGAATACTACTGGCAATGGCTCGTGATGGTTTGCTTCCATCTGTAATGAAAGAAGTCCATCCAAAATTCCAAACACCTTGGGTTATAACAATTTTATCTACAATTTTAATGTTGATAGGTTCATTGTTTATTAATATGCAGGTGGCTGCAGAACTTGCTATTTTTGGTACATTTACTTCATTTGTAATTGTTTGTATAGGTATTTTAATTTTAAGAAAGACTGAACCTGATAGAAAAAGACCATTTAAAGTGCCTTGTTGCCCTTGGTTTCCAATAATAGGAGCTGTATTCTGTTCCGGATTAATGTTTGTTGCTTTACGAGAAGTTAAAACATCCGCATTCTTATTTCCATTATGGCTTATAATAGGAATAGTAATATATTTTATGTATGGTTATAAGAATAGCAGAAAAGAAGTTGCAATAAAAATCCAAGAAACTATACAAACTGAAGAAGATAAGATTATATCAAAATAAATATAAGACAAAACTCCCCACTTTTAGAGCGGGGAGTTTTTATAAAAGTTATAAATATTAATTAAATTTTTGAAATAATTGGCTGACGATATTCAACAGAGTTTATTGAATGCATATCAATAACAACAGATGGAGGAATTATATGCCATTTAAACACAGCACAGTGCTGTTTCCAAAAGAACTTATTAATCCATTCTTTTTTTTGTTCAAGTGATACAGGATTATTTTTTTCATAATAAAATTTGTGTTTAATTAAATCATCATATCCGTAGCCATGATTTTCAACATACCAGATAATTTCATCTAAGAAAGGATACGGCATATTATCTTCTTCAGCACAAACAGTTTTTCCCGTTTTTGGATTAATTTTTAGTTCAGCTCCAGGTGGTTTTTCTAATATTGCTTGAGGAATTGCATTTTTTTGTGTTCTGTTTTTATTTAAAAAATCACCCAATGCAAACAACTTAGTTTTAGTCACATCTGCAATCGGAGCAAATCCGCCTGACATATCACCATTTACAGTAGCATAACCTATGTATGCTTCTGATTTATCGCTTGTTGCAATAGGAAGCATATTTTTATGTTCGTTTGCTATGCTCCATAATAGAGTTGCCCTTGTTCTTGCTTGAAGATTTTCGATTGTTGTGGATTTTTCATACTTATCAGTATTTATATTATCAAAAGCATAATTGAGCATACTTTTGGTAGCATCGATACTTTCAGCTAAAGGAATTTCTATAAAATTAATACCAAGATTTTCGGCAAGAATTTTTGCATCATTTTTGCTTGCTTGAGAAGTAATTCTGCTTGGCATAGAAACGCCAAATACATTTTCTTTTCCTAAAGCATCAACAAGAAGCACACAGCTAATAGTTGAATCGAGTCCACCTGATAGACCTAAAACAGCTTTTTTAAATCCGTTTTTCTTAAAATATTCTTTAATACCAAAAACAATACTTTTATATGTCCTATCTAAATCATTTGTATAATCAAGCTCAAATTTATCTTGCGAAATTTGTTTATCCATCCCAATAGGAAGGTTATTAATTTTACCGGTTAAATCATCAGTTATAATAAAATCCTCTTCAAAAGATTTTGCTCTAAGTGTCAATTCACCATTTTTGTTATATATTCTTGATGTCCCGTCAAAGCTTAAATTATCGGCATAACCTGCTTTATTAACATAAATATAATTAACCTGATATTTCTTTGCAATCGATGAAAAAAGAGAATTTTTCATAAATTCTTTTCCTGTTCTTGATGGAGAGCAGGAACAATTTATTAATGTTGACGGATTTTTCTTCATAAGTTCAGCAACCGGATCAACATTATAAATACATTCATCTTTAAAGAAAGATTTATCGTTAAAACTGTCTTCACAGATTAAGATTCCGTATTTTTCGCCATTTATTTCAAGTAATTCAGAAACTTCTTTTGATGGTTCAAAATATCGGTAGTCGTTAAATTCTCCATAGTTCGGAAGTAATCTTTTTCTTACAATATTAATTATTTTTCCGTTTTGAATTACGGCAACAGAATTGTAAAATGGTTTTTTATCAGAAGCATTAGTTGGTTCAGCAAAACCTACAAGTGCAGTAATATTTTGTGTATTTGATGCTATTTCTTCCAATGCAGATAGTTGTTTATCAATAACTGATTTATGTCTCATAATAATATCACCAAAAGGATATCCAACAAGAACAAGCTCGGGAAATATAATTAAGTCCGCATTATTTTCTTTTGCTTTATTAATGCAGTTAATAATTTTTTCTGCATTATGTTTAATGTTTCCTGCTATTGTATCTATTTGAGCTAAAACTATTCTATTCATAATTTAATTATCTGCAATCAAAAAAAATAGTCAAAAAATATAAAAATTGCAATTCTTGTTAAAAAGAGTGTTTTAAGCAAAAAAACATCATTTTTAAGAAGACTTGCACTAAAAAAATGACATTTTTGTTAATTTTTTTGTGCATTTTTTGTTAAAGCGTGATTTTTTGCTTGTAATTTTTTCAATGAGTATTATAATAAAAACATTAAAAGTTTTTGAAAAAGAAAGGTAAAATTTTTATGGCAGGAAGAAAACAGTACACAGCTGAAGAAATCAGGCAAATTGTAAAAGAAAAAAAGGTTGAGTTTATCAAGTTACAATTCTGTGATATTAACGGACAAGTAAAAAATATGTCATTACCGAGCTCACAGCTGGATAAAATATTAAATAATGAATGTATGCTGGATGGGTCTTCAATAAAAGGTTTCAGAAATATTGAAACTTCAGATATGTACTTTTATCCTGATTTAGCAACATTTACATTGCTTCCATTCAGAGAAGATAAGGCGGCAGGAACAAATGTAGCAAGATTGATTTGTGATATTCACAATCCGGATGGAACACCATTTGAAGGCTGCCCTCGTTCAAATTTAAAAAGAGTTCTAAAACGTGCAAAAAATATGGGTTATGAAATGAATGTAGGACCTGAAGCTGAATTTTTCTTATTTAAACGAGATGAAAACGGATTTCCTACAACAAATACTCATGATAGAGCCGGCTATTATGATACAGCACCTGATGATATGGGTGAAAATATAAGAAAAGAAATTGTAAGAACAATAACAGCAATGGGCTTTGAAGTTGAAGCAAGCCACCACGAAGTATCAGAAGGTCAACATGAAATTGACTTTAAATATGAAGATGCGCTAACAAGTGCAGATAATATAATTACATTCAGATATGCAGTAAAAGCTGTTGCAAATAAAATGGGCGTACATGCTACATTTATGCCAAAACCAATATATGGAATAAACGGTTCCGGTATGCATTGCAACTTATCATTATTTAAAAATGGAAAAAATACATTCTATGATGCAAAGCGCGCACATCAATTATCTGAAACAGCACTTTATGCTATAGGTGGACTATTAGATCATGTAAAGAGTTTCACTGCTGTAACAAATCCGACAGTTAATAGTTATAAAAGAATAGTTCCAGGGTTTGAAGCTCCTGTATATTTAGCATGGTCATTAGCAAACCGTTCTGCTTTAATAAGAGTTCCTGCTAAAAGAGGAAACGCAACAAGAGTTGAGTTAAGATCACCAGACCCTTCTTGCAACCCATATTTAGCTTTAGCAGTAATATTAGAAGCAATCTTAGATGGTGTTGAGAAGAAAACAAAACCACCATTAGATATAGATAAAAATATTTTCAAAATGGATGATAAAGAACGTAAACGTGCAAAAATAGAAACTCTTCCGGGAAGCTTATATGAAGCATTAATGTTGATGAAGAAAAGTGCAAT
>CALUUJ010000032.1 GCA_944323935.1 Candidatus Gastranaerophilales bacterium | reverse complement strand
AAATTTATTGACCCTATTTGTTATAAAGATAAAAAGCATAAAAACAACGATGACATATTAGACATAAATTTTATTGGCAAAAGTTCAAATGAATATATAGAAAAAAATAAATGTAAACACAACCATAAATGCAGAGAAAGAAAACCCGAAGTTCTTGATATAGGATTACATACAGATGATATTGCAACCGTTTCACTCCTTTCAGGCTTAAAATGGATAGAACCGGCACTACCAATAATGTACACTTTATCAGGATATAGAGCCGGTATCGGTTATCGTAATTAAATTATTAATTTCCTTTTTGTTTATCCAAATTCTCAAATTTGGATTTTTTTTATTTTAAATAATCCAATAGAATGTTTAATAAATCATATTTTGATTTATAACCTGAGAACTTAGCTAATACATCACCATCTTTAAAAAGAACAAAAGTAGGAAAAGCTCCAATATCATATTTATGCGCCAAATCCTGATTTTTATCAGAATCAACCTCTCCAATCCAAATATTTTGCTCCGCAATTTCTTTTAAAATAGGTTTTTGCATTTGACAATATCCGCACCAAGAAGCAGTAAAAACAACTATTTTTATTCCATCTTTTATACTTGCTTCAAAATTTTCTGTATTTAATTCTTGCAGCATAATACACTCCTTTACAAAACTAGAGTTTAATATATCAGGAAATATTTTTAATTACCCTTTAAGTAAAATTGGAGCATAATATCAGAATTCATATAATTATTTTTCAATATTGGAAAAATATAATAATGTTTCATCAGGATTCTTATATATATTCTCAATCAAAGGAGCTATTTCTTGTAGCTTTTTATTATATTCCTTCATATCATATTTAAAACCAAACTCTTCAGGTTTATATTCAGACTTTATATCAGAAGTAGTAAGTTTTATTCCAAATTCGTCCATATGATTGTATATATAGGAATATCTTTTCAATAAATAACTATAAAAAGTAACTTGGAATATATTTTTTTGATTTTCTTTTATGAAATTTACCGTATCGCAGAAATCTGCAAAAGTTTCTCCGGGGAATAAATATATTACAGTAAGTCTATTTGCAATACCAAGCATAGAAGAATCTTTCAAAATTCGTTTAATAACATCAATATTTGTACCTTTATTCATTAGGTTAAGAACCTTTTGCGACCCTGATTCCAAGCCCCAAGATACGCATCTTAAGCCAGAATCATATAAATGAGATAAAAATTTTCTATCATAAACTTTTTCAAAACGTAAGAATGTTGTCCATCTAATATCTAATTTTTCTTTTATTAATAAATCGGCAAACTCTTTTGCTGTTTTAGGTGCCAAAGCAGAATCCGTCAGGTAAAAATATTTAGCACCGTAATTTTTTTTCATATACTTTATTTCACTTATTACTTTATCAAGCTTTTTATTTGTATATTGAAGTCCAAAATCACAGAATGTACATTTACCCCAATAACAACCTTTGGATATATTAATAGGAAAAACTTTTTCCGGCAAAAAATATTCTTTATGCTTAGTATATTCAAAATCCTGTACAAAACTTATAGAAATTTGTTCATCCAAAAGCTTATTTTGAATTATATTATTATCCTTCTTATAAATTATACTTGGGACATTATTTATATCAGTTTTACCATCAAGATATTGCAAGAGTCTTAGTGTTGGAATTTCACCGTCTCCTATCATTACAAAATCTGCAAAATCATCAAAAAAGTCAAAATCACGAAGAATATTTTCCATTGAACGTGTTATATGTGTTCCGCCAAGAACAGTTTTTATATTATATTCTTTTTTTAATATATAAGAAAGTGTAAGTCCCGCAAGCATTTGTCCTTCAAAATTTATTGATATACCAACACAAGCAGGTCTTTCCTTTGCAATTTCCATTGCCTTTCTTTTCATAAAAGAAGAAAAAACATTTGTATATTTTGATGATTCTGCTTTATAATCTTCAAAACATAATTTTCTTTCTACATTCTCAATTCTTTCCTCTTTAATAATATACGGATAAAAAGTTAAAGAAATTAACTCAGATGCTATTTCGATAATTTTCGATGCTGTTCTATATTGTTCACAATCATAATATGCTTTTGATTTGACTTGTTTAACAGATAAATCAACTTTATCTTTTGCTTTATTATATTCTTCTTCGTGCTCTTTAAATATACTTATTATTTTTTTTTCTTTTTCACTTAAATCCTCTTTACTTATAAGAGCAGAAATAATCCGATGCGCTTCATTAAAGTTCTCATCACTAAAAAATTCATTATAAAAATCAATATTTAAATCAAAAATCTTAGTATTATAATCAAAATTTTTAAGATAACCGGAAATAGAAGTTATTCCTGTAGAAGGAGACTTTTTTGTCCATATCGGTGGAAAAACAAAAATAGCATTCATAAAAAACTCCTATTAAAAATTATAATTATTTTCTAATAACAATACGCTCAAGTTTTCTTACAAATCTTGTTAATTTATTTTCCGTATCTTTTGTAATTGAGTCAACTAATACAGTTCTCGCCCCTAACAATTGACCTGCAAGTATATCTGTTAAAGGTCTATCTCCAACTACTACTGTTTCTGAGGGATTTATATTAACAGATTTCAAAAACTCTCTCATTATTTTTGGTGATGGTTTATTTGCATTACCAATAACAGGAAAATCTGACATCGATTGCACTTTTTCAACATATTCTTTATTTTTGTTATTACTTATAATTGCAACAACAAAATTTTGTTTTAATGAATCCAATAGTTCCTTAACTTTTTGAGGATATTCACCGGATTTTGATGGCATTACGGTACTATCTAAATCAAATAATACAGCATTTATTCCTTTTGATTTCATTTCTTTAAAATCAATATCAAATAAAGAAACTAAATTATAATCAGGTTTTAAAATCATCTTAAATTCTTTACTCCAATAGTTCTTGCCAGTGCATATTCATGTGATTTCGGCTCTATAGAAAATTCCAACCAAGAAACATCATTAGTGTTGGAAAGTTCTTTTTCTTCCTTTAACTTTTCATCTAATATTTTTACAACTTTTGTTCTAAAACACTCATCAGGTGTAATTATTTCTATTTCATCATTTAATAGAAATTTATTTTTTGTTAAAACTTTATATTTATTACCTTCTTTTTCCAAGAATACACATAAGCAATCAGCCCCTGCGAGTCCTTTAGAAATATCATAACTGTAACCTTCGCTATCAGGTTTATGAAGATAGAAGCCTGTAGTATAACCTCTGTTCCCTATTTTTACAATTTCATTATAATTAGCTTCTTCATCAATTTTACCGGTATTTAGGTAGTCATCAATTGCCTTTCTGTAGGCTTTTGCTACAGCTGAAACATAATACAAGCTTTTTGTTCTGCCCTCTATTTTAAATGAATCAACACCAATATTAATAAGTTGAGGAAGATAATTAATTAAGGCCAAATCTTTTGGACTTAGAATATGAGTGCCACGTCCGTTTTCTTGTATATCAAAATACTCTCCTTCACGAGTTTCTTCAACAAGTTTATAACTCCATCTGCAAGATTGAGAACAATTACCGTGGTTAGCTTTTCTTTCACCTTTCGTCATATAATCACTAATTAAACAACGACCTGAAAAAGAAACACATTGTGCTCCGTGGACAAAAACTTCTAATTCCATATCAGGAACCTTGTTTTTTATTTCTTCTATCTGTTTTAATGATAAATCTCTTGATAGAACAACCCTTTCTGCTCCCATATCTTGCCAAAACTTTACTGCTTCATAGTTTAAAATATTTGTTTGAGTGCTTACGTGAAGCGGAATTTCACTCATATATTTTCGAATTACATTATAAACACCAAAATCAGAAAATAATATTGCATCAGGCTTTGCTTCATTTATTTTATCGGCACATTCTATCATTCTTTCAATATCATCACTATATGCAAAAATATTTAAAGTAAGATATACCTTTTTTCCAAAAGAATGAGCTAAATCAATACACTCTTTCAAATTAGAAAGTGTAATTAATTCACCTTTACGCATTGCTCTCAAACTAAAGTCAACCATTCCTAAATATACTGCATCTGCACCATAATGAATAGCATAATCTAGTTTTTCTTTACTTCCCGCCGGTAATAATAGCTCCGGCCTTTTTAAATTTACTTCCATATAACAATTTTACTACAAAGTTATTTATCTTTCTGAATTTTATTTTTATACCCTATAAACTTTACACTTGTTTTAAATGGATTAGATGTATAACCAAACGTACTTTCATAATGTACTTCTTTTTCTTCATATTTTAAACTTTTATTTATATAAAGTATATTATATGAATCTGAATATATTCTCTTATAGTCATTACGTTTGACCAGATAATCATTGACTAATGCATTAGTTGGAACAATTATATAATCATGTTTATAATTCTGTCTTAAAATTTCATCCCAATTTTCTTTTACATTATAGAAATTATCCAATAAATTTTTAGTTTCATTATAATAAACTTCTTCATAACGTCCATCCATATATATAAGATTATTAGGGAATAACTTATAGATAATATAGCTTCCCATATCAAAAGGTGCTAAAATATTACCTTTTAAGTCTTTCTTACTAATAAAATTAACAACATCAACAGGCTGCATAGACAAATTCGGATAGTATAAATAATTTATGTTTAAAATAAGATTGCACAGAGAAAATATAATTACTATACAACTTAGTAAAACAAATACATTTCTAGGATCCAAATTAATTTTTATTTTTTTTATTATGAATTCAAGAACATTAAGTAATTCATCATATAAAAATACAGCAGAAGTAATAATAAAAAATGGTGTATTTTTTATATATTTAAAAGACAAATATGCACAAACAATGAGTAATATATATTTTGTATAATCAAGTTTGAACTTCTTAATAGAACAAATTAATAATAATAGATTAATTAAATATAATACTTTAAATTCAATCAGGAACAGCTTATTCGGATGAGCAAACGGGCTAATCCATTCAGTAACAAACGGACGTTCCATTGTTGTTGCCATGAAAATAAATTTTACATAATCAACTCCATAAGGATTTATAAACATTACAAAAAATGAAAGCAATAATACATACAAAAAGTGCTTATTTTCTTTTTTATTTAAAAGTTCACCAATAAAATAGATAAATAATAACCCCAATAAAGAAACACACCCGCCATGTATATTTACCCAAAACAGCATAATAACAGGGAGCATATATAATAACTTATAATTTTTAGATAATCTTACTCTTTCTAAAATAAAAATTGAAACAGAAAAAAATAAGAAAGTAAAAAGATGACATCTTATCCAAGATTGAGTAATAGTCGGCATTGCAAGCACGATAAGAAGAAAATATAAAAGATTAAATAAAAAATTATTTTCTTTTTTGTACAACCTTATTGTTTTATACAGAAAGAAAAAAATAAAAAATACTAAAATTGTTTTAAAAAATAAAACTCCAATATAACCGAATATGTTTTGTATTAAAGAGAAAATAATACTAGCGCCCCACTCATGATCAAGCCATTTATGTGTAGGCGTATAAGAAAAAATATCAGTTTTTAAAATAGTTCCCAATTGAAAAAAAGCATTGCCTTGAAGCAATCTTGCCCAATAATCCATATCTACAGCAGAAAAAATTACAGTATTAAAAAGAATAAACAGAAATACTGAAACTATAAAGAATAAACATAAAAAATAATAATTATAAATAATTTTTCTCATAAATGCATTCTATCATAATATAGAAAATCCTTTTGTTAAGTTATATGAAGCATTCAAATTCAGTCATAACGTACATCTTTACTTTTTGGGAGAATTTATTAAATAAAAAACTAAAGTTTAGATAAAAAATGACGACACACTATAATGTCAAGGGCAATAGCCCCATAAAACCTCCCTCCCCAAAGTCTAGTAGCCGCCTTAGTTGGACGGCTTTTTTTTAT
>CALUUJ010000031.1 GCA_944323935.1 Candidatus Gastranaerophilales bacterium | reverse complement strand
GATTAGATTCTGAAGATCATGCATTGATTTATGTTGTAACGGAAGATACATACAGTGTTTATAACGGTAATCCTCATAAGTTGGTTGCAATGAGAGAATCAATGAAGAAACGTGGTGCTTTTGATGAAAAATCTTTTGGTACCGCATATGGTTTAGCGCTTAAAAAAGCAGTGGGTGATGCTTTAAGGTACAAACAAGATGGTTATAAACCTGTGATTGTTGTGCTTGGAGATTTGGAAAATGAAGGCGATATAACAAAACAAATTAATTGGAATACATTACCAAAAAATATAAAGAAAACTTTGGATTATATCCCTGATTTAACTTTAGCTTTTTTATATGCTCATCCTCAGAAGTTGGATGATGTAAGACATACATTATTGCCTGTAATAAAAGAGAAGAATCTGATAATTGCATCAGAAGAAAATGTTGATCAGGCTGTTAGAAAAATATTAGAAGCAGTAGGAAGATAGAGGATTAGAATGAAAGTTACGATAACATCTAAAAATAATGAGAAGGTATTTAACGATTCTAATGTAATTAATATAGGTACGGCTCCGAATTGTCATTTTAAATTGAATCTTGATTTTGATTTGATAATATCTCTTCAAAAATTAGAAAATGGCAGATGGCAAATAGTTAATAATTTTAAAAGCAATAAGGTTTTATTTAGAGGACAGCCAATAGGGTCTTCTATTGAAATAGGCTCATTATGTAAATTAATGATTGCTGATACTGATGAATATATTAGTATTAAAATTACTGCTGCCGGTACTAATCCGAAGATAGTTCCCGGATCATTAGAGCTTGCTAACAGAAAGAATGCTGAAAGAATTAAACAAGCTGAAAATAAAAAAACAATTACAATGATTGAGGATGAGGAACTTAATGAACAGGATATTGAGACTCTTTATGGTAAAGGTGTTGGTGCTCAGACAAAAATCAAAATTGACAGAAGAAAAGCAGATATAGAAAGAAGAAGAGCGCTAGTAACAAAAGAAATAGCATATAAAGCAAACTATTTAAGAGGAAAGTTAGCTCAAAATGAAATAATTCTAGCATTTTTGAACTTTTTTATAATATTTGTTCCTTTTGCAATGGCTTTTATCTTAAAAGATATTATTCGTTTGGATTCACTCAATGGTCAACTGCAGAATAGAATTTTGTTCCTGGCTGCGATTGCTTTCATTGTTGTATCCTTAATTCTAAAATTAGGACAGTTCTTAACATTACAGCATAAAGGCAAGGCAAAAGTATCACCATCTTCAAAAGCAATACAAAGTTTATGCTTATTATCGGGCGCTGGAATATTTGCTGCTGTTATGCTGTTTAGTTTAGTTGAATTATCTCTTCATACATATTCTCTTCCGCTTCTAATTCCACAAATGCTTATAGGTTGTTCATTCTTGTGTATATTCTTATCTGTATTTGCAGCAATAACACAAAATACTATAGCTGAAACAGGAGAAGAACTCGATGGCTATGAAAGCAGAGAAGATTTTCAAGCGGTTGTTAAGGACTATCAACAGTGGATAACATTATTTGTAAATAATATTTCAAGGAAGAAGCTAAAAGATATTAATAATAAAATATTTAACCTTGAAATAAAAGCTGGAATTGAATATGTTGTTGGTTTTATAACTGCACCGTTCTTGGCTTATGGTGTTTCCCAGACATTAGCAGAATGCTTTCCTGAAGCAGCAGGGTGGATAAGACTTGCTGAAGGTTTTAAATTTTCACCAATCTTTTTGGCTCTTGCTGTATTTATGATTGTATTTGCTTTCCATTGTTTTGCAACATCATTTGCAACTACAAAAAGGGTTTTGGCTTCAAATGTAATAAAACAGGATGGTTTTAGTGATTACAATGTCCATGGTGTTGTATTGCATGGTGTCGAAAGTAGTAAGAATCTTAAGAAAGAAGCTAAAAAATTCTTTTTAATTGCATTGGCAGTTGTATTTATCGAAATAACAATGAACGTTTCATACTTTATCGGTGTTATGGGTGGTGACGTAATGGGTATGGTCTTAAGCTTTATTGCCGCTTTATTACCTACGGCAATTCTTATTATGGAAACTACAATGCTTGGTAATACTAAGTTTGAAATAATAATTAGAGAAGAATTATTAGAAAAAGTAGATAAAGATTATTAATTAAAAGGAAATGATTATAATGTATAGATGTACAGAGTGTTATACAGAATATGCTGAATGTCCGGATTTTTGTGAATGTGGAAATGATACCTTTGAAGAATTTTATGAAGAACAGTACTACGAACCGGAACCGGTAGCTCCTGCACCAAAACCAAAGAAAAAGTTAACACCTGAAGAAGCTGAAGAACTTAGAATTGAAGAAATTGATAAAAAAAAATCTTTAGTTGTAATTTGTTGCGCATTACTACTTTGTATACTAATTATTTTTGCAGCACCTCCGCATAAGAAGAAAAAAATGGAAAAAGTGAAGCAAAAAGTAGCAATTGAACAAGTTAAAATTCCGAGTGTTGATACTTTTTGGGACAATACAGTTGTATCTACATATCGAAAAGCTAAAGATCCATTAGCTAATCTGCCTTTATTAAATTTAAGATTTAAATATATTTCTCCAACTTTAAGAGAGTATTTAATTGAAATTGGCGGAGAATTTGACAGAAAATGGGATAGATCAATTATCCAAGGTCAAGGTGAGGCAAAAGTTGAGTTTACAATTGATAAAGAAGGTACAGTTGTTACGAAGAGGATTATTGCAACTACTCATAATGAGAGTTTGGATAATTCTGTATTAGTTGCATTATCAAAAATTATAAGCTTTAATATTCCGCCTGATGATTATAAAGGGGAAAGGATTTATATTTCATTTAAAGTCGGTAAAAATGGTGATTCACACGTAATATATCCTAATAAGTAGATATTTTATTCATTAAACTTAAAAATTCAGGAAAAGAAATATCAACCCATTGAAATTCATTAATTTTGATGGGTTTTTTGCATATCAAACCTGCAACATATGCACTCATTGCAATTCTATGATCGTGATAACATTCTATTTCGCAATTACCTGCAAGGTCTGTTTTACCTTTTATAACTAATCCGTCAGGAGTTTCTTCAATATTTGCTCCAATTTTTCTTAGTTCTGTTTTTACTGCTGTAATTCTATCAGCTTCTTTATTTCTTAAATCTTGCGCATCTTTTATTATTGTGGTTCCTTTTGCTTGTGTTGCTGCAACTGCGAGGATTGGTATTTCATCTATTAATCTTGGAATTATGGCTCCTTCTATTGTTGTTCCTCTAAGTTCTGAGTATTTTACTCTAATATCTGCAATTTCTTCGTTTGATATTATTCTTTTATCCAAAATTTCGATGCTGCCATTCATTGCTTTTAGGACATCAATAATTCCGCTTCTTGTTTCATTAATTCCGACATTTTTTATTATTATGTCAGAATTTGGGGTGATTAACGCCGCAACAATGAAGAAAGCAGCTGAAGATATATCTCCGCAGATATTAATATCAACAGGTTTTAATTGAGATTTTGAAACTGTAACTTTATTACCATCAATTTGTATTTTTGCTCCCATATATTCAAACATTAGCTCTGTATGATTTCTTGATTTATATGGTTCTGTGAATGTTGTTTTACCTTCTGCATTAAGACCTGCCAGCAATAGGCAAGATTTTACTTGAGCTGAAGCTAATGGAGAATTATAATCAATCCCATTTAGTTTTGTTCCAATAATTTCTATAGGCAATTTATAGTCATTGTGTATGAATTTTGCCCCCATAAGTTCTAATGGGGTAATAACTCTTTTCATTGGTCTTTTAGAAAGGCTTTGATCACCAAATAGCTTGCAATTAAAGTTTTGACCCGCTAATATTCCTGTCATAAGCCTTGTTGTTGTCCCTGAATTGCCGCAATCAAGAGGGCTTTGAGGTTTATTTATAGCATTTTTTGCATTAATGATTAGTTCTTTTTCGTTAAGATATTCTATATCGCAGCCAAGATTTTGAATTATCTTTAATGTGGACATACAGTCAGCACCCTTTGAAAAGTTAGAAACTTTAACTTTTCCTTTAGTAAGTGCTGCAAACATAAATGCCCTATGTGTAATTGATTTATCAGCAGGAATTTCAATATTTCCTTTTAGCCCATTTGATTTATTGACTGTGATATTCATACCATTATTAGACAATAAACTATATATATTTGCAAATTAAATATTATTCTTTTGATTCTCTAGATTTTAAGATTAAGGAACTAATTAATTTTGCGCAAGCAATTGTTCCTGCAATACCAATGAATGTTTTAGCAAATTGTTTATTTGCGGCTTTTGCTGTCTTTACAAAATTTGGATACATATTTTTTGCATTTTCGATTGTCTGTTCTATGTTAATTCTGGATGAACCTATGTTTTGAATGGTCTTTTCTGCACAAGCCTTTGTTTTTTTAATAAAAGCATCTTGACCAAATCTTGTGTTCTTTATTGCAGCTTTGGCTTCCGCAGGCAGAAAAGCTCTTTCTATTCCTGCTGCAGCTAAGCCGCCTAAAATAGAGCTTGATATAATTCTTGGACCCGAAAAATAATTCTTTGTTCCTGCTTCTTGCGTGTTCATAAGTTGTATTTCTCCATTTGTCGACGTTATTTTAAAAAGCAAAATTTATTTTTTTTGTTATATTTTGATTATATTGTATAATTTCTTTACTTTTATGAATTATTAATTTTTATCAATTATAGCAGTAATCTTTAAGTCATGTTTGATTTTTTGTGTAAAATATTAATATAAGCTTGAAGGAATAAAAAAGATGTTGGAAAAGAAAGTTAAATCAATAGTTCTTGCTGCCGGTAAAGGTACAAGAATGAAGTCTGAGCTTCCAAAAGTCCTTCATGTAATATTTAATAAGCCGCTTTTAGGTTATGTTTTAGATGCGGTTAACAATACGGAATATGTTGATGAAAACTTTGTTATTGTTGGTCATGAATCAGAAAAAGTTGAGGCTTTTGTAAAAAATAATTATAAAAATGCAAAATGTATAATGCAATCTCCACAGCTTGGGACAGGTGATGCAGTAAATAAAGCAACGCCCTATTTAAAAAATTTTGACGGATACGTTATTGTTGTTTGTGGTGATACTCCTTTAATTACCTCAGAAACAATTAAAAATTTTGTTGAGTTTCATGATAATAATCATGCTGATTTGACTGTTATGTCTGCAATTTTTGAGAATCCTAAAAATTATGGCAGAATAATTAGAGATAAAAATAATAAATTTATTGCAATTGTAGAAGAAAAAGATGCAACTCCGGAACAAAAATCAGTTAAAGAAATTAATGCAGGCATATATTGTATTAATTGGAAAACAGTGTCCGATGCTTTTTCTAATCTCCAAAATAATAATGCCCAGGGAGAATATTATTTAACTGATATTGTAAAATGGGCAGTTGGAAAAAATCTATCAGTACAATCTTATATTTTAGATAATAATGAAGAAATATTTGGTATAAATTCAAAAGTTCAGTTAGCTGAAGCAACGAAAATTTTAAATAAGAAGACATTAATAAATTTAATGCAAGAAGGTGTACAGATTGTTGACCCTGATACAACATATATTTCGCCTGAAACAATTATTGGTGCTGATACTATTATTCTCCCTAATGTTTATATAACAGGAAAAAATACAATCGGTAAAAATTGTAAAATTGGTCCATTCTCTCATGTAAGAGATGGTGCAATAATCGGGAATAATGTTAGAATAGGTAATTTTGTAGAAATAAAAAAATCTGTGATAAAAGATAATACAAATGTTTCTCATTTGAGTTATATAGGTGATTCTGAATTGGGTTCAAAAGTCAATATTGGAGCAGGAACAATTACTGCGAATTATAATCCTATAAGTAAAGTTAAATCAAAAACGATAATTAAAGATGGTGCAAGTACAGGTTCTAATTCAGTTCTTGTAGCACCGGTTACAATAAATGAAATGGCATCAGTTGCAGCCGGAAGTATAATAA
>CALUUJ010000030.1 GCA_944323935.1 Candidatus Gastranaerophilales bacterium | reverse complement strand
TATACAATTACAAATTCTTTATTTTATACCAGTACTTCTAAATCAGATATGCCATTTGCTATATATACAAAATCAACTCCAAATTTTGGAGAGACTCCTTCAGAAGGACTAAATTACTGGCCAAATTATAATCAAATAAGTAAAACTCAACAAGGTTATTTTATAAAGTGGTTAGCTAACGGAAAACCTTATATTGAAGAATTAGGCTATGCTTACATTTACTATTATGGTTTAGAATATAGAGCTCTTGTAGAAAAACAGGATCAAAAGGAAGTTTTATTTGAAATTATAGATTTAGTTAATAAGTTTAAAAGATTAAGATATGGATATGACTTAATAGTTTACTTGATATTATCAATTAATAATTTTTCACAAGATGAAATAGATAAAATATTAGTGTTTTTAAAAAATAACGAACTAGAATATATGTACAATCCTGCATATAATTCAATAATTAAAAATTTAACACCAAGCGAAGATTATCATGTAAAATTCTCACCTTATCAATTCTTAAATAATGATGAATACAATAATTTAAGTGATAGAAAAAATGAGTTACTATCTTATTATTTTGAGAAGATAACAGAAAACCTTGAGGAATCAGAACTTTATAGTGTAAAAACACAAACATATAATTATTATATGGCTATGGCGTACTATCATACTAGTAACCTTGTCACTTATAACGCAATTGTTCCATCAACAAAGGTAAAACGTCTTTGGAATCAGGCTCGTAAAATAATAAAAGATGAAATTAAGCAAACTGTTAAAAAATTTGATAGTTCTAGTAATCCTTTGACAGAAATTGAAAAACTTACATACTTGCCTTCTAAATTAAGAAACAATATAAATTATTCATCTAATCATTTTGATTTTGGAGAAAAAACAATTTCTGACATAGGTACAATTGCAGAAAAATTAGGATTTAAAATGCAAGATAAAACAACATTAAGACAATCTTCTTTAATTATAGATGCTTGTGAAGCATTTGGATATGAAATTGAACCAAATGTTAATGTTGACCAAAAGCCATATAAAAAGAATTCGAAAATTATGATATATAAAAGCCAATTTCCTATAAAACTTTCGCCTATTGATTATCATATGGCTGCATTATTTACAGATATTGGTTTAAAAATAGCATTAGAAGATAATGAACTTCTTCCAATAGAAATGTCATATATTGAAAACTATATAAAAAAGGAATTTACATTATCTCCTTCAGAAAGACTTCGTTTGCAAATGAGAACAGAATTAATTGTTCATACAAAAGAAATAAACACAAATGATACAATCAAAAAGCTAATTAAAATGTTAAATGATAGTAGTAAAGAAACTGTTTCTAAATTTATAATCTCTGTAGCCAAAGTAGATGGCATTATCAAGGATAGTGAATTAAAAATTTTACAAAAAATATTTAAACAGCTTGGTCTTTCTGAAGATTATTTGAATTCGTCTCTTTCTGAACTTATTAATAATACAGAAGAAGTTGTTATAGTTGAAAAAGGGACCGGTAAAAAGAGAAAAGGGTCGAAAATACCTACAAACATTGAATTAAATGGAAAAGTAGAGTTAAAATTAAATGCTGAAAAATTAGAAAAAATAAAAATTAATACTTCTGAAATTCATAGTGTATTACAAGAAATTTTTGCCGAAGAACAAGCCGAAATATTAAAAGCTGAGCCAATAGAAACTACTAACTCAGAAGATATGGATAAAACTGAAATAGAAAATGGTTTACAAAACATCGTAAACATCATTATTGAAAAAGAAAACTGGACTCGTAATGAACTCCTAAATGTTATTCAAAATAAAGGAATGATGTTAAGTAGCACAATAGATGAAATTAATGAGTGGAGCAACAAAGAATTTGGTGATTTTCTTATTGAAGAAGATGACGATGTATATTTTGTAAATAAAGACGTTGTTAATTTAATTAAAAAATAAGGGATAATTATTATGGAAAAAATAAAAATCAAATCAAAAGAAAAGAATGCAATTATAGAATCTCTAAAAGCAGGTATTGTTCCACGAATTGGATTACAACATATTCAAGTAGGTAGGGCTGATGAAATTAAAGAAATGATAAAAGATTATGAATTAATCTCTGATGGCGGAGCAAAAACAAGATTTATAATTGGGGAATATGGCTCAGGCAAAACTTTTTTCCTAACATTATCCAAATTAATTGCTCATGAAAAGAATTTAGTGGTAGTTTCTGCAGATATTACAACAGAAAAGGTATTATGCTCGTCAGATGGGAAATCACAAAAATTATTTTCTGAGCTAATAACAAATATGTCTACCAAAACTAAACCTGATGGTGGTGCATTAAGATCTATTATTGAGAGATGGGCATCAAAAATATTAAAAAGTAATGAAAATATTACTGAAGAAAATATTTATAAAGAATTGATGCCATTAGAAAAATATGTTGCTTGTTATGATTTTTCAAAAGTTTTAACAACCTATATTAATGCATACCAAAATGGTGATGATATAAAAATGTCACAAGTCTTAAGATGGCTAAGAGCAGAATATACAACAAAAACTGATGCTCGTAACGATTTAGGCGTAAGAACAATAATCGATGATAATAATTTCTATGAATATTTAAAATTGTTTGCAGGTTTTGTAAGATTAGCAGGATATTCTGGTTTAATAGTTAATATTGATGAATTGGCAATTTTAGCAAGGCTAAAATCAAACATTAGAAATAAAAATTTTGAAAGAATTTTAAATATAATTAATGATTCGTTACAAGGGACAACAGAATATCTAGGGTTTATATTTGGTGGAACACCAGAATTTTTGGAAGATAAATACAAGGGTATGTATAGTTATGGTGCTTTAGAAACTCGACTTGCCGATAATCCTTTTGCAAAAGGAGGTATGAAAGATTTAACTGGACCAGTGATAAGATTAGACAACTTATCACAAGAAGAATTGTATATGTTATTTTTAAATATAAGAAATGTTTTTGCAGAATACGATGAAACTAAGTATTTGGTTTCTGAAAACGATATTAAAACATTTATGCAATGGCTTATGAACAGGTTAGGTGCTAAATCTTTTCTTTCACCGAGGGAATCTATTAAAGCATTTATAGGTTTACTAAGCCAATTACAGAATTATCCTGATACAAATATCTCAAATTACTTATCAGGAGTAAAAATTCAGGAGTATAAAGAACCAATTGATGAAGAATTGGTATCACTAAAATTAGGAGATTAATGGAACCTTTTTATTTATTAAATAAAAAAATACAAAAAGTTATTCATGAAATGAAATGGGAAAATTTTAGACCAATTCAAGATGAAGCTATTTTACATATGGTTAATAATCCTAGCGATATGATAATATCTGCTCCTACTGCAAGCGGGAAAACAGAAGCTGCATTTCTCCCAATTATTTCACAAATAGCAGATAAAGGAAAGGATTCTGTAAAAATATTATATATATCACCATTAAAAGCACTTATAAATGACCAGTTTTCAAGAATAGAAGCTCTTTGTAAACATATAGACTTCCCAATTACTAAATGGCATGGGGATGCAAACCAATCAAAAAAAGTCTCACTGATTAAAAATCCTGCAGGTATATTACTCATAACACCAGAATCAATTGAATCTTTATTTATAAATAAGACAGAATTTTTAGGATCATTGTTTAATAGTTTAGAATATATTGTAATTGACGAAATACATAGCTTTATTGGTAATGAAAGAGGATCGCAATTAAAGAGTTTAATTAACCGTTTAGAACACACTGTAGAAATACAACCTTATAAAATTGCATTATCTGCAACAATAAGTAACCTTTCTGATATCGCAGAATGGTTAAATCCCAGTAACCCTAGCACTGTAAAAATAATTGAAGATAACGATAAATCTAAAGATATTGTTGGTTTAATAAAATGTTATAAAAACATTCCTCCTATTGTAGGCGTTGATAAAGATGAATTTTCTGAATTAAAACAGGATCTATTTAATGTCATAAAACAAGGTAAAAATCTAATTTTTGCAAATGCAAAAATGACATTGGAAGAATATTGTGATTCCATGCAAAATATTGCTTATGAAAACAGTTACCCTAATAATTTTTATATCCATCACGGCTCTTTGGCTAAAAATATCAGAGAGCAATGCGAAAACTTACTAAAAAAAGAATCAAATATTTCAGTATTTTGTACTAATACATTGGAATTGGGTATTGATATTGGAAATATAGATAGAGTGATATTTTTAGCTCCGCCATTTTCTGTTGCTTCTATGGTGCAACGACTTGGTCGTTGTGGTAGAAAAGAAAATGCAAGAAAAGAGTTTAGATTTTATATTGAAGAAAATGATATCGATGATAATGCTACTTGGCAAGATATGTTCAGGGTTCAATTGGTTCAAAGTATTGCTATTGTTGAATTAATGTTAAAAGAAAGCATTGAACCCCTTGAAACTAATACATTTGACTATTCAACTTTTATTCACCAAATTTTATCATATTTGGGACAAACTGGCGGTGCTGATGCTTCTAAAATATATTATAACATCGCAGATATCTCTTTTAATAATTATTTTTCTAAAGAGGATTTTATAGCTATATTGCAAAAGCTTAATTCAGATGAAATTATTTCTCAAATGCCTAATGGAATAATTACATTAAGCAA
Organism: Candidatus Gastranaerophilales bacterium; assembly: GCA_944323935.1. Taxonomy (GTDB): domain Bacteria; phylum Cyanobacteriota; class Vampirovibrionia; order Gastranaerophilales; family Gastranaerophilaceae; genus Avigastranaerophilus. The sequence continues at coordinate 2,199 of CALUUJ010000030.1, read as the reverse complement.
ACTGGGAGAGAAAATTGTTGAGAATTATGAATTCTATGCCGCGTTTATAACTCCAAAAGATTGGAAAGTTGTTTGTAATGGTAAGGAAATAGGTCAAATATCTGGAGGGAATTTATTATTCTTAAAAGAGGGAAGTCATTTTCTTTTAGCTGGTAAGCGATGGGAAATAGTTGAGTTCAAAAATAAAATTCAAACGATAATTGTAAAAAAAGCATATGGGAAAAAACCTATTAAATTCCAAGGGGGATCTCAAAATATACATAGGACAATTCATCAAAAAATGTTAGAAATTTATGAGAATTGTTATATCCCGAAGTATTTATCTCAAACATCAATTCCAATCTTAGAAGAAGGATTTGAAAATTATAAAACATATGTAAAAACTAATGATAGTAATATCCTTACAGTTTTGGAAGGGACTCGAATCCAAAATACAATAGGTTTGCTTTTTAAATATTGTGGTGTAGATATTGAAGATGGTGGAATTGGTTATTATTCAACCTGTAGAAAGCAAGAACTAATTAAAATTTTAAAATCAATTAATTTTTCAAATCTTGATAAAAATTCCGTAATTAATTTAGTTGATAAATCTTTAAAATATAAAAAGAAATTTGATTATTTGCTACCAGATAATATTCTGAATAAAGCATATGAAAAACAATGCCTAGATTTTAATGGTGCTAAGGAATTTATAAATAATTTGTAGGAATGTAAATATGAAAAAACAAATTGATAATTTTTTAAACAATAAAATTTGTGAAATGTTTTTAGTAATAATCATTATTATTAATATTATATGTCTTGGTTTTGAAACTGATAAAACAATATATTTACATTACAAAACTTTATTTAATCAAATAGAATTAATTTCTGTAATTATATTTACTATTGAATATATTCTACGTTTAATATCTATGCAAAAATTAAAAGATGCCCTAAAACCTTTGATGATAATAGATTTATTTGCGATTTTACCATTTTATTTACCTTTGAAGGGGTTAGATTTAAGAATATTAAGAACTTTTAGATTACTGAGAATTTTTAGAATGTTCAAATTAGCTCGTTATTTTGATGCTCTACAAATGATAGGTAAAGTCATTTATAGAAAAAGATATGAATTAATAAGTATATTTGGGGTGTTGCTTTTGCTAATGTTTATAAGCTCATTTTTTATGTTTTATGCGGAGGCAGATGCCCAGCCTAATGCTTTTCACAATATTCTAGATACTTTTTGGTGGTCATTGGTTACTTTTACAACTGTAGGATATGGCGATGTTTACCCAATAACAGCTATAGGAAAAGTTTTATCAGGTATTGTGGTACTAATAGGAATTATGCTTTTTGCACTTCCTACAAGTATTTTAACAGCTGAATTTATGAATGAATTTAATAAAGATAAGAAATAATAGTTTTATATATTAACAAGTATTATATTTTTTTGTTTTAATATAAATTATTCTATTAATTGTTTTGTGACATATTTTAACACATATACTTCTATTATATTTTTGTTTAAGTGATGAATACGACACCTAAAAAAGGAGGTCGTATGAGTAAAAATAAGAAATACAAGATTAAACAAAAAGATTTTAAGAAGTTAGAAAAACTAGCTGAGCGTATTTATAACACAGCCACCGTAATTGATTATTTTTGCAGGACTCAACAAGAAATTGAAGAGCTGTACAATCTTACTCCAATCGTCGAAAATTTAAGACGAGATACTGATACAGTAAACGCTTATTTTATAAATTATCCTGAAGGTAATATTCAAATAAGATTTTAATACCGTTCAAAAAGTGTTCAAAATGCTCTGTATTGAATTTTATACTCATAAGAGGTAGAAATTTATACTTTACTTGAAAAATTTGCTTAAAAAGCCAGCTATTTACTTTTTATATAATTGCTTATTTCAACAATACTTTTGTGTCTAAATGATACATTTTATATGACTTTGCTTGATATTTAACTCATTGAGAGTGATATATGTTATTGCTGATAAGAGGTAACAATGATTGAATTAGGTAAAAAATACAAGCTTAAAAAGGTTATGGGCTTTGAAAACTCAGATAATGAGTATTACAAAGTAATAGGATTTTATAACCTTGACACTGTCATTTGCGAGAATCCTTATGGTGAAAGGTTTGTATTTTTAAAAGAGTTTTTAATTGATCCTGCAAAACCTAATGAAATTTATTCAAA
>CALUUJ010000029.1 GCA_944323935.1 Candidatus Gastranaerophilales bacterium | reverse complement strand
GGGATGCCCTAAATTGAGTGCTTACAAGAAATAGGCTCTTTGTTAATATGATACCTAAAATCATTCATTATTGTTGGTTTGGAAAAAATCCACTTCCACCCTTAGCCATAAAATGCATAAATTCATGGAAAAAATATTTTCCTGATTATGAGATTAGAGAATGGAATGAAAATAATTTTGACGTAAATATTATCCCATATACAAAAGAAGCATATAATGTTAAAAAGTATGCTTTTGTTAGTGATTATGCACGCTTTTGGATTTTATATAACTATGGAGGACTTTATTTTGATACCGATGTTGAAGTTATTAAACCAATGGATGATATTATAGCAAATGGAGCTTTTATGGGATGCGAAAATGAAGTAAAAAAAAAGAATCATAAAACTTTATCTATAAACCCTGGTCTTGGGATTGGTGCTAAATCAGGTTTAAATATATATCAAGAAATTTTAAATTTATATGCGACATTGCATTTTATACGTAAAGACGGTTCTTACAATCAAAAAACAATAGTCTATTATACGACTGAAATATTGTGCAAATACGGATTGAAGCAAATAGATGAGGTGCAAAATTGTGCAGGTATTTTAATTTATCCTAAAGAATATTTTTCTCCTAAAAACTATAGAACAGGAGAATTAGCTATAACAAATAAATCTTATACAATTCATCATTATTCTGCTAGTTGGAAAAATGATATAGAACGTTATGCCGATCAAATGAAAAATAAATTATTGTTTATTCCTCCTAATGCGCGTATTTATATTGGTTTATTTATTGCAACAGTTAAATACAAAGGCTTTTTACAAGCCTTTCAAACTTTTATTCATAGCATGTTGAAACATATATCAATAATTTGAAATCTGGACAATTTAAATATAACTTACTAATTTCATGATAATATATTTATTAGTTGCTATATTGATGATTACAATAGGATATAATGTATATACTTCCAGATTTTCGACAAAAATCTCATTTCCACTTGTTTTTGGGATATTATCAATATTTTGGGGAGTGGCTTATATCTATGCACCTGATATTCCTGAATATATTTTATATTTCAAAAAACAGACATATAATTGGTTTGATACTGGCTTCAAATTACCGTCAAGTTCTTTTGAATTGGGCTTTAATATATTGAGCTGTATGGTAAAAAGTTTGACAGAACATTATTACATTTATCAATTTTTTCTTTTTTCTTCAGAGTTACTACTTGTAATGATTGGTTTGAAAAAAATTTTGAAAGATAAAATAGCTCTAATAATGATATGTGCAATGTTTTTTGTATTACCATCCAATTTATTAAGTGCACTTCGACAAGGTATAGCAATATCATTGTTTATTTTTGCAGTTCCATACATTTATGAACACAAATTTTTTAAATATTGCATTCTCATTATATTTGCATCCTTTTTTCATACATCTGCGATTTTTTTATTACTATTATATTGGTTGCCATTAGTTAAATATATAGTATCAGCTCCTAAAATCTTATTATTGTATTTCTTAATATTAAATGTTTGTTATTTCTTTAATATTACAATTTCAAATGCATTAGACTCAATATTACTTACGCTTTTTGATTTATATGAAAAATCCGCAATGTACGTTCGATACACTAATGTTGATTTAGAAGAAACAATCTCTAATTTTGGGATACTCAAAATATTAGAAATGGATTTCATTTATGTAGTTTTTATTCTTATTAATAAAGATAATTCTAAAACAATGCTGTTGTTAAAATCGATGTTTCTCATTTATTGTACTTTGAATATGCTATTAGGTGGAATACTAGCTCATCGTATAAGTTATTATTTTGTGATATTATATCATATATGTTTAATATATTCATTATGTATAATCGGACGGTATTTATTACGTGATGAGAGAAATGGATATTTGTTGTCTTGCTTTTATTTAATAGGCTTAAATTTATTCTATTTCCAAAATCCTTTTTCTGATGCGATGGAATATAAAAACATGTTTTTAGAGCATATTTTATATGGTATTTATTAAAAAATGAAATATGAAAATTTCAATAATTGTTCCAGTTTATAATGTTGAAAAATATATTAGGAAATGTCTTGATAGTATTATTCATCAAATTAATGTTCCTCAATCTTTTTTTGAAGTTGTAGTTGTTAATGACGGTTCTGTGGATAATAGTTTGACTATTATAGAAGAATTTAGGCAACATTATTCTAATATATCGGTTCTCACGCAATCAAATCAAGGGCTTAGCATAGCACGCAATAATGGGTTGTCTATTGCTAGGGGAGAATATATTTGGTTTATTGATTCAGATGATTGGATTGCAAGAAATTCTTTAGAAATACTTTTAAGATTAACAGACGAAAAGAAACCGGATGTAATTCATTTTCGTGCAGCAAATTCAATTTGTGATAAATTACAAATACGTACTAAAAAGTTTCTTGATATAGAACGTTCTTATACTGGAATAGAAATTATATGTCAAAATATATGGGACACTTGTGTTCCATTTTATATTTACAAGCGTGATTTTTTAGAAAAAAATCATTTATTCTTTTTTCCAAATATTTTTCACGAAGATAATGAATTCACTCCACGTATGCTTTATTATGCGCAAAAAGTTTATCTAATAAATGATGTACTATATAATGTTTCTCAAAATCCCCAATCGATAACACGTTCTATAAATTTAAAAAAATCTTTTGATTTAATTCTGATATCACAACTTTTATATAAGTTTGCTATGGAAAACATATCAGACAAAGTTGTTAAGCTTCGATTCTTCCAATTTATTGCATTGAATATAAATAATGCATTATATGGAACTCGATACATGAATTCATTGGTGGTAAAAAGATTTAATCAAGAATTACGACAAAACAAGGAATTGTTTTATTGTCTATCACACTCAAAAATATATAAATATACAATAGAAGGTTATCTATTCAAATTGATTCCTAATTATTCTTTTATTTATCAACTATTGAATCTTTTAAGATTTAGAAGATGTAAATAATTTCTACTTTTGAATTTTGACTATTGTTTTACAAGGTATTATTAAGATATGAAACTTGGTTTAATTTTTAACATAGCTCCTAAATATCGTGAGAATATATATCATTTGCTTGATAATGCATTTGATTGTTACTGGTATTTTGGTCAGAACAATACAGATATTAAAAGCATGAACTTAAAGCTATTGAAAAATGTGACAATTGGAGAAAATAGAAAAATTTATAAGTCTTATTATTGGCAACGTGGAGTTTTTCAATTTAAAAAACAAAAAGTGGTTGATGCTTATTTATTATTAGGTAATCCTTTTTGCTTGTCAATGTGGCTATTATTAATCCAACTTTCTTTATTTCATCCTTCAATACGTATATATATGTGGACGCATGGTTGGTATGGAAGAGAGACTTTCTTTAAAAAAAAAATAAAAAAAATTTTTTTTGAAATGACCGATGGGGTTTTTTTGTATGGCAATTATGCCAAGCAATTAATGGTTCAAGAAGGGTTTAATGCAAAGAAACTTTTTGTGGTACATAATTCATTAAATTATGAACAACAGCTATCATTGCGTAACTTAATGAAAACAGAAGATATATATTTAAAACATTTTGGTAATAAAAATCACACCCTCATATTTATAGGAAGATTAACAAGTGTAAAAAAAATAAATTTACTTATAGAAACAATCGCATTCCTAAAAAAACAAAAACAATATTTCAATTTAGTTATTGTAGGTGATGGTGCTGAAAAAGAAAATCTTCAGCAACTTGCTCTAAAAAAAGGACTCCTAAAAAATATTTGGTTTTATGGTGCATGTTACGATGAATCAATAAATGCACGCTTATTGTATAATGCAGATCTATGTGTTTCCCCAGGGAATGTTGGTTTAACAGCCATTCATTCTTTGATGTTTGGGACACCAGTAGTAACTCATAATTCATTTGAGAATCAGATGCCTGAATTTGAAGCTATTAAAGAAGGAAAAACAGGAGCTTTTTTTTTACAGAATGATATTTATTCAATGGCAAATGTTATTTCTAATTGGTTTAACATGAAAATAAGTCGAGAACAAATTCGACAAAATTGCTATACAGAAATAGATACACAATGGAATCCGAGATATCAAATGCGTCTTTTTTTAAAGGTTCTAAACTCATAAAATGAAAGTTTCATTATTAACATCATGTGCTTCAAGAAAAGCAGGTGGTCTATTTGCGACAATCCCTAATTTAAGTAAATCTTTAAATCAATTAGGAATTACAGTAAACGTAGTTTGTGTAGAAGATAAATATTTGGAAGATGATAAATATGTATATGAAAATATTCCATTGATTATTTATCATAAAAGTCGTTGGCCTTTGTTCGCGCAACTAGGGTATTCTAATGATATTAAGGATGCGATTAAAAATAGCATGTTTAATATAATTCATCAACAGGGTATTTGGTTGTATCATTCTTGTGTAGCCTTGAGATACAAACAAAAATATCCTAATACAATTAAAATAATAGAGCCTCATGGAATGCTTGATAAATGGGCAATTAAAAATTCAGCATGGAAGAAAAAAATAGCAGGATGGCTCTTTGAGTATAAAAATTTGCATACAGCTGATTGTATTCATGCTTTATGTGAAGAAGAATATAAAAGTATCCGATCAATTGGTTTGAGAAATCCGATAGCAATTATACCTAATGGTGTAGATTTACCTCAAAATCCACATTTTAATAGGGGGAATAAACAAAAGATATTACTTTATCTAGGTCGAATTCATCCTAAAAAAGGATTGAAAGAAATGATTTTAGGATTCGCACAGTTGAAGCAATCATCACCAGAATTGTTAAATAAATGGTGTGTTCGTATTGCTGGATGGGGGCAGAATAAGTATGTTCATAAATTACAAAATTTAATAAACAAGTATCGTCTTAATAATAATATAACTTTTATAGGTCCAGTATATGGAAGTGATAAAGACAAAGAATTATGTAATGCTAATGCTTTTATTCTTCCATCTTATAGTGAAGGATTACCAATATCAGTACTTGAAGCTTGGGCTTATCAACTTCCAGTAATTATGACAGATTTTTGTAATTTACCAGAGGGGTTTAATGTTAACGCAGCTGTTCGAATAAATCCAACCCCCCAAAGTATATGTGAAGGCTTAATGAATTTTTTTGTAAAAGATGATAACGATATAGAAGTAATGGGAAAAAATGGTTTTAAGTTAGTCTCAGAACAATTTACATGGCAACATATTGCTAAACAAACCTTAGAGTTATATTTGTATTTATTAGGGAATGGTGAAAAACCTAATTTTGTATATGAATAAAATGGAAATAGATTTGTCTTTATATCAGAACGTATTGGGTCGAAGGCACCAAGTTATTCGTTTACTTTGGACTATTGTATGGTATATATTAGCTCGTCCCTTGCCGCGAAGAGTTGGAAGTGGTTGGAAACGTTTTCTGCTGCGTTTGTTCGGAGCTAAGATAGATAAAACAGCAGTCGTTTATTCATCAGCTAAAATCTATTATCCTCCTAATTTAGAAATGTGTCAATATGCTTGTTTGGCTTCGGATGTCGATTGTTACAATGTTGATTTAGTTAAAATCGGAGCTAATACAACGATTTCTCAAGGAGCTTTTCTTTGTACGGCAGGTCATGATATTACAAATCCGTTAAATTCGCTTATTACAGCACCGATTGTAATAGAAGATCAAGCCTGGATAGGTGCGAAAGCATATATTGGAATGGGAGTTACTATAAAACAAGGTGCCGTTGTCGGAGCAACAGCTTCAGTTTATAAAAGTGTAGAACCGTGGACTGTCGTTGGTGGAAATCCTGCAAAATTCATTAAATACCGTAGTATAAAGAATTAATTAAGTATTTATGCAAGAAGTGATTTTTTGGACTTGGGATATTACTTCACACACAATTAGTGTGTTTGAAAAAATTAATAAAGTATTAAAAGTAAAAGTTGTTTTTACTAAATACGATACCCGAAGATTGGGATGTCTTCCATTAAAAGATTTAGAATTAGTGCATATTCAAAGCAAAAATGAGGTTGATGCAATTATAGCTCAAACGAGAGATGCTGTGCATATAAATAATGCATTGAAAGTTTTTAATGATGAAGGTATTCTGCTTTTAAATTATGCACTCCGAGAATTGCTCAAAAGAAAATATTTTTGCATTGCTTTATTCCAAGAACAATATTATTGGTGGGGTTGGAAAGGATGGTTGCGCCGCTTAAAATGGGGTTGGATTTTTAATTTTAGCTATGCTCGACGTCTTAAGGCGATAGGATGTACAGGTTGGACAGGCATAGAAGCGCATCGTAAAGCATTTGTCCCTAAGCATAAATTATTTGATTTTATATACAGTGTTCCAAGTATTGATTTTTATTTAAACAAACCGATTGTTTATCAGATTGATCCAGCTGAAGAAAAGGTAAGATTTGTATTTGTTGGTCAGTTAGTAAACCGAAAATCAATTATTGAATTGATAACTGTTTTTAATTCAATCAATAAGAATTACGAATTAAATATAATAGGGAATGGAGCTTTACATGATAGTATACTCTCTAAAATAGAAAAAAATGAGAAAATTCATTTATTGGGAAAATTAATGCCTGCAGATGTAAGAAATATATTATCAAAGTCAGATGTTTTGATTCTTCCTAGTAAGTCAGAAGGATGGGGATGCGTTGTTAATGAGGCATTAATGTCTGGGTGTAGAGTTATTGTATCGAGTGTTGTTGGTGCTCGGGCATTAGTAGATAGAGAGAGAACTAGAGGGGACATTTTTGTCAGTAAAGATTGGGATGATTTAAGAAGATGCATTATAAGGTCAATTCAAAGAGGTTCTCTTTCAAGTAAAGAACGACAAAATATAATTGCATGGGCAAAATGTATATCTCCTCAAAAAGAGGCTTCTTATTTTGAGGAAATCATAAACTATTATAATGGAATTATAAAGCAAAAACCAATTGCACCGTGGAGTTTTTGAATTATATGTTTTATTAAATGCTTATTATGCTGAACATTTCAGTTATCATCCTCACTTACAATGAAGAGTTGCACATTCGGCGGTGTATAGAGAATGTGTTATCCATAGCGAAGGATATTTTTATTGTTGATAGTTTTTCTACGGACAATACATTAGGTATTGCTAAGAAATATTCCAATGTGCATGTTCTGCAAAATAAGTGGGAAAATAATTATGCTAAGCAATTTAATTGGGGATTAGAACATGCGCCAATCCATACGCAATGGGTACTTCGTTTGGATGCGGATGAATATTT
>CALUUJ010000028.1 GCA_944323935.1 Candidatus Gastranaerophilales bacterium | reverse complement strand
CTTCAGCATTTTTTCTTTATCAAATGTTTTATATTTAAAAATTTTATCTATAAATTTATCCATGTTGACCTTATAAAAAGGAATTCTAGCATAAAAAAATTAATCTATATTAAACATAGGATAAGAAAGTGTTTTCTCGGTAAAAAGAAGTATGTACATTGTTTGCAGCGTTTCTTATTATTAAATTAAAATGAGGTGAAATATGGGTTTTGATTTGAAAGAATTTGAAAATAAGCTTTGGAAAACGGCAGATGACCTGCGTGCTAATTCCAGTTTAAAATATAATGAATTTTCTACTCCTGTATTAGGATTGATATTTTTACGTTTTGCTGATTATCGTTTTCAAAAAGCAAAACCTGAAATTGAAAAGTTAAAATCAAATTCATCTCGTAGAGCCTTTGATGAGAAAAATGCCTATCAGGCAAGAGGAGTTTTATTTGTTCCGGAAAAAGCCTCTTTTAAATATCTTTTAAATCTTCCTGAAGGTGAAAGTGCAGGCAGTGCCTTAAATGAAGCCATGTCTTTGATGGAAAATGAAAACCCTATATTAAAAGGAGTTTTGCCTAAAAATTATTTAAGAATTCCTGATGACTTATTAGTTTCAACAATGAAAATCTTTAATGATGTTGAGTTTGACCGCAATAATGGTGATATATTCGGTAAAGTCTATGAATTTTTCTTAGGGAAATTTGCAAGTTCGGAAGGTCAAAAGGGTGGTGAATTCTATACGCCTACCTGTCTTGTTAAACTACTTGTTGAAATTATGAAGCCATTCCACGGTAATGTTTATGACCCTGCGTGCGGCTCAGGCGGTATGTTTGTACAAACTGCAGAGTTTGCAAAAAGAGAAAATAAAGATTCTGACAAATCAGTTAACGATTTAATAACTGTTGAAGGTCAAGAAAAAACGGAAGAAACAGTGAGATGGTGTAAAATGAACCTGGCTGTCCACGGTCTTGAAGGGGATGTTAAGCAGGCAAACAGTTTCTATGAAGATGTTTTTGATTCCGTCGGGAAATATAATTTTGTGCTTGCCAATCCTCCTTTTAATGTTGACGGGGTAGATAAAGAAAGGTTAAAAGGCGATAAAAGATTTCCTTTCGGATTACCAAAAGCAGATAATGCTAACTACTTGTGGATTCAAATGTTTTATTCGGCGCTAAAAGTTCCAAAAGATGGCGAAAATTCCCGTGCCGGGTTTGTAATGCCAAATTCTGCAAGTGACGCAAGACAAACAGAACAAACTATTAGAGAAAAGATTATAAAAGATAATGCAGTTGATGTAATGGTGTCTGTCGGTTCAAACATGTTCCACAACGTAACATTGCCTTGTACCCTTTGGTTTTTTGATAAAGGAAAGAAAAATACCGAAAGAAAAGATAAAGTACTTTTCTTAGATGTAAGAGAAATTTATACTCAAATAGATAGAGCCCATAGAGAATTCACTGATGAACAAATAGAATTTATTACAAATATTGTCAAATTATATCGTGGCGAAAAACCTGAATACAAATGGGGCAGCAAAAAACTAACCCTTGAACATTTCCCTGAGGAAAAATACCAAGATGTAAAAGGGCTCTGCAAAGTTGCAACAATTGAAGATATAGAAAAACAAGGCTGGAGTTTAAATGCAGGACGTTATGTCGGAGTAAAAGAAGTTGAAGAAGAAAATTACGTTTTTGAAGAAAAACTCCAAGAACTGAATACAGAGCTTGAAAAACTGAACACAGAATCCAAAGACCTTGAAGAAAAGATTGCATATAACGTAAAACAGCTTTTAGGTGTTTAAAATGGTAAAAACGAAAGAAATAAGTATATCGGAAATTGGAAATATTTTTACAGGAAATACACCTCCAAGAAAAAATCCTGAATATTATGGAAATCATACTTTATTTATTAAACCAACAGACATTTCCAAAGAAACTAAATACACATATACTCCTGAAGAATGTTATTCTAAATTAGCATATGAAAAATATAAAAACTCATTAGTTCCCAAAGGGGCAACTTGCGTTGTTACAATTGGTAGTATTGGAGAAAAACTTACAAAAGCACATAAAGAATGTTTTATTAATCAAGCAATGAATGCTGTTGTCCCAAATGAAAATTTTGACGAGGATTATGTATATTATTTATTAAAATTTAATCTCAGGCAATTAAAAATGTTTGATTCAGGGACTGCGTCTGGCAGAGAAAATGTATCTAAATCAGCATTCTCTAATATTAGAGTTATTGCATTAACCTCAAAAGATGAACAAATAAAGGTTGGAAAACTATTATCAAACTATGATGATTTGATAGAAAATAACAACCGGCGGATAAAGATATTAGAGGAGATGGCACAGAAGATATATAAAGAGTGGTTTGTAGATTTCAAATTCCCCGGACACGAAACCGCCACCTTCAAAGACTCCCCTCTAGGCAAAATCCCAAACGATTGGGAAGTTTCTAATTTAGAAAATATTTTATCGTGTATAGAATCTGGAAGTAGGCCTAAAGGTGGCATTAATTCTAATGATACAGAAATTCCTAGTGTTGGTGCCGAAAATATTATAGGCCTCGGAAAATATGATTATAATAAGGAAAAATATATTTCAAATGAATTTTATAAAAAAATGAAAAGAGGAAAAATCCAAGATTTAGATGTTCTTTTATACAAAGATGGGGCACAGTTAGGACGAAAATCTATTTTTGGTGAGAATTTCCCACATTCTAAGTGTTGTATTAATGAACACGTATTCATTTTAAGAACGAATGAAAAATGTAGCCAATATTATCTGTATTTTACTCTTGATACCATTTCAAATACAGAGCGAATTAAACAATTAAACACTAATGCTGCACAACCAGGAATCAATCAAGAGCAAGTCAAAGGTTTAACAATTATACTTCCACAAAGAAAAATTATAGAAAAGTTTGATGATATCATTGGCCCCATTGTTTCTGAAATATTTAAACTTTGTATAAAAAATCAAACTCTAAAACAAACCCGAGATATATTACTTCCCCGCCTAATTTCCGGCGAAATTGATGTTGAAAATATGGAGATTGCGTAATGGAATTTACTATGTTGGACAAGCGATTAGAAGTAATATTTTTTTACATGAGAAATAAACGATATGCTGTAAGCCGATTAAAAACATTTATTCCGCCTTTAGATGACATGCGATTGGCTGAAATGCAAGTAGCATACGGCTTATATTTTAATTCTCTTATATCTGTAATTGACTATATAAATAAAGATTTGGCTCAAGCCAAAATAGTTAACGATCTTATAACAATTGTCGGTGGAGAAGAAAATTACGGCTACATAAGGGAGTTAAGAAACAGTATTATACATAGAGGTTTAGACGTATCCAGTGCAGGAACGGCTATTGAAAATTTAAATATTATTGTACCTTTTTCACCTTATTATGTGCAAAATCAATCCGGAAATAAAAAATATTACCCATTTACAAATAACTTATTGCAATTAGTTAAGAAAACTGAGTCAATAAATTTATTTATATTTAATATCTGTAAACAATTACAAATTACAGAATATAAACCAATGACAAAGGAATCTTATAAATTGAGGATAATAAATGATCCATACATGCCAGATGATGTAAAAAGAATGGCATTAAAAACAACTATGAATTTTGATAAGATAAATCAAGAACTTGAACAAATTCACAATCAGAGACTAAAAACATATTTTAATACCGAGGATCTATTATAAAATCCCACTGATTTGACAAACAGATAAAAATGGATATAATTGGATAAAAATGGGTATAAATGGGTATAAATGGGTAATGATTAAAGAATCTGATATTAAAATTCCTAATCAAATGCTTGCAATTATATTTGAACTTGACGAGTTCAAAGGCAGTTGGAAACTTTTAGGACAAATGATGCCTGAAAGGTTAAAGACACTCAAAAAAGTAGCTACTATTGAAAGCGTCGGTTCTTCTAACCGTATTGAAGGAAATAAGCTTACAGATAAGCAGGTTGAAAAACTTTTATCAAATATAAAAAAACAGTCTTTTGCAACCAGAGATGAACAGGAAGTTGCAGGATATGCAAGGTTAATGGATACAATTTTTGATGACTGGGAGGTTATTCCTTTATCAGAAAATTATATCAAACAGTTACATAAGATTTTGTTGCAATTTTCATCAAAGGATGAAAGGCACAAAGGCGAATATAAAAAAATCTCAAACGCTGTTGCTGCTTATGATGCAAAAGGTCAGGAACTTGGTATAGTTTTTGAAACGGCTACTCCCTTTGAAACACATTTAAAAATGGAAGAACTTGTTAATTGGACAAGAAAAAACCTTGAAGATAAATTTTTCCATCCTTTAATAGTAATCGGGATTTTTATTGTTGAGTTTTTGGCAATTCACCCGTTTGAAGACGGAAATGGCAGATTATCAAGAGCGTTGACTTGTTTATTGCTAATGAAATCCGGCTATACTTACATTACTTACTGTTCAATGGAAGCAGTTATTGAAGATAACAAAGAGGGCTATTACAGAGCATTAAGGCAAACCCAAACAACATTGCGCAATGAAAAACCTGATTTTGAACCGTGGCTGTTATTCTTTTTGAAATCATTACAAAAACAGAAAATAAGGCTGGAATACAAATTAAATCAAAATAATATCAGTGCAAATTTAGGGAACTCTGATTTATCAGAACTTAAATATAAAATCTTAAAATACTTTGATGAAAATGAAAGCGGAACTATTTTAAAACTTGTCGAATATACCCAATCAAACAGAAATACAATTAAAAAAGCCGTTTCAAGTTTGGTCGATAAGAAATATTTGATTTTACATTCAAAAGGACGCGGAGCCTGGTACTCAAAAGGTGATAACCATGCATAAACTCTCAGAAGAAGCTTTTGAAAAAGATTTAATGCAAGAATGCAAAGACAAACTCGGTTTTGACCTTTTTGACGCAACTAATGAAATCGTTGGTTCTGATGATTCAACTTTTGGAAGACAAACGACAGAAGAAGTTATTCTGCCTAAAGTTTTGCGCTCGGCACTATTTAAATTAAATCCTGAACTGCCGCAAGAAGCTCTTGATAATGCCTATTATGAATTAACCCAAAATTTGTCAAACAAAACACCGGTTGCCGCAAACAAATTTATATACGAAATGCTGAAAAACGGCGTAAAAGTTCAATTTAAAGATAATAACGGCATAGATACCGAAGACATTGTCAGAGTTCTGGATTTTAAAAATCCAGATAATAATGAATTTCTTTTAATCCGGCAGTTTAAAATTTCCGGCGAACATTACAATTGCAGGGCTGATTTAATTCTGTTTGTAAACGGCTTGCCGCTTGTGTTTATTGAATTAAAAGCAGCTCATAAGCATATTGAAGATGCTTTTTATAACAATATTACTCATTATAAAAAAGAAATTCCGCAGGTATTTTGGTACAATGCGTTTATTATTGTTTCAAACGGAACAGATGCAAAATTCGGTACGATAACGTCTAAATGGGAACATTTCTCCGATTGGAAGAAAATTGATGATGAAAACGATAAGGGTATAATTTCTGCCGATATACTGATGAAGGGTATGTGCAGCAAGAAAAATCTGCTTGATATTATAGAAAACTTTACCCTGTTTCAGGACACAAAAGGCGGAACAATAAAAATTTGTGCTAAAAACCATCAATTTTTAGGGGTAAATAACGCAATTAAAAATTTTGTAACCAACAAAGACGGGAAATTAGGTGTATTCTGGCATACTCAAGGAAGCGGCAAAAGTTTTTCCATGATATTTTTTGTTCAAAAAATCCTCTGGAAAATCAAGGGTAACTGGACATTTTTAGTTGTTACAGACAGAAAAGATTTGGATGAGCAGATTTATAAGAATTTCACCTCAACAGGTGCTGTTACTGAACAAAATGTTCAGGCTGAATCAAGAGAACATTTAAAACAATTATTAAAAGAAGATCACAGAACCATTTTTACTATGATTCAAAAGTTTGGCACCGAAGAAAAAGGCCAAAGTTTTGAAAAGATTTCTGACAGAGATGACATTATAGTAATCACTGATGAAGCTCATCGCACACAATACGGTACGCTTGCACTGAATATGAGAGAAGCTCTGCCTGAGGCAAAATTTATAGCCTTTACCGGAACTCCTCTTATGAAAAGTGATGAAAAAACAAAGAAAGTTTTTGGTGATTACGTAAGTAAATATACATTTAAACAGTCTATTGAAGATAAAGCCACAGTTCCTCTGTATTATGAAGCAAGAATCCCAGAAATGCAGATTACAAATGATGAATTAGAAAAAGATTTGCAAAATATTATTGATTCTGCGGATTTTACTCAAGAGCAGGAAGAACAATTTGAAAAAGAATATGTAAATTTATATCAGGTGATTACAAGGGATGAAAGGCTTGATATTATTGCCAAAGATGTCGTTGAACATTTTATGAACCGCGGTTTTATGGGAAAAGCAATGTATGTTGCAATTGATAAAGCAACTGCCGTAAAAATGTATGACAAAGTTAAGCTTGAATGGGCGAAATATATTAAAAAGCTTGAAAATAAACTTTTAAAAGCCAATTCTGATGAAAAAGATATCATCCAAAAAGAGATTGATTATATGAAAGAAACAGATATGGCTGTTGTTGTTTCGCCTTCTCAAAATGAAATTGAACAATTAAAACAAAAAGGCGTTGATATTACACCGCATAGAAAACGAATGAAAAATGAGGATTTAGCAACTAAGTTTAAAGATAAAGATGATAAATTGAGACTTGTTTTTGTGTGTGCAATGTGGGTTACAGGGTTTGATTGTCCTACGATTTCGACTTTGTATCTTGATAAAATTTTAAAAGAACATACTTTAATGCAAACCATTGCAAGAGCAAACAGAGTTGCGGAAGGGAAATTTAACGGGCTTATTGTTGATTATATAGGAATTTTTAAAGCTCTGCAAAAAGCCCTGGCAATTTATGGTTCTCCCGATGGTTCTGAAATATCAGATGAAGAAGACCCTGCCGAAACAAAAGCCAAACTAATTGAACTTCTTGATAAAGAAGCTAAAAATATGAAAAAACTTCTTGAATCTAAAAATATTGATATAAATAAAATTTTTGATACAAGAGCTTTAGAATGTATAAAAAATACGGAAGGTGCCGTAAATCGTTTATTAGAATCAGAAAAGGATAAAAATGAATTTTTAAAATGTGCACAGAATTTAAAAGTCTTATTTAAAGCTATATTACCGGATATTGAAGCCAGAAGATATGCTAAAATTGTTTTTGTTAGCACTGTTTTATACTTAAAAATAAAAGAAGCCCTTGCAAAATTTGTTGATAAAACAGAAGTTAAAAATCTTGCCATGCAGGTTGAAGAACTGCTTAATGAATCTATTACACTTGCCTCTTATCATATTAATGAGGGAGAAAAACTGGATTTAAGTAAAATTGATTTTGAAGAATTGCAAAGAAGAATTTTAAAAGAAAAGAAACTTGCTCTGCTTGAAAAACTTAAAGCATCAATTAGTTCAAAATTATCTGATATGATTCAACTAAACAGCATGAGAAAACATTTTCAGGAAAAATTTGAACAAATAATTGATGATTATAATAGCGGGAAATTAACAATGGAACAAATGTATGTTCAACTTGTTGCTTTAACTAAAGAATTGACACAGGAAGAGAAACGTCATCTGGATGAGAATTTATCAGAAGAAGAACTGGCTATTTTAGATATTTTAACAAAACCCGAGCCAAAACTTTCCAAAAAAGAATTTGAAACCGTTAAGGCTGCTGCTCAAAAATTAATAAAAGTTATCAAGAAAGAAAAACTGGTTCTTGATTGGCGCAAAAAACAATCAACCAGAGCCAAAGTTAAAGAAGCTATTGAAACAATTTGTGATGAAATATTGCCCGAAATATATAATAAAGAATTATTTCAGGAAAAATGCAATGCATTGTATGAACATTTTTATGATTATTATAACAATGCTAAAGACAATATTTATGATGTTGCATAGTAACAGACAAAAAATTTACATGCAGTTTCAGCATGTCAAAAAAGACGTCGATAACAACAGATTTTTACAGAGCATATAAAATACTTGACAAACAGTAGCTACAAAAATATTATATGGTAGTTGACAAGCTAACATAACATGATATACTCTTAATAAA
>CALUUJ010000027.1 GCA_944323935.1 Candidatus Gastranaerophilales bacterium | reverse complement strand
CAAAATTGAAGATTTACCTACAGTTTATAATGCGAAAGAAACAGAAGAAAGTATTTATAAATTTTGGGAAGATAATGGGTGTTTTAAAGCTGATGCTAAATCAGCAAAAGAACCGTACTCAATAGTAATACCTCCACCAAATGTAACAGGAGTTTTACATATGGGGCACGCATTAGACGGAACTCTTCAAGATATTTTGATAAGATACCATAGAATGTCAGGTTATGAAACGCTATGGATGCCCGGTACCGATCATGCAGGTATCGCAACGCAAAATGTTGTAGAAAAAAAGCTTAGAGAAGAAGGTAAAAGCCGTTTTGACCTTGGCAGAGAAAAATTTGTAGAACTTACTTGGGAATGGGCTAACGAACATAAAAGTGCTATTCTTCATCAATTTAAGAGATTAGGTGCTTCTTTTGACTTATCGAGAGAACGTTTTACTTTGGATAAGGGATGCAGCGAAGCAGTAAAAGAAGTTTTTGTAAAATTGTACGAAAAAGATTTAATTTATAAAGGTGCCTACATTGTTAACTGGTGCCCACGTTGTCAAAGCGCTATTTCTGATGTTGAAACAGATTATGAAACAGAAAAAAGTAATTTGTGGGAAATAAGCTATCCTTTAAAAGATGAAAAAGGCGCTATTGTAGTTGCAACTACAAGACCTGAAACTATATATGGTGATGTTGCAGTTGCTGTTAATCCGAGTGATTTTAAATATAAAGATTTGATAGGAAAAACAGTTCTTATACCTCTAACAGGGAGAGAAATTCCTATCATAGCAGATGAATATGTAGATAAACATTTTGGTACGGGTGCTTTAAAAATTACTCCTGCTCATGACCCTAACGATTTTGAAGTAGGAAAACGCCATAATTTAAAACCGATATGGGTTATAGATGAAGAAGGTAGAATGAAGGCTTGTGAAGAAGTTCACTATGCCGTTCAAGGGTTATCCAGAGAAGAAGCTCGTATAAAAACAGTTGAAATGCTTCAAGAAAAAGGAAGATTGGTAAGAATTAAACCGATTGAACATAATGTTGGTAAATGCCAAAGATGTAATACAACTATAGAACCATTGCTTTCGGAACAATGGTTTGTCAGGATGGAACCGCTTGCTAAAGCTGCTATTGCGGCTATTGAAAATGGTGATATTAAGTTTGTCCCTGAACGTTGGACAAAAAATTATCTTGGCTGGATGACAAATATTCGTGATTGGTGTATTTCTCGCCAATTATGGTGGGGACATCAAATACCTGCGTACTACAATAAGGAAACAGGTGAGATGATTGTAGCAAAAACAAATCCTGATCCGACTAAATATACACAGGAATCAGATGTTCTCGATACTTGGTTTTCATCTGGTTTATGGCCTTTTTCAACGATGGGTTGGCCAAATACAGAAAGTGAAGATTTCAAAAAATTCTATCCTACTTCAACACTTGTAACAGGATTTGATATTATTTTCTTCTGGGTTGCAAGAATGATTACTATGGGTGAAGAATTTACAAAGAAAGCTCCATTCTCAACCGTATATATTCACGGTCTAATTAGAGATGAAAACGGTCAAAAAATGTCAAAATCTAAAGGTAATACAATTGATCCTGTCGGTATAATTGATAAATATGGCTGTGATGCGCTAAGATTTACTCTTACATCTTTGTGTACATACGGCGGTCAAGATATCAAAATCAGTGATGAAAAATTTGAATACGGAAGAAATTTCGCTAATAAAATTTGGAATGCTTCAAGATTTGTACTTATGAATCTTGAAGGTATTGATGATAATGACATTGATTTTACAAAGTTAACTCTTGCTGATAAGTGGATTTTGAATAAACTAAATGAGACAGCAAAAGAAACTAATGATAATATTAAAAATTATAGAATTGGTGAAATGGCACATACTTTATATGATTTCTTCTGGAACTCATATTGCGACTGGTATGTTGAAATCGCTAAGATTCAACTTCAAGATGATAGTTTAAAACTAAATACTCAAAGGGTATTAAGATATGTTCTTGATATGACATTAAGACTAATTCATCCTATTATGCCTCATATTACAGAATCTATTTGGCAATTGATGCCTAATAAAAAGGATGTTAAAGCAATAATGCTTTCAAAATATCCTATATATGATGAAAAACTTAATTTTGCAGATGAAAATACCCAAATGGAATTGGTATTTGAAACTATCAAATCTTTAAGAAATTTAAGACAAAGTTTTAATATCCCTGTTTCAACCAAAGTTAATATTGAAATTTTGGCAGGTAATGGTGAAGAAAAAATCTTTGAAAAAGTAGAATCATATATTCATCGATTAGCAAGGGTAGAAGAAATTAAGTATGTTGATGAATCACATAAAACTATAAAGCAATCAGCATCTGCTGTAGTAAGTAATTCTAAAATAATAGTACCTTTAGCCGGTTTGATTGATTTGAATGAAGAAATTAAACGTCAAAATAAAAAACTGGAAAAGCTTCTTTCTGAAAAGAATAGTTTGCTTGCAAGAACAAACAATGAAAAATTTATGGCTAATGCAAAACCTGAATTGATTGAACAGACAAAAAACAGAATAGATGAAATAATTGTTCAGGAAAAAGCTATAAATGATTTGATAAATTCATTAAAGGACTAATGATAACAATTTAAATAAGAGGGAACCTTATAAGTGTTCCCTTTTATTTTAAATCGTGAATTATAAAAATCTTGATTTGAAAAAAAGTAAAAAATTTGTTATCTTAATATATATGAATTCAATTGATTGGATGAATTCTATGTTGTTCAAGTATAGTACAATTTGTACGGAGGACTATTATGAGTGAGACATATACACTGTATACAAGAAGTAATTTTGACGGCTTAGTTTGTGCCGCTTTATTAAAAGAAATCGGTTTGATTGATGCGGTAAAATTTGTGCATCCTAAAGATGTTCAAGATGGAAAAATTCAATTGGGAGAAAATGATATTACAGCAAGTTTACCATATTGCAGCGGCGTTTATATGGCATTTGACCATCATTCAAGTGAAGCTGTAAGAACAAAAGAAGTAAAAGAAAATTATATTATTGAACCGGCAGCACCGTCTTCTGCAAGAATTATTTATGAGTATTTTGGCGGACAAGATAGATTTTCTTCGAGCCTGCATGATTTGATGGACGCTGTTGATAAAGCAGATTGTACAAATTTTTCAGAAGAAGATGTATTAAATCCTGAAGGTTGGGTTTTCTTGAACTATTTGATGGATCCAAGAACAGGTTTGGGACGTTTTAGAAATTTCAATATTTCTAATTATAATTTGATGCTTAAATTGGTGGATTTATGTCCTAAAAAATCTATTACGGAAATTATGGAAGATCCAGATGTTAGAGAAAGAGTAGTTCTTTATAATGAAGAACAAGAAAAATTTAAAGAACAAATTAAACGTTGTACTAAAGTAGATGGTAATATTGCTATATTAGATGTGAGAAATGAAGAAGTTATTCACGTTGGAAACAGATTTATGGTTTATGCTTTATTCCCTGAATGCAATATTTCTGTTCATGTTTTTTATGGGAAACAGAATCAAAATACAGTATTTGCAGTAGGAAAGTCAATTGTTAACAGATCTTGTCCTATAGATATTGGTGCAATGATGTATGAATATGCCGGTGGCGGACATATGAATGCCGGTACTTGCCAAGTAGATAATGATAAAGCAGATGAAACATTGCAAAGTATTATAGATAAGATAAAAAAAATGGAGTCTGAAAATATACAACAAAATTAATAAAACAGAAAGTAAAAATATATAAAATAACAGCCTCTTTAGAGGCTGTTTCTGTTTTCTATTTCCCTGCACTTATTAGTTTTCTCTCTTCTATTAGATTTTCCTCCTTTTCTATCCAAACTTGCCTAATTGTATATTTATTCTGCGGAATTACGATTTTTTTGAAAATGGCATAGTGAACATCAATAAAATTAACTTTATCAAGTTCTTGAACATAAAAGTCTGTGGCACCACAATTTGGGCAGAATTTTGTATCAGGCTTTATTTCACTATATTCAGTGTGTGCACTTCTTTTTATATTGCAACAACTACAGCGAACAAGGAACCATTTGTTTTTGATTAATGCACCACAGTCAGGACAGTACGCTTCATCAACATTTACTGGTACATTCCAGTGCTTACATTCATGTTTTTGTTTTAGGAAATCGAATAACATATTTTATATATAATAATATTTTTCCTAAAGTCAAAAATTTCTGTATAATTTTTTTATGAATATATTAAAAAGACTGGAAAAAGAAGCAGATAAAAATTATCAAAAGTTTAGTTCTTCATTACTCCCTAATATTAATAATGTTTTGGGTGTCAGGCTTCCCATATTGCGCAAATTGGCTAAGGAAATTTTAAAAGAAAATAATTATAAAAAATTCCTGAATGCGAAAAGCTTCAAATATATGGAAGAATATATGCTAAAAGGTATGTTAATTGGTCTTTTAAAAGAGCCTGTTGAAGAAATTATTAATTATATAAGATTGTTTATTTCACAAATTGATAATTGGGCAGTATGTGACAGCTTTTGTAATAGCTTAAAATTTACTAAAAATAATTTAGAAAAAATATGGGATTTTCTCCAACCATATTTTGAATCTTCATCTGAGTATGAGATTCGCTTTGCTTATGTAATGTTATTAAATTATTATCTTAAGGATGAATATATTGACAGGGTTCTTTTATTGGTTGATAAGTTTAAAGATAATAGATATTACGCAAAAATGGGAGTTGCTTGGCTTGTTTCAATTTGCTATATTAAATATCCTTTGAAAACTGAAGAATATCTAAAAAATTCAAAATTGGATAAGTGGACCTATAATAAGAGTATTCAAAAAATTTGTGAGTCTTTAAAAATAGATAAAGAAACAAAAATAAAACTAAGAAAGATGAAACGCTAATTTTTTAGTCCAAAGTAAAAATATCTTGTAAATCAGCATAAGTAAGTGTTTTACCGATGTTTCTATCTACAGAAATTACAGAGTCTACAAGATTTCTTTTATCCATTTTTAATTTTTGAATTTTTTCTTCAACGGTATTCTTTGTAATTAATCTATATACAAATACTTTCTTTGTTTGTCCTATACGATAGGCTCTATCTGTAGCTTGGTCTTCGACAGCAGGGTTCCACCAAGGATCATAATGAATAACATAATCAGCACCAGTTAAATTTAGACCGGTACCACCTGCTTTTAAGCTTACTAGGAATATTGGAATTGAATTGTCATTATTAAATCTCTCAACAACTTCCTGTCTATTTTTTGTAGAACCTGTGAGATATTCGTGCTTTATACCTTCTTTTACAAGCCATTCTTTAACTATATCAAGCATATCTACAAATTGCGAGAATAAAAGAATTCTATGACCTTCAGATATAATTTCTTCAAGCATTGATTTCAATTGTTCAAATTTACCTGATGTTTCAATACCTTTTTTATTTTCTTTGTCATATAAACGAGGATGACAGCATATTTGACGTAATCTTAAAAGTGCAGAGAATATACTCAAACGGCTTTTTTCCAGTCCATTTTCTGCAATGGATTTAAATAATTCTTCTTTTGTAGAATCCAATACTTCGAGATAAAAGTCTCTTTGTTCCGGAGTTAATTCACAATATGCTATGTTTTCTACTTTATCCGGTAAGTCTTTCGCAACATCTCGTTTCATACGTCTTAAAATAAATGGATAAATTTGCGATTTTAAACGTTTTTCAACAATTTTTTCGCCTCTGTCAACTATAGGAGTTACGTATCTGTAATTAAATTCTGATTGGTTTAATAAAAATCCCGGCATTAAAAAGTCAAAAACAGACCATAATTCTTCCAGTTTATTTTCTATTGGAGTACCTGATAGGGCAAGTTTATGCTGACCGTTTAAGGTCTTAATACATTTTGCTGTTATAGATTCAGGGTTCTTTATATTTTGAGATTCATCCAGAATAATATATCTGAATTCGTATTTTTTTAGTTTTTCAATATCGCGTCTTATCAAAGCATAACTAGTAATAATGATATCGTATTTGGGAATTTCTTTAAAATGTTCTTTTCTTTCTGTACCTGATAACTTTAAACATTTTAATGTCGGTATAAATTTTTGCACTTCTGATTCCCAGTTGAATACAACAGAAGTTGGACATACAACCAGGCTTGGAGCTTTCTTATCTTTCTCTTTTGCTTTTTGTAATAGAGTCAAGGCTTGAAGAGTTTTCCCTAGCCCCATATCATCTGCTAATATGCCGTTCAAACCGTATTTGTAAAGGAACCATAGCCAGCTGAATCCTTTATATTGGTATTCTCTAAGTTCTGCATTAACCCCTTTGGGCAAGGTTGCATTATCCATTGTTGAGAATGTTGAAATTTGTTTCCAAAAACTAGAAAAACGTCGACTCATTTTTAGCTTAAAGCCAAGGTTCTGCATTTCGGATAATAAACCTGCACGATATGTTTTTACTATGTATCTGTTATCTTCATTTTTATATACATCAAATGTGTTAAATGATTTTAAAAGTGAGAAGATATCTTGTCCCGGGACTTCAACAAAACCGTGTCCTTTCACTCTTAAATATTTATCACCTTCAATAATTAAATTATATATTTCTTCAAAAGAAATTTCCTCATCTCCGACTTTCCCGTATAATGAAACTTCAAAACTGTCTGTTGAATCAATAGAAAAATCAATATCAGCAACCATCTCAAATGGTTTGTCAGAAAGTTTAAAGAAAGACATATCATCTTTCTCTTCAAATTTCCAACCGTCTCCTGCTTGTTTTAGGTAATAATTATAAAAATCTATTGCATTTTCTTTTTCAATAGCAAGATTATTTGTTTGCATTGGTGCAAACTTACATGCTAAAAGCATTTGGTAGGCTCTTTCTTCGTGTGCAATATTTCTTCTTACCCAATATAATAAATCTTCTTTTGGTTTCTTTATTGTAACATAAGGACTCTTTGAAGCAGATTTAGAATATGCTACTCTTGTACCGTCATAATCAAATTCAAGTTCAGCTTTTAATGCCCCATCGTAATCAAGTCCCATTGTTACTATGTTTAATGGAGGTTTCTGTTCTAATGTTAAGCGGTCTATTATCTCTGAAACTTCACAAGGAATCAATTTCCTTAATTTTGGGAGTTCTTCGTATAAGAACTTAGCTCCTTCTGCATCTTTTACATCAGTAAATGTAGATTTGATTAAGTTTTGCGGCAAAGATGATAATGCTACATTTATTGGAAATACTTTGTTTTTGTACCTTCCCCATTTTAATTGTCTTGAAAAGTATCTTACTTCTTCAAAGGGAATAATGTCATCCTTATCAGGTCTTTGCCAATATAAAGATAAGAGTACATTACCTACCATAGAAAAGTTAACTGATAAAGATAATTTCCATTCTTCATTGTTAAATACAAGTTTTTGTTTTGATTTCCCATCAATTACGTCGTCAGCCTTAGCTAAAAGTTGAAAAAAACCATCAAATTTTGCAATTGGTATATCATACCAGCCTGCTTTTTTATCTAATCTTGAGTTCTTTAGTAATAATTGAAATATTGCCAATTCGACTTTTTGTGAGTTATTTAATTCAAAGTTAGGATCGGCCTTTTGTGCCGCAATAATTGCTTTTAACAGGGCTTCTATATCTCTTATTACTTTGTTGGTGTTCCTATCCATAACAAGTATGGAAAAGAAATTTTGACGGCGTTTTGCATTAAAATGAAAGATATATCCGCCTTGCGGATTGGGATTCATTTCTGTTTGAAAATCAGAATAATCAGGCTTTATTTTGAACCGTCTCTGTAGAAATTCATCATATGCGTGACCCTCAATTGCTTTAATAGCTACGGCTATTGCATGCTTACACCATTTTTCTTTTAACGGGCAAGAACAAGTTGGTTCCACCCCTGTTTTCTTAAATTTTAATTCGACATCATAAAAGGATTTAAAATTTCCTTTCACTTTTGCTTTAATTCCTGTTTTCCCAACTTCAAACGAAGCCACCTGCTCTTTTTGGTGGTATTCATATCCTCGTCTCCAGCTTCCCGGGGTTGAATTTTCTTTTAAATACTTAAAATTGAAATCGCAAATAGTCATTTAATCTCTTTTGTGGTCTCTTCTGCAAAAAAACATTCTATATGTTGAGCAGTAACATTTTGTATAACCTACAGAAATTATTATACAAGAAATAAATATTTAGGCAACAAAAATAAGGTAACAATAATATTCTTTTGTAAAAAAATGTGAAGCTCTTCTGATTAATGAGCATTTTAGAACTTTTATCTTATTTATTTTATTCAAAATAAAAAGAGGTAATTTAATGGAAATTAATTTTTTATCAGGTATTTCTCCTTCTAAAAGAGTAAATAAAAATGAACAGAAAAAGGTTTTTCTTCAACCGTCTGATTCTGTTGAATTTAAAAATAAAAAAGAACCAAAAGAAAGAAAACAGTCTTTTTTTAAAAAATTTAAAACTGCATTTGTGGCTTTGTTTTCTTCATTAACAACAGCACTTGCAGTTATTGCTGTTTCAAATAAAAAAGCAGCAGATTTAAGAGCTGATAACGAAAAAATAAAAGCTGACAATGAAACTATGAAGTCTGACAACCAGAGTCTAAAAGAACAAAATGAAACTTTACAGACTAAGAATAATCAATTGCGTGTACAGTTAGATAGTATTGTTTTACCTGAAAACATTTCGGACTTGGTGGCTGATAAAGTTTCAGAATTAAATCTTTTAGGTCTATCATATTCTCCAACTACAAGAATAGGTAAAGAAGATGGAGACTTGTTATCTAAAAATAATAATAAAAATCCTGTTATCGTTATGCCTAATAAATATGAAAAGACCACAAATAGGAGTGATGCAAAACAACTGGATTATCCCGAATTTGAGGAGGGTAAAAGTTATTCGTTTAGTTTCCCTTATATGGGTGAAGTTAGATTAAAATGTGAAGATATTGATTTTTCACCTATTCCAAGAACTTTTACAAACATAAGTGAGGCCTATGCTGATTCTTTACAATGGAATAATGATAAAATAGCAAGAGATTTAATGCAAAATTTCTATGACGGTCATGGTCAGACCCTTGGTGGTATAAAATTTAATGTTACTCCGACAGAAAACGGAAAATATACAGTTCGAATTGAAGGTAAGTCTACTTTTTCTCCGGATAAAGCAATTTTACTTGGAGAAAGCTCAAAAAGATATAATGATAAAGCAGCCGGTAATTATGGTGAAGGCTTAAAAATGGTTGTGCTGAAACTTTTGAGAGAAAAAGGTGCAGAAAATGTTGATATTGCTTCTGCTAATTGGAATGTAAATTGGCAACTACAAGATAGTGGACTTGGCAAAAAAGTTTTAGCTTATGAATTGGATGAAGTTCCTCAATTTGACGGTAATTATATACAGTTTGATACAGATAATGTTGGTTTTATAAAAGCTATTATAAATTCGTTTGATAGGTTTTATCATTATAATAATCCGGCATTTAAATGCCCTGATTTTGAGAATGATATGGTTGCCGTAAAATTAATTGATGAAGAGGCAGACGGAAAATTTTTTATTAACGGTCAAGCTTTTGAAGTTGATGGTTCTTATGATGGCATGAAATCCATGAATATAGCAATCAAGAAAAAACCTCCGCTTAAATATAATGGTGAATTTATCTTTGATCCATCCAGAGATAGAACTTCTTTAACAAGAGATAATCTTGAAG
The DNA here is from genome assembly GCA_944323935.1 of Candidatus Gastranaerophilales bacterium. Lineage (GTDB taxonomy): Bacteria > Cyanobacteriota > Vampirovibrionia > Gastranaerophilales > Gastranaerophilaceae > Avigastranaerophilus. The sequence continues at coordinate 1,085 of CALUUJ010000027.1, read as the reverse complement.
CTTTAGGTTCTTGGGTGATTTCTAAAGAAAACATGTCAAAAGAAGATGCCGTTAAGTTGATACATAGTTTGGAAGAGTATTGGAATATAGGTACTTTTTATGGTAGACAACATGATTCGGCAGGAGCAAGTTTTGTATTTGGTCTTTTAAAAGGAGCTTATGAAAGAAGAGATTTAAATATTAAATTCCCATCTGATAAATATATAGCCGATGATTGGAAAGTATCTTCAAATCTAAAAGATATGTACGTTAAAGCAGGTTATAAGCTTTGTAGTAGTTATTTTGCTGATATGGGAATGACTTCGATTGTTGATTTGGTTCAAGAAACAAGAAAACATACCCCTGTTGAACCAACGAGTGCAGAAAAAAATAAAATTTTAATTTTAAAACAGGCTATAAATTTATTGAGTGATGTTTTAATGGAAGATAATTTCTTTACGCATGAAGAACTTGATACAAAGATTTTTATTTATGATAGAAATTCGATAGCAGAAGATAAAGCTTATGAAAAGGTTAATGGTGAAGCAATTTTGGATGGAAAGAAATCTCTAGGTTTTTGGCTTGATAGAGAATATATTGATAAGGCATCTTTCTCTGAAGTCTTTGCTACTTCTTTGCACGAGTTAACCCATAAATATGGCGGAGATGAAAGTGCTGCCTTCTCTTATAAGCTTACGGATGTTATGCAGAAAGTGTTTGAAGCTATTAATTCAAATCCAAACTTAGCTATTCAATTAAAAATTCTTGAAAAAGCATGGAATGAACAAAACTAAAAAAGGCGGGATTTATTTCCGCCTTTTTTAGTTTGATTTTGTATTAATATTTCATTTAGAAAAAATAGGTCTTGTATTTTTTTTTTTAGCGTATAATAATTATTTTAGCTTTTTGGCTGGGTAGCTCAGTTGGCGAGAGCGCACGGCTCATACCCGTGAGGTCGAGAGTTCGAATCTCTCCCCAGCTATATTTTTTTATCACGGGTAATCACCGAAGCGCTGTTTTTCCAAAACAATTCAAGTTATGTTCATTCTTCACATAACTTTCATTGGAGCGCACGATTTCTCTTGTAAAACAATATTGAATAATGA
>CALUUJ010000026.1 GCA_944323935.1 Candidatus Gastranaerophilales bacterium | reverse complement strand
ACGAGGTATATCATTTGCCGACTTTGGCTTTTGACCATAAAGAAATTATTGAATATTCACTAAAAAGAATGAGAGAAAGATTAGAGTTTTGTCCGATAGCTTTCCAATTGCTTCCTGAAAAATTTACTCTTACAGAATTACAAAAATCATATGAATTAATTCTTGATATGAAGCTTGATAAACGTAATTTCAGAAAAAAAGTTTTGACAGGCTCTGTATTGAAAGAATTGAATGAGTATACCAAAATTGGTTCTAAAAGACCTGCAAGATTATACTCTTTTGATAATATTACTCTAAATTCGAAAAGAGGACATTTCTTCTCATAATAATCTTTCTTATTAAAAGAATTAGTGTACAAATTGAATTTGTAAATCTTTATTTAAATTATAGAAAAAATTTAGATTTTACTTATAATTTGTGATAAATTTGTTATGTAGAAAAGAGATTAAAAGAAAATACTTTGACGGTTAGATTAATATATTGGCAAGGTGTGATTAATCCCTAAAACAGTTTATATTCAGAGTCAAGGAGATTGTTAGGTATGCCCGAATACTTGAGCAAAGAAGAAATTCGTAAGTGGAGAAGCTCATTGGAACGCATAACTTTAGAAGAGTATGCTGCAAGATTAGGTAAGGTTATTCAAGAAGAAAAACACGATGATAGTTTGGTTGATAGTGTAATGTTTAGGTCATTGAATTCTATGTCTGTGGAAAAATATGCTCCTAAAACAGAAAAAATTCAAACAATAGCGATTAAATCTTTCAATAAAGAAAAAGAGATAAAAGAGAAAAAAGATTTAAATGTTGTTTTAAAACCGCAAGATAAAGCTAAAAACTCAGTGAATATAGAAGAAAAGAAAAAAGATAGAACTGCAAAAGATAAAGAAACTAAAAAAATTACAATTGAACAAGAAGTCGAATATTCCTTCAAAAAAGCATTGACGGCTCGTGAGCAATTGGTATTTGATCATTTTCTTGCTAATAGAAATACAATTGTATATGCAAAAGATTTGGCTAAAATATTAGAATTGCCTAGAGACTATGTTTATAAGTATATAAAGAATTTGAGAAGCAAATTAAATGAGGATATTCTTCAAAATGCAGATAACGGTGGTTATTTGTTAAAGGTGTAACAATAAAAATGAAGAAGAAAAAATCAATTAAAGTTGCATTTCCTCATATGGGTAATGTATATATTGCTTGGTCTGCCGCGTTAAAAAAACTTGGAGTGGAAGCTTTGATTCCGCCTCATACAAGTAAGAAAACTCTTGAAATAGCGGCAAAGTATAGTCCTGAGTCTATATGTTTACCGTATAAAATGGTTTTAGGAAACTTTCTTCAAGCTATTGAAAAGGGTGCGGATTATGTTGCAATGATTTCATCTCCCGGTATTTGCCGTTTGGGTGAATATGGTCAGAGTATAAAGAATGTTCTTAAAGATTTGGGCTATGAGGATAAATATACCGAATTGCAGCTTTATGACGGTTTTAAAGGAATGTATTCTTTTCTTACCGAGCTTTCAGGCGTAAGAAATCCTGTTATTCTCGCAAAGGCAATTAATATCGCAGTTAGAAAAGTTTTTGTTTTGGATAAACTAGAAAACTTGTTTTCGTATTACAGAGCCAGAGAAATAGTTGTTGGAACTGCAGAAAAACATTACAACAGGGCTTTGTCTTTGATTATTGAAGCAAATAATACAAAGGAACTTAAAGCTTTTGAAAAAGAAGCAATTGCTGAGATAAAAAAAACAGAGATAGATAAAAATAGAGATGTTCTTACTGTTGATATCACTGGTGAAATTTTTTTAGTGCAGGAACCATTTTCTAATCAAAATATAGAAAAAGAACTCGGCAGAATGGGTGTTCAGACAAGAAGAAGTCTAACAGTGTCAGGTTTTATTAAAGATGCCATAATACCAAAAGCATTTAAGAAGGGAGAAACGCATTTGGAACGTGCATATAGAATGGCAAGACCATATTTAATGCGTGATATTGGTGGTGATGCTTTAGAGTCTGTCAGTGATGTAGCATATGCTAATGAAAGAGGAGTTGATGGTATAATTCACGTTAGTCCGTTTACTTGTATGCCTGAAATTATGTCTCAAAATATATTCCCGACGATGAGAGAAAATTGTGAAATACCTATTTTGACGTTGATATTAGATGAACAAACCGGAAGAGCAGGTTATATTACCAGACTTGAAGCATTTGTTGACCTGATGCGTCGTAGAAAAATGTATAAGAAAAAACAACAAAAAGCTACCGTATAAAGTCGCTATTTATTATGATTAAGAGTTTTTTCAAAAACACAGGTCTTTTTATATTAAGTTTATTAAGAAGTAAAGTTGTTTGGCAGTCAGTTTTGGTTGGACTTCTCTGCGGAATAGTAGTTGTTGCTTTTAGAGTTTGTATAGAAACCCTTTTTAATTTTATTATTGAAATTTCAGCTAAAAAATATTATATATATTTCTTGCCATTTATAGCATTATTGGGAGGTTTAGTTTCAGGAATTTTGGTTTTTAAGCTGGCACCTGAAACAAAAGGTAGCGGAATTCCTTTTGTAAAAATGTGCTTACAAAGAAGTGGAAAAACTGTTCGAATAAGAACAATTTTTGTTAAATTTATTGCGGGCGTTTCGGCAATCGGAACAGGTATGTCCTTGGGTAGAGAAGGGCCTAGTGTTCAGCTTGGAGCCGGTGTTGGGTCTTTCGTAGGTAATATATTTAAGTTAAAAAATTCAAATAAGGATACATTAATAGCATCCGGCGCAGGTGCTGCTATTGCAGCTACATTTAATGCTCCTATTGCAGGTGCTATATTTGTTCTGGAAGAGCTTTTAAATAGATTTTCTTCTTCTATATTATTTCCTTGCCTTGTTGCTACAGTTACGGCTTCTTCTGTATCAAGATATTTATTGGGAAATAAAACTATATTTGCTTGTGAATTTGTTCCTGCTGTTTTTAACTCGGAAAGTATTATTATATATATATTACTTGCAATTATTTCAGGAATATTGGGGGTGTTATTCTCTAAAACAATTTTCTTTTTCGATAATTTGTTTGAAAAATTGAGTAGAATACCTGATTATGTTAAACCTGCTATTGCTTCATTAATAATAGGAATGGTCGGAATTTATTTACCGCAAGTTCTTTCAGGTGGTAATGCAGTGGTAGAGACTTTATTAAACAATGGCTTTCCAATAGTTCTTGTTCTGATTATTTTCTTGGGGAAATTTATAATGACTCCACTATGTTTTGGCTCGGGTGCTCCGGGTGGTATATTTTTACCAATGCTTATGCTGGGTGCTTTTTTAGGATATATTGTTGGTTATATTTCTTTAAATTTTGGATTTGATATTAATCCGTCTACTATGGCATATATTGGTATGGCAGCTTTCTTATCTGCGGTTGCCAGGACTCCTATAACAGCTACGGTTATGGTCTTTGAAATGACAGGAGGGTATGAATCTATATTGCCAATAATGCTTGTTTCTGCTATCAGTGATATGATTGCTGAAAAACTTGGTCAAAAGCCTATTTATTCTAAGTTGTTACTCGAAAGCTATAGAAAATGTTCTAATAATCCGCAACTTTCTTCTAAATTAGTTGAAACTTATATGACAAAAGACGTTAAATTCTTTTCTGTTAGTGATGGTATTAATGATGTCTTGAAAGTTATGAATACAGAAAAACATAATGCGTATCCTGTTGTAGATGAAAAGCAAAGACTACAGGGGATAATTACAAAAGCTGATATTGAAGATGTTTTAACTGATAATAATAATTCGATTATTCCTGTCGGAAGAATAATGAATACAAATCCAACACAAGTATATAAATATGATAATTTATATACTTGTTATTATAGATTGCATAATAACAATACCGAATGGGCAATTGTTATAAATCAAAAGAATAATGTTGAAGGGATTATAACCCGTGCAGATATATTGCGTGAACTATAATTAGTGGCAATGTCCGCAAGAATGTCCTTCTTCTTCGTGGTGCTCGTGGTGTGAACAATTTGCTTCACTCATTTGAACAAGGTTCCCAGCTAAATAATCATTTACTGCTTTATCTGCATCGCCTTTTATTCCTGCAAATAATTCAATACCATAGTCTTTTAATGCTCCGATTGCGCATCCGCCAATACCACCGCATATTAATACATTGATTTTATTTTCTTCCAATAAATATGCCAAAGCACTATGACCAAGTTCATTAGAAGATACAATCTCTGTTTTGATTATTTTTCCATCTTCTACATCGTATACTTTGAATTCTTCAGTATGTCCAAAATGTTGAAATACTTGACCATTTTCATATGTTACAGCTATTTTCATATCAATCTCCTTTTCTTTCATGATAGCAGGTTAATTGATATTTTCAATTAAAAAGCAAAACATTAAGAAATGTTAAAGATAAAAACAAAAAAGGCAATTATTGAAAATTTATATACTTTATATATACAGAGATAACAAAAACTAATAAGAACCTAATAAATTTATATTCATACTTACCTTACTTACTACCTTTACTAACACACGAGGAAATTGAAAAAGATTTCAGAGGAACCCTAAAAAGTTCCTTTTTTTTTATGTATAAAAACAGATATTGTATAAAAAAACAAATAAAAAAGGATGAATATTTTCATCCTTTTTTATTCTATGTTTCAGCATCAAATGATTCAAGTTTGTCTGTTTCTTCTTTTGATAATCCAAGTTCCTCAGATATCTTTTCTATTTTTTCTTGAATTATATTTTTCTGAAGGACTCCATCTGCATTAATTAAACTTTCATATAACTCGCTTAATTCTTTTGATTCGCTTTGCGGTAAATCAGCATTTTCGATGTATTCTTTGATATTGTGTTCTAATTCTTTATTTTCATATTCTTCTTTTTTTTGATCAATTGCAGATAGAATCGCATTTCTTTGGCTTTGACTTTCTGCTTCTTGGAGTTTATCATATAAAGTTGAAATTTCATCAGAAATACTGGAAGCACTATTTGTGTACTCGGCATTTTCTTGTTCGGAAGCAAAATTTATAACTATTTCTTGTTCTTTTTCTTCTTGTTGTTCTTCTTCAGAAACAACTCCTTGCTCCATTAACTTAGTAAAAATTGAATTTAAACTGCTTATGTCAAAAGCCATACTTTTTCCTCTACATTTGTAACATTAATTATGTATTCGACAAAAATAAAAGCAAACTTAAATAAATATATTTTTTGCTTAATAAAAATTAACGCTTAGGTCTCTTCTATAATTTTTTTATGCTCTTGTTTCCACAGGTATGAAATTTGATAATTTAAATTATTTTGGACAGCTAATTTTTTCATAAGAATGGCAAGGTTAATAATATCATCTGAAATTTTTCCAAATGGACTTTGTGGATTATTTGCACTGTTGGATTCACAATCAATAACTATATTTTTTACTTTTGCATTTATACATTTTTGTATAAATAATTTGACGTCATTTTCATTTGCATTCCAAGAAAAGAAAATATATTTTACAAAAAGCATATCTGGGAATTGTGCGTATTTTTCTATATTTTCCCATACTCTGTTGAAGTTATTTTGTCGTTTGATTCTTTTATATGTTTCTTCAGTTCCGGCATCAGGACTTATTTGGATACTCATCAACCCGTTTTTTAGTCCTTCAAGTATAGTATTGGAAAATTCAATACCAGAGGAATTTATTGCTTGTCTTAATTTATTTTTATGCAAAAATTCTGCAATTTCTTCAAATTCAGAACATATAGTTGGTTCACCACCGCCCCAATTAAAAAGGCAGTTTTCATTAATCATTTTCTCTTTTACCATTTTTTTTATTAATGGTAAAAGTTTATATTTTATATCTTCTGTTTTCCTTCCAATTCCGCAGTATACACAATTAGAATTACATTTTGTAAAATGATTTATGGTAAAAAAAGTTATATTTTTTTCTTTCGGAAATTCAGGAACTATTTGTTTTTCAAAAAACTTGCATCCTTTACAAACAGCATTTTGTGTTTGATTTATCTGCATAATGTTGTCAATATTCTTTATATAATCTTTAAAGTTAAATTTACTTATTAATTTTTTATATAATAATGGCGGGGTATATGGTGTTTTTGTACAATGACAACAAGTATGAATAGAAAATGGCCAGAATAAAATATCATTATATATTTTATTGCAGAACATTAGTTCTTTGCCTGCATATTTTTTATTTAATCTATTAATTAAAAGTTTTCTGAACATATATAAAATATAATTTACTTTATTTTAAATAAGTTTAACCTTTTGATATTTTTTATGCAAGTTCATATTTTTTGATTTTAGTCTAAATATCATTAATACACTAAATAGTGTATTTAAAATGTTTGTGAAAAAGTACATACTAGTGTATGTAGAATTAGTTGTGTATTAAATGATATTGTGAGGCGGTAAAACTTGTATAATTCTATATACCCGGGATATGTTAATTTCTATCAGGGTGTAAATAAAAGACAAATTACAAGAAAAGGTGAAGATGAGAAAAATTCTCAATCGTCTCAAAGTGCTGAGAATGCTCAAAAACAGGACCATCAAGAAGCAAGAAACAGTGCTTATTTCCCAAATGGCGAAAAAGTAGCTATAGATTATACGAAAAAACAAATAGGGATAGATCAGGTATTAGCTGATTTTAGAAATACAACGAATGCTATAGGCGCTCCTGAGGATGTTAAACAAGAGGTTGCTTCTTATTTAAGCTTAATAGAAAATCAATCAAAAAAAGATAATCCAAATGCTCAAATTATTCAGTCTAATTTAAAAAATGCTTCACAAATATTAGATGAATATATAACAAACACACTTAAGAAACCTTCTAAGGTTGTTGAAAACTGGGTAGATGCATTATTTCTTCAAAAGATAGATTATAAGTCCTCTAGCCCTTCTGTTGAAAAAACATTCTTAGCGCAAGGTACGACCGTTACTACTCAGCAATTTGACGATACTTCTGTAAGGACGGAGAGCATTGTTGCTGAAGAAAAACCTCAAATGGAAACTCAAAACGGAGTTTATGTTCCATCCGATCCGCAATTAAGAAGAATGTTTATTCAAGCAAAAAAATATGCAGCAATCGATAGTAATGAAAAAGCTTTGTATGCATTTCAAACAACAATGGATTATGCACAAGAAATTGGTGATGAGCAAACAGCTGCTATGATACATTATGAAGAAGGCAGACTTTATGATGGGTTTAATCAAATTGAAGATGCTTTGTATAATTATAATAGAGCGGCAAAGCAGAGTGATGATACAAATATAAAGGCTAGAGCCCATTTATCAATGGGGAAAATATATGATGATTATGTTAAATTTGAACCGGCGGTTGATCATTATTGTGCTGCGGTTTCTTTTGCGGGCGAAGCTGATAATATAAAACTTCAAACGCAAGCATTAACTGATTTGGCACAAATTCATACAGGCAGATATGATAAAGAAAATGCATATATGTTTATGGATTTGGCATCTGTAACGGCAGAAGAGACAGGAAGTGAGAAAGTTCAAGGTATTACTTATTCTAAAAGTGCAAAAATGTGCGAGAAGTTGGGCGAACGTTCTAAAGCACTGAGTTTATATGGAAGTTCTGCAGAATCATTTTCCAGAATAGACGATAATGAAAATCTTGCAAAGAACTATAGAAGTGCGGCTGCAGTTATGATGCAATATGGTAATTCTGCAAAAGCTAAAAAATTATTATCTAAAGCATATATAGCAGCTTATAATACTGATAATAGTGAGCTAAAAAACATTATAACGCAAGAACTTGCAGCTATATAATATAATGATAATAAATATTTAGAAATAGACAAAAATCTCTTTTTAGATTATAAATTGAATTAAAAAGGGTTTTTTATGAAAATTGTAATATACGGTGCAAATGAAACATCTTGTTTAATTGCAGCTAAGTTATATGAGGACCACGATATCATTGTTATTGATGATGGGACTGATAGTAATAATGAAATTCAAAAATTAGATATTGAATATGTTCAAGGTTCCGGTTCGAATATAGCAACATTGGAATCTATCGGGATAAAAGATGCTGATATATTTATTGCGTGCAGTGATAATGATGAAGCAAATATAGTTGCCTGTTTAACCGTAACAAATATGACAAAGCTAAAGACTGTTTGTTTTGTAAGTAAGAAAGAGAATGTAGAGTCTTTATCTTTGGTTAGAGGTTCAAAGTATCAGCGTGAACTTATGATAGATTATATTTTGTGGCCTGAAGAATTGATGACACAGGAAATTTTCAGAATTATAACGGTTCCAAATGCTATAGATGTTGAAAATTTTGCAAATGGCAAAGCCAGACTCTTAGAATATAGGGTTATAGAAGGTACAAAATTTATAAATAAAAAAATTAAAGATTGCAGTTTCCCTGAAGAAACATTGATTGTTGGGATTACAAGAGACAATACATTATTTATTCCTAATGGTGATATGGAATTACTTTTAAATGATAAAGTTATATTTATGGGATCTTCGTATTCTTTGGATATCCTTGCTAACAAATTTTTCCAAGATAAAAATGATGTTAAACAAGTAACAATAATAGGCGGCGGTAGTGTTGGTTTAATGCTTGCTCAAAACCTTGAAAAAGTAAATATGAAGATTAAAATTATTGAAGTTAATTATGATCGTTGTGTTGAACTGACAGAAAATTTGAAAAATACACTTGTCATCAATGGTGATGGTGCAAATTATGGACTCTTGGAAGAAGAAAGAGTTGGTGAATCTGATGTTGTAGTTAGTGTTACCAATAATGATGAAAAAAATTTATTATGTTCATTGCTTGCAAAACAAATGGGAGTGCCTAAAGTTATTACAAGAGTTTCAAAAAATGCGAATGCAAATATATTTGAGAAAGTTGGTATTGATGTTGCAATTTCACAGGATGCTGCTGCTATAGATGATATAGAAAACCACTTAATAAAGACAGAAGTGGAAATCCTGGCTACAGTAGAAAGAGGACAAGGGAAAGTTCTTGAAATATGTATACCTTTTGATTTCAAAACAGATATGATTATGAATTTAAAATTACCTTGTAAAGCAATTATAGCAATTATTCAAAGAAGAAATCGAATTATTATACCAAGGGGTACAACTCAAGTGATGCCATTTGATAATTTAATTGTATTTACTACTCGGCAAAATGCTGATTCAATATTAAACTATTTTAAAAGGTGTATTTAATATATGAATTATAGATATATATCAAATACTTTAAGTTTAATTTTAAAATATATTGCTGTGGTAATGCTTATTCCTTGTATATGTGCATTTATTTATAAAGAGACAAATGCATATCAGCCATTTGTATATGCTTCTTCGTTTGCTTATTTATTGAGCCTGTTTCTAAAAGGCAAAGAAAAAAGTGGTGAAGAATTTAATAATATAAATAAAAGTGAAACTCTTGTATTGGTTTTGTTGGCGTGGATGTCTTTTGCTTTGTTATCAGCAACTACCTTTTTACATTTTGGGCTTAGTCCAATAGATGCATTATTTGAAAGTGTATCAGGTGTTACAGCGACGGGCGCTACAGTTTTAACTGATTTTTCAGTATATCCTAAAACAATGTTCTTTTGGAGATCTTTTAGCCAATGGCTTGGTGGTATGGGAATATTGGTGTTATTTATTGCTGTTTTGCCTCAGTTTGCAATAGCAGGTCGACAGATGTTCTCTGCAGAATTTCCAGGGGCAAGTTCTACTGATACTAAGTTAACACCAAGAATAAGGCAAACAGCTGCAGCCTTGTGGTTAATATATTTTATTCTTACTATATTAGAAATATGTGCTTTAAAATACTGTGGTATGCCTATTTTTGATGCAATATGTAATTCGTGTTCTACTTTATCAGGTGGTGGTCTTTCTCCTGCGCAAAACAGTATAATGGACTATGCTCAGCCTAAAATATTTTGGGTAATTGCATTTTTTATGTTTTTATCCGGAATGAACTTTGCACTTCAGTATAAAGTATATGTAAAACATAATTTTCTTGCACTTATCAAAGATGATGAATTTAAGCTTTATACTGGAGTTGTGGCGTTTTTTACTGTCTCAATTGCTGTTACATTGACAACCCACGATATATATGGGTTTAAAGAATCTTTTGAAGCTGCTTTTTTTCAGGTTGTATCTATAATAACGACAACGGGTTTTGCTTCTGTAGATTATAATGAATGGAATTTAAGAGCAAAAGTATTGTTGTTTTTATTAATGTTCTCCGGTGCATCAATTGGTTCTGCTTCTGGGGGGTTAAAATTACTGAGAGTTATTTTTATATTTAAATATTTAAAAAGACAAATATCAAAAATCTATCATCCCAATGGAGTTTATCCGATAAAGATAAACAGAACAATAGTCAATGAAGATATTGTAAAACAAATGATTTCATTTGCAATATTTTATTATTTTATTTTCGCAATTAGTGCTGTTTTGTTGGTATTTATTGAACAAGATGCAATCATTGGTTTAACTAGTGCTATTGCAAGTTTGGGAAATGTGGGACCTGCATTTGGAAAACTGGGACCAATGGGCAGCTTTGCCGGTCTTACAATAATATCTAAGCTAATATGTATTTCAAATATGATGATAGGCCGTTTGGAATTGATACCCTTTTTAGCTTTACTTCATCCTGATTTTTGGATTTTTAGAAAAAGAAACAACTTGCATAAAAATAAAAAAATATGATAAAATCTTAATGTTATATAGTAGTTTTGAGAGTAGTATGTTTAGAAGAGCTTGTATATTAAGTTTATTGTTATTATTATCGGTTTATGTTTTGAAATTACTAGTTGTGGGATTTCAGAATATGGATTTAGGCGAGTTTAAACCGGTTGCGGCGGTATTTTTGTTGGATATATCAGCCTCAAATCGAAACTTATTAGCGCAACAAGAACAAACAATATTAAAAATTTCTAAGAGATTAGATTCTGAAGATCATGCATTGATTTATGTTGTAACGGAAGATACATACAGTGTTTATAACGGTAATCCTCAT
>CALUUJ010000025.1 GCA_944323935.1 Candidatus Gastranaerophilales bacterium | reverse complement strand
TAGAAATTGTTTTATCAGATCCAACTACAAAGCAAACAATGTCTGTTGGTTCATCATTGGTTGTGCCTGAGACTTGTCTGCCGATAAAAGTTTATGTTGGTCATATATTGAACTTATTAGATAAAGGAATTGATAAAATTTTTGTTCCGTCTATTCAATCTATAGCACCTAAAATTTATAATTGCTCTAAAATAAGAGGTCTTCCTGACCTAATAAGAAATGTTATAAAACGCGATTTTACAATTGTTGAAACAACATTAGATAAGTCTGAGAAAAAACAAGGTCTATATGAGTTTTTGGCTGATGCAGTAAAACCTTTTGGTATCACAGATATGGAAAGAATAAAACTAGCATCAAAAAATGCGTGGAAGGTATATAATAATTTCCATGTTATGACAAGAAGCGGTGTTCCTTATAAAAAAGCACTCAAATATGCGATTGAAAATAAAGTTGTTATTGCTGAAAATCAAAAAGCTTATCCTATTAATGTTGCGTTAATTGCTCATGGCTATAATCTTTATGACGAACGTGTAAGTATGAAAATATTTGAAAAGTTAGAAAAACTTGATGTTAAAGTATTTACAGCAAATCAGTTGACTATTGAACAAATGAAAAAGGGGCTTAATTCAATGAAGTCCAAATTATATTGGGCTAATGAATATGAAATAACAGGTGCTGCAGGATATTATATTCAAGATAGAAAAATAGACGGAATTATAACTATTAACGCGTTTGGTTGTGGTCCGGATTCCTTAATGCTTGAAAGAATGGCTAGATACGCAAGAAAAGCTAAAAAACCAATTCTTCACTTATCTATTGATGAACAAACAGGTGAAGCAGGTTTTGTTACACGTATTGAGGCTTTTGTCGATATGCTGTATAGAAAAAAACGTTCAGGAATTTTGAATAAAATAAAAATTCAAGATAGAAAAGATAAATATACTGATGTACAATGCAAGGATTTAATATAGTCTTTAATATATTATTTTTATTAAATAAAAAAGAAGAACGATTAAGATCGTTCTTCTTTTTTAACTAATCCCCAAAACTTATGCTTGCGGTTGATTCCACAATGCATCTCTTAAAAATTTGCTTTTTTGTGATTCTGCAGACAAAGCTACGTTAACAGGAGTAAAGATAAATACTGAATCACCGATTTTTTGTTGGCTTCCTGATAATGCATGTGTTGCACCACATAAGAAATCAACTATTCTTAAAGCTTGTTCTTTATCTAATAAGTGTAAATTTAAAACAACTGTCTTTCTATCTTTTAAATGTTTTACAATAGAAATAGAGTCTTCATATGAACGCGGTTCACAAACCATAACTTCATATCCTCTATAATTAGGATGTGAAACTACTTTTAAATTTTGTGATTTTTGTTCATTTTGATTGTATGAAGGATTCAAAGCGAGATTATCCTGCACCGGATAGTCTTCTGCTCCATCCATCATCTCTTCATAAATACTGTCTTCTCTGTTGTCAAATCCTGATGTTAAAAAATCAATGATTTTTTGAAATTTGTCTGCAACTGCCAATGTTCTTCCTCCTAAGTATTATTCAAATAATATTCTTCCTAGTCTTATCATGGTAGCGCCTTCTTCAAGCGCAATTCTAAAGTCCCTACTCATACCCATTGATATTTGTTTTAATTCTACTCCGAATTCAGATTGTAATACATCGTTTATTTGTTTGATATTCTTAAACAAATAATGTAATTCTTTATCTGTAGCATTTATCGGGGCCATATTCATTAAACCGCATATTTTAACTGCATCATAACTATTTATTTCTTTAAATGCTGACTTTATTTCTTCCGGTAAAAAACCTGATTTTTGGTCTTCTCTTGCATTATTAATCTGCAATAGAATTTTTTGTATAATTCCTTTTTTCTTCGCTTCTTCATTAATTTCTTTTGCAAGTTTTACAGAATCAACAGAATGAATCAAATCAAAGTTACCTACTGCAAGTTTGACTTTATTCGTTTGCAGATGACCTATCAAATGAAAATGACTGTCTTTTTTTATTATTTCAGGCAGTTTATCTATTTTTTTTAGAGCATCTTTTACTCTGTTTTCACCAAAATCCCGAAATCCCATTTCATAATATTTTATGATTTGGTTTTCATCAAAATATTTAGTTACTGCTACTATAGTTGGGTTATAAGGTACGATTTGTGCTTTGATTTTTTCATAATTTTCAAAAACTTTATCCATTAAAATATGAATCCGTCTCTTTCCTTTTGAACAAAACAAGCACTGTGTTTATTATAATCAAAGATTGTTAATAATACAACAAATTGTTTACTAAACAAATAAATGAATATTATAAACACCTCAAAACCCATGTAACCATGGATTTTGGCATGATTACAACTTTCTTAACTTTTCTTAATACAGCTTGTTTTCAGTCATATATTGATTTTTTTGTTAATTTTTTTTACAATCTTATGGTTATGAATGAATGTTCTAAAAAATATCTTCAGTCTTTTAAATTATACATTGAAGTAGAAAGAAATTTTTCTAAGCATACAGTAGTGGCATATAGTTCAGATATTTTGAGCTTCTTAATTTGGTTAAACGATAAAAATGTCGAAGATGTGGTATATGAAACACTTAGAGAATATCTTGTATATATTCAGCAATTTAATTATTCAAAAACAACTACCGCCAGAAAAATAGCTTCATTAAGGACGTTTTATCGATTTTTGTATAGAGAAAGATTTGTTGATGCCAATCCTGCTATAGGACTACATTCTCCCAAAAGAGGTAAAAATCTTCCTGAGTTTTTAACAGATTCGGAGATAGAACAAGTTCTAAATAATATAAAAATGAATTCTCCTGCAGGATATCGTAATCGAACTATACTTGAGTTATTGTATGCAACTGGGATGCGTATTTCAGAATTAAGTAGTTTAAATTTTGAAAATTTGAATTTGGCGGAAAATGAGATAACTGTATTTGGAAAAGGATCAAAAGAACGAATTGTTTTAGTATCAGAGAGGGCAAAGAAATTTTTAGAAACATATATAAAAAAGGTAAGATATTTGATTTTCAAAGATGATAAAATGTTATCTCAATCTCCTGTTTTTATAAATAAAACCGGGTATAGGCTTCAACCACAGAGTGTAAGATTAGCAATAAAAGATGTTGTTGAACGTATAGAACTTCCGAAACATGTTACACCACATGTATTCAGGCATAGTTTTGCAACAAAGTTGTTAGAAAATGGTGCTGATTTAAGAATTGTTCAAGAACTATTGGGTCATAGCAGTATAAGTAATACTCAAATATATACACATGTCTCTACTGAAAGATTAAAACAATCCTATAATATTGCACATCCCAGAGCAAATTAGTATATAATAATATCAATATTATTGAAAGAGGGGCAAATATGTATGATGTAATAACAATAGGCAGTGCAACATTAGATGCTTTTATCGAAACTGATGCTGCCAATATTGTATCTGTATGTACAACAGACAAGAAGAAGGAATTTATGGCATACCCGTATGGTGCGAAGATTGAAATAGATAACTTCGAATTTGAAACAGGTGGTGGTGCTATTAACACTGCTACGAATTTTTCTAATTTAGGGTTAAAAACATCAACCATAGTTAAGGTTGGTGATGATATTCAAAGCGAGAAGATTAAACATGTTCTTAAAAGGGCAAATGTTGATTTATCCAATATTGTAAAAACAAAAAAATATCAAACAGGTTTTTCCATAATTTTAACAAGTTTTCAGGGAGATAGAACTGTTCTTGCACATAGGGGGGCTAATGCTCAATTAGAAATGGATGATATTAACTTTGAGGCAATAAAACATTCAAAATGGTTATATCTTGCACCTTTGAATGGTAATTCTACAAAAATTCTTGATAAACTTGCGGATTTTGCTGAAGAAAATAATGTTAATTTGGCGATAAATGTTGGTACAAGCAGCATTAAACAAGGTAAAGAAAATTTATATAATGTATTAAAAACGGCAGAAGTTGTTATTTTAAATAGAGATGAAGCTTCAATGCTTACAGGAATTCAAGTTAGACCTGATACAAAACATGAAAAATATTCTGAAGAAGTAATTCACCCTGATATAATTTCAATGCTGAAAGAAATAAATTCTGGGAAATATAGAATTACTATAATTACGGACGGTAAGAACGGTGTATATGCCTATGATGGTATAAAATTTTATCAATGTGGTGAATTTCCGGCACAAGTTGTAAGTACTCTTGGTGCTGGAGATGCTTTTTCATCTACTTTTGTATCTTCTTTCGAAAGAACGAAAGGAGATGTTGAAAAATCTTTAAAATACGCATCTGTCGTTGCTGCATCTGTCGTTGAACATTTTGGAGCGCAGAGTGGTTTCCTTTCATTTAAAGAAATAGAAAAGAAATTAGAAGAAAATCCGGAATTTAAAGTTAACATTGTAAAATAAATAGAATAGAGTGGCAATATTGCCACTCTACCTTTTTTATCCTTTTTTCAAACCTTTTTTATACATTATGCAGCAATCATAAGTTCTTTTTCTCTTAATTTATCATCATCTTGCTGCTCAGTTGCTAATGTCCCTTCATCTGCTATTTCAGAGTCTGAATCTTCTACAGATTGACCAATGATTCCATCCTCTGCATTTTCTTCATTAACTTCTTCTTTTTTATCTATCGACGATAAAAATGCTTTTGCTTCTTCTTCTGCTTCTTTCTTTGTAACTTCGTTAATTCCGTTCATTTGTTCTTCAGATAAGCCAATGTTTGCATAGCCTTCTTTAATTTGTTCTTTTAATGCTTCTGATTTTTCTGTATACATATTGAAGAAGTTTACATGTGCTTGTAAGTCTTCAGAGAATAAAGTTGAATCTAATCCATCTGTTTGTTCTGTTGTTGAATCAGCTGAAATACCGTAGTTTTCAGAGAGCCAATCTACATCATCTAAGGTATTATATCCATTTACAGTTTGACCATTAATATTAACATTGAATGTACCTAACATTGTTTGGTCAGCTGTTCCATCTCCGTCACTATCACTTGTTGTATTTACTGCACTGTGAGATCCGCCTTTTTCATATGAGGATAGATCTACAGAGAAGTCTTCCCCAAATTCATCTGCTAAATCGACTACTTCTTGAGAACCATCTGCATTTGTCTTTACCGCTTTTATATTTCCGGCTTGTAATTCTGCAATTGATACGATATTATCTCCGTCTGTATCAAGTGCTGCCATATCATTCCATTGCCCATTAGCACCTAAGAAATCACTTGTCGAATCAAAAGCTCCATCATCAACTATGAAATCATATTGTGCTT
Source organism: Candidatus Gastranaerophilales bacterium (assembly GCA_944323935.1). Lineage (GTDB taxonomy): Bacteria > Cyanobacteriota > Vampirovibrionia > Gastranaerophilales > Gastranaerophilaceae > Avigastranaerophilus. Next base: position 6,646 of record CALUUJ010000025.1, on the reverse strand, counting down.
GATTTCCATCTTCATCTGTTGCAGTGAAACCAATAGGATCGCAACATTTTGCTTCTTCTTCTGCTTTAAGAGCAGCTTCATATTCTTCATTCTTTAGTTCAATTTCTTCATCTATTAATTGTGTATCTGTAATTAGTTTGTTTAGTTCACCCAAGCAAGAATCAATTTCACCAACTTCTTCACTTGCTGCAGTTAAAGCAGCGACAGCATCAGCAATTTCAGGTGTGTTTGGCATAGCACCTTTTATATTTTCTTGAAGTTCATCTCTTGTCATACCTTCGCCGCCTTCTTTATTTGCGTTGATGTATGCTTGAATGTTTTCATCTAATACAGCTTGTGTTTCTTCTTCATGTTCTTTTACTGTTGTTTCTTGCGCTTTTGCTGCTTCTAAAATATGTTGTTCTGCAGATTTTGCTAAGGTTTCAATTTCGTCTTCAATTTTTTCCATCTTTTCGATGTTTTCTTCTTTCTCTGCTTCAAGTTCTTCTATTTCTTCTTTAATTTTTTCGGACGACTCACCTGTTGCTGCAGTTGTGGATGTTGTTGATTGTACAGCTTGTGCTTCTGCAAGTGCTTGAACATCTTCTGGCATTTCTGTATCTTCTACATCATCTTTTCCTAATGCTGCTTCTGCTTCTGCATAATCAGCTTCTATGTCTTCTAAACTTTTTGTTTCTTCTAGATTATTTCCTGATGAAAAACTAATAGGATCTGTATTTGTTTCTGTTGTTTTCTTTGTACCTAAATCTTCAGTTTGTGATGAAAGAAGCTTTCTCAAGGCTATATCATCATAACCATTTCCAATTCCAATAGTCATTCTCTTTCCCCCATGTCTATTTTTTTAATGTGTTTATCTTTTCCCCATAAACAAGTAAAAAAATTTTTAGTATAGAAATTGCTAATTTTTGAATCATTTTGCATTCTACTTTTTTTGTAAAAATACTACAAATAAATGGATTAGATTATTTTTAATAAAACTTAATATATTCTTTTAAAAAGTTTTTTATCTATTTCGTCAAAATTATGTATAATTTGTTTTACATGTGGAATTGATGAATATAAAGAATCATCTTCAATAGATGCTATAGCTATAATCATTCCTATGCCGGCATTATATGCTGCGTTTATCCCTGATATTGCATCTTCTACAACAATACAATCTTTCGGATCTAAATTTAAATTCTTTGCTGCTATTTTATATATATCGGGAGCAGGTTTTCCTGGAATTTTACCATTTGAATATACTATTTTTTCTATATCAAACCATTTTCCCAAATTAAATTCTTTAATGTAGAACTCTACGTTATCCCATTCTGACATTGTTGCTATTGTTCGAGGTATATTATTGTTCTTTAGAAAATCAAGAAAGTTTTCAGCTCCTGGAGCTAATGCCATATTTTTTCTGTCTTTCCTGCACATATCTCGATACATTGATTCTTTTTCTTTTGCTAATTTTATCACCATTTCTTTAGATGGTTTTTTCCCTATAGCATATTCAATTATATCGGCATTGGTTCTTCCAAACATTTTTTCTCGCATTTCTTTATCTGAAAATTCATAGCCTCTCAATTTTTTAGAGTATAATCTCCACGCTTCATAATGCATATGAGAATCGAAAAATAATGTACCGTTGAAGTCGAAAATAATACCTTGCATAATATACCTCTTTGTATTTATCCTAACACAAAAAGGGAACGATAATTTTATCGTTCCCTTTTATGTCTCTTATATATTGTAATTACTTTTTGTCGAACATCTGTTTTATTCCGTCTACTGAGCTTAGAATACCTGTTGCTTCGTAAGGCATATAAACAACTTTATTATCACTTCCGGCGGTTATATTGCTCAATGTTTCAAGATACTTCATAGCAATTAAGTATTGGTCAGGTTTTCCTTTATCAGCTAATGCATTAATAATTCTACTAATTGCTTCTTTTTCTGCATCTGCTTCAATAATACGAGCTTGAGCAACACCTTCAGCTCTAAGTATTTCTGCTTGTTTTTCACCTTCTGCTTTATTTATTGCCGCCATTTTTTCACCTTCTGCCGTTAAAATTGCAGATTTTTTTATACCTTCAGCTTCAAGAATTGTAGCACGTCTATCTTGTTCTGCTTTCTTTTCTTTTTCCATTGCTTGTTGTATTGAAGCAGGTGGAACTATATCTTGAAGTTCTACACGGTTTACTTTTACACCCCATTTATCAGTTGCTTTATCAAGAATCTCTCTTAATTTGTCATTTATTATGTCACGAGATACTAGAGTTTCATCCAGAGCCAATTGACCTACTAAGTTTCTTAAGTTTGTTTGTGTTAATTTCTCAATAGCTTCCGGAAGATTTTCTATCGAATATAGTGCTTTTTGTGCATCTATAATTTGAAAGTATAAAAGAGCGTTAATACTTATTGTAACGTTATCTTTTGTGATTACATTTTGTCTTGGAAAATCATAAACTGTTTCTCTCAAATCAATTCTTGGTGAATAAGTAATAGATGAATATGTTCTTCCATCAAGCGATTTTTGCTTCTCAATTTTTAACATTGGTCTTGGAGAATCAAAAAAAGGTACAATCCAATGTAGACCGGGTGCCAATGTCTTAGAATATTGACCCAATCGTTGTATAATTACCGCTTCTTGCTGTTGTACAATTATGCATCCCTTTAATACAAAAATTAAAGCAAGGCATAATAAACCTAAAACTAAAAAACCCATGTTTAGTCTCCTCTATACTTTTTCTACATATAATATTAAGCTATCATTATCTATTATTCTTACATCACAACCTGTTGGAATTTCTTCTCTGCCTTCTTTTATTCTAGCTTCCCATCTTTCATCATATATACTAACTGCACCTTGAGTTGTATTTATTGGCTCAATGCTTTTAACAATTTTTCCTATATATTGTGCGTTAAAATCTGCATTTTTTTCTTTTTTGATTAGTTTTGTAAGTAACGGCTTTATAAATATCAATGATAATACTGATATAACAGCAAATATAATTAATGTTGTGTACAAATCACCCCAAAAGATTGAAATAATTGCTGTTATTATTCCGCCAAATGCAAAATTAATACAAAAAAGGCTCGGCGCAAATATTTCAATAATTATTGCAACAATCGACAAAATAACATATAGCATCCACAATTCAAACATATAATTTATCCTTAATTACTAAATCTAATGATTTTAGTATATATTTTTTTTTTAGTTAAGTCAAAAAAAAGAGGATTTTATCCTCTTTTTTAATTTTGGGGTATTTCGACAGTTTCTTCTAATTGCTGTTCTAATTGTATCTGTGATGTTTGTTCTTTTAGTTGATTTAGCAAATTTTGTTTTGCTTGTTCTTTTGTTTCTTCCAATGTCTTTTTTGTTGTTTCTTTATTCCCAAAAAGACTTTTTAGTTTACCTGCTGTTTCTTTTGTTTTATTTACAGATTCTTTTGTTTCATCGGATAATGATTTCTCGATAGTTTCTTTTACAGCTTGCTTTGTTTGTTCTTTTACTTGTGTTTTTATTTCTTCTTTATCAATATTTGTTATATCTACAGGCAGTGTGTTTTGAGGTATTGTATTTAAATATGACTTCGCATTTTCAATTTCCGATTGAAGTGCCAGCCATTTAAATGATTTAATAAGTGTCAATGGTTTTGCTACATCGCCTCTTACTATGACTTGGAACTTTGTAGAATTTGTGTCAGATATATCTTTACCTAGATTTGGAATTTGAGCTATTTCATCTTCTGTTACTTCTTCACAAAATAGTGCAAATATTTTTCCTAATACAATGCTCATACCCGGAGTTGCTTTTACAAGATTTACAGGGTTTAGCATTGAAAGTGGTCCCATTGAATCTGAAACTTGAGAGCCTAAACGCCCTCTTAATTTAATATCTATAGTATTTTTCAATAAATCAAAATTACCAAATATATATGTTCCCATAACATCTCCTGTTGATGTAATAGGGTTTATTTCTGTTATTCCGTTATTGAATCTTAGATTTCCCGTTAGAGTATTGTAATGGCTTGTATCAAAAGATAATAGAGAATTTATAACTGTTCCGATTGTAGATTGGAAAAATACCGATTCTCTTATATTTTCAGCCATAATTAAGTTTTCGATTTTACCAAATGGCCCGAGAGTTCCGTCTTTCATTGTGAAGTCCAGTCTCCCTTTTAAGGTTTTCATCTGTTCTTCATAAGTAACACCTTTTAATGATATGTTGGTATCGAAGTTCATTGTACCTGTCAGTGTATCTTTCATTGCTGCTGCATCCAAAAGCGTTTTTTCTACATCTAAATTGTTGCCTTTTAGTGCCGCTTTTATTTCACTTGTTAGTATGTTTGTTGATACATCGCCTTTTATTTTTCCTTTAAATCCTGATGTTATTAAATTATTTATATATAATATATTTTTATTAAATGAAATTCTTCCTGTTGTCTCATTTAAAGTGATATTACCTGTTTTTATTTCTTTAATGTCAATGTTACCGTCTTTTATTATAACTGGAATATCTGTTTGATTTGTCGTTTGTGTTTTGTTCGCTGAAGAAGTTTGCGGCATATATTTCATAGCTGCATTTGATACTTCCATTAATTTATCTGCATCGGTTAGATTTGATATTAAATTTAAATTCTTAATAGTAAAGTATTTTGATGGATTTAAATCTGCGTTCATCAAAATGTTATAATCTGAACCATTCGCAATTAAATTTTTTATATTGATATCAAGATTTTTACCTTCAAATTTTGATGATGCTTTGTCCATTTTTATAAAGAGTTCAGGAATAGATAGATCCCAGATATCAAATTCACCTCTTATTCTTGGTGCAAATAAATCACCAAATATAAGAATATTTCCGTTAGCATTTAAATTTGATTGTGGAAAAGCACAAATAACAACATTTAAATCTTTTGGCATTTTTATTTTTATAAGATTTATATTTGGAGTTTTTGTATTTAATTTTGTTATAGTTCCGTCTATATCTATAATTTCTTCATAGGTTGTTATTGTTTTATCCGGATTTTCAGGATCTTGTTCTGTCTTTTTAATGAAAAAACCTGTGTCTTTTATTTTTAACCTATCTCCTTTAAAATCAATAACAGTTTTAAATACTGTATTCTTATCCAAAACATTTTTTATATCAATTGGGGTAATATAGTTATTTGTATTTGCATCTATTGATGCTGTTAGTGTTTGTTTCTTTTTGTCACCTGTTAAGTTTGCGTTTATAGGAATAATTCCTTCTTCTTTTATGAAGATTGCCATATCAGGACCAAAGAATTGCTTAAGGTCTTTAGTTCTGATATCACCATTTAAATTAAAATTGAATAGAGGATTCTTTAAATAGTCTTTGATTTCACCATCTATATTAATGTCTGTAGAATTGTTTATTCTTATAATTGATGGATTTATTATTAAATCTTTTTCTCCGATATCAAGTAAAAATTTTTCGCAACTAATATTTGCGCCATTCATTGATAATTTGAAATCAGCGTTATTTATATTACCTGTAAATGTTTTAAAATCACTTGTAAAATTGGCTACTAATAAATTATTTAAGTAGTCTATTTTATTAACTTTATCTGTCAATGATAGGTTTTTGAGTGATAACTTAATATTTCCGTTTGCATTTTTTAATTCACCGTTTATATTTGCATTCAGATTCACATTGCCTGAGTTTACATTGTAGGTGTTATTAATTTCTGCCGGTAGAAACATAGAAAATACTTTCGCTAATGGCATTTGTTCCATTATAATGGAAATATCAGCATATGATTTTTCATTGATACTTCCATCGATTTTAAATATTGTTTCAGCAATTTCTAAAGAGGTATCTATAAATTTAAGAATACTGTTATCTAAAGATATTATAGAATTTATTTTTGCTAACTGCAGATTTCTATCTTTATTTTTTATTATGCAGTTTGTAATTTTAATGTTTCCATTTGAGTTTAGTTTTTTGAAATCAGTTTTAATATAAGTATCGGCGGTAAAGATACCTTCCCCGATTATTGGATTGAGTTCATGTTTTATGTGAAGAGAATCTAAGGTCGCTTTTATTAAATTGATAACATTATTTATATGAATTTCATTTGATATGATTTTTATATCTGTTGCCGGCTTTGTTCCATAGTTTAACATTCCGAGCACAGATATTTTTTCTTCGTCAGTTATATATAAATCTGTATCTAAATTAGCTTTTGTGCCTTTTGAAGTAAAATGGATTTTACTTTCAGGAAGTTTTAGACCTGCTAAGTTAATCGTAAAATTATCAATATTAAAATAACCGTTTGATATAATTTGTTTATTTTTGTTTCTGATTTTAATTTTGGAATCAATGTTAGCTTTTAAATCGTAAGCTTTGTACATTGCAACAGGGTTTATAAATGGAATCTCTACTCTTTGAGCCTTATCGTCTTCTTTGTCTAACTTGCTTTGTTGCGGTATTATTGTGTCTATATCTATATTTGCGTTTATATTTTTTGTTTCATTAATAAATAGTTCTGCATTTGTCTTTAATAATATACTTTCTCCGTTTCTATATCCTAAAACAAGTTCATCCCCCTTTAATCTTAGTGTGTCAGAAGTTTTTAAATCATTAATTTTTGCACAATAGTTTATTAGTTTAAAAGCAGGAATTTGAACTTTT
>CALUUJ010000024.1 GCA_944323935.1 Candidatus Gastranaerophilales bacterium | reverse complement strand
TTATTCAAATTTTTATATATTTTATCCTTTTTTCGTTTTTATCTTTGGAGGAACCTCGTTCCTCCTTTTTTATTTGTGAGTATAGGAACTTTTTATATAGATTTTACTCTTATTTTTTAATATGTATTTTTATTTTGGAGTATAATAAGGAAAAGAAAAAAGGATATAGAGATGTGGAATTATTCAGAAAAAGTTATGGAACATTATAGAAATCCCCGCAATGTTGGAAGCATTGAAAATGCAGACGCAATAGGAGAAGCTGGATCTTTATCTTGCGGTGATATGCTTAAGTTATATTTAAAAGTAGATAAGAATGGAATTATAACAGATGCTAAATTCCAAACATTTGGTTGCGGAAGTGCAGTTGCAAGTTCAAGCATATTAACAGAAATGGTAATAGGCAAACATATTGATGAAGCAAGAAAAATAACAAATAAACAAATTGTTGATGCTTTGGGTGGTTTACCGCCTGAGAAAATGCACTGTTCTGTTATGGGGCATGAAGCATTAGAAGCAGCTATTGCTGACTACTATAATGAAGAAATAACAATTAATTCTGAAGACGTCATATGCAATTGTTTTAGTATTACAAAAACATTTTTAGAAAACGAAATAAAAAATAACAATTTAAAAACTATTGATGATGTAATTAACTATACTAAAGCAGGTGGTGCTTGCGGCAGGTGTCAGGGTAAAATAAAAGCTATATTAAATGAAATTAATTCAAGTAAACATAAAGAAGAAAAACTAACAAAAACACAAATGATTATAAAGATAAACAATATTATAGAAAAATATATTTCTCCTGAACTTAGAAAAGATGGAGGAGATATAGAACTTATTGATGTAGATGATAACAAAATAAAAGTAAGACTTTCTGGGAAATGCCAGCTTTGCAATCGTTCACAACTCACTTTAACTCATTTTGTTGAAGCAACACTTAGAGAACATATAAATGAAAATATAGAAATAATTCAGGTGTAAAAATGAAAGATTTAAAACTTGTATATTTAGATAATAATGCAACAACTAAAGTTGATGAAAAAGTTTTGGAAGAAATGCTTCCATATTTTTCTCAATACTATGGAAACCCTTCCAGTATCTATGAATTTGGAGGCAAAAATTCTAAAGCAATAAAAGAAGCAAGAGAACAGATTAAAGATTTTTTTGGCGCAAACAACTCTAAAGAAATATTCTTTACTGCTTCAGGAAGTGAAAGTGCCAATATGGCAATTAGAGGAATCTTATCTGCAGATAAATCAAAAAACCATTTGATAACTACAAAAGTTGAACATCCTTGTGTTCTTAATTTGCATAAACAGCTGGAAAAAGAAGGATATAATATTACTTATATTGGGGTAAATTCAGCTGGCGAACTAAATCTAGATGAATTATATGAATCAATTAATGATAAAACTGCACTAGTTTCTTGTATGTACGCAAATAATGAAACAGGAACTATTTTCCCTGTTGAAAAAATTGCAGAAAAGATAAAGACAATTAACCCAAATACCAAAATATATGTTGATGCGGTACAAGCAGCAGGGAAAATAAATATTAATGTAAAAGAAACACAAATAGATATGATGGGGATTTCCGGTCATAAATTCCACGCACCGAAAGGCATCGGGGCATTGTATGTAAAATCTTCAACTCTAATAACTCCTTTAATAATAGGTGGGCATCAAGAAAACGGTAAAAGAGCCGGCACTGAAAATGTACCGTTCATAATAGGTATTGCAAAAGCCGCTCAATTAGCTAAAGAATCTCTAAATTATGAAATGACGGAAGTAAAAAGACTAAGAGATAAACTTGAAACAGGTCTTTTATCTAAAATTTATAATGCCAGATTAAATTCTTCAGCTGCAAATAGAGTACCGAACACTACAAACATAGGCTTTGAATATGTTGAAGGTGAATTAATATTACTAAATATGAATGATGTTGGAATATGTGCAAGCTCAGGAAGTGCTTGTACTTCTGGAAGTTTAGACCCAAGTCATGTATTAAAAGCAATGGGTGTACCCTTTACAGCACTACATGGCAGTATAAGATTTAGTTTGAGTAGATTCACAAATGAAGAAGAAATCGATTATACAATCAGCAAAATGCCTGAAATAATTGATAGACTTACGAAGATATCACCTTTTCAAAAAGAATTGAAAGAACTAAAAGAAAGAAAAGGTATTATTTAAAATAAATATAACCAACAAGATTTAAGTCAATACTTCCATACATAAGTCTAATTCGTCCATTGTCAAGTATTTCGGCATTGCAGAATGTTATTGTGTCTTGTTCAAGATCTTGTGATGTTTGAATTGCAGGAACAGACAGAATACAAACATTTCCTTGTGACAAATCAAGTACATAGTTATTTTCACCTATTTTACGACAAGATAATTTATAATATCCCGGCTGGATATATTTTCCATCCTCATTATATGCTTTCATAGGAATCATAACCGTATGAGTCTGACTCAATTGATTATCAGGAGATTGTGACTCCGTAAATTCTTTTAAATGCTCTAAATCTGAAGAAGGAGACAATGGCTGGACTTCTTTTTTAATTTTTCTTTGTTTTCTGGACAATTGTCGTTCTTTTATTTGGTCTATCGTTTTTTTTAATTTTGAATCAGAAACAGGCTTCTGATCTTCAAATCCTTTATTAAAAACTTCTGAATTTTCTCCCCAAGAAGAGGAAGCATCTTCTTCTTTTGAAAACGAAATTAATGAAAAGTTAAAGAATAAAAATAATATTAAAAACTTACAAAAATACTTAATCATAGTATTATAATACCTATTTTTTATAATAAGTAAAGAAAATAAATTAAAATTATTTGTTATTTTTTTGAACAATATGGTATTATATCTACAGGCAGAATGTAAGGAAGGTTCTATTATGACAAAATATAAAAATACAGTATTAATAGTTGTATCAATAATATTTTTTGCATATGCAGGTTTCATTAGTATTTTCCCTGCAATTCTAACAAGTAGCTTTGATATTGACAAATTCGAACAGAAAGTTTTTGATTCAACAAGTTTGGTTACAACTGTTGATACAGTTGAATATAAAATAAAACCAAATTTTGATACTATTATATCCTTAAGAAATTGGTCATCCAAATATATTGATGATCAAGACTGTTTTGATGCAAGTCTGATAGAAATTACAACAACACCGGCAGCAATTTTTTCAAAGACTTTCAAAATAAAGCAGTTATATTTGAAAAACGTAAGATATTCAAATCAAACCTTCGAAAATGGTGAGAACAAACTTGCTTTCTTGCCAGGAGCATTTAATTCGGAAAAATTTGGAGCAGATAAGATAACAATAATTCCTGGCCCGGTAAAGGTTAAAAATTTCAGAATAAAAGATATTGCACCAGGTGTATATAAAGAAAGGAACCAAAGAGAAGCATTATACACAGAGCAAGATGTAAGAGCTTTTCTTTCAGATAAGAATTTTTCTCACGTCATAATAAAATAGGTATATTTTAAATGAAAAGTAAAATTTTCGTAATATTAGTAATTTATAGTCTATTCAATTGTTCTTTTCTAGCAGCAATGGCATCATATTATTATGATGACGGAAAGAATGAAAATAACCCATATGTAGATAAATTTAAACCAACATCAGGCGTTAAAATAAAAGAATCAAATGTCGCAAATTGGATGGAAAATACAACAAGAAAAGCAATGGACGGAAATAAAACTAATCAAAGAAATGAAAAAAACTATAATAAGGCCAAACCAAAAAATGTAAATTCTAACGGAACTTACACAAAAAGTTATAAGTGGTTTTAAAAAACAAGGAGGGAAAATGAAAAAAGTAGTAATTACTGCATTATTTTTAGGTATGGTTGGTTTTTACTGCGGTATTAGCGCAAATGCAGCTACAGTAACTTTCACGAAACCAACAATTAATGTTGATACAAATCAAGAAGAATCTGCCCTTTCAAAAAAAATAAATCAAACAAAATCTGATATAGAAAAAGCAAAAGCAGATTCTGCTGCAAAACAAGAAGCGCGAAAAAAAGAAGCCGAAGCTAAAAAGAAAGAAGCTGAAGCGAGACAAAAACAAAGACAAGATGCAATAAACAGCTTTAAAGATTCTTTTAAAACAAATTAATATCATTTTATTGAAAAAGGCAAAAAGAAGAAGATTATATCTTCTTCTTTTTATTGACAGAATATGTTATTCCAATGTAAATTATACATAAGGGAATAAGGAGATAATTATGAAACGAACTTTATTAATTTTGACGATTGTTTTTTCACTTATGGGATTTTCTAATATTAATACAAATGCCGAAACAGAACCAACTGTTAAAATAGAAATACCCGCTTCATCTGTTGATAAAATTGATGTAAAGTATGAAAAAGATTCTCCGTCCGTTAAAGATAAAGCAATCACGACAACAAAAGATGTTACAGATAAAACAGTTGAAGCAACCAAACGAGTCACAAAAAAGACAATTGAAGCAACTAAAGATGCTACTGATAAAACAGTTGAAGCAACTAAAAAAGCAACTAAAAAAACAATAAAAGCAACTAAAAATTTTACCGACAAAACTGTTGAAGAAACAAAAGATTTTGTTGAAAATCTAAATCCTAACAGAGAGGTAACTGCTGAAGGACTCGAAAAAGAAGCAACAATTAAAACATTAAAGAATGAAAGAAATGAACTAAAATCTGCTTACAACTCAAGAATTAAAGATATTGATGCCAGAATAAAAGCAACTGAAAAATCAACCACAATTTCAGATGTAGAAAAGCAAAGCAAAGTATACACATTAAATAAACAAAAAAAAGAACTTATTTCCCAACGTGATAAAGCCGTTGAAAGATATAATCACAAAATAGAACTTCAAAAGAAAAATAATAAATAAAAAGAGCCTATGGCTCTTTTTTATTGCATTCATTATAAAGTTTAAAACCTTCTTCATATGCAGAAACAACAGCCTTTGAAAATTTCTTAGCAGTTGCCCAGTATGAAGTATGCGAACGTATAAAAGTTTTTCTGCTTTTTACATCAGATTTACTATATAAGAATCCACTTTGTGGGTTAATTTGAATATCTATTTTATTTTTTAAATCATTATATGATATATTTCTTGTAGTGGGAAATCCTAAAGGATCATCTGCATAATTAACTGTAAGCCAAAACATATCGTTTTCTAAAAGATACTTATATAATAACTTATTATAATAAGTCAAAGGATAATTAGGATTTGAAATATCAGAATAAAATAAAACTAAAGGACTTGCAAAATTTATAATTCCCTTTAAATAACCATCAGGAATACAAGAAGTACAAGTATATTCATCAAGTTTTGAATACGACTCTTCAAAATTTTGAAGATTAGTATTAGGAATAATTCTTCCATCTGCATTATATATAACCAAACCGGAATCTATTAATGCATCAATACAAGTGTTTTTTTGTTTATTTTCTTTCACAAAATTAACTATTTTTTCAGAAGCATTAGCATATTCATAATAATCTAAAACATTTATATCTGCTAACTTATTAAACATATACTCATATGTTACAAAAGCACCTGCACTATATCCGAATAGAATAACAGATTTATTTTTTTTATAATTATCCATTACTTGTTTGTGTAAATCTTGAATCACAGGATGCATATTTCTATAATGAGAAACCCAAATTGCATCATGAAGATAATGCGCAAGCAAAGTTCTAACTGTTTGAGCAATTCTGGGGCTAAAAACTTTCGTAAAACTCAGTTCAGAATTAAGGTTTTGAATTTCTTCATTACTTTTATCTCCCCAGAAAAATATTTCAGGAGATTTGGATATGCTGTATTGCCCATTTTCCAATAAATTTTTATTAATAAATTCAGATTTTATAAATGCCTTGTACATATGAGTGTGCAGTTTATAAATGCCGTCAAAAAACCAAGTTTTCATTTTTAAATCATTGTTATTTGAACCGTTTATATATATAAACTGTATTTCTCTGCTATCATCAGCAATTGATTTAGGAACAAAAAATATTAATAAAATAAATATAATAAAAAAATTTTTTCTCATAACCAATTTTACAATGATAAAGTTTATTTTTCATTTTTTAAGAATTATTTTGTTACATTTTTTTTTGATTTTTCTGATTTATAGTATTATTATCATATACTAGTTATTTAGGATTTTAAATACATGAATATTTTGTTTGGTATTATTGGCATTATAGCGATGTTATTGATTGCTTTTTTAATGTCCAATAACAGAAAAGCGATTAATTATAAAACTGTAATAGTAGGTCTTATACTACAATTTTTACTTGCTTTATTTATATTAAAATTTGAGCCGGGTAAATTAATGTTTGAATATATCGGTAAATTTGTAGAAAAAATATTAGAATTTGCAAACGAAGGAGCAGATTTTGTATTTGGACCATTATCAAACAGCCCCGAAGTATTACAAGAACTTTTTGGGGATAAAGCTTTTATGTTTGCAATGAAATTGATCCCTGCATTAATATTTATGATGATATTAGTAAATATTTTATACTACTATGGCATTATGCAAAGAGTTGTTGCATTTTTTGGGAAAATAGTAAACAAATTAATGGATGTTTCAGGAGCTGAAGCATTATCAAATGTAGCAAGTTCTTTTGTTGGTCAAGTTGTCGCGCAAATAATGATAAAGCCTTATCTGCCAAATTTAACGAGATCAGAAATATTAGCTTCAATGACAGGAAGTATGGCTTGCCTATCAGGCGGATTAATAGCTGTTTATGCAAGTATTGGAATCCCGGCACAATATATGCTTGCAGCTTGTATAATGGCAGCTCCGGGTGCCTTAGTGGTATCTAAAATAATTTATCCTGAAACACTAGAACCACAAACAATGAAAGACTTTAAAATAAGAAGAAGGCGAACAGATGTAAATGTCCTTGATGCCATTTCTAAGGGTGCATCAGATGGTATGAAAGTAGGGCTAAATGTTCTTGCTATGCTGATTGCATTAATTGCTCTAATTGCTTTAATTGATTACTTCTTGGGAAAATTTGGCATCTTTTTACATAATATATTTCATTTAAATTTAGATTTTTTAGGCTTAGATATTGAGCATTTATCAATAAAAATGATTTTTGGTAAAATATTTTCTATTTTTGCAATATTAATTGGAATACCATTAAATGAAGTAACGACTGTAGGTTCTTTACTTGGTACAAAATTTGTATTAAATGAAGCAATAGCTTTTACAGATTTAACAATAATAAAAGATGTCTTATCAGAAAAAAGCTTCATAATTGCAACTTTTGCCCTTTCTGGTTTTGCAAATTTCTCCTCTGTTGCTATTCAAATTTCAGGTATTGGAGAAATTGCACCAAATCAAAGAAAAAATCTTGCAAGAATGGGTATAAGAGCTTTAATTGCAGGAACTCTCACTTCATATATATCTGCTTGCATGGCTGCAATGTTAATATAAATTGTTACCCTTTTATATTAAAGTTTTGACCAACTTGTTCATTCACTGCAGAACATTGATTTGGTCCATATACGTTGTCTGTGTATTTATCCTTTGCCAATGCATGAACAACTCTCAATTTTCCTTGTATTTTAGGCTTTGACATTGTTGCATAATTCAAATAACTTAATTCATTAAAAGGCAAAGTTGTACAAACCTTACACTCCTTTAACCAATATTTAGGAACCTCATCCGATTCATCAATATACGCTTTTGTATTTTTTTCAACAACAGATTGAATTTCGGAAGGAGCTTCATCAGAGAATGGATAATAATAACAAACTTCTTCTACTTTTGGAATACCAAGTGCTTGATCAAAATCAGAAGTTCTGGATGTCTTACCCCATAATCCTTGAAAATTCTGTATTTTATTTAGCTTTGCATTCATTAAATAATTTAAAGGTGAAATTTTCATTATAAAACCTGTATTATATTATCTCCGCATGTATAAAGTCTCAAAAAGAAAAAGTTTGCTATTTTAATTAACTTTTCTTATCATTTATTAATAGAAAAATAAATATCTTTCAAACGTTTTTTACTTATATGCGTATAAAGCTGAGTTGTAGAAACATCACTATGTCCTAAAAGTTCTTGAACAACTCTTAAATCAGCACCATTTTCTAATAAATGTGTTGCAAAAGAATGCCGTATTGTATGCGGAGATATTTCTTTATTTATATTCCTACCAAGTCCTCGTATAAAGACATATACATCTTGTCTGGTTAATTTTTTACCGTTTTCTTTGAGAAACAAAAATTTTGTATTCAAATTATATTTTTTTATTATATATTCTCTCTCTTTTAAATATTTTCTTATAGCATTGCAAGCTTTTTTACCTATAGGAACAATTCTTTCTTTAGAACCTTTACCTATGCATCTAATATAACGTGCATTTAAGTCAATATTATTAATTTTAATGTCAGATAATTCTGATACTCGCAATCCTGAAGCATATAACAATTCCAATATTGCCTTGTCTATTATTGTCATATTTACATCTAAAAGTTCAGAAATTTCCTTCATTGACAATACTTTAGGAAGCCTCTTGGGTAATTTAGGTTGTTCTATGGATAAAGCAGGATTATGTTGAATAAAATTATTTATATTTAACCATTTAAAGAACCCCTTTATTGACGCAATTTCTCTAGTTATACTTCTTGGTGTATATTTTTTGTCATAAAGTTCTTTAATATAAAGATTTATATGTATTCTTTGAATTTTGGTATAATCTTCAATACCTTGTTTCCAAAGAAAATCGGACAAAGAAACGAGATCGCTCCTATATGCCATAATGGTATTTAAAGCCAAACCACGCTCTACCTCCAAATACTCAATATACATTGAAATATAATGAATAAGCATACAATAATTCTATCATTTATTTTGTGAAAAGTTAATTTTAAATTATAAATATTGCTTTGTTTTTTCAACCACTTTATCTGTACTTTTTAATATTGCATTAACTTTTTCTTGAATTTCTTTTGAATTATCAACAATAACTATAGGCTCAATTGAAGGGATATAGCGAGAATCATCTTCTTTTTTATCTTTATTAAATATATTCAACGCAGCAACTTGAGAATCTTTCTGTGGTTTCAAAGGTTGAGAATCTGACGCAATACCTTGATCTATTGATGTAGCAGCAATTCCTGAAGAATGACTGTTATTGATTTCCATATTTTGAATAGGACCGGCTTCTTCTTTCGATACAGGTTGTGTCCACTTTTTTATTAAATTAGTTTCAAACGGATTAACTTGGTTATTCTGATTGCTTGGACTTTGCTGAACAGTTTTAGATTTATCTTCCGCTTTTTGCTTTGCTAAATATGTTTTCGGTTCACCAAAAATTTTATGGAATAGTTTTGTAAGAGGCTTTTGTATTATTGGTTGAATAACAAACATAATAATTGCAAACCTGCCTAAACCACCAAGGAAACCTTTTAAAGTTGGTTGTGGCAATTTTTTTATACCTAATTTGGGAAGTTTTACATATTTAGGCTTTTGCATCTTATCCAAACCTGTAGATAATATTGTTCCCATAAATTTTAATGGTCTTTCCCAAATCTTTAATTTTGCACCCTCCTTTTTCAAGGATTTTGCCATTGTTTTAGCTTGTTTTAAACCTTTTCCTGCTAAATCCGCAACTTTATCTTTGTCAACGCCTCTAATTAAAAGATCTCTCTGTAATTTTGCAACTTTCAGAGCTTCTTTTGTTATATTTTCATCTGCATTTGTATTTTTAATTAAAGTTTTTAAGGCGTCTCTTGCTTCAACGGTCATTCCTCTATATTTATTACCACCTAATTTATACATTAAACTAATACTAGGTTGGAAAAGTATCATACCTAAATACTGTTCGGAGAGAACATGCATAAAAGTAGCTTTTTTTTCACCCTTAGGCGCTTCTTTTGCTGCCTTTACTGAGTTATATATTGCACTGGCCATAAAGAACATTGAAATAAGTCCACCGCCATAAGTAACAGTATCTTTTGTTTTCAACAATCCTTTAGAAAATATTTTACCTAATAGAGTATTTCCAACTTTTGAATCTGCTGCTTTTAATTTGTTTCTTGCAATCGATAATTTATTAGCACCCGTAAGTTCAATTCCTTTTGAAGCAAAATCATCAACGGCAGATAGAATTTGATCATTCGAAAAAGTTTTTTTAGAAACAGAAGACAAGACACCTAATGTTTCTTTCGAAAGATTAACAGAATTACTTCTTAATAAATTTGTGTGAGCTTTATCTCCAAACCTTGAAAACAATGCTGCAATCTGTTCTGACAAAGCCTGTTCAGATATATCATCAGCCCCTGATAAAAATTTAGAAATATTATTTTTTAAAACATCTATCATTTCTTTATCTTGTACGCCAAGAGCCCCTAAATGTTTTTCAGCAACTCCTGTAAGTTCAGCCAATGTCTTTGATACAGATGTCAAATAATCACCTGTTAATCTTTGATTTAAAGGTCCAAGCCCTTTTATAAAATCTAATGTTTTAGGAGACACAACTCCTTCTAATTGCTTCATTACTTCTGGGTTATATTTCATTGAAGTAAAATCAGGAATAAACTTTTGTACTTGGTCAGTGAGCTCCCTTAAATATTTTTCGGCAATAGATTGGCTTTTAGCTAATGAAGATTTTGGTACAGCTTTATAATCTTTTGTAAAATATTTTGTAAAACGATTACTTCTCAAAAACTTAGAGAATCTCGATACCTTTTCTTCTGAGAATATATTGTTTAAATGTAAAAAATCAGATAATTTATCACCCAACTTTGCAGCTTTACCTAAAGAGCTTTTTTCTATTTCTCCGCCCATTCCTTTATCGACTAATTTATCTAAAATATACAATAATGGAACCAAGCTCATTGAATTTCTCATCGAACCTGATTCACTAGCTGCTCCACTTAATGTTTTTATTGCGGAATTGCTCTCAAAATTATCAGAAACTACCTGTTTAGACTTTTCTAACTTTTCTTGTACATTTTCTTGCTTAATAACCGGAGTTCCGTTAAAAGAATTTATACTGTTTATCATTTAAAAAAACCTTACTATTACATAATAGTAAAAACATATGAAAAAAATAATTGCTTTTTAATTTATAATAAAGTCTTCTAAGTTACAATAAATTAATAAAAAAAAAGACTGATTATAAAATCAGTCTTTTTTCTTATCAGTTTAATTATCCATTTGAAAACAAGTTAAATGTTCTATCAACATTACTGCTAATTACTTCTTTAACAGAATCATATTCCTTCATAATAGCTTCATGCTGAGTTTCTAATTGTTGTAATTCCATATCTAATTGATTATCCTGCCTTGAAATTCTAGCTGTTTCACATTCATATTTACTTTGTGCTTCCGCATCATCAGTTGTATCAAGGATATATTCCATTTGCGTTTCGGATTGTAAATTTGTTAAAGAAATACCTGTTTCTTGATTTGCTGTATTCATTACAAATAACAAACCATTCATTATTGCATTTTGCAGAACTGTTTTATTTGACAAATATGTTCCGCCATCTAGTATATTATATGTTGTTTCTGTATCTTCCCCAATCGTTGCTTTCCCGTCTGAATTTATACTAAGAAGGGAATTCCCGTCTAAGTCTTTAGGAATTATCCATTCACCATTTTCATCTTTTTGCAAATAAATCTCTTTATTGGCATTTGTAACAAGATATCCCATTGATGTCATATTACTATATGTAACATCTTCTTTTTTATAACCTTTGCTTTCTGTGCCATCTGTAACTTTAATTTGCAATTTATAATTACTGACTGCATCATTATATTCACTTGCAGCTTTTTCACTTTCCCAAGCCAAAGTATTTTGCTTTTGAGAAATCAATACTTCACCAAGTTCAATATCACTTAGTCTTGATGTCAACATTAAGAGTCTGGCTTGTGAAGAAGATAATCCCATTTTCTTTCTCCAATCTACATTTATACATTAATTAATATCGACATTTTGTCTTATAAACTTGAACCAGAAAATAATTATATTGACATTTCTTAACAATTAGCGATTCTTAATATAACTTGATATATCTATAACATTATTAACTTCTTGAGGTATATAATACTGGCATGACGACCATAGAAGTGTTTCCGGAAATTCTGCGCAATTTGCATCTTCTACTGCTTTTTGATTGCAATATCCTTTTACCATGTTGTTTGTACCATCGATTTTGGGAGAAAAATAAGCACAAGATTGACAAATTTTCATTCTAAAGCCATGTTGCTCAAGAATATCTGAAATATTTTTTACTGCATCACACATTCTTACATAACTTTGAACAGTTTCTTGTTTTTTATTTTTGTACCTAAAAATAGCTTTTTTAAATCCACCTTCTGATATTAAATCCATTGTACAAGAAAAAACATTTCTTCCATTTGTAACACTTACTGGAACTGTTATCTTTTCTATATCAAGTTTTTGCTTTTTCCTGGTAAACTTAAATAGTTTCTTAAAAATAGACATTCCAAATATAGCATCCGTCAAAGTATAAAAAGGACACGCAACTAAATAAAACAATGGTTTAATATATAAATTTGATTTATACACAGACAAGCCAAACGCAACAGTCAAAACAACAGCAAGAAATACTGACCACGGAAAATCAAACAAAAAATAATAGTTAAATGAATACGTACCTATCAGTACCAACATCGCAACTAAAATAATCGGATTTGGTTTAAATAAAGAAAATAAGAATTCGGCAAATTTGAAATTTAATATAGATTTCAAATTAATACAATGCACAAATAATGACATTTTAAAGCTAAAATCAGGTCTTCTTAATTCATAATCTATAGAAGAGACATAGGTTTTTATTTCTTGAACATACTTTGGAGGATAATTAACGCTCGTTAATAAAAAAGAATATTTTAACTCAGAATTTGCATCTTTGAAATCAATACATTGAACTTTTTCCAATACTTCATGACTTATAGCCGTAATATCTGAGTCTATTGGAACAGCTAATCCCAATCTTGCTCGGCCAAGCTTCATAATATTGGAATTATATTCATTTACATTTGACCATACTTTTTCATAATAATCTGCATCTTCTAAAAATATTTCTGTTGAACCAACTACAACATCATTATCCTGCAATGCATCATTAACTGATGCTAAAAAATCTGTTTTAACTATCCTATTTGCATTTAAAAAAACATAACCATCGACTTTCTTAAATGACATTAAATTTTCTAACAACCAAGAAATCGCTTTGTCTCT
>CALUUJ010000023.1 GCA_944323935.1 Candidatus Gastranaerophilales bacterium | reverse complement strand
GAACGTAAACGTGCAAAAATAGAAACTCTTCCGGGAAGCTTATATGAAGCATTAATGTTGATGAAGAAAAGTGCAATCGTTAAATCAGCATTAGGAGAGCATATATTTAAAGAATTTATGCAATCAAAATTAAAAGAATGGGAAGGATACAGAACCGCAGTAACGAAATATGAACTTGATATGTACTTGGAAAGATACTAATTCTTCAATTAATATAAATAAAGCAGCCATAAAAGATGGCTGCTTTTAAATAATAAATAAAATAGTTGAAAAAAAGGTTTGTTTATATTAAAGTTTAAATACAGATGGCGGGCATCGCCAAGCGGTTAAGGCCTCGGATTGTGGTTCCGATATACGTGGGTTCGAATCCCACTGTCCGCCCATTTTAAGATAAGGTTCACTAATGTGAACCTTTTTTATTGTTTAAATTTGGGATGAGAACCCATATTATATCTATTTTTTATTTTAAATTTGCAGCTATATATGTAGTTTCGTAATTTTGTTTATTGAAACAGTATCAAAGCTTTATCTGTTTGAGGATGAAGTCCGAGTTATAAAGCTTTTGGTTGAAATTAACAAAATAGAAACGGAATATCAAGCTGCTAGCCTTTTGGTACTTTTCTGTAATGAAAAAAGTACAATTATTAATAAATCAATTTATTTTTATATTTTATTATTAAATTATATCTTTTAGTTTCTGACAGGTTTTATAAAGCTGATTTTGATAATTTTGAACTTCTCTATATGAAATACAATAATCTTCTGAAATTTTTTCCGGGGTTAATTCCTGTATAAATGATTGATAATTTTCTTGTGTTAATTCAATATAATTTGGCGAACCATTTGCAAATATAGAGTAATAATCATCAAACTTAAAATCAACATTAAAATCAAAACCATGATTAGATAATTTTATTCTTTTATTTGGAATATTTAAACTATCAGCTGCAACTAAACCATGTAAACTTGATGAAATAACTGTCTCACATTGTGCGATTCTTTCTAAAGTTTCAAGCGGAGGCATTCTTAAATCTATCAATGTAGAATCTTGAATTTTATCTAATAACATGTTTATTATTGGATTGCTATAATCATATTTATGAGGAATAATGCCAAGTTTATAGCACTTAGGAACTTTTTTCTCTAATAAATACGGAAATAAAAGTCCTAAATCACCATATGAAACATCTTTATATTCCTTTTTATTTATTTTTGCCAAGGTTTTATATGAAAGCTTACCTCTTAAAATAACAGGATATACATTTCTATATGTTCTATATAAAAAATTTGATTTTTCAATATCACAATTAAAGCCTGTGCTCATAGTTACAATTGGTTTGTGATTATATTTTAGAAAATACGGAATTTTTTTATACTTAATTATATTTTTGAAAGTTAACATTTGCAAAAGTGAACCAATTCCAACAACATCACAATTTGTAGGATATCCTCTTTTTACTTTTATATTTAAAATACGTTCAAAAAAAATAGGGTTAATCGAATCTCCAAAATTAATTCCTTTAGTCCCCACATAGTATAAAGTTATATTCTTTTTCATAAAACCACCTTTATTGACGTATAACATATAATAATTGTAAAAAAATAAACATATTACTATCATGATTATATGTATTACGCATAAATTGTCAATATTATAGTATGTTAGGCTACATTCTTTATCTTTTTGTTCTTCGATAATATAACTTTGGGAGATAAAGTTATGGCATCGGGTAATAAGTTATTTGGTAAAAGAATAAGAGAACTCAGAGAGAAGAATAATTTAACACAAGAAAAACTTGCTGAAATATTAGATTTAGATTACCAAACAATCAGCCGTATTGAAACAGGTTATTATTTTACAAGTTACGAGAATTTAGAAAAATTTGCAAAAGCTTTTAATGTTGAAATAAAAGATTTGTTCTCAACAAAGCACCTTGAAGAAGAACTTAATGTTGAAAAAGAAGTGATAAAAATATTAAAGAAAGCAACAAAAGAAGAAAAGAAACTTATTTATAAAATTGTTTGTTCTATTTTAAATTAAAATTCCTTTAGCAATTTATTACAATTTTTGTTAACTACAGCTAAAATATCTTTTCCTATGTTATTTTCAAAACTGTTTATTACTGAGTCTATGATATCAGGAAGAATTTCACATTGATTTTTTATAATTTTCTTAAATTGTGTAAAACTAATATCAGCTTCATTTGCTAATTTTTCGAAATGTCTTAATAGAATTTCATTATGATTATAATGACCACCTATTTTCATAGCCATTTTTTCTGATAATTCAGGATATACTTGTGAACACAATATATCGTATGCAGGAGCAAACTCTATTTTATTATTATCATAATGAAGAATTGAGAAGTTTTTTCCATGTGCATCATTATTACCTATTAAAAAATTAAAGATAATCAAATGTAAAAATTGATTAATAGAAACGGCAGGTTGAGTAGTTTTTCTCAATATTTCAAAGCATCCTTTAAAATTAACACCGCCTTCTGCTTGATATTTGTATGCACTTACAATATTTGAAGCTTGGCAGAAATCTTCTTGGTGAATTCTTCTTATTTTTTTATTAATTATTTCTCTATCATATCTTTGTATCAGAAAGAATTTTTTATTATTCGCATAACCGATTTCTACGTTAGGAACTTTTATACCTGCTATTTCAGCTGATTTTATGCAAATATATTCATTTTCGGTTGTTTCATTAAATCCATTTATTTCCGGTTTTAGAATATGAGTTGTTGGAACATTATTTTTTGGTATTCCTATTTGTCCATCGACAACAATTACAGCAGTTTTGTCTTGTGCTCCGGCCAAAGACAATCGCATATCTTCAATACCTGTTGCTAATGGTTTTTGTGGTAATTCATTAATATATTTTTCAAGTTCATCTTCTGATAAGTTTGTATAGTCTGTTTCATAAATTTCTTTAAGGTATTTTGAAGGAGTTTCTTTATCCGAACTATCGAAAAAAGATACTGCACCGGCACAATCATAGCCAACTGCTTTTAAAATTGAAAAATCATTTTTAGGATTAATACCATATTTCTTACCTATTGCAATTCTTGTATGTTCACTTTCAGGTAATAATCCGTTAAAGAATCCTCTACATTTTTTATTATCAAAAGGTTCTTTTTGTATTGGTAAACTTAAGGATAAAATTCTTTCAGCAAGACCGGAATATTGAAAAATAATACCTCCATTGCCGTCCTTCTCTAATGTTCCGATATGCTCGTTATTTAGAAATACATTTAAAAAATTACTCAAAAGCTGCCTCACACATTCTTTTCATAAGGAGATTTTATCTCAATTATAATTCCTAATGCTTTACAAACATTTATAACTTTACCTATTTGTGCAGTTTCTTTTCCATTTTCCAAATCAACAAGAAATCTTACACCTACATTTGCTGCAATAGCCAGATCTGCTTGTGTAAGCTTTTGTGCTTTTCGATTATTTCTAATAATTTTTCCTAGATTTTTAGTGTCTTTTATATTCATTTTTTACCTATCGGTAAAATTTTAAGCTATTTTATGTAAAAAATCAATTTTTTTTACCGCTCGGTAAAAAACATTCTAAAAAATATATGTTTTGTATAAAAATTTACCGAGCGGTAAAAATTTCAAAAAATTCGATTGGCAGAAAGTTTTAGTGAATAAATTCTGGTTATATTTTTAAAACTGCTATTTTACTTACTGAACCTGCAAGTAAATAAAGTATGGCGACGGATTATATTAACCTATAAAGTATGAAATAAGAGAAGAAACTTATTTATAAAATGATTTGTTCTATTATAAATTAATGGGTATGTTTTGGACGCAATAATAACATTTTTGTATCTTCTATCGCCTTTAAACCGTGGGGAATTTTTGCAGGCAAGACTATCATTTCGCCTGACTTTAATCTATATGTTTTTTCGCCTATCGTTATATCTGCTGTGCCTTCTATTATTTGTGCAACTTCATCTTTTTCATCACAGTGGAGACTTCTTTCGTTTCCCTTTTTGAAGGAAATTAACGTTAATGAACTTTGTTCGTTATCAAATACTGTTTTCTTATTTATTGAATCTAAGTATTCTATATTGTGTAAATTTATAATTTGAGTCATTTGAATTCTTTCTTTTTTGTTTTGATATTATGTTTTGTAATAGTTAGCATAGTAATTTTCTAAAAAGCCAACGCTACAGGCTTTATATATATTGTTATCAAAATTCGATGTGTCAAGATTAAACCGTTTTTGATTATAATATTTTAGTAAGAAATCTTTATTATTTTTTATTGCAATTTCTTCTGAAGTAGTAAAACCTCGTTTTATTTTATTTTCATGTATGAAATCAATTTTATATTTTTTTAAAATTTCTCTTAAGATTGCTTTGTTTCCAATTCTATTTACCTTATACTCCAGTGGTAATGCCCTTGCAAATTCAACAATTCTATAATCTAAAAATGGGTTTCTTGATTCAATTGAGTTTGCCATTGTTAGTCTGTCAAAGTATCTTAGATACTTTGGTAGAGGATACTTTGTAGTTAGATAATGAATGCATTGTGAATATATTTTAGGATTTGTTTTTTCAATTCTTAAGAGGCATTTTAGTATGCTTTGGATTTCTTTTGGGGTTATATTTACAGTTCTGTTTAATTTGTGGATGTTTAAAATATTTAAGGCTAATAATAATTTATTCTCTAATATTGCTTGTTTTATAGCTGGTATAAAATAGGTTGGATAACCGCCCAATATTTCATCTGCCCCATGACCTTCTAGTAAAACTTTAAAGTTTTTTTCTTTTATTCGCTTATAAACACTATAATAACCGGCATCAGAAATACAACAAGGAGCATTTAATGCTATTAATGCGTTCTCGTAATCTTCTTTAAATTTTTCATTATCATATTCCAGTTTTATAACTTTATCATTATATTTTTTTACTAATTTCTCTACTAAATTATATTCGTCTTTTTTTTCATTTTGATTTGAATATGTGAATGCTGTAATATTGTTTCCTAATTTTTCTTTTATTAATGTGTAAATTAGGGTAGAATCTGTGCCGCCTGATAAGGTCATTGCTATAGGTAAGTTCGTATTACATCTTAATTTTATAGAATCTGTGAGAAGTTCCTCAAAATAGTTTATTACGTTTTTTTTATTTCTATAATCTATATTAAGACTTTTTATATCAAAATCATTAAAGTAATAATATTTATTCTTCTTAATTTGATTATCTTTTGTTATTTCAATATATTCACCAGCTTTAACTGAATGAATGTTTTCATTTATTAGTTTTCTTTCAAAATCATCTATATCTTTTATGTATAAAGTTTCAATGTATGATTGGTTAAACTTAAATGGTATATTTAGTACCTTCATTAACACGGAATCTTCTGATGAAAATGCAATTTTATTGTCTTGTATATAATAAAATAGTTGTTTGATTCCGTATCTGTCATTAACGAGAAAAATTGATTCTGTTTCTTTATTATAGTATGCAAATGCAAACATTCCATTTAGTTTGTTTAAAATTTTTAGTCCGTATTTTTCAATAAGTTTAAGTAAAACTTCAGTATCAGATAATGATATAAATTCAATGTCTTTTAAATATTCTTCTTTAAGTTCTTTATAATTATATATTTCGCCATTAAAAATAATCATGTTTCCATTTGATT
The DNA here is from genome assembly GCA_944323935.1 of Candidatus Gastranaerophilales bacterium. Taxonomy (GTDB): domain Bacteria; phylum Cyanobacteriota; class Vampirovibrionia; order Gastranaerophilales; family Gastranaerophilaceae; genus Avigastranaerophilus. The sequence continues at coordinate 9,756 of CALUUJ010000023.1, read as the reverse complement.
CCATTGGTTGTAAGGCTTTGTTTGAAGGATCAACAATTGCCAAACGACAATGACAAAATGTAACATCTTTTTGTTGTTTTATTCCAAAACCATCAGGGCCTCTATGATAAAGTTCTTTTTCTATCTTTTTTATTTCTAAATCTAGATTTTTAAATCCAAAAATACCACACATTTATTTTGTTAATCTCTTAAATAACTTTTATAGTAATATATCATATTATTTTGAATATTTTAATTCTTTTCCTCTTTTTTATTTTTCAATAAAAATACGCATGGTATCAGCAAAAATGCCGGTAATGCAAATATTGCAAATACATCTACAAATGACATTAATTTTGATTGAACAAGAAGTTGTTTATATAAAACAGTATTTGCTTTGATACTTGCTATATTATCGGCAGAATAGTGCAAGAATTTTGATGTTAACATTGAAAATTTATATAGAAAAACATTATTAAATTGAGTTAAATTATCGACTAAATATACTTGATGTGCTTGAGATAGTCTTGCTATTAGTGTATTTGTCATTGAAATTGTAATCGCAGTTGTTACACATTTACTTAAACTATGCATACCTGCAGCTGAGGATAATGAACTTTTGGGCAGAGTGGAAAGTGCCATCGCTGAAACAGGTATAAAAGCCATAATGAGACCAAAACCAAAAATAATATTGGGAAGGATTGTGCAAGAAAATGAATATTCAAGACTTATATTAGTCATCATTAGTGTTGATATTCCTAAAAATAGAAATCCTGTGCCAATAAGAACTCTGCTGTCTAATAATGTAGTAAGTTTTGGAACAATTAAGATTGCAACAAAGCAAGCAAGAGATCTTGCTATCATTGATGCCCCGCCAAGCTGCGCGGTGTAGCCCATTAAGCTTTGTAAAAACATTGGTAGTGCAACAAGTGTTGCATATGCTATTACATTTAAAAAGGATGCAAGTATTGTTCCTATTAAGAAATTTAGGTTCGTAAATGCTCTTACATTTGTAATCGGATTCTTGTTTTCAAGTTCCCATACAATAAAAAACATAAATGCACAAAATGAAAATCCTGATAACCAACATATCCATCTGGCATCAAACCAGCCGTATTGCTGTCCTTTATCAAGTACAACCTGCATTGAAAACAGCCATAATATAATTGAGATAATTCCAACAATATCAGGGTTTTTAACCTTTACTCTTGCCGGATTATTCATAACGTTGCAATGTATCAAAACTACAGAAAATACACTAATAGGAATATTTATTACAAATAATGCCTGCCAGCAGAAATTATCAACTAAGTAACCTCCAATAGCAGGTCCCATAATTGCTGAAACCATAACTGCTATTGAAAAGATTCCCATTGCTATACCGTGTTTTTCTTTTGGGTATACTTGCAGCAAAATGGCTTGAGATAAAGGCATAAATGGTCCACCGCCTATACCTTGAATTATTCTTCCAAAAATCAATGTATTAAGGTTTGTTGCCATTAGACATATTAATGACCCGATACCAAATATAACTGTAATTAATTTTAAGAAGTTTCTTCTTCCAAAGTAATTTTCCAACCATCCTGATATCGGTAACATTATTGCGTGGGTAATCATATAGCTTGTTACTACCCAGTTTACTTCATCTCTCGTTGAACCGAATGCTCCTGCCATATGCCCTACACCAACTGTTACCGTTGATGTTCCTAAAATTGATGCAATAGTAGGAATCATTATTGTAAAAGCTACCATCCAAATAGGAATTTTTAATCTTTGTTCAATAGTCCTTATCATTTTATTTTTACCCTTGGAACAACACTCATTCCCGGTATAATGTTGTATTCTGAGTAATCTTGAGTGAATGTTATTTTAACAGGAATTCTTTGAACAATTTTTATATAACTTCCTACCGCGTTCTCAGGCGGGAATAAGCTTGCTTTAGCTCCTGATGCTCTTTGAATACTGTCAACTTGTGCTTTGAATTTTTTACCTCCAAAGGTATCTATTTTTACAATAACTTCTTGTCCTTTTTTCATTTTGCCGACTTGAGTTTCTTTGAAATTTGCAACAATCCATACTTCCGGAGATACAACGGTTAAAATGGGTTGTCCTACTTTTACATAATTACCTATTTCGACATTTCTTGATGATATTGTCCCATCTTGCGGTGCATAAATTTTTGTATATGATAGGTTCAATTTTGCGAGTTCTAATTGTGCTTCTAATTTCTCTATATTTGCTAATGAAGCATCATTTTTTGCTTTCGCTGATTTTAAAGCTGAATTCATACTTTTTTGTTTTTCAACTGCTTCATTATAGTTTGAATTTGCAACTTCCAGTTGAGTTTTACTTGAATCATATTCTTGTTTTGTACAAATTCCTTCTTTGTTTAAAGCATCATATCTTTTGTAATCTTTTTTAGCGAAATTTAATTTTGATTTGGCAGAATCAAGATTTTCACTGGATTGAGCTAACATTGCTTCAGTTTTTTCTGTTTCACTATCTGCTACATTAGAATTTGCAATTGCTTCAGATAATTCTGCTTCTATTCTTCTTACTTCTGCTTCATAATCTTTTGGATCAATCTCTGCTATTAGCTGGTCTTTTTTTACGGAATCATTATCATTTACATATAATTTTATTATATGTCCTGATGCTTTTGGTGCGACTGCAATTAGTCTTCCTTCAACAAAAGCATCATCTGTTGATTGATAATAAAGAGAATGTATTATTGCTGCAATTCCCAATATTAAGAACAATACCGCTGTAATAGCAGGTACTATAACTCTTTTCTTTTGATATGATTTTCTGTTCTTTTTCTTTCTTGCTTTTCTTTCATTCAAAAAATGATTAACCCTTTTTAACTCCTCTGGGGAGTGTTCTTTCTTTTTTTTTGTCATGTTTTTAATGCCTATTGTTATGTGTAAATATTTTTATGTTATTATGATATCACAAAAAATATTAGAGATGGAAAACATGAAAAGATTAATTATTATTACACTGTCGATTTTTGCATTGTTATTTGTTTACAATAGTTGCGATGCAAAGAAAAATGAAAAGGAAATAAATACTTTTGAGTATATGAATATGCCATTTTGGCAAAAATGTAATGATGAAATATTGGTTAATCATTTAGAAGAGTTGTATAAAAATAACTTTGACCTTAAAATTGCAGCTTATCAAATAGAAGAAAGTAATAGAATTGTTAAAATTGCTTTATCGCAGGAATTACCGCATATTGCTTTCGATGGTTATGTTGGTAGAACACTGACATCATCAGATGAACATTTTGGTGACTTGGTTATACCTGATTATTCACAATACAGATATCTTTTACCTTTAACTTTAAGTTATGAAGTAGATTTATGGGGTAAAAACAGATTAAGAACCAAGAGTATGCAAAAAGAACTTGAAATTCGTAAACAAGAACAAAAAAGTTTATATATTTCACTTTCATCTAATTTTGCTATTAACTATTACAATCTTATTAAAACCGATGAAATGCTTAGATTACAAGAAGAAGAAATTAAACTTCAAGAAATAATATGTGATTTAATGCAGAAAAGATTTGATTTCGGTTTATCTGATAAAAATGAACTCTTAAAAGAGCAAAAAGCATTAACTGTTCTTATTGAAGGAAAAAACAAACTGCTTGAAAGAAGAGATGTTTTAATTAATCAATTGAACGTATTTTTAGGTGACAGAAGTTTCAGAAACTTGGAAAGAAGTTCGTTTGATTCTGTTAAAACAAATCTGCCGATTCCTGAAAGTATAGATTTTAGTATTACAGAAAATCGCCCTGATGTTGTCGCATCTCGTTTTAGTCTTGAGAAAGCAGGATATGATGTCAAAATATCCAAAAGAAATATTCTTCCAAGTTTTGTTATAACAGGTAATTTGGGATATAACGCATATAGTCTTAGTAATTTGTTCGGTACAAATACAGGACTTGCTAATATTGGTGTTATTCCTTTTCTCGATATATTTGATGGCGGAAGAAAAATCAATGCCATGAAGTTAATGAAAAGCAGATATAACAAACATTTTGAAGAATATAATAAAAGACTTCTTACTTCCGCTCAAGAAATTAATGATGCTTTATATTCTGCTAAAATAGCTAAAAATAATTATGATACTGTTTCTGATCGTTTAAAACTTCAAGAAAATGATTCTTATTTAGTTTCAAGAAAAGAAGAAATCGGTACTGCAAATATAATTGATAGTTTAGTTAAACAAGAAGAATTGCTTTTAGTAAGACAACAAAATGTTTCATCTAAAGTTAATGAAATTATTGCATCTATTAACTTGTATAAAGCAACAGGCGGAGTTGATGTATTTACTACTTCGAATAATAATGATTTGTAAAATGATTATAAATTAAAATAAAAAAGCCATAATTGTTAGGAAACATTATGGCTTTTTATTTGCATAAATATATTTATTTTAAGAAATCAACTTTTCCTGTATCTAAATGATAATAAGCGGGAACAATTTTTACATTATTTTTTTTCATATATTGAACAAGTTCATTATCTTGTGATAAAAGTTCATTAATATCTTGCATAACGTGGGCTTTTACAACATTATCGGAATTTATTTCTTTACCTTGTTTTTTACAATCTTCAATTGCTGGTTGAATAGAATCTTCTAATGCTTTTATATATTTTGTTTCTGAAACGCCTGATAGTGTAGCTGCAATAGCACCGCAATCTTGATGTCCCATAATAACAATTAGTTTTACACCGCAGTGCATAACAGCATATTCAATACTTCCAATAACGTGTTCATTTAATACGTTACCTGCGTTTCTTATTTCAAAAATATCACCCAGACCTTGGTCAAAAATCAGTTCAGGTGGTACTCTTGAATCTGAACAAGAAAGTATTACTACAAAAGGATGCTGTCCTTTTAACATTTCTTTTCTTCTTTTTTTATCAGAATCAGGATGTTGTTCTTTAAATTCTACAAATCTTTCATTTCCTTTTATTAGTTTTTTTAGTGCTTCATCTGCAGAGATATTTTCTGTATTATGGTTTGCTACACAGATATTTGCATTCATTAATAGTGTTAATGAAAGTATAAAAGAAAATACCAATTTTTTCATTTTCTACCTCTTAAATCTAAAACAGTATTAGTTTAACTCAAAAGATAAGTTAAATAAATTAAATTATGGCAAAAAATAATTTTAGGTATTTTATATTTGTTAAATAATAAATTTAATGAAGAGAGTTTATGAGAATATCACCTGTTAGTATATATCGACCACATAGAAGAAGTGTTAATGTTATGTCTCAAAATATTAATTTTAAAGGTAAAGAGGCAGAACGTACATCTGAGCCAAATTTAAATACTTATATACCCCTAATGAATAACAAAATGAAATTGAATGATAATATAAGATTTTTCTTAGGTGGTTTAAATAAAATTGATACAGATGATAAAAGGAAAAAACAACCTTTGCATATTGCTGATATAGGTTGTTGTGACGGGGCATTAGCAAGAACTCTAAGTGATTTTTTACCTTCTGATTATAAGTATTATGGTTTGGATTTATCACCTGAAATGCTTGAAATTGCCAAGGAAAAAGATAAGAAAAACGGGAAAAAAGCGGAATATACTGTGGGTAATGCTTTTAATCTTCCTTATAAAGGTAAGAAAAAAGATGCAATAATTGCTTCCAGTATAATGCATGAATTATATAGTTATGCGAGTGAAGAATATGGAGAAGATGCATATTCCAAGGCTTCAATATTGCATTTTATGCAACAAGCATATGATTCTTTAAAACCAGGTGGAGTTTTGATTATAAAAGACCCAGCAACACCTGGTTCTGATGCTTGGGAAAAAATAAGAGTATGCAGCGCTAACCAAGAAGATGGTGCATATCCGCCTATTGAAGATGAAGAAGAATTAAGAAAAGCCGATATTACGAAATTATGTACTTTAGATAAACTGAAACGTTTTTGTATGGACTTTTATCCGGCAAAAGGTCAATGTGAATGGGATGGAGATTCTTGTATAATGCCAAGATGGCTTGTTACAGAATTTGCAAGACATAGAAAATGGCTTGCTACTCCTGAAAATTGGGCTTATGAAATAAAAGAAAATTATGGTACAATGCGACCTGATGAAATGGCTGATTTTGCTTCTAAAGTCGGTTTTGATACTGTGAAAATTGAAAATATTTCAATACCGAATAAAAATAATATATATGCTATACGTGATGGTGAATTTGAATTAAGAGATATGGATGATAACCAATTGTCACTTGAAGATTTTCCTATGTTTCTTGAAGTCGTTCTTAGAAAACCGCGATAATATTATTTTTTTAGAATATAATCTTCTTATCACATATTAGATTAGGGGTTGTATTTATGAGTGAAAAAGAAAAAATGATTAATGGTGAATATTATAATCCCGTTGAAGATGAACAGCTTACAAGGGATAGAATAAGAGTTAAAGATTTATGTTTTAAATATAATTCATTACCTTCTTCCAAAGAAAAAGAAAGAAATGAATTAATAAAACAAATTTTTGGTAAAACCGGGGAAAAAATTACAGTTGAATCATCATTCTATTGTGATTACGGTTATAATATTGAAGTTGGTGAAAACTTCTATATGAATCATAATTGTATTATTTTAGATTGTGCAAAAGTAAAGTTTGGCGATTATGTTTTTATTGGTCCGAATTGCAGTTTCTATACACCAGTTCATCCTATGGATGCAAAGACTCGAAACTCATATATAGAAAAGGCTATGCCTATTACAGTCGGTAATAACGTTTGGTTTGGTGGAAGTGTTACTGTTTTGCCGGGTGTTACTATCGGAGATAATGCTGTAATAGGAGCAGGCAGCGTTGTTGTTAAAGATATACCTGCTAATACTTTGGCGGTCGGCAATCCTTGTAAACCTGTAAGACAAATTGAACAATAAAGGAACTGTAATGTTTGATAATAAGGTTAATGTATTAAAAGCTTTAGCTATAATGATTATTGTTTCGGGACATTTGGAATTTTCTCTTATTCCTATGTTTCCTCCATATTCATTTCATTTGGCTTTATTTTTCTTTATTGCAGGTTATTTATTTAAAGAAACTTATCTTGATAAGGTTCAAGAATTTATAATAAAGAAAGTAAAAGGTTTATTATTCCCTTATTATTTATATATTGTATTTTATTTGTTTGTAACAATAATTATTGCGAAATTAACAGGGCAATTCTGGGGAATGGAGGTTAATCTTAAAAACTATATAATTACGCCTTTCGCGAATGGTCATCAGTTAGATTTAACATGTCCTTTATGGTTTGTTACTCAATTATTTATGACTATGATTTGTTTCTTATTTGTGTTTAGGAAACTAAAATCAATTAAAGATAATAAATGGTTTCATTTAAGTATATTTTTATTATTAGCTATTGTTTCTATTCCATTGGCAAATTATAGAAATGATGCATTTATACTAGTTGTTATAAGAACTTTATTTTCAATGTTTTTTGTTTATCTTGGTTTCTTCTATAAAAATTTCGTGTTGGGGAAATATAACATATTTACATCGAAAATTTTTATGGGAATAGTTGCTTTACAAAGTTTATTATGGCTTACAAATAAAGATTATACCCCGATTGATGGTATAGGACTTAGTTATATTCTTGTTTGGGGTGAATTTGACAGCTTCTTAATCCCAATTATTACAAGTATTACAGGTATCTGGATGTCTTTGTTTATTGTTGAGTTGCTTTATCCTTATATAAAAGACAATAAATTTATATATCATATGGGACAAAATACATACCATATTATGGCAAACCATTTATTTATAATGTATTTAATAACAATTACTTTGATGTCGATAAAAGGAATTCCTGTTTATGTTAAGAATGTCCATGATATATATTGGTTTTATAGCCCATTAAAAACTACGTACTTCTATTTCGTTGTGACTATGGTTATAAGCACTTATGTTGGTGTCGGCTTGAAACTTATTAAAAAGAAATTTGATCTAAAATTGAATCAACACTAATTTCTTCCATACAGGGAGCATATATTTTGTCTGTCCCTTTTAAATATTTACATTTTCTTCGATTACAAGGTACACATTCTTTTTTTGATGAAATATTTATACCATTAGAATAACATCCTGTTCTTTTAACAGGCATGGAACCATATAAACCAATTGATTTTACACCAAGTGCCGTTGCAATATGTAATGGTCCTGAATCACCTGATATCATTATATCTGCTTGAGAAATTATTCCGCAAGAATCTTCAAGCTTTAGTTCACCTATATAGTTAACGGAGTTTTTAATTTTGTTAAGAGGCTGAAGAAAATCTTTATCTTCTTTAGCTCCATTTAGAATTATTGTTCCATTATATTTATCTTGAAGCTTATTTCCTAATTCAATCCATTTATCAAGTGGATAAGTTCTGCCTTGTCTTTTTGAAAAAACACCACCTGCATTTATTACAATAAATGGTCTTTTATAATTCTCCAGTTTGTTCTTTGCTCTATTGATAACTTCTTGTTCAAGATATAGCTTTAAATATTCCGGCTTTTTCATATTTGGAAATGCTTTTAATCCTGTTTGCCAAAAATTTGTTACAGCATGAATATTGAAGTCTTTTTTATAAACCAATTCTTTTTTTATTCCGGCTAAATGAGTAATTGCTTTTATTTTAAATGAAGGTTGAAGGTTTATTACTAAATCATATTTTTCATTCTTTAGCAATTTTGCTATTTGTATTGTGTATGAAGAAAATAATTTAAATTTTGGGTCTAAATCAATGAATTTTGTAATATATGGATTTCTTTTAAACATAAATTCCATTATTTTATTTGATAAATAATGAATTTCTGTTTTAGGACTTATTTCTTTTATTGCTTGAACTAATGCAGAAGTATGTACTACATCACCTATTGCACCTGTTCTTATTATGAGAATTTTCTTATATCTATTTTCACTCATAATTTTATATTAGCATAAGAAATTTATATTTATACTTTTGTTTGTTCAGTTTCGAATGTTGTAGATTCTATATATTTAATGCTGGAACAAGCTGCAACAGCACCATCTGAAGCTGCAGTTATTACTTGTCTTAGTGGTGTATTTCTAACATCACCTGCTGCAAAAACTCCATTTATTGATGTCTGCATATTAGTATCTGTTTCAATAAAACCCTGCTGGTTTTGTTTTATTTGTCCGTTGAAATATTCTGTATTCGGTGTAAATCCAATGTAGGGGAATACTCCATCAACTTGAAGTTCTTTTATTTGATTTGTTTTTAAATCTTCTAATAAGATTTTTTCTACGGTATTAGTTCCAAGTATTTCTTTGGGTGAATGACTTAGTATAAATTCTATTTTTTCATTATTAAAAGCTTTCTGCTGGTATATTTTATCAGCTCTCAGTTCATCTCTTCTATGTATAATGTATACCTTTTTTGCAAACTTTGTAAGATAAATAGCTTCTTCAATTGCAGAGTTGCCACCGCCTATTACAGCAAGTGTTTTATCTTTATAAAATGCACCATCACATATAGCGCAATAACTTACACCTCTACCTTTGAATTCTTCTTCTCCCGGAATATTGAGTTTCTTCGCTTGTGCTCCTGTTGCAATAATTATTGATTTTGCTTTGAAAATAGTATCAGTTGTTTCAATCTCTTTAACTTCATTTATAAGGTTTATATTTTCTATTTCTACCATTGGAAATTTTTCAACACCGAATTTATCTGCGTGTTCTTCAAATCTTTCCATTAATTCAAATCCGCCAATTAA
>CALUUJ010000022.1 GCA_944323935.1 Candidatus Gastranaerophilales bacterium | reverse complement strand
GGCAAACTATATTCAAAACTACGCTTCATCAATTACAAATGGCTGGCTAATGACAAGCAAATATAAATACCTCGTTATCCCTTCAATAATAAACACAGAATTAAGAGCCTGGTATAATCAAGATTTGAACAGTCACAATTTTATTCTGCCCGGGTCAATAGCTATTACAATGACTTTAATTGGTATCTTATTAACGGCACTTGTAGTAGCAAGGGAATGGGAACGAGGTACAATGGAATCTCTTTTAAGTACACAGGTTCGAAGAATTGATATTGTTTTGGGTAAATATATTCCGTACTTTTGCTTGGGTTTAACTTCTATGATATTTAATGTTTCTATGTGTATAGGGGTATTTAAAATACCGTTCAGAGGAAATTACTTCGTATTTTTTCTTGTAAGTTCTTTATTTTTATTTACTCTTTTAGGAATAGGTCTTTTAATTTCTTCAAAACTTAAAAATCAATTTTTAGCAAGTCAAGTTTCATTAGGTATAGGTTTTTTACCTGCCTTGTTACTTTCGGGCTTGATTTTTCCAATAAGTTCCATGCCATTATTTTTCCAGTATTTAACAGGAATTCTGCCGCCAAAATATTTTATAATTTTCGTAGAAAGCGAGTATATGGCAGGAACAATATTTGAAATTGTAGTTATAAATTCCATTTTTCTTACAATTTTAGGAACAATTTTATTCATTCTTGTATATAAGAGTACAAACATGAGATTAGAAAAATGATAATAGATAGCTTAAGACGAATCATAGCATTAATAAGAAAAGAACTTATAACAACATGGAAAGATCCAAAATCAAGAAGTATAATAATTGGTCTGCCATTATTACAATTAATTATTTTTGCAAATGCTATAACAATGGAAGTAAAAAATATTGACGTGAGTGTAATAGATAGAGATAAATCAGTCGAATCAAGAGAATTATTATCTCATTTTGAAAATTCTCCGCACTTTAGAAAAATATATTACGCAGACAATGAAAAAGAATTTCAAAACCAAATTGATACACAAAAAACAAAGATAGGAATATACATAAATAATGACTTTTCAACCTCAATAAAAGCACAGAAACAGACACAAGTCTTGATTGTTTTGGACGGCAGACAAACAAACTCAGCAGCAATAGCCGGAGGCTATGCTTCTGAAATAATAAATTCATACGGAAGCAAAATGTCACAAAAACAAGGAGCAAGTATAAATACAATAGTGAGAAACTGGTATAATCCAAATCTTGAATACCGCTGGTTTATCATGACTGTTATTATAGTAATGCTATCTGTTGTTATAGCAATGCTTCTAACGGCACTATCAATTGCACGAGAAAGAGAAATGGGAACATTTGACCAATTAATTGTAAGCCCGTTATCATCATTTGAAATAATGATAGGTAAAGTTGTACCACCATTAATAATTGCAATGTTTTTAACTTGCATTATGACTTTAATTATAATATTTGGATTTAAAGTACCTTTTTCAGGTTCCATTTTATTATTTTTGATATCAATATTTATATCGTTGTTATCTATTGTCGGCGTAGGTTTATTTATTTCTTCAATATGTAAAACTCAGCAGCAAGCAATACTTGGAGTAATAACATTTCAAATGCCTGCAATATTACTATCCGGATTCATATCACCAATTGAAGACATGCCCATAGGCTGGCAATACTTAACAATGATAAATCCTGTAAGATATTTTATGACTTTATCAAGAGGAATATTCCTAAAAGGAATGGGAATAGAAGATGTAATGTCTAATATAATTCCATTAATCATTATAGCAGTAATAACATTGTCACTTGCGAGCTGGACATTCAAGCGAAAACTCGATTAATAGGAAGTCTTAAATTCGTACATACTACTTTTATACGAAAATTACAAAAGGTGTAATTAATTTATTCAACATTATGTATGATTTAAAAACAGATTCGGACTGCTAATATTAACCTATATTCCTTGGAAAAAACGATGATACACATATCCCTAATCTACAGCTATGATTAAATCATAGCTTTTTTCTTATTTAAAAGGAAATATAAACAAAAGATTTTTTAGAATTATTAATGTAACACTTTGTAAGCCAGAAAATTTAATCTGCTTGTATACAAGACATGTTTTTTATATTCTTGAAGGGTCGTGCGAAAATAGATAAGTCGAGGAAGTTGGAGATTAAATATGATAAATCGCATTGTTTTTTTTACTATCTTAAATCTGTTATTATGCACGCATAAAGCAAATGCATTTAGCGTTGATGCAGCAATAGAAAAATACTTTGCACCATTTTCTGATGAATTTTCTGATTTTATATTTGCCCCAATAACAATTTTTGGCGCAGAAGTTCCAATTTTAATTTTTCTAATGATTGCAACAAGTATTTTTTGTACATTTTATTTAAGAGGCATTTGTATATGGGGATTCAAGCATGCTTTATATCAGATATTTCATAAAAAAGACCACGACGGACACAAAGGAGAAGTATCATCCTTTGGTGCCTTAGCTACAGCTTTATCAGGGACAATAGGTTTGGGTAACATAGCAGGTGTAGCAATCGCTATTTCAATAGGCGGACCTGGAGCAATGTTTTGGATGTGTTTTGGTGCTATTTTTGGTATGGCATTAAAGTTTTGCGAAGTAACTCTATCTTTGAAATATAGGAAATTTAATAAAGACGGAAGTGTTTCTGGTGGTCCAATGTTCTACATAGAACACGGGTTTGCACAGAAGGGTTATCACAAACTAGGTAAAACTCTGGCATATATATTTGCGCTAGCTTGTCTGCCGGGAACTGTTGGCGGAGGTTGTATGCTACAAACAAATCAAGCTGCTGAACAATTTATATTAATTACAGGCGGTAAAAACAGTTTTTTCTATGATCACACTTGGGTATTTGGTTTTATTGTAGCATTTATAATTGCCCTAGTAATAGTAGGCGGAATAAAAAGTATAGCACGAGTAACATCAAAAGTAGTACCGGCAATGTGCATTCTATATCTTTTTGCAGGTCTGATTATAATTTTGACACATTTCACACAAATACCACATGCCATATACACAATATTCCATGAAGCATTTTTCCCGAATGCAATATATGGAGGAATTATCGGTACAATAATAATTGGCTTGAGACGTTCAATACAATCAAATGAAGCAGGTATAGGTTCCTCTCCAATCGCATATGCTGCTGTAAAAACAAATGAACCTGCTTCACAAGGTTTTGTTTCTATGATAGAACCATTTCTTGACACAGTTGTTGTATGTTCAATGACAGCTTTCGTTATTATCATTACTGGAGAATATCTAAACTATACTGACGGAATAACAGGAGTACAATTAACATCTTCTGCTTTTGCAAGCGTAATGCCATTTTTCCCTTATATACTTGCATTAGTAATTATTCTGTTTGCAATATCGACAATTCTATCTTGGGCATATTATGGTCAAAAAGCATGGACTTTTTTAGTGGGAGAAGGTAAAAAACGTATAAAACTATATCAATTTGTATTCTGTTTATTCATAATCATCGGTTCAACAATGAATATAAAAAGCGTAATTGATTTTACGGACGCCACATATCTTGTAATGGCAGCTCCCAATTTAATAGCAATTTTCGTAATGCTGAAAGATATTAAAACAGAATTAATCGGATATTGCAAAAGACATAATTTAATATTCAATATGAATAAAGTATGGTTTAAAAATGAGCAATGATTTAAAAAGAACATTAAATCTAAAAGATTCAATTTCCGTAGTTGTAGGTTCTATGGTTGGCTGCGGTATATTTATTGTATCAGCTGATATAGCAAGACAAGTAGAAACAGCATTTCTATTATTAATAGTATGGTTATTAGCAGGATTATTCTCACTTTCAGGTGCTATAGCATATGCAGAACCAGTCTTAAACATAAAAGAAGATGGCGGACAATATATGTTCCTAAAAAAAATGTTTAATGATTTAACTGCTTTTTTATATGGCTGGTCACTACTTCTTGTAATACAGACCGCAACTATTGGTGCTGTTTGTATTGCGGTTGGAAAATTTTTAGGAATAATATTTCCGCAAATAAGTTCAACAAATTACCTTATTGAAACATCATTCTTTTCTTTTTCAACACAACAATTATGCGCACTAATTATATGCTGCTTATTAACCTATATAAATTCCCGAGGCATAAAATATGGTGTTATAACACAAAATATATTTACGATTACCAAAGTACTTTCTATAGTAGGCGTTATAGTTTTCGGTATATTTTTAGGATGCAATATTGATGTAATTACTGAAAATTTTCCATATTTACTAAAACTATCAGATTTTTCATTTTCAACCCTAGAGGTTATTTCCACAGCTACTGTCGGAGCAATATTTGCAATGGTTACTTGGAATAATATAACTTTTATTTCAGCAGAAGTAAAAGAACCTGAAAAGAATATTCCTCAAGCCCTATTGTGGGGTGTAGTAATAGTAATGATTCTATACCTTCTTATAAATATCTTATATGTTTTTTCAATACCAATAGAACAAATTAAAACAGCCCCTGAAGATATAGTAGCAGTCGTTCTAATGCAAAATATAACAGGAACAATAGGTAAAATTATAATTGCAATAATAATATTAATATCCGCCTGCGGAAGTGCAAACGGATTAATAATGACAGGAGCCAGAGTATATTATCAAATGGCAAAAGACGGGCTATTATTTAATAAACTCGCTATTGTTAATAACAAAACAAATGTTCCCGAAAATTCATTATTATTACAATGTATTTGGTCATCAGTATTTATAATATTCTGCGGTAACTACAGCGAGCTTTTAGATTACGTCATATATGCTGCTTTAATTTTTTATGTATTAACCGCAATCGGAATTTTCATATACAGAATAAAAAACAAAGAAACTATTAAGAACAAGGTTAATAGTATATTTGGAGTATTTTTCATCATTATAGGAAGTTTCATAATATATTCTTTAACAATACATAAATTTGAAAACTCAATAAAAACAATAATTATCATCGCTACGGGAATTCCAATTTATTACGCTTGGAAAAAATCGAAATTTTCGAGAACTTGTATAAAATAAAAGAAAAAGGTATCATATACTTATTAAATTAGGAATTTAAGAGGTAGAAAATGATAATTGATGACTTACTAAAAGAAGTTGTGCAATATAAAGCCAGCGACTTGCACATTTCAGCAGGATTACCACCGGTAATAAGAGTTGACGGTAATTTATTAAGAACAAAATATCCGCCATTTACACCGGAAGGCGTTGAAGAATTATTATTCCCAATGCTAAATAATGAGCAAAGAAGAACCCTAGAACAAACTTGGGAACTTGACATGTCCTACGGGTTAAAGGATTTAGGACGTTTCAGGGTCAACATATATAAAAACAGAGGAACATACGCTGCTGCATTCAGAACAATTAACAGTGTAATTCCATCATTTGAGTCATTAGGATTATCAGATGTTGTACGTTCGATAACAGAAAGACCAAGAGGTCTAATTTTAGTTACGGGACCAACCGGTAGCGGTAAATCAACAACTCTTGCATCTATGATTGACTATATTAATGAAACAAGAAGTGAACATATATTGACAATTGAGGATCCTATCGAATTTGTACACAAATCAAAGAAAAGTGTGATTCACCAAAGAGAACTCGGACAAGACACACGTTCATTTGCAAATGCATTAAAATCATCATTAAGAGAAGACCCTGATATTATTCTGGTCGGCGAAATGCGTGACATCGAAACAATTGGGCTGGCTCTAACCGCAGCAGAAACAGGTCACTTAGTATTTGGAACTTTGCATACATCATCTGCAGCTCAAACAATAGACCGTATTATCGACGTATTTCCGGAAGGACAACAGCAACAGATACGTGTTCAATTGGGTGGCTGTTTAGAAGCTGTATTTGCACAAACACTATTACAAAAACTACAACCTGATGGAACTAAAAAAGGCAGAGTTATGGCGCAAGAAATTTTGGTTAAAACTAACGCCGTTGCCAATATGATACGTGAAGGAAAATCCGCACAAATATATTCTGCAATTCAAACAGGCGGGGGAGTAGGAATGCAAACACTTGAAACAGCATTAGCTGAATTATACAAGAAAAAACTTGTAACAGCAGAAGATGCCTTAATGAAATCACAAAGACCAGACGAATTAAGAAGGCTTGCAGGAATTAATTTAGATTAATTAGCAAACATAGAAAATAAAAGTAATTATCAAATCGGCCATAAGCAAAAATACAGTAGACTTAATGGCCGCTTTTGTTGTTGATATACCAACATTTTTGGCACCGCCAGTTGTTTTATACCCTTGGGTCGCACACACAAGCGGAATAATAATGCCAAAAACAAAACCTCTTAATATACTTATATAAATATCTCTTGTATTAAGCCATAACCAGACAGATGACATATAACGATTAGGATGTAAATCTATAGCATAATAAGAAATAATCATCCCGCCAAGAATACCAAATAATTCAGCAAGAATAACAACCATAGGAACAGTAATGGCACCAGATATAATTCTTGGCGCAAAATAGTATCCGATTGGGTCAACTTTTAGAGTTTTTATGGCATCCACTTGAGATGTAACTTGCATGTTTGCTATTTCAGCACTTATTGCAGTACCTGCTCTTGCACTAATAGCCAAAGCAGCGAAGCCTGGCGCTAACTCACGAATTAATGCTACAGCAAGAAAGCCTCCAACATAGCTTTCAGCACCTGTCATTAAAAACTGTTTTGAAACCTGCAATGCAATTACTACCGCAGCAATAAACACTATGCTAAGAGCTATAGGCAAAGAATCATAGCTTATCATCGCAGCTTGAGACATAACATTTTTCCATTTTACATTTCCGCCCAAAATGTATTTCAATGTCCGGATAAAATTTTGTACACAAAGTCCTAAAAAGCTAATCATCTATATAAATTTATCCTGCTTTAATATCACAAACCTATTTTACCATAATAATTTATATATTTCTTGCAAAAAACGATGCTACTTCTTTTATTGGAATAAAATGGGAAATTGGTCTTCCATGTGGACAAGTATATGGATTTTTTGTAGTCCTTAATTTTTTGACTATTTCTTCCATCTGCCACAAAGTCAATTTATCTCCTGCTTTTATTGCCGCTTTACAAGATGTTGTTATAAGTATTTTTTCTTCTATTGTATCTAAATCATTATCAATAGAATTTCTTAAATTTTGAAGTAATTCAGAAAGAATATCTTTTGGTTTCACATTAGACAATACTTGAGGAATTTTTTTAAATATAATTTGATTATCAGAAACTTTTTCTATTTGATATCCAAACTTTAAAAGATTAGATTTTGCATTATCAAGTATTTCCATATCCTCTGGTTCTATATCTATAACATCAGAAATTATTAACAATTGAGAAGCTATTTCTTTTTGTGATTTTAAATTTTCATAAATATAGCGTTCTTCTGCTATGTGTTGATCTATAATTTCAAGATTATCTTCATTTTCAACAAGAATATAAGTATTTTTTAACTGTCCTATAACATTTATTTTATTGGCCTTTACAGGTGTTTCAAAATTTATTTCTATTTTGGTTTGAGAATGCTTTATAGGTTCAAGCTCAATTTTTTCATTTTGTTTCTTAACATTTAATGGAAAAATAGTTTCTTTATCATCTTTTTCTAATATTTCAACTTTTTCAGAAAAAATCTCAGAAAAGGGTACAACTTTATCTTCTTGTTGTGCAATAGAATCAATCTGCTTAATACTATTAGCAGATAATGCATAATTTACTGCACTTTGAACGAAATTGAAAATTTGATTAGGATTTTTATATCTTATCTCTCGTTTAGTAGGATGCGCATTAACATCAATTTCTTCAGGATTAATATCAATATTAATAACAATAAAAGGATAACGTCCGTTTGGCATCATGTTCTTATATGCAACATCAATAGCTTTCATTAAAATGGGACATTTTACAACTCTTGAATTAACAAAGGTATAAATAGATTTTTTACTTGAGCGAGTATAACTTGGAACAGAAACAAAACCTGAAATAGTAATACCTGAAAGTACATCTGTTTTCTTAACTTCTTTGAGTTCTTTTAATATTTCAGTTGAATAAATTTCCGTAATTCTGGTTAACAAGTCAGCATTCTGAGTTGTATTTATTATAGTAGAGTTATTATTTTTAAGAACAAAAGCAATCTCGGGATGTGAAATGGCAAGTGATTGAATTAATTCTTGAATATAAGCGAATTCTGTTTTAGCACTTTTTAAAAACTTAAGACGTGCCGGCTGATTAAAGAATAAATCTTGAACATCCATAATTGTACCTTTTGCACAACCAACTTTAGAAGTTTTAACAATTGAATTCTGGGATTCAACACAAGTACCATAATCAAAATCGGCAGTTCTTGTCGTGCAAGTAACTTTAGCAATAGAAATAATACTAGCAAGGGCTTCACCTCTAAAACCAAGTGTTTGAATATTAAAAAGACTATTTTCATCAGTTAATTTACTTGTAGCATGCTTAGTAAAAGCAAGCTCAATATCATCAGGATGAATACCTGAACCGTTATCCGCAATACGAATATTCCTGCATTCATTCGAAATAGAAATCTCAATCTTTGTCGCTGCTGCATCAATAGAGTTTTCAACAAGTTCTTTAACAACACTTGCAGGTCTTTCTATAACTTCACCTGCTGCAATTTGATTTATAAGATTAACACTCAACTGTTTTATTCTGTTCATACATTTATTTTAATATACTCAAATTAAAGAAAATAATCTTTTCGGCAAATGTAACAAAAATATTTACGCCTCTTCATGATATTCATCTTCTGTATTTACTTTCCAAACCTTTTCTTTAGATGAATTATTAATAAAAGCCCTGGCTGCTTCAAAACCGGTTAAAATTGAATGATCCATATTATTATATCTATGCTGTCCGTTCCTGCCTATACAATAAAGATTTTCAATAGAATCAAGATATTTTCGCACCTTATCAAAGTCTTTATAGGTTCCGAAATACGCAGGATAAGCCTTTTTAACCTTAATCATTGTTGAATCAATTATTGACTTTTTATCAATAATACCTATAGATTCAAGTTCATTAATAGCCATTTCAATAAACTCTGATTTATCCATATTCCATAAAGAATCACCCTCGCTGCAGAAATATTCAAGCCCAATAAATACATTATTTTTAAAATCATTCAACATGTATGGCGACCAATTATTGAAAATCTGTAATCTTCCAAGTTTTACATTTCTTTCTTGAATATAAATCCAACAATCAGGAATTATATTAGCTACAGTTTTTATCTTTGTATTATTTTTAACCTTTAATTTATTTAGCAAAAGACCGACGGTTATAAAATCACGATAAGGAAGATTCTTGGCAATATCAAAAATTTCTTTATCAACATCAGTATTAAAAGCTGCAACTAAATCTTTAACAGGCATGGATGAAAATACAACATCACAATCGAAGGTATTAATATTGCCTGATTTATCTTTAGTTTTTAGAGAAGAAATTTTACCATCGTTAAAACCAATGCCAACAACAGAATTTTCGAAGATAATTTTACCGCCCATTTTTTCTATTTGATTAGCCATTGTTTCATAGAACTGACCCGGTCCTTTTTTAGGATATAGAAATTCTTCGATTAAAGAAGTTTCAATATTATCATCTTTTTTTTTAAAACAATTTTCCAAGACTTTTTTTATAGATAAACCTTTAACTCTTTGTTTTCCCCAATCAGGCGAAATATTAGATGGATGAATACCCCACAGTTTTTCCGTATAATCTTCAAAAAACATTTTATATAAGGGTCTTCCAAATCTGTTTATATAAAAATTTTCAAGCGAAATCTCTTTCTTCTTTGCTATACAAGCAACTAAATAACCAATACCTGCCATTATACAATTTAAAAGCCCCAGATTGAAAAAGGTTTTAAACTTAAAACTTATTGGATAATCAAAAAATTTCTTCAAAAAGTAAATTCTTGAAACTCTTCTTCTTTTCAGAAAAACATTGTCACTTTTTTCAGGGTCAGATTCTGTTTTATTAATATCTCCACCAGGCAAATAATCATTCAATAATATTGAATCTTTAGAAGGCATTGTTTGAATTTTAAACAACTCTGTCCATAAATTCATAACCTCATCATTTTTAGTAAAAAATCTATGCCCACCAAGATCCATTCTATTACCATTATATATATGAGTTCTGGATATTCCGCCGATATAAGGTGTTTCTTCAATTATAACGGGTTTAATATCAGCATTTTTTAATAAATAGTATGCAACACTTAAACCGGCAGGTCCTGCACCAATTATATATACTTTTTTATTATCCACAAATCATATTCCTTTCATAATAGTAAATTATAATAATATAAATAATACCTGGCAATAAAGATACATTTTATTAAACTGGTGATATAATAATAATAACTTGCGGGTGTAATTCAGTGGTAGAATGCAACCTTCCCAAGGTTGACGTCGGGGGTTCGAGTCCCCTCGCCCGCTCATTATAAAGATTTTATTATTATGAAAAAAGATACAATAATTTTTGATTTAGACGGAACTCTATTAAATACACTTGAAGATTTACATGCCTGTTTTAATAAAGCAATAACAGAATATGGATACCCTAAAAGAACTTTGGAGGAAATTAAAAGTTTTGTAGGGAATGGAATAAAGAAAGCAATTGAAAGAGCACTTCCCCAAAATATAGAAGAGAGTGAGTTAAATAAAATTGTCGATTATTTCAGAAGCTATTACGAACAACACATGCTCGAACTGACAAAGCCATACGAGGGTATTATAGATTTACTTGAAACATTAAAATCAAAAAACTATAAATTAGCCGTAGTTTCAAATAAATATGATGCAGCAGTAAAAGAACTTTGCAAGAATTATTTTGGTAAATATATAGATATAGCAATCGGAGAAAGTGAAGGAGTACGTAAAAAGCCTGAAATAGACGGCGTTATTAAGGCAATAAAAGAATTAAATTCCAGTATTGATAATTCAATTTATATAGGAGATTCCGATGTAGATATAAAAACAGCAAAAAATGTAGGAATTCCTTGTATAAGTGTTTTATGGGGTTTTAGAGACAAAGATTTTTTAATACAAAATGGCGGAAAACTTTTTGCAGAAAAACCAAAAGATATAATAAAAATAATTGAAAAAAAATTATATTTAATATAGTATAAAATACAGCGGATACAAAATGCCGGAGTGGCGAAATTGGTAGACGCATCAGACTCAAAATCTGACGCAGCTCACCCTGCGTGCCGGTTCGAGTCCGGCCTTCGGCAAATATTAAAAAGACCCCCAAAAGGGTCTTTTTTTATGGCAGGATGTGTTTTATCGCTTAGTTTGATTATTTCGGCTTTTTTATTAAAAATCTAAAACTCAGAAATGAATTTTATAAGTCGGAAAAATAAATGTAAATTACCACCTAAAATAAGACCAAAAGACATAGGTTCAAACTCATAAAAAATAAAAAAACAAAATTCTCATGTGAAAATTTTTATAGTACAGAACTTTTAGGAACTTAATTGTATTCGTAAATAAATAATTTTTAGATATATTATTTAATCTATTGGATAAATCTTTGCAATAAATTTAAAGAATCTATCATTTTCATATGACCATTTATCATTTGGTAATGAAATTATTAAAATAGCTGTATTATATTTAATCATATCTGTTATCTCATAATAATCTGGATCTGTAACAGAAAAGTTGATATATCTAAGATTATTATATTCAAAACTTGCTTTAATTTTTCCGTATTCGTTTTTGTAAATGTTTAATTTTTTTACTTCTACAATTATTATTGATTTTTTAACTTGCTTTACTGTATCCAGCTTTATTTCATTTGAAATATCGTTATAAATAAATTTATCTGTACATAATATATGTGTAGGTAAATTATTTAATTCAAATTTACCAATATATTTCCATGTTAATAATTCATTTATTAACAAATCTTCTGGATGAGTTTCTGTTGGTTTGTTTGAAATAATATCAACCTCAACTATATCTAAAATGTCTGCTATTTTATTATTATCACAAATTAAATGTTCTCCTGTAATGGAACCTTGAGAATTAATATCACCAGAAACCAATCTAACTAATTTACTATTATCTATATCATAACCAACAACACAATATTGTCCATGTCTTGAAGATTTAGTTAAAATTGCAATTTTTAATTTCATTCACATTTTCCATTTATAGGTGTCTAATCTGAATATTTTCAAAATGTTGTTTCAAATAAGTCGCCAAAAGTCTCCTATGACATTGTTGTGGTTCTGGTTCACTACATAGCAAACAAATATTACTGTAATTATTATTTATAATTTTGGCAAAAAGATTTTCAACATGCCTTTTTTCTATTAATTGTATATATAATTTTTCATATTCAGACCAAGTAATATTTTTTTTCTTATAATTATCTAATATTTCTTTTGTTGGTGCAAAATCAGTATTATGAAAATATTTTACAGATAGAATCTTATTTAAAAAGTATTCCAAATCCTTACCTTTAGTAAAACCTGCTAACTGAGAAATATTATTTAATCTTATATCTAGCAAGCAATCAATATTATTAGATTGCAATAACTCAAAAAACTTCTTAGCACTTTTTTGCGCAAAACCAATAGTATATATATTCATGATGCAAGTTCTTCTATTTTGTAACCAATTTTTTTATTCTGCAAAGCATACGCTTCCTCTAACAAGATTTCATCATTTTTACATTCAAACAATGATAATTGACTTCTATTAGGGAAATATAAATTTAATAATCTAGTTTCTATATCATTTTGTGTAATAATTGACTTATCTGACAGAATATGGTTAACACTTAACCCTTGGTCTCTTAAACCTTTTCCTACCATTATAGCCCTATGACAATTTATAGGATCTTTTTCTGCACACATTAAAACAAAATTATATCCTAAAGCCATTCCTTTTTTTATTTTTTCTACACCATCAATAAAATTTTGAGAGTTAACAAATTTCTGAAAATCTAACTGGTTATTAGAATAAAACAATAAATCAGTTTGCCTAGCACCAAATTCTCTAGCATAATTTCTATAATAAATTTTATTTTTGTTCAGAATAGGTTCAAGAGTATTTTTTGAATAAATTTGGTAATACTCTGAAGCAACAGGATTGCTACGAACATCAATTAGACAATGAATATTGTATAATTTCAATTGTAGTAAAAAATCATCTATCGAGAAAGAAGTATATCCAATAGTATAAATGACATCACCCATGTACATATTATAACATAAATATTTCATAATATAATCTACATATTAAAATTCTCAAACCATGTTTATTTTTCTCAAACCAACTGTTAAGTTACACAGGAAGAGAACCCACAAAACAATATTATTACATTAATAAATTAGATAATATTTTGTTATTAAAAGCTCTAAGCAAAAATTTACCGTTTATTATTTAACTTATAAATCCTCATTAATTTTATACAAATCCATTCCGCCCGCAGCTTTATAAAGTCCTATTGTTGATATTACAGAATTCATTTTGTTTGAAACTTCATCTTTTTTAACCATCAAATAAGCTTGTTTAGCATAAAGAACATCTAAATCACTTGCAGAACCTATTTCCAACTTATCTTTAACTAAAGAATATGTTTTATCTTGCAATTCTAAACGTTTAGAACTTTCTTTATAGTTTTCTTGTGCTTCCTTATATTTAATAATTCCTAAATTTATATCTTTAATACCGTCAATAATTGTTTTCTTATAAGAATTAAATGCCTCATCATACTGAAACTTCTTCAACCTTAATATAGCAAGCTTTCTGCCGCCCGAAAATAAATCAATAGAAGGCAAAACTCCCACACTCAACATTTGTGAAGCAGAATTAAATAAAGTATCCAAATGATATGCATTAAGACCAATTTGCCCAAAAATAATAAACTTGGGAAGGAAATTGCGTCTTGCAACTTTTATATCTATTCCGATACGTTTAAGATTTGCTTCTTCCTGCAGATAATCAGGTCGATTTTCTATAACTTCAGTACTATATTGAAGTGGAATTCCATTCAATAAAGTAATACTTTCATAAGAATTCCTTTCAACAGAATCAGATGAATCAGCTAAATATACTTTAATAGTATCAATTAATGTATCACGATTTTTAATATGCGTATTTCGTTCCTCATTAAGCAATGTCAAAACTCTTTGTTCAACAAGTAAATCATTAACCGAACAAAGCCCAATTTCATACTTATCTTTTATTTTTGATACAATTTCTTCCTGTAATTTAATAAGTTCATTTTGTATTTTCAAAAATTCGTCAGTTCTAATCAAGTTAAAATAATCAGTTGCAAAGTCAGAAGTTAATGCAATATATGTAGCACGTTCTGCCTGTTTCACTATCTCAAGTTCCTGTTTTGAACTTTTTGTACGAAGTCTGTTTGTCCCCCATATATCAACTTCATAACTTGCTGTAATTGGCAAATAGTAATTATATTGAGCATAACTCGGAATTTGCATATCTCCGAATTGCTGCATAGAGGATCTTAAATCCCTATATAATTGACCTGATAATCCAAGCTTAGGGAGTTCATTTGCAAATTGCGCCTTTACAATCTGCTCATTTTCCTTAACCTTTAATGCTGCAATCTTCAAATCATAATTATTTTGATAAATCTTCAAAAGATTATTAATTAAATGTTCATCATTATATTTTTCCCACCAAGATATATTCATATATTCAATAGTATTAACTTCTTGAGTTGAATTTTCTCTTGCAATTACTGGAAACTGCATAATAACCACCATTAATATGGAAATTATTATTTTTATTCTCATTATTTATTACCTCTGAAATTTTCTTGTGCTATAATTACAGCACAAGAAAAAAATAAAGTAAATAAGGTAAAAATGTACAGGGAATATCTAAACGGAAGAATCGGGTCATTAATATACATAACCGGGACATTAGTCAGAGGGTTTTCAACCCAAACATTTGCTGAAGAAAACTACGGAATTACACCGGATCAATATGTAATATTATTTTTACTTGTTGAGAACAAAGAAATCATGTATCAAAGACAACTAAGTGAAATTTTATTCAAAGACCGATCAAATATTTCAAGAATAATAGAAATCATGCAGAAAAACGGACTTATAGAAAAAATTCCTGATTCAAACGGCAGAAAAATATACAAATTAATTGTCACAGAAAAAGGCAGACAAATAAAAGATAAAATTTTTCCCAAAGATATTTGTATGCGAAAAGAAATAACAAAAGATATTACCCCTGAAGAACTCGCAATTACATTTAAAACACTTGAGAAAATGAATACAAATATAAGAAACAAAGTTAAACTTCAAATATAAAATTAATAAAAGGAGAATAAATTGGAAGAAAAGAAAGCCAATAAAACAGAGAAAGAAGAAGTGGTCGAAATAGAAGATACACGCCCTGAATATCTTAAAAAGAGAGTACTTGTACCAAGCATAACAGGAATAATATTTCTTATTTTCGGAATATTTTATGGAATTCACAATATATATTATAAATCAACAGATGATGCGTTTATAGAAGGTAATATTATAACAGTAGCTCCAAGAGTTTCGGGTCTTGTGCTTAATTTAAACATAGAAGATAACCAAGATGTAAAAAAAGGCGATTTATTACTTGAAATTGATCCAAATGATTACCAAGCTAAATTAAGAGAGAAAAAAGCGGAATTGGAAGAAGCAAAGGCATCATTGATACGAGCCGAAAACGAAGTAACAAAAAGTTTATCAGATTTAGATTTTGCTCAAAATGATTATGAACGATATTCAAAAATGAAAGAAAAAGGTATTTCTTCAAAACAAGACTATGAAGCCAGCTTAAACAAACTAACAAATGCACAATCAAATAATAATTCAGCAAAAGCAAAATATAATGAAATACAATATACAATTAAAAGATTAGAAGCTGAAGTAGAACAAGAAGAATTAAATCTGTCATATACAAAGATTTATGCAACAACTGACGGGAAAATAACAAACCGTTCTGTAGAACAAGGAAACTATGTACAAATAGCACAGCCAATGTTTGCTATAGTTCCTGCAAAAGTATGGGTAGTAGCAAACTTTAAGGAAACGCAACTAGCAAATATGAAACCGGGTCAACCCGTTAAAATTAAGATAGATACATATGGTCATAAAAAATTTAAAGGAAAAGTAGACAGTATACAACGTTCAACAGGAGCGAAAGCGAGTCTTTTCCCGCCTGAAAATGCAGTCGGAAGTTACGTAAAAATAGTACAAAGAGTACCGGTTAAAATAACTTTTGATGAGGACATATCAGAATACAACATAGTTCCGGGTATGTCTGTAGTGCCAGAGGTAAAGGTTAAGTAATGACAAAATATGTCTATAAAATTAAACCTGCACCACTTTGGCTTGTAGCCTTTTCGATACTGCTGCCAACATCATTTGCCTGTCTTGCGACATCAGCAACAAACGTTGCAATTCCGCATATATCGGGATACTTTGGTTCAACAATAGATGAAGCGAACTGGATAATAACCTCATATATGATTGCCAATTCTTGTCTGATTTTAATGTCCGGCTGGTTGGAAAACTTATTGGGAAGAAAGCGTTTTCTAAAGGTTTTCATTGGAATCTTTACCCTTGGTTCTTTAATTTGTGCAATGGCTCCAAATCTAAATATAATGGTTTTGGGAAGATTAATTCAAGGAATAGGCGGCGGACCTATGACACCATTAGCCCAATCCATTCTTCTTGCAGCCTTTCCTCAGGATAAAAGAGGAATTGCTATGAGTTTATATGGAATTGCAGTTATGGTATTTGCAATTTTAGGACCGACATTTGGCGGATTTATAGTTGATAATGCTGACTGGCAATGGATCTATCTTGTAAATATCCCAGTAGGCATTCTTTCAATATCGATGGTTCATGCAAATATAGAAGAATTACAAAACAGAAAAGAAATCAAGAAAACAGACTTTTTAGGAATGATTTCCCTGATTTTATGGCTTTTATCAATGCAAATAGTTCTAGATAAAGGACAACAATATAACTGGTTTGATTGTGCTTGGATAAGCTGGCTGGCAGGTTTTTCTGTTTGTATGCTGGTATTTTTTATAATAAGAGAATTAGAAAGCAGTTCTCCTTTAATTAATTTAAGATTATTCAAAGACAGAAATTTTCTAATTGGTACAATTCTTTCTTCTTCGGTAAATATGCTGGTATTTTCAACCATTGTACTTGTGCCGCAATTTTTACAAAATATGATGGGATATACAGCAATTCTAAGCGGTTATGCCCTTGCCCCTCGTATTATATCTTGTGTTTTGATGATGATAATAATCAATCCATTAATGAAAACATTTGATAATAGAATTCTAATTGCAATAGGCTTTTTCTTTTTAGGAATTTCAACATTATTCTTTACCAATTTAAACCTTACAATATCATTTATTTATATAACAATACCGCAGGTTCTAATGGGTGTGGGTGTTATTTTAACTTTTATTCCTATTTCATCTTTAGTACTTGGAACATTACCGAAATCAGAGTTAACAAATGGTTCAAGCCTTCATAATCTTTGCAAAAGTACAATGACTGCAATTATAGCATCAGTAGCATCAACTCTTGTAGCACGTCACAGCCAGATACATCAGGTATATTTGGTTGATAATTTGTCAAATTTTAATTTAATATTCCAACAAAAATTTGCCGCATTATTAAATACATTTATGTCAAATGCATCAAGCAATTTCGCTGCTATTAAAACAAATGCTTATATTTATAAATCATTGCTTTCACAATCACGTTTAATGGCATATGTTGATGTTTTTGAAATTTTTGCACTAATTGCATTTTGTTTAATTCCGCTTTCTATGTTATTCAAAACAGAAACTCATCCAAAGAAAAAATTAACAGACCAAACACACAATATTTAATACAAATTTAAACTATTTTATTAAAATTACCAATTGTTGCTTTTTTTAGATTATCTTTTGCTTTTTTAACAACATTTACAAGTTCATTTTTGTGTGTAAAAATTGCACCCACAACAAGTAATAATCCCGAAACTATACTTGATGATATAAAAACATCTTTTATAGAGATGTGTTTGTTATATATTCCATAATCATCACAATAATAATCTTCATAGCTTATATATTTCTTAAAAGCAGGTCTTAATGTATTATTATAGGTAATATTTTGTACTTTCATAAATTATTTAGACTTCCGTTTTAATCAAGTTTTTTGATATTAAAGGAAGTAATCAAATTTATGAATTAGACAATAATATATTCTTTGTTCCAAATATTTTAAGAGATAAAATAACAAAAAGAATATAAAAGGAGTTTTTAAATGAATTTAAGAGATAATTTTAATAGATTTATTACAAAAAGAGCAATTATACTTTTTTCTATATTCATAATTATAAATATTTTGTCAAATATACCATCTCAAAACCATACAACTGAAATCTTATCTCATTTTAAATTACATTATTTTTATATCGGAATCATTTTTTCTATAACATTCTTATATCTTTCAATTTTTAACAGAAAATTTGTTTTAGGAATTATAGTTTCAATCCTCATAATTTTAATAAATTTTTCAGATTTGAGACCGTATTTTTTCCAAACAAACTATAATATAACAAATCACAACACTTTGAAATTAGGATTATACAATGTTTTAACCAGTAACAACAAATATAATATATTATTAGAAGAGATAAAAAAAGAAAATCCTGATATTATCATCTTACAAGAAGTAGACAGATACTGGCTTTTAGGGGCTTCAGAATTAAAAAAACAATATCCGTATTATATTGAACAAGAAAGAGATGATAATTTTGGAATTGCATTATATTCAAAATATCCTTTTATCAATTCAAAAATTGAAGAATGGACAGAATATGATCTTCCTGTTGCTAATGCAAAAATAGATATAAACGGAAGAGAAATTCAAATATATGGAGTTCACACGCTTCCGCCATTACAGAAAGAATATTTCCTAATAAGAAACGAAATGCTAAAACAAATAAATGAAATAATAAATAATCATAGTAAAAACCTTATAATAGCAGGAGATTTTAATACAACAGCATTTTCACCAGCTTATAAAAGATATATAAAATCAACAAACATAAACGATGCTCAAACAATAAGCGGTAATATCCATGAAGGAAGCTGGAACACATATCATTTACCGATATTAAGAATAACCGTGGAACACATTCTTTCAACAAAAGATATAACTCCAATAGAATATAAACAAGGTAAGTTTTTTGGAAGCGACCATTTTCCTGTTTTTGTAGAATTTGCAATTTAATCCAGTATCACACTTTCAGCTTATCGTGAATTTTTTCTCGGGCATTATAAAAGTAAAGAATCCTTTCTATATTTATAAAAAGGATTCTTTTTAACACATATAAAAACTATCTAACCTTTTGCAAGATTTTTTGAATATCCGAAACTATTAGTTCTTTAGTCAGATGATAACGTTTGTATAGTTCATCAAGACTAACTCTATCCGTAAATTCTTTCATTGCGCCATAGTTTAAGACTTTCATATCTGAATCAGAATAAAATCTCGAAATCTTTTCACCAAAGCCGCCATCTAAAACACCGTCTTCTAAAGTTATAACTAAACTATGATTAGATTTCAAATTTTCAAGCAACTCAGAATCAATGCCTGTAATAAACTTAGGATTAATTAATGTTGCATTTAAACCTAAAACCCTTTTAATTTCAGCCTTAAGATTTTGAGCAAGACCATAGAAACTGCCAAGACCAAGTATTGCAATTTCTTCACCTTTTTCTTTTATTTCATATTTATTTAGAATCGAATAATCAGTATTATCCTTAACTCCAGAAGAAATGAGTTCACAAGAAGGAACTCTTATAGCAACTGGGTAACGAGTCTGATTAACAGACCAATCAAGCATGCTTAGATATTCTTCTTTGCAAGTAGGAGCAAGATAAACCATATTTGGTATATTACTGATTAAAGGAATATCAAAAACACAAAGATGAGTCGCATCGGCATTAGATATACCGCCCCAATAAACAAGCATAGTAACAGGAGAACTGTTAAGACATAAATCTTGAGACATTTGATCATATGCTCTTTGTATAAAAGAACTCATAACAGCAAAAATAGGTTTAGCTCCCATTTTAGCAAGTGCCGAAGTATAAGCAACAGCATGTTCTTCAGCAATACCAACATCGGTATATTGTTTATCCATTTTTGTTCTAAATTCTTTTGAAAAACCAAACACACCGGGAGTCGCAGCATTAACGACAATAAAAGAAGAATCCTCTTTCGCCTTTTTCAGCATATAATCAGTTGTTAAAGAGGTATAATCTTCAGTAATTTGAACAATATTTTCATCTTTTTTATCTAAGGTTCCTGGCAAAATCCAGTGAAAAGCTTCTTTATTATTTTCAGCGACTTCTAAACCTTTACCTTTTAAAGTCTTAATATGAACAACAACAGGATGATTTATATCTTTAACTGATTCTAAAGCCTTAATCATTTTTTCAATATTATTGCCATCATCAACATATAAATAGTCAAAACCAATAGATTTAAAGAAATTACAATCGGTATTACCATTCGTATCCCGAAGCAATTTTAAATTTTTATAAATACCACCATGATTTTCAGCGATAGACATATCATTATCATTAACAATAATTATAATATTAGACCCAAGACAAGCAGCATTATTAAGCCCTTCCATAGCTTCACCGCCAGTTAAAGAACCATCACCGATTAAAGCAATAACATTTTCTTTTCTATTTTGCAAATCTCTTGCTTTAGCTACTCCAACAGCTAAACTGACAGAAGTAGATGTATGACCTATTTTAAATAAATCATGCAAACTTTCTTCTGGCGCAGTATACCCGGTATATTTTAAATAATTTTCAGGAACAGTAAATCCATCTTTACGACCTGTAAGAATCTTATGCGGATAACATTG
>CALUUJ010000021.1 GCA_944323935.1 Candidatus Gastranaerophilales bacterium | reverse complement strand
TAAAAGATAAAAAACTTGATGTTGCAACTGATTCTGAATTTATATTAAAGAAAACAGTAATAGAACTTTTTGAATCTGTTTTTAATGAAGAAATAGTTTATCGCTCATCAGGTATTTATGCATCTGAATTACAAGATACAGAAAAAGTTCAGTTGGCTTTATTTGAAAAAAGTTTACAAAAAAAAGGTGAAGAAGTTTCGGCTGTTATTGATAAAATTGAAGGTATATATGGACGCGGGAGTATTTCTTTAGGTTATTCCGGCATAAAAGATATACAAGAAAAACACAAGCGAAAGATGCAGTTTAGACCTTTTTCTTAATTAAGCTTAAAATATTTTAATGATGAATCTTTTATATTGGAAACGATATTATTTATGTGTTATAAAAGTGTATGAAGGATGAAGGGATAGCTGTTTGAAAAGAATATTTATAAAAGCTTTTATATTTTTATTTCTATTTTGTTCTTTTCCTGCTTTTGTATGTTCATATGCAGAGGTAGTTCGTCTGGAACCGACTGAGAAAAATACTCTTCAACTTAAATCAAAAGATGATATTTATAATAAAAATCTTGTAATACAAGATAGAGAAGTAGTTGAAGATTTGATAAAAATGCAGAAAGAAGAAGAAGTAAAAGATATTGAACTTTTATGGCGGGCAACTATTGATAATAATACTTTAATTAAATTTACTATGAATAAATTGAATACACCAGAATCTCAACGCAGATTACATTCTTCTTTAATGGCAAAAGGATTATCTTCTTTGATTTATGGTGCAAGTTTTATTCCTATGTTTACAGGTTCAAATGCAATGTTGCAATCGGCATCTTTTTCTGCAGGTAGATTGGCTAATAATTTTATTAATAAAGAAGCATCAGCTGGTCAACAAGCTCCAATTACTGATACTGAATTGATACAACTGGCGGGAACCATTGAAGAACTCCAAGAAAAAATAATATCTTCTTATTATGAATATAAGGGAGCCTTAAATAAACTCAAGGATACTCGTTCAAGGATTATTCTTTATAATAAAAATTATTCAAGAGCTTTGCGCAATAAATCAGTAACTGAACTTGTTGTATCATCTGCTTTATATGAGGATATGCAACTTCAAGAATATAAGCAGGAGCAAGAAGCTAAGAAATGTTATCTTTCTTTGGAAAGGTTAGCAGGAAAAAAAGCTGTTGATAGTTTGATTCTATCCCAATATGCTTTAAAAAATCAGTTAGTTAATACGGAAAAGATAAGTAATCAATGAAAAAGTTTATATTTGTATATTTATTTTTAATATTATTTATAAATCCTAGTTTTTCTATAACAGAAGAAGAACTTACGGAACCAAAGTCGCCTGCTTACCGTTTAGGTGTTACATATGATTTGGAAAGAGAATATAAACTTACCGATTTAACACAGTCACAAAAAGAAAAGACAGCGTCATATGCTAAAGAGTATATAAGAAACTCAACTTATGCAGATAGTTCTTTAAAGGATTTATCTAATGAAATTTCTAAGTTGTTAACGTTAGAAAAACAAGAAATGTTGGAGCATATTCAAATATTATGGGCAGGGGCTGCATTAAGAAGTGAAACTATTAAGTTTGCATTGTATAAGCTTTCAAATCCTGATGCAGATAAGCCTGATGAAACAATTATAAAAAAAATTATAAGACCGTTATCTACAGTATCATCAATAGCTGGTGCAGGATTGGGAGACCCTTTTAGCGCAACTGCTGCATTATTTAGTGGACATCTTTTAAATTCACTTTCTTATAATGATAAAGATTTAAACTATAAATATACAAAAGTAACAGATGCTGATATGATAGTTCTTATTACTAAAGTAGATAATATGCAGAAAAAAGTAATTGACTTATATTATGACTATATGACAAGTTATAATTTGCTTTCAATGTGTGAAGAGAACATTAAAAAACGAGAAGAAAGATACAATGCTTCTTTTTACGAAAATGAGGAACAATTGCTTATAGCAGATGCATATTATCGTTCAGCAATAGACAATAAAGCTAAATTAGAACTCGAATTTTTAGAAAATAGAGCTGCATTAGAACAACTTGTAGGGCTTGAAGCTTTAGTAGAATTTGAAAAACTTTTATTAAAAAATTCAGCTAATTAGTCTTCTTCTTTTGCTTCTTTTTTGTTTTTTGTTTTAAGTCAGGAGTCGCTTTTACTTTTGAATTCATTTGAATTCTTTTTACAGAATGTACATCAGGTAATGATTGAAAAGCGTTAATTACTGCATTTAAGTTATCAATGCCATTAACTTCAACACCAAGTTCAATCATTCCAACTTTTTTTGCGTAGTTTGTTTTAACATTCGCATATGTAATATTAGTATTTGTATCAGCTGCTTTGATTAAAATATCCTTTAACATACCAAGTTTATCAACGCAATTTATTCTTATTGAAGTTACATATGTTTTGTTTGGATTTTCATTATTTTTCCAACTGATTTTCATTAATCTTTCTTCAGGTACTGTATCTAAAGAAGGACAATCTATTCTGTGAATAGAAACACCTTTGCCTTTGGTTACAACGCCAACAATGTGTTCACCCGGAACAGGAGAACAACATTTTGCAAAGCTGTAGAGCATACCTTCTAACCCTACAATTTCATCTTTATACTGACTCTTCTTCTTGTTTGAAACATATTGATTTGATTCTTCTTCAACTGGTTTTTTAATTTTGCTTGTGACTTTATTTATTGTTGTTTCGCCATTTCCTATAGCAGCAAGCAAGTCATCAACAGAAATGTAATTTAATGTCTTTGCAATTTCCAGCATATGACCGTTTTTAATGTTTTCATCATATACTGCTTTTGTGATTTCTTGTTCAAGCATTGATCTGCCATTATCAATGTATTCATCTCTGTTATGCTTCTTGAACCATTGTCGGATTTTAGATTGGGCTTGCTTTGTGACACAAAATTTTAGCCAATGAAGCTTGGGTGTACCTGTTTTTGATGTGAATAATTCAACAATATCGCCATTTTTTAGTTTTGTATCAAGTTGTGCTATTCTACCATTGATTAAAGCACCTGTTGTTTTATAACCAACTTCTGAGTGAATTCTGAATGCAAAATCGATAGGTGTTGCATTTTGCGGTAAATCAATTATGTCTCCCATAGGAGTAAAAGCAAATACTTGATTACCAAATAAATCTATCTTTACTTTTTCGACAAAATCATTTGCATTTGAGGCTTCTTTATCCAGTTCAATCATCTGATGCATCCAAGAAAATTTAATGTCATCTTCAGAGGTTGCTTTTATAGAACCGGATTCTTTGTATTTCCAGTGTGCGGCAATACCATATTCAGCAACTTTGTGCATTTCTTTTGTTCTTATTTGAACTTCCAATGGCTTTTGTCTTGGTCCAATTACAGATGTATGTAATGATTTATAACCATTACCTTTGGGCATTGCTATATAGTCTTTAAAACGTCCGGGAATAGGTTTGAATAGTGAATGAATTATACCAAGTACTTCATAACACTGGCGTTCTGTATCTACAATAACTCTCACTGCTGTAATATCGTATAAATCGTTAAATGCAACATTTAATCTTTGCATTTTTTTGTATATACTGTAATAATGCTTTGCTCTGCCTGTTATTTCTGCATTTATTTCATTATTTTTTAAACTTTCGGAAATTTCATCAATCAAAAGTTTAACGGTGTTTTCTCTTTCTGCTTTTTTTTGTGCTACAAGTTGAGCTATTTCAAAATATTTTTCCGGATTAAGGTAACGTAAAGATAAATCTTCAAGTTCCGCTTTTATTTTACCGATACCAAGTCTGTTAGCGAGTGGTGCAAAAATATCCAGTGTTTCTTGGGCTATTCTTACTTGTTTTACGGGTGTCATATAGTTTAATGTTCGCATATTATGTAACCTGTCAGCAAGTTTTAGGAATATAACTCTGACATCCTTTGCCATAGCAATAAACATTCTTCTGAAACTTTCGGCTTGTCTTTCTTCTTTTGATTTGAATTGGTACTTATCTAGTTTTGTTACACCAAGTACCAAATTTAATACGTCTTCTCCAAATTCTGCGCCTAATTGTTCTGGTGTAGTTCCTGTGTCTTCTATTGTGTCATGTAGAATTGATGCCATTAGTGTGTGCTTATCAACTCTCAACGTAGCTAATATTTTTGCGACTTCTACAGGGTGAATTATATATGGTTCTTCGCTTACACGGTATTGTCCTGCGTGTAATTTCTCAGCAAATTTGTATGCCTTGTATATTTCTTGAATATCTTCATCTGAACGATTTTGTTCTCTTAGAATTTTTTCTAAACCGATAAATATATTTTCTTGTTCCATAATATACCTTGTATTTTGATTTAATTTTACAATGTAATTTTAATTTTTCCAATAAAAAAGCTAATACATACTTCACTTGATGTATAATGCAAATATGTATGATATTTCTAAGATTTTGTTTGAAACATCTGAAGGAATAATCTTAGTAGTTAGATTAGTTCCGAATTCTTCGTTCTCTAAAATTGTTGATTATACTAATGAATATATAAGAATAAAAATATCAGCTCCTCCAATAGAAAATAAGGCGAATAAAGAATTATTGGATTATTTTTCACAATTTTTTTCTGTTAATAAGTCAAAGATATCTATTGTATCCGGAGAAAAATCAAAATTAAAAAAAATTTTAATAAAAGATACAAATCTTGATGAGTTGAGACAAAAGCTTATTTTTGTGATAGACTCACTTCATAAGGAAAAATAAAGGGAAAGCTATGTTAACTACTATATGGATTATTCAAATAATTTCTGCAGTTTTATTAATATTTTTAGTATTGTTGCATTCACCAAAAGGTGACGGACTTGGTGCTATAAGCGGAGCTGCAAATTTATTTTCATCTCAAAAAAGTGCGGAAAAAGGCTTAAATCATTTTACGTATATTCTCTCTGCCATATTTTTGGTATGTTCATTTATTACGGGATATCATTTATTTGGATAATATAATTTCTAAAAAAGAAGACTCTTTTGTAAAAAGAGTCTTCTTTTTTATTTAGAATCCAGTGGAACCAAAACCGCCTTCACCTCTTTTTGATTCTGCCAATTCTGTTGTAATTTCAATTTGTGCTTTTTCTACTTTTGCTATTACCATCTGTGCAATTCTATCGTCAGGTTTTATTGTGTATTCTTCGTTTGAAAGATTTACTAAACCTACACATACTTCTCCTCTATAATCGGCATCAACAGTTCCTACTGCGTTTATAAGTGTTATTCCGTGTTTTACAGATAAGCCTGAACGTGCTCTTATTTGTGCTTCATACTCTATCGGAATTTCTATTTTTATCCCTGTTTGGATAAGTGCTCTTTCCAATGGCTTTAGAGTAATTTCTTTATCTATAGCAGCGTATAAATCCATGCCTGATGATCCTTCTGTTTTGTATTCAGGTAAATGCTTGTTGTGTGGCATTCTTGTTATTTTCATTTTCATACTTATATTTCTCCTTTTTCTGTATGTTTTCCGTCAGATAGTGAATATAAAGGTTGTTTATTTGATATTGATAGATTTTTTGATAGATTATATTCACCCTTTAATAGCATAGAATATTGATGTATAGGCTTATTGTCATATGTTATCTTAAATTGGTTTGTTACTATAAAATCATTGATAAAGTTTAACGATAGAATTGTATCCATACAATCCAGTTCTTTCTCAAGTGTTTCAATTTTAGCAATAGCGCTTAGCACGTAGCTGAATGATAAAGAAATACCGTATCTTCTGAATTCTAAAACAATAGAGTCTAAAGTTGGCTTTATATAATATATAAAATCATCAACATAGTTAAAATCTTTGTACATTAAAAATAAATTTTTTCTGTAATAACCTTTTTGCATTGGCTTCGAATATATTACATTCTCTAGTAATTTCTTGTTTACTCTTTGTTTCCATATTTCAACTTCTTGGAATGTTAATTCTAAATCAGTTTCTTTTCTTTTTATTTTGTTAACGTGTGGTTGAATTAAGAATATTAATTTTGAGTTTTCTAATGGTTCAGTTGTTGTTATATCTGCTTCTAGTGGTGCCATTGTTGGTTTTGCAACTTTCTTTCTCTGCATTTTCCTTTTTTGTATTCTTCTTTCTTCTTCTTCTTGGAGTCTAAGAATTCTTTGATACATTGTATTTACAGTAAAATCAAAAATAAATCCTATTATTAGAGAAATACTGCCGACAATTGCAAGAGTGAAATCAGCTGAAACTCCTTCCGGTACATAAAAAGTTCTAACGATTATAACCGGAATTATAAATAATTTTGTAAATAAATATAGCCATTCAACTTCTAAACAATTTAAAAACCAGAATACAAATGATAAAAAGGCATAAAAGAAAAAAATAAAACGAAAAACTTTCACACCATATAAAATTTGTGCGAGTGTTTCTAATTTTGATAGTGTATTATTCTGTTTGTATGCCATTTACCCTAGTATTATATTGTCAATTAACCTCGTTTTTCCTACTTTAGCTGCAATTGCTATAAGTGTATTCTTTTTTACGTTTTGAATTTTATCAAATGTCTCAAAGTCTCTAAATTCAAGATATTCTAAGTTAATGTTTTGATTTAAAACTGAAATTCCTATATCAAATAATATGTTTGCATCTGTAATTCCCATATTATATTGTCTTTCAATTTCTCTAAGGGCTTTTGAAATGGAAAGAGCAAATTCTCTTTCTTTTGTTGATAAATATGTATTTCTTGAACTTAAGGCTAATCCGTCAGTTTCTCTCACAATTGGGCAAGGAACAATTGTAAGGTCTATATTTAAATCTTTTACCATCTTTTTTAAGATAAACAATTGTTGTGCATCTTTTTGTCCAAAGAAAGCATAATCCGGTTTAACTATGTTGAATAATTTAAGAACTACTGTTGCAACACCGTCAAAATGTCCCGGTCTTGCTTTTCCGCATAAACAATCAACTAAATTATATGGCGGACATACAAATGTAAGTTCTGTATTTGATAGTTTTGTATTTTCTCCGTACATTTCTTTTGGAGTGGGTGCAAAAACGATATCAACCCCAAGGTTTTTACATAGTTCTAAATCATTTTCAATTGTTCTTGGGTATTTATCAAAGTCTTCATTTGGACCAAATTGTATTGGATTAACAAATACACTTACTACAACTTTATCACAGGTTTTTTTTGCTGTCTCTATTAATGAAGCGTGCCCTTTATGTAAAGCGCCCATTGTAGGTACAAGCCCTATTTTTGTATTTTCTTGTTTCCATTCTTTTATATTTTTTTTTATTTCTTCTATATTATTTATTAATATTGTGTTCAAGTTTATCCCTCTCTTCTTCTGTTAAATTAAAAGAATATTCTTTTGTTGGAAATTCTCCTGTTTTAACGTCTTGATTATATTTTGAAATTGCATCTTTCATTATTTCTTTAATATTTGCATATTGCTTAACAAATTTAGGTATATTCCCTGGGTATTTGCCTAAGATATCATCTATAACTAGCACTTGACCGTCACAATATTTTCCTGCTCCAATTCCAATAGTGGGTATAGATAAATTTTCACTTATATATTTTGCTGATTCTTCAGGCACCATTTCAAGAACTATAGAAAAAGCTCCGTTTTCTTCAAGCTTTTTTGCTGCATTTAGCATTTTTATTGTATTCTCGTAGGTCTTTCCTTGTACAAAGTATCCTCCTAGTGTATTTATATATTGGGGCGTAAAGCCAAGATGTCCTACAACATTTATTCCTGATTGAGTTAAATGATATACTTCATCAAGGATAAAATCAGAAGCACCTTCAAGTTTAACTGCCTTTGCTCCTGCTTGAATTAATTTCCCTGCATTTAGTGTTGTTTGTTCTTTATTTAAATGATATGAAAGAAATGGCATATCGGCAATAACTAATGCTCTTTTAACTCCGTTAGAAACAGCTTTTGTAAATGTAAGCATATCCTCTATAGTCACTTTTATAGTTGTTTCATAGCCTAATATTGTCATACCTAGTGAATCACCAATTAATATTGAATCAACACCACATTCATCAATATACTTTGCGGTAGAAAAATCATAAGCCGTAAGCATTGTAATTTTTTCTTTGTTTTCTTTTAACTTCTTAAAGGTTTTTGATGTAACCGGTTTTATATTATCAGCGGTCATTAGTTTTTATCCTTTTCTTTTTTTCTATACCAGTAATATATAATTCTGGCGAGCCTGCTTGGAGAGTGTCTTACAAAGGAAGAATGCCCGTCTTCATATCTTCTGTCTTCTATTAAATTTTTCTGAACTATTTCAATTCCCATTCGATTAATTTCGTCTTTGTCAACAACAACAGGCTCTGAACCTGCATCTTTATATGGAGCAAGTAATTCTGTCGGTAAATCGTTGTTTACAAGTACAGCGTCCATTATTTTATTGTATTTTGCGTGCTGTATAAGTGTTTTTATATGGTCTGAAACGGTAAATCCGTTTGTTTCTCCTGGCTGAGTCATAATATTACATACATATATTTTTTTTGCTTTTGAATTGTTTACCGCTTTTGCAATATCTTTTATTAAAAGGTTTGGAATAACACTCGTATATAGGCTTCCGGGACCTAAAATTATTAAATCGGCATCATGAATTGCCCAAATAACATCTTCAAGTGCTTTGCAATTGCTGGGCTCTGAGAATAGTCTTTTTATTTTTTTCCCAGATTCAGGGATATTCGATTCTCCTTTTATTATTGAACCGTCATCCATTTCTGCGACTAATCTCATATCATCTAAGGTAGATGGTAAAACTCTTCCTCTTATAGATAAAACTTTAGAGGATTCTTTAACTGCTCTAACCATATCGCCTGTTATTGAACACATTGCAGTTAAAAACAGGTTTCCGAAACTGTGACCTGATAAACCTGCACAATCTTTAAAACGATATTGGAATAACTTTGCTACTAAATCTTCATCATCAGCTAAAGCTGCTATACAGCTTCTGATATCACCCGGAGGTAAAACCCCAAGTTCTTCTCTTAATTTACCTGAACTTCCTCCGTCATCACCAACTGTTACTACAGCAGTTATGTTATTGGTAATCTTTTTTATACCTTTAAGCATTGTTGACAGACCTGTACCGCCGCCAATAGCTACAATTTTAGGACCTCTGTTTAATTTTCTTCTTCTGTATAAATCTTCTAATACTGCGTGTCTGTTTCTTTCATTATTGACGTCCAAAATAGAATAATTTGTTCTTAACCAGCCTAAAAAGAATAGAAATGCTCCAAAAAAGATTAATAGCCATCCTATTATTTCAGAAGGCAGCATTTGTGTGATTTTAACTATCATATTGATAAGTGAATATACCGGTCTTAAATTGTATATTATACATAATCCTATTGCAGCAATAATAGCCCCTGTGATTATTAACAGAAACCATCTTTTAACTTCCAGTCCGGGAAGCAGCCAACCTGCATCTTTCGGTATACGAATGAATAATTTATTAAATTTCATTTTTAACTCCTTTATACCCAACCGGATGCTTCTACTTTATTGTAGTTTGATGGTGTTGGAGCTATTATTTCATTTGCTTTTTTTAGAAGCTGTTTAATGTTTGGATTTTTCGTATCAAAATGTATAGTGTCAGTTTTTACTGGCATAAACATTCCGTTTCCTATTTTTATTTGTGAAGAGTGTAAAACTGTTCTAATTCTGTTTAAAGAATCATCTTCATTTATGTATGTTTGGTTTTCCCAATCAACTTTAAAATCTTGTGTGTATGTTTTGTCTATGAAAAGTTCTCTGTTAACAACAATACCAGTATCAGCTGAAACTTTTTCAAGAATTTCATTATCAAGGCAAGTATAATTTAGCCATTTATCAAATTTCTGAATTGCCTTAACAATGGCCAGTGAAAAATCATAATTTTCACTGGCAAGTTTATACATTGCTCCATGTGGTCTTACGTGGTCTATAACTAAATTATATGATTTTGCATAAGAGGCTAAGGCTCCGATTTGATATATGACAATAGCTTCTATTTCA
The DNA here is from genome assembly GCA_944323935.1 of Candidatus Gastranaerophilales bacterium. Classification (GTDB taxonomy): domain Bacteria; phylum Cyanobacteriota; class Vampirovibrionia; order Gastranaerophilales; family Gastranaerophilaceae; genus Avigastranaerophilus. The sequence goes on along the minus strand of CALUUJ010000021.1, from coordinate 11,574 downwards.
TCAGGTTTAAGTTCCATTGGACGGTAACCCAAACCTTGTATATCATTAAAACCAATATGTGCACCTATAGTAAGGTTTTTTTCTTTACATTTTATTAAATATTCTCTTATTAATAAGGGGTCTCCTGCATGAAATCCGCAAGATATATTTACTGAACTTACATAATCTAATAGTACAGATTCTTTATCATTCTTAAAAATACCAAAACCTTGTGCTGCATCTATATTAAAATCAATATGTTTTGCCGGCATATTAATCCCCTTTACCAAAATTATTTTTTATTATAACTCTCCTTCTCTATTATATATCAATATTGAATATAGTCCAGTTATTACAATAAATAATTTAAACCTTGACTTTGTTAGAATTTTCATTAAGAAAAATTTATATTTCATACAAATAGATGTATTGTTTTTGTCTGAAAAATTGCATAATTCAAATGTATAGCTATAAGTATGTAAAAAATGCCATTCAGATATAGATTGCAAAAGGTACTTGATTTTAGAATAAGGAAGAAAGAAGAACAACTTCAAGAAGTTCTTAAAGCAAAAAATGAGGTAGATAGAATACAAGGATTAATTGATGAAAATAATAGAGAAATAGCAGGTGTTATAAAGACAATGCGCTCTACAACCGATTTCAGAATGATGGACTCTTATGATAAATATTTGAAACATCTTTATGAAAAAGGAGAAGAACTTGAAAAACAGAAACAAGCTGCAATTGAAGTTCTTGAAGAAGAAAAGAGAAAATTAGTAGAATGCGAAAAAGAAGTTAAAGTACTAGAAAAGCATAAAGAAAAAGCTCTAGAGGTATATAAAGAAGAAGAAAAGAAAGCTGAAAACAAATTATTGTCAGAAGTAGCAGTACAAAAATATTTTCGGCAAACGAAAGAAAGAAAAGAAGAAGAAGGCGAAGACGATTAAAAGGAATAAAAATGAAAGTAGATACTCAAACTAAACAAAATGTAGAAAAAAAAGAAAATGTAATTCAGATGCAACCAGAAGATGCCGAAATTCTATCTTCTTCAAATGTTCCTTTCTCGGATATATTAATGCAGAAGTTAAATTCAGTAGAAGATTCATCTGAACTAAACTCTGATTTATGTTCTTTAGGTATTGATTATGATTATAATTCACTTTCTATAAATATTGAAGATGCATTGTTTTTTGTTAATTTGACACAGGAAGGTCAATTTTCTGTTGAAAATACTAAAACAGGTGATTTTAAGTCAATTGTCAAGCTTGATGTTTCACAGAATGTTGTTTCGGCAAAAACTGTAGAAGTAACAAATCAATTAACATCATTGATAGAAAAAGCGCAGAAAACTCAGAAACCTGTGAGAATTTCTTTTGATAATGATGTATCTGTTATTTTAAAAATAGATAAGCATGGAAAAGTGACGGCAGAATTTATTCCCGGTAGTATAGAGGTCGAAAATTATTTGAGAAATAATATTGTTGCTTTAAGACAAAAATTTGATGAACAAAATTTACCATATAATGATTTATACTACAGGCAAAATAATAGTAAACAGAATAGAAATAAGAACGATAAAGAAAAAGGAGAGCAATAATGCGCGATGCATTTATAAATGCTTTAAATACACAAAAAATAACAAGCGAATGGGTAACTAATTTATCTGAGAACTTGGTTAATGCTTATACTCCCGGTTATAGAGAAAAGAAATTTACTTTTAAAACATTTTTGGATGGATCAATTGCAGAAACAAGATTAAGAAATGTTGGACAGGGGAAATCTTCACCGGGAACTTCTGATGAAAATATTTATTTAGAAGGAAGCGGCTACTTCGTTTTACGTAATGACAAGGGAAGAATTGTATATACGAGACTTGGCGAATTCAAATTTGACGGCGAAGGTGTTTACAGAAGTTCAGATGGTCAGGCTGTTCAGGGCTATATATTAAATGATAAAGGTGAAATAATGAATGGCGCAAAACCTGTTGATGCGGATTCTTTTGTTGATACGGCATTTGATGGCGGTGCAGCATCTGTTCCTACGACAAATATAAAGTTATGGATTGATCCAAGTAACGGTAAATATCTTGGAAAATATGAAGAATTTGAGTTTAAAGATGATGGTATATTGTATGGTAAAGCCGATGGCGGAAAAGTAATGACTCCATTATATAAAGTAGCAATAATAAATTTTCATAATCCGCAGATGTTGTACCAAGTTGCAGATGGTCAGTTTATTGAAACCGAAGAATCCGGGAAACCTGTTGTTGGTCGTGGTGAAGTAAGAGGTGGTTTAATTGAACTATCCAATGTTGACTTTGATGCTAATACTGCATATTATCAACAAGCTCAAATGCAATTGGAACTTGCAAATCAGTTAATAAAATCTCATAAACAATTGTTGGAAAATGCAATTGAGCTTATGAGTAGTTAATGACAAACAATCTCGGAATGAGAAGTAACAATGTCAAAAGCTCTATTTATATAGAGCTTTTTTTTAGTAGGCAAAATTTTTTGTTTTCTTGTTTTCTTATTTGCGAAGGAAAAATTTATGAGAATATTGCCGATAAATAATCTGACTTCTGCACAAAGCATACAAAATTATAATGCAGACTATAATAAAGAAAAGAATTATAAATTTCGAAAAAATGTCGATGAAAAAATTCCTATAGATAATATACCTTTAACTGCAATAAAATCAAAATACTGTCAATCTTTTGGTCGATTCAGAAAAGTGGATGATGTAACACTTTTAAATAGAGATACCGGGTTTAATGTTAAAGCCTCTTTATGTAAAGAGAAGATTGGTCCTTATGTTTCATATAAGATCTTTGTCGATGGGAAAGAGGCCGGTTATATGGATATGGATTGTTATTCTTTGTTCCCGGAAGGTGATTATGTTCTTACCTTGCCTAATAATGTTATTCCTAAAATAACGCATTTGCGTTCTTTATTAGGAAAAAAATATGAAGGGATTGGAACAGCATTGGTTAATGCTGCTGTTAAAGAGAGCAGAAAAAGAGGTAATGAAGGTTGTTTGTTTCTGACAGCAGAAAAAGGATATGCTCGTACTTTTTCTGATTATAGAAGTGATGAAAATCCCATACCGTTTTACTATAAGCTTGGTTTTGAAGCTGTTAATCCGCAAATTGATAAATTAATAAAGCAATGTCTTTCTGAAGCAAAATATGACTTACTTCCAGATTCAGCTCTTTTATTATTAACTCCGGAAGCTATCGCTGAAAAAAACAAATATTTTTCTAAAAATTATACCTTCTGTTAAAAACCTAAAGATTCACTAGTAAGAATAATTTTTATTCTTTTGGGCGGATTACAAAGTCTTGTTATGACAATGTTTGAACAAATAGAATCTTTCGAAGTACAATCTTCACATATTCCGGTTGAAAAACAAGGTGTTTGTCTCAGTCCTTTACCAGCTACTCGTTGCATATTTGTTGGGGCTGCAATTTCTCTTGCTCTTTTTATTGCATCTTGTAAATTTGTCGTTAATTTGTTCATTCCAGCTATTACTATTACGTTTTTTGGGCCAAACATTAAGGAAGCAGTTCTATTTCCTATACAATCAATATTAACAAGTTGTCCATCTGCGCTAATTGCATTTGTGCCCATTAAGTATGTGTCGCATAATAGTGCCTGTCTTAGCATTGCTGTTCTTTCTTCGGCTGTCTTTGCTAAATCTCTGTTTATTACATTATAGTTTCCTTTTAGTATATGATCTATTAGACCTATTTCAAGTACAGACATTGAACCACCCCAAGAAACGGTATCATTTTGCGGTATCAAATCAATTGCTTTTTCTAAAGCTTCTTTTTTTGTTTCTACAAAATACGCTTCAAAAAATCTTTTTTTAAAGTTTATTACGACTTTTTCACCTATTTTTTTATTTCTTTCCATTAAATATACATTTTGTACCATAACAAAACCTCCCAATATGTCTTATGTTATCATATTCTTTACTTTTTGTACATTTAAAATAGTTTATATTGATGAATTAGGTTGAGTTATTGTCTAAAATTTTAAAATCCTTTAAAATATAATCTGCAAAGATTATACAGAGGTATATATGGATAATGTTAATTTGAATGATGAAATTCCGATTAAAGCGAAAGAAGAGTTAAAAAAATTATTAAACGGAAATCGAAACTTTGTTATCGGAAAGCCAACAGCAAAGAATATGTGTTTGGATACTTTAAAAAAATACGCTTTTCATCAAGAACCTTTTGCTATTGTTTTAAGTTGTTCTGACTCCAGAGTCGTTCCGGAAATTATTTTTGACTGTGGAATTGGTGAATTATTTGTAATAAGAGTTGCAGGAATAACAGCAGGACCAAATGTAATAGAGAGTATTGAATATGCGGTAAAAAAACTAAAGTTACCTTTACTTATACTATTAGGTCATGATGATTGCGGAGTTATGAAATATGCAAAAGAGCATTACCCTGAAGAAACTGAAGATTTTAAATCTATAATTTCATGTGTCTATCCTGTTTTAGATAAGAATGAAGATATAAATTGTCATAATTATTTTGCAAAACAGCATACTATCTGGGTAGAAGAAGTACTTCTACAAAAGTCAAAGATTATTCGGTGTGCTGTTGATAAAGGTGAATTATATATTGCAAAATGTCATTTTGATCATTCAACAGGTATTGTTAGTTTAATATAATATTTTACAGGTTTTGATAGATGGTAAATTAATGTAAAAATTCTATTTTATAAAGCTTTTTAATTAACAAAAAAAATTACGCTTACAATTAATATCTTTGAGATATTAGAAGGATATGCAATGAAAATAAATAAGGCCGAAATGAATGTAAATGCTTTTAAACCGAGATTTAAAAGCATAAGAACTGATAAAAAAACAGTTGAACAATTAAAAACAGGTGAAAAACCTATATTAGAAAATACCAAGCTAAATATATATGCAGCATTGAATAATCTAAGTTCAAGTGCAGACAGGTCAAATATTGAGTTTCTATTAGATATTGCTAAAAATTTGGCATATGGACAAGGTGGACATGATTCTGATTTTAAAAGTTTTTTGGATGAGGAAGGCTTAACTCCTGAAAATAGAGAGAATACTGATTGGTCAAAAGTTTTAGATGATACAATAAGACGTGCTTTATCTTCTTCTTCTGACAATGTTACTGATTTAGAAGCAGAATATAATGAAATTTTTAATACAAAAAAACCTTTAACAGAACAACAAAAAAAGATAATTGATTTAAGAAATGAGTTTACTTTGTTAATAATAGGCGAAGATTCTTTAAAAGATTCTGAGTCTTTGGCAAGAACAGCCAGATTGAGAAAAAATCTTGATTATTTTATTGCATCTTCCGAAATTCCTTTATCTCAGAGACAAGATTGTCTTGAAAAATTTATTAAGTTTATGGGTGATGGATATAAAATAGTACCTCAATTAGCAGATAAAAAACTTCAAGTTGTTGATGAAATGCTAAATGACTTGATTATTAAAACGCCTGAAGACGATATTTTAACAATAAAAACGGTTGATCAACGTCAAAGCGGTATTTGTGCTGCTATTTCCATTTGCAGAAAATTAATGGCTTATGAAGATAAATCAAGATATGTTGATTTAATAATGGAGGAATTAAAAGATTCTCCGGATATGTCTGTCTATGATGTGACTGAGCTCGGTTCAGGTAAAAAAGTTAATATACCTAAAACACCGATAGATTATGATATTGCATTGTCAAAAGGCTATAGAATTATAGATGCTTCTGCACATAATTGGATGCATAATGCACACGCCAGCGGGGATGGAACTATTCAAACAGAGTATTATATTTCTTTTGATGATGAAAATTTTGGAATATTTAATGATACCAGCTGGTATTTAGGCTTAGATCAAAAATATGCTGATGCAAAAAATTTGCTTATGGCTGTTATAAAAGAGAAAGAACTTTTAAAATCTTGTTATAGAGCAAAAAAAGATATGCAAGATACATTTGTTAATCTTGCCGGAATAAAAAAAGAACACTATGAAACAGAAAAATTGATTAATGGAAAGTTAAACAGTTTGTTTTCAGAAATTTTCCCCAGAAAGTCAAATAAAGAAATATCGTTTTTGATAACATCGCTAAAAAGTTTTTACACAGATAGTACAGAAGAAAATGCAGTGAATGTTCCTTCTAAACTGCCGCTAGAAGAAAAACAAAGAATAATTTCAGATTATGTTATATCATTATTGCCTGATATAACAGATGAACAAAAAGAGAAAGTCAGAACCAATTCAGGTGTATTATATTCTATGCTTGATGAATATAATCAAAATGAAATTAGGTTAAAGAAGATAAAAAAATTTGGTTCTCCCAGAAGTAAATATTTGTATAACAAAAAATTGTTTAATGCGGCAGCTGCACATAGAGTTGCGGTTGAAGCAGATGTTAATATGCCAGATGGAGTTGTAAGGTTTGAACGTATAGCAGGCTTACCTCCAAGAGAAATACAAATTTTGAATTATTTGAAATCTATAAAAACAAGCTTAAATTCAACAAATTTTAGGCAGAAGTGGTTGGATAAAGAAGGAAATGTTACGTCGCCTTCGGTTCTCGAGGCTGATTTATTAGCTGATATGATAAAAATGGAATCAGTTATACCAAATGAACTTGATGCAATTACCAAAAAGTTATTTGAAAAATCCGTTAAAGAGCTTGTTATAACATTATTTGACAATGTTGCGCAAACAATTAAAGAAGGAAATCTTCAAGCGCTTGAAAATACTAAAATTACAATGGGGTTTAAAGGAGATAAACATGATGTAATTGAAAAATTACAAAGTTGGTCAAAAAAGCTTTCTTCTCCTTCTTCTTCAAATAAAGATTTATTAGAGGCTATTAGACTTCTTGGATATGAGGATAGAATACATTTTGTTTCTATTTTTATTTCTCATTATATGAGCTCAATCCAAGAAGGGATTTCAGAAGATCAATATAAAAGACTTGTTAAAATTTTTGGTGGTGAGGATAAAGTAGGGAAAGGTATAGAATCACAGTTTAACAAGTTTGAACGTATTTCTCAGAAATATTATGCAATTCAAGATAAATGGCAAATGCCTTCTTCCAGAGCTCAAATTTTAAATCAGCTTGAAAAACAACATTTTGTTATAAGCCGTCAGAAACTTGAAATATTAAAGAATCGTTTTGCAAGTATTGAGCAAGCTTTAACACGAAATGAAAAGATCAAAGACATTAAACAGAGAAAGAAAGCAAACAGTAAATTATATCAGTTCCAAAATGATGAAATAGAAATATTTGATTCAATAAAAAAATCGCTTCCTCAAATGAAAAAATATTGTGAAATGGAATATCAAAGTCTGAATAAATTTTTATATGATGCTTTAGAAGATCAATATTCTAATATAGGAATGTTAAATGGACAATTCTGGGTACGTGAAGAAGGATCATCAGGGTTGGCTGCTAATGAACAAATAAGAATAATTGAGCAGATGACAGGTAAACCTTATCATATGGAAAAAGACGCTATAGATGCAGCAGAACAAATAAAAAAAGGAAAAGGCAGCGGTATCCAATCATTAAGCGTTGATGATTCTGATTATGCGTTCCACGCACAATATGTTCCTTCTGTTACGTCTGAAATATTTGTAAATCCGATTACGGGAGAAAAAACAGTACAAGATATAATGTGGACGGATAACTCTTGGGGTAAAGCAGAAAAAGAACATTTTTGGGATGGTCGTAACGGATTTCTGTATACAGATTACGGGAATGGTTACGGTTGGAAAGATGGTTTTATTTTAGCAGACGATTATAAAATCGGGCTTCCTGTAAAAAGCCTTTATGGTGCGGTTGGATATGCAAAAGAAGATGATGAAAAATTTGGATTATTTAATAATGTAGTTCTTCCGGGAGTTCCTATTAATATTTATCAAAAGTTGTATAAGATGTTTTCTTATATATTAAATATTGATGAAGATAAAAATAAATTTAATGCTTTGGAAAAGGCTATTATTGATGGTTATCGAATAAACATAGATGAGCTTGAAGGTTTAGATACTATTGCTGAAGCAAAGGTTGAAAATCTTTCAAAAAGACTTGAAAAAGAAATTAAATCTGAGGCTGATTTTGATAAGTTGACTGATGATGATGAATTGAAATTTGTATTTAATAAATTAGCAGTTTATATGTCTACTGATAATCCAACTTTGGCAGAAAGCGTTTATTCTGCTGAAAATCAGGAAGATTTACAGGCTCTTCAGGATGAAATTTTTCAAGAACATATGGAAATTTTCTCTTCTATTATAGGTAAGTCGGATAGTACATTAGATGCTTTGTATGAATATTCTTATGATAAATTATCTGCTCTATTCGATGATATAAATGAAAAATACGGAATTAATTATCCTGAAACGGAAAGAAAGGCAATTATATCCGGAATTTTCTATAATGAAGATGCTTTAGCAAAACACAATGGTGCATTAAGCAAACTTGAAGAATACTTCAAAAAACAAGTTGATAGTATGGCACATGCAAATATAGATAATGATGATGCTCGCGAATACTTTATTTCAAATGCAAAAAATATAATTTTAAAAAGTATAGATGAATCAGTAAGAATAAAATCATTAGATAGTATATCGCTTGTTAATTCTCCATTAGGCAATGAATTTATAGATGTTATTGATAAATATTTAAATCCTTCATCTGATGAAGAATTATTAGCTTTAATTCAAGGTTTTCAAATGGCTGATTATGACACAGTTAATAAGTTTTTCTCAGCTTTGCAGCCGGAAGATGTTGGTATAAAAATGAGAAAACCATATGATTATGTACGTATGTATCTTTCCGGAGATTCGTCTGTTACAAAAGTTTTTAATGAACTTATTTCAACTTATGAAATATATAAAAATATGAAAAGTTCATCTGATGAAGAAACACTGACACCAGAAGAGTTATATAGACTGTTGTATGTTAAACTTTCAGAAATGGATGTACAAAAATATATTAAAGCATTTAAGGCAGAAGCTTTCCAAAAATACAAAGTCAGACAAGCTTTCCCTGAGCCTATTGTCCTGCCTGATGAGTCAATTGCGAAAACAGTCGATGGGATGTTTGTTTCGTTAAGAGACAGTATGGATAATATTGAAAGCAGCAATTATATATCTTCCGTATTATCAAAATATTTGAATATAAAAGAAGAATTATTATATCAATCTTTATTTTCTTCATTATTAGAAAGACAAGATTTTATTTTAGATGAAGATAATACAAAAATTCTAAAATCTTTCATAAAAGATCTTTATCAATTGCAAAAATTATCTGAAGGAGAATCTTCTTTCGAAATTTTAACCAAGCCTCTTTCTAAGCTAATTGAACAACTAAAATTATCAAGAGGAAAAGTAGATGGTAGAATTGCCGGTCCAATATTAAAAGAGTTAATCTCAATATTTGATGATTTTGAATCTGCCGGTATTTCAATTGATAGATTTATTCAAATGAAGAGTGAAGAACTATCAGCTTTAAAATATAATATTTGGTTAATGGTTGAGACTAATATTGACCCGCAATATAGGGATGAAGTAATCAAAAAAATATATAAATTTATAGATATGTATAGAAAAGGAGCAGATGAAGAATCTTTATTAGCAGAACAAGATTCAATAAAAGATTTAATAATAAAAAGGCATATTGTAAAAAATCCGACAGTATTATTAAAAGAGATTGTAAAACTTCTTCAAGAAGGAAAACAAAATTCTAATGAATATAAAGTTTTAAAACTATATCTTGAAAATGCACTTCAAGTTGCACAACAGACTAAAATTCAATATAGACTTGTTCAAAATCAGCATGAAGCTATAGGTTCAAAAACAAAAGATATGCTATCTTTGTTTGGTGTAACTATGAAGGATGGCACAAGAGAAAATATGGATTCTGAAGTGGGAATGCTATATTTGATTGAACAATTAAAAAATACCGGTGATAATTATACAATATTGAATTTATTCTTAGAACAATCAGGTCTTTCTAAAAAAGCACTCAGTGCATTGCTTAATAATTTTGAAATACAAAAAACAAATGATTTAGTGAAAGAAAAAGTTGAAGAAATTAAAATTGATTTAACAGCTCTTGATGAATTAGCTTCTATGGTTCGTGAATATTCAGAAAAGAATAAAATTACCGCTATGTCTTTGACAGATTCTGTTAATCACTTTAAAACTTATATAAAAAGAAAGTTAAAAGGTTTAGAGAATATTTTAGTCTTTGATAAATTTATAAAATATATAGATTCTATTCAATATACGGAAATACTGAAGAACTCAAATCAGAGTATGATTGAATCAATAACTAAGCAAATTATTGAAGAAGGACTTAAATATGTTGCTGAAGGTATAAACGAACAGATGAATTATTTGTCAGAAATTTCTTCTTTACTGGAAGAACGAATGGAATTGATATCTTCAATTAGAGTTCCATCGAATAGTAAAGAGTATAAATTAAGATCAAGCTTTATGAAAAAATATGAACAAACACAACATTATCTTTCTGAAAAATCGCAAGAAATATTTAATGCAGTTAATTCTTGTGAATTTTTGGCAGCACAGATGGCTTCTTGCTAACTTCTATAATTATATAGTAATATGTTAAAAAAGGAGTTGAAATGAAGAAAAAGTTTGTATTTATATATCTTATAATATTCTCTGTTTTATCAGTGGCACCCTCTTTTGCAGTTAATATTGGTACTTATAAAACTGAGACAGAATATGGGCTTTTAGATGGATTTAAATTTAATTGGAAACGAAAAGATAAAAGTCAGCCTTTTATTGAACCTAGAGAAGAATCCTCAAAAAAAGAAAAGGAAAAAGAACTCAACTATTATAAAGAATCAGAATATGAACGTACGAAATTTATGTATGATGGTAAAGCTATTCTTTAATTTTATTCTTTAATATTTATATAAAAAAAGGAACCAATTGGTTCCTCTTTTTATCTTTTATGCATTTAACTTAATTATAATATGTTTGATGTAACAGTGAAGTGGAATCTACATACGTCACGGTCTCTGTTGTTTGCGTAGTCAGCTAAACGTTTACCGATCGGGAATCCCCAATACATATTTGCAGAAATATACTTCGTTAATTTAACTACAATACCAGGACCTGCACTCATTAAATAATCAGCACTGCCATCAATAAATCTGTCACCAAACCATCCAAAATCATAGAATCCTGCAAGCTGTATACTATCACTAATAAATGCGTATTTTTCAGGCAATAATGCTTTTAACCCCGGAATTGGCATTCTGTACTCAAAGCTGGCAGTAACACCGTAGTCACCAATACGGAAACCTTCATCATAGCCTCTTACGGTTGCGATACCACCAAATTGCATTGCTTCTGAAGCATATAAGTGTCTGTTAGCATATTGTCCGTTAACTTGTAAAATAGCTAAATGGTTTAATGGTAGAACTTGTAAACGGGCAGCACTTGCATTTAATTTGACGAAATTGTTGCTGGATAGATTTCTTGCTTTGTTGTAGTCGGAAGCATCAATTGGAATACCGCCTGCGATACCGCCATTAAATAACCATCTTCCAT
>CALUUJ010000020.1 GCA_944323935.1 Candidatus Gastranaerophilales bacterium | reverse complement strand
ACTTGAAATAAAAAATTGTGCATGTATAATAAAATCCATAAGAGGATGCGAGAGTAATTCAGTGGTAGAATGCTTCCTTGCCAAGGAAGATGTCGCGAGTTCGAGCCTCGTCTCTCGCTAATAAAGAAGCCATACCATAAGGTAGGGCTTTTTTATTATGTTGTCAAAGGTTTGAACTAGCAACAGAGCGATACAAAGCGAAACACCGCAACAAAGTGAGGATAATGAGTCTGTATCCGAGATGCAAAGCATCGTAGGTGTGAGAAGTCTCGTCTCTCGTTCCATTTAAAAGATAACACCCGTAATGGGTGTTTTTTATATAGAAAAACAGAGTATAATTTACATTATTTTAGTCTCAACATTCTTGATAATAATTTTTTATGTTCTTCATCATAAATATCATTTTTTTTGAAAAAATCATCTAAAGAACTATACCAACCATTTTGTTTACGCATCCAAACAACTTTTTTTGCTTGAACTCGACTTAAACCAGGAAGTTCTTGAATAATATACCAATCATCTCTATTTACATTCACAAATGGTTCAATTTTGTCTTCCGGATTATTGCGATATTTTTCAACAATTCTTTTTGTCTTATTTATAGATAACTTTCTTATTAATAATACTGTTAATACAAACAATATACCAACAACTATCGTAGATATAATATAAATTATATTACCGGAAACAAAAGAACGAAATAAGAAAACTAAATATATAAAAACTAATAACTGCATAATTTAAATCCTATTAACTGACTTAGTTTATTATAAATGAATTATTCAATCGAATTCAATAGATATAAATTATATTGTTCAATAATTTCTAAAGCACAAGCATATTGAAGTCCAGACATACCAACTAAATTGTTGCTTTGTTCTAATATAGTATCAGCGAATTCTGTATCTATTTCAGAAGCTTTTTTGTGTAATTCTTCCATTTGAGCATTTGTTGGATTTTCATATTTTTTTACAAATGGAATATTATCATCAACGCCTTCACTTTCCGAGAAATTACCTCTTGCATATTTGCTTGCAATAACTTCTATAGCTACTAATGTTTCTTCATTAATATCACCTTCGAAGTATAAAGTAACAGGAGAATCAGTCTCATTCCATTTAGAAGAATCACCAATTGTACTGAACATAAATCTTGTCATATCATCAACTTCAATAGTTTGTTCTATTCCATTTACTTCAATTGTATATGTTCCCATTGTCATAAGTTGTTCTAGTTCTTTAATTAAAGCGGACGAACCTATGACATTTAGGGAATATTCATCACTAATATCAGAACTTGAAAATCCATTTGTATTAGAAATGCGGAAAATTAATGGTTCTTCTTTTATAACTACAATGTCTAAATTTTCTGATATTTCCAATACGTCTTGAATATCTGCATCTATAATAGTTGTATATTCTTGTGTGGATTGGAAAATCAATTTATCAAGACTTAATAAATCATTATAATTTACATCTTGAGAGAAATCTATTGTATCAATACCAGCAAAATCAGAATTAGAATTACCTTGGGCTGGAATTCCGGTAGCCGGTGTTTCAGCTACATTTGTTGTATCTACAGAAGAAATAGGAGTTTCAGATGGTGTATTTTGAACAGGAGTTTCAGAAACCGGTATTTGATCATTTTCAGTAGGAATTGCACCAGCAGGTTCATCAGAATCACCCTGTAAAACTGCACCTGTAATTTCATTTACATAAGGTGCTTCACCACCAACTGAAGGAGTAGCTAAACCTGCAGCAGCTTTAATAGCAGCTCTTTTCAACATTTCATCACCTGATTCAGCTATGATTGAAGTAGCTCTTTGAGATAGATCTTTTAGATTTGCAATACTGCAATATTCCTGGATTTTATCATATAAGTTTTTGATTTCAGAGTTATCTGCTCCTTGTTTAATTAAATTTCTTAATTTTTCAATTGCTTCTTGAACTTTTGCTTTTACTGTCGATATAGTAGAACTATTTTCTTTTGCCAAAGATTCTACTGATTCTTGAACAGATTTATTTATATCCAAGAGTTGGTTTTCTGATACATCTTGCACTTCTAATGCCTTATTATATGAATTAGAATCTGTTGCATTATATGTAGTTTCTACATCGATTTGATTTTTTATAGATGAATCAAACTGATTTATATAATGCAAACCTAATTCAATATTTTCGCGTACTTTATTTAAGTAATTAATTTCATCTAATACCTTTTGAGCAGAAGCGTACATTCCTGAAGATGCATTATAATTATACTTTTGGAAATATACATCCATTGCATCACCAACATTTTGACCATATCCATATGCTTTACTAATTAATGATTGAACATCATGAACAGAAGGATTTTTTTCTTTTTGAATCCATGGTGTTTTAGAGTTAGGATCTGCAGCTTTTAATGGACCTCTTTGATATTTTGATGAAATTTCAGTTAATGCTTTTTCTAGTTCTTGAGATGCAGTACCATTACAATAAACAGTAATTGGATCTTGACGAGTTAACCATCCTTTTGTTTCAATAGGCGTTTTATAATAAAAATCACCGCCATATCTCTTATTTTTTATTTCAATTTGAATTATATTTCCATTAGTATCTACATATATGCCATCTCTCATAAGTCTATCTAATTCAGATATTAATTCAGCACTTCCTTTTACGTTTAATGAGAAACGGTCATCCACTTTAAAGTTATAAGAACTCCAATTTGCATTTTGTCTTGCACTCCAATAATTCGGAATACTTCCATCGGGACTGCCACCATATTCCAGTCTGTTAATACCATCCGCATTAGATTTAACTTTTGCATCAAGAGCATCTCTACCTGCTGAAGTTCCAAACGTATCAGCAGCACTATAATGTTGTATCCTTAAATCATTATAATTATTATTGATTTGTTTAATAATACCCTCTTTTGTTGAAAATTTAGAGACTGCCTCATTATATTTTTCTATATTAGTACTATCTATAAACTCACTCATTTTTTGGATTTTAGATAATTCCTCTGCATTATATTGCAAATCAGGAACTTCTTTCCATTTACCATCAACCTCAATATAATTCTTACCATCTAAATTAGAAACTTTTTGACCATTAATTTCAAACATTTGACCTTGTGAAGGATCAACATTAGAAGGTGTTCCTATATTCGAAGACACTGCTTCATCCGTATTTGTAAGAATATTATAACCTGAAACATCAGAACCTGAAACGCTAAGTTTTGTATCTAATAAATATTTACCTGTCAAAACGTCATACACATAACATTTACCATCAACTACCTTAACTTTTTGACCATCAATAACCATATCTTTGGCTCTTGCTAAGTCAACATCTGAAATTTCATAAGGCTTTTTTTGTGCATTTACAGTTGTATTTTTAACATCAGCATCTAATTCTGTTTTAGTAGTTAACTCAGGAGTTGCAGTACTTCTTGCTTCCGGAAGTGTCAACAATTCTTGACCGTCTGCAAGTCCTGCATCTCCTCTTCCTTCTGGAAGTGCCAACAATTCTTGACCATCTGCAAGTCCTGCATCTCCTCTTCCTTCTGGAAGTGCCAACAATTCTTGACCATCTGCAAGTCCTGCATCTCCTCTTCCTTCTGGAAGCGCCAACAATTCTTGACCATCTGCAAGTCCTGCATCTCCTCTTCCTTCTGGAAGTGCCAACAATTCTTGACCATCTGGTAATTCTTCAACACCTTTTGCTATTATAACATCAAGTTCATCACCAGTCATTTCAATCCAACTATTAGAACTTAAATCATATTTAAAATAAGAACCATCATATTCTAATAGTTTTTGTCCGTCTACTTCAAATTCAGAACCTTTAGAGCTCCAAGAGTCAGGTAATATTCTATTACCTGCAAATTCGCCAATTATATCACCATTTTTGGCACCTTTAAACAAGCTACCAATGGTAGACAGTCCCACGTTCATACCGCCACCAAAACCACCGCCAATCAACATTTGTTCGCCCAATGTTTCTATATTAATTTCTTCACCATCAGCAATTTGGTCCAAAACATATTCAGCTCCGGAGCTTAATGAACCATCTATAGCACCATCTATAAATTCCGATAACAATTTACCTGCAATTCTATCGACAGTACATGATGCGGTCTGACTTAAAGACTTTATTGCTTGCCCCGCTGCATTACCTAATTTACCAGTAAGACCATTAATTGCCCCAACAGTAGCATCTTTTATTAAATCTTCTCTTGCATAATCAGCCAAGTTTTCAGTCCATGGTTTTCCATCAGCTTGTGTTGCCGAATCTAAAGCATTTACGCCCACATTCATAGCAGCACCGATTGCAATTGCACCAATCCAGCCAACGCCAGGAATAGCACTTAATGCAGCTGCACAAATTGAAATAGCTGTTGTTTTTAAAGTATCATTTGTATTTTCATAGTCAATCATTGACTCTGCAGCAGCAGAATTTTCTACAGGATTTGATTCACCTGAATATAAAAGAGATAATGAAGCTTCGGTCAAGCTTTGTCCTGTAATTTGTTTGAATAATGCTGCAAATTCTTCAGGATCTTCTGTTTCAGATAATCTTTCTACTTGTCTTTTTAATTCAGCAAGTTGAGCTTCGGTCATATTTCTAGTTGTACCAAAGCCCAAAATATTATTTAACCAAGAGAAAGTTTTTGTAAAAATACCAGCTTCATCACATCTTTGTTCAAAGCCGGCTTCTAAACCTTCAACTCCTTGCATAACCATATCTGCAATTTGTTCTTGCGTTACTGTTTCCCCATTTACTGTATATGCACCATTTTGGATATTTTCTATTGTAGAAACTGATTGAGCAGTAGCAACCCAGTCTATAGGTTCAGCGTATAATGCACGGTTTAATTTTTCCAAGTTTTCAACAGTAGGATTTAATTCTGCTTCTCTATATAATTGCTCGATTTCATCTAAATCACTGAATTCACCTTTTGTGCCAAAACCAAATAGACCGGTAAAGTCATCCCAAATACGATTTGCAAAACCTTTGGCCGCATATTCTGTTTCAATTTCTTTTCTTCTTTGTTCTATTTCTGCTTTTGCATCTGCTAAGACTGCATCTGTTACATCTTCCATTGTATTTCCATCAGCACTTGCTATTTTAGATATAGCATTATTATAGAAATCCGGATTATTTGCAATTACTTCTTCAACTGCATCTGGATTCTCAGTCTTTGCAATATTTAATAATTGTAATTTATGCTCTTCAGAAATTTCCGGATCATCCAATACCTCTTGGAGTTTTGTAGGATCATTTGCAGTATCTTCCATATTTTCTGCTTGTTCTTTTGCCTTTACAGCAGAAATTGCCTCAGCATATGTAGATAAATTTGCTTGTAGTTGAGCAATATCAATTTCAATTTGAGCTGTTTTTTCCATTCTAACTTGTACTAAGTTTTGTTTTGCTTCATATTTGGCAATTAAGTTTGAAGATACATTTTTTAATTCTTCACTAACTGCTTCACCTGCTTCTTCAGCACTTTCAATTAACTGATAAATTTCAGAATCTATTTGAGTTTCTATAACTTCTAATTCCGCCAATTGTTTTTCAGCATCAACAAGATCCATTTCCAGATTTGTTAGTTCAGCTTCTGCTTTTGTTAATGCAGCTTCCGTTTCTGTAACTTTATCTTTTGCTGCAGATAATTTTTCTTCTGCAGCTTCTAATTCACTTTGCCAAGCAGAATGCGCCGCTTGATATGCAGCAATATCATCTACTTGAACTTCAGTAACTATTGTTTGGCCATTTTCATCTTTTGATGTACGTCTTTCTGTCTTTTTAAATTGACTTTGTTGAGGCTCAGAGGCTGATATAGAATCAACAGCTGATGTTGCATCAGTAACTGCTTGATTAGCCTCTGCTAATTCTTCATTTTTTGCTGTAATTTCTTCATTTTTCTCAGTGATTTCAGTTGTAATGTCATCAATTTGTTCATTCTGATCTTGTAATGCTTTATCGTTTTCGTCTTTTAAAGCTTTTTTCTCTAAAACAGCCTTTTCTGTTTGTGTTTTTGCATCCTTTTTTTCTTCTAAAGCAGTTAAAGAATTTTTATAGGAAGTTTCTGCTGTTGCAACTTGTTGATTCGCTTGAACAACAGCTGGTTCTGAATCTAAAGAAGATTTCTGATTCCTTGCTTCTTGTAAAGCAGCTAATGTATTACTTCTTCCGTTTTGAAGTGCTTGTAAATCTTCATTCCCGGTTAAGGAAATTGCATCAACGGTCGGTTGTATAGATATATTAGTACTAGTAGTTGGTGTTGAGTTATTTGGAACATATGTATTTCCGGATATATTTCCTGCTGCACTCGCATTACCAGCTGCGTTAACATTATTTGCATTATCTAAAGATTGTGTAGAACCAGAGGAGCCTATACCATTTAAAAAGTCTGTAATTGCATTTGTAATGTCATCATCAGAAATTGTAGCATCATCGCCATCGTTTTTTGAAATAACTTTAAAAGCACTTAAATATTGTTCTTCTGTTACATCAACTTGATCTTTTGCAGTAGCTCGAAATTCATCATACGAAATTTTACCGTCATTGTTTGTATCGGCATATTTCATAATCTCTTCTACATCTTGTTTATTTATATTACCTTCAACTCCAGCTTTCTGCGCTAATGATTTTAATATTGTCCAACATTGCGAATTAGAGATTTCTGTGTTCATCCAACAATCCTTTTTCTTACATTCATATATAATTATCTATTTCGGCACAAATTCAGAAATATTAATATTTTTATGCAAAATTGAAATATTTCTTAATCTTTTAACTTGTTTGCTAATTTACCTTAAAAATCTGATGTTCTTTATATTGACCAAAACAATAAAATATTATTATGTAGCATAGCAAAATAACAAAAAGCAATCCTATACATTAACTTATTTCTTAAGAAAATACCAAACGATTAAATTAAATAATAAGTTCTAAAAAATTTTAATTAGAAAATATTTTTAAATATTTAAAAAGGATTTTAATAAATACTAACGAAAATATAAAACTCTTCTTAAATAAATTTAATACTTGTTTAATTTACTTCCACAAGAACCAATCATAATATTTATAATAATACACTATTATATATTTATTACATTAATTTATTAATTATGATTTTCTCTTCAACTTTTGCATTTCCGTTAGAAGATTCTCTGACAGAATATGAAGTCGTATATGTAGAAAGTTTATTTCTTCCAGCTGTAATATAGTTTATATCAACAGAAGTATCGTATCTTTTCTCAACTCTAACAATTTTCCCACTCTTTCGTACATTAACATTAACAGGCTGGACAGTAGGATCATACATAACCCATCCATATTTATCATAATATACTTCAACCCAATTATGCTGAGTATATTTCTCTCTTGCAATATTACCCAATACCATTCTGGCAGGAATATTTTTAGCCCTACATAAAGCAATCATTATTGCAGCATATTCAGTGCACTTTCCGCGTCCTTGCTGTAATGCTTTTTTAGCGCCTATATTACCCATAATTGTGTATTTCATATTATTTTGTATGTATTCATAAATATTTTGCAGAACTTCTTCTTGAGTATCACCTTTAATTTTATTAGCTATACTTTTAATATAAGGATCATTAGACTCAATTAAAGGTTCCGGCTTCAAATAACGGCTTAAATCTTTTTCCGGAGTTAAATTTTTATTTATAATCTTTGCATTCTTAATATTATAAGTTCTGACCTTTGCTGTCCCTTCTAATACAATATTCATACGTTGCGAACCAATATCATGAAAAGTATATTGAGCAATTGTATTAACTCCATCACTATACAATTTAGTTGGCTTTATTGATGATTTCATATTAGAAATATATTGTTTTTCATTCTCATTCAAAGGGATAGGAATATCAATTTCAAAACGTTTCACGAAACCTTGGATATCAATTGTATAAGTATATTTATAATTATATGATCTAAATGGTTGAAGATTTTTAATCTCTTTATTAGTTTTTTGTTGTACTTCTTTAGGTATAGTCGATTTTTGATTTGTTTGTTCTTTAATTTCTTTTTGATAAGACTTTTCAACTTGCTTTACTAAAGTCACAGCATCTTTTTTTCCGCCTGATATATATATAAACACCCCTATGCTCAAAAAGATAGCTAAAAAAAATATATTTAATAAAAACGAATAATCTTTCTGCTCTTTTTTCTTTTTCATGAAATCACCTTATTTTCTAAAACAATTATTATTGTACCAATTTAATAGAAATAAGGGAATTAAATTTGTAAGAGTCTAAAATAATGTTGCATATGCAACATTATTTATAATCCCAACAATTAATATTACCGCAATATCTGCAAACTGCATGATTATTCATAAATGATAAATCAGGAATAAAAGTATAGCCATCCACATTTATTTTTATATCATTATTTTTAGTATAAGTTACATCATATTCTTTTGATCCCGTATATAACGGACTAAACATTAATTCAAATTTATCAATTGAATTACATTTCTTACATTTAAACATTATCCCTAATTAATTCTTTCTCTTTTTACCCGTTGCCCTTACAATTATTTCATCGGATTCTTTAGAGAAATCTTTAATCTTTTCTGAATCATAAAGTTTATACAACTGAGTAAAACAACAACATCTGAATGGTAAAGTAAAAGCTATAACAATTAAAGTAACAACATTTTCTGCCATATATTTAGCTATGGTTAAAGAATCTAGCTTAAAGTTTATAATAGATAACAATTCATTTAAAGAATCAAGACTTAATAAATTTACAAAAGTTTCTATTCTTCCAATCATAAAGGTGATTAAGGAAAGTTTTTCACAAGCCCAAATAAACATACTAGGTAAAAACCAATATGTAACAATAGAACATAGCAATAATAATATTACTGTTGGTATAACATTTCCCTTCACAAGTTCAATACTTCTTGAGATAGCCCGTTGTCCTGATATATCGTTTTCAAAAGACAAAACTTGAAAGGACAAGCTCAAAAATACCCATATTATTGGCGCAACAAAAATCAATGGTGGAACAATCAATAAAAATGTAACTAAAAACATTAATATTACATAATTAATAATTTTACGTTCGATTACTTTTCTATTAGCACTAAAATCAATATCTTTAACTTTTTTCTTGTTTGATACAGTATAAAACAAAAGATTCAAAGCACAAAACGCAATAATATAATCATAAACAGCCTTAATAAAAACAATTAAAAATGGCAATAATGTCAAACTATAGATAACAAATAAATGTTTATCATCTTCAAAAAAAGCTGAAATATTCCTAATATTATCAATATTAGTATTGAAGTAATATACAATAGTAAACAATATTATCAAACTTATTAACTGCCCGAAAATAGGAAATAATAAATATTTAACACACTGATCTAAGTATAAAAAATATGTTTTAATACTTGAAAAAAATATTAGGAAAACATCAATTATTTTATTAGATTTTTTTCTTGCCATACTTCCTCTTTTTTATGTTTTATATTAGCATATATTTGTATATTATTGAGTTAAGTTTATCATGATAAAAGAAAATTTAAAAAACTTGTTATTATCTTTTAAAGAAGAAGATTACTATAAAAATGTTGATTTACATATACACTCTTGCGAATCAGATGGGGAAATGACACCATATGAAATTGTAGAACAAGCAAAAAGAAAAGGTAAGAAATATATTGCCATTTCTGACCATAATACTATTGACGCATACTTATCTACAAATATTTTAAAAGAGGAAATTATTATACCTGCAGTTGAATTTGATTGTTTTTTCCAAGGTGTTCTAATACACATAATTGGTTACGGAATAGATATTGATAATGAAGAAATAAAATCTTTGTATGCAGTAAATAATATTGGTAAAAGATTTAATCTATACAGATTATTTAAATTAAGAAACCCTAAAACAGTTATAGAAAAAATAAATCAAGCCGGAGGAATAGCTGTTTTAGCACATCCGGCTTGCTATTGGTGCTTAAATATTGATTCATTTGTAAAAAAATTAATAGATATAGGACTCGAAGGAATAGAAACTTATTATCCTTATAACGGATTAAGAAGAATTTTAAAATTTCATTCCAAAAAAACAATTACTCAAATTGCAGAAAAATATAATTTAATAAAAACAGGCGGAACAGATTCTCACCATAAGAAATTATTATAAAGACTTTGTAATTTTGTTTATATATTCTTTAACTCCGGTAGTTATAAGAAGATTAGTTTCTTTATTACAAAATTCATCCAAAACAGTAACCCCTATTGAAATATCTCCTTTTTGAATAAAAAGAAGCCCAACCATAATTTCATTTAAGGGAGACTCTGTTTTACCTTGAAATTCTATTAATTTCTCATCAACAATACCAAGTTTTTTATAATTCTCAGCAAGTTTTAAATAGTAATCAAAACATAAAACATTAATACTCACAGCTTTTTCGAAACAAGGTCTGGCCAATTCAGGATAACCGATTTCTTCATAGGTTTTTCCTAAATTAACATAATAAACAGCCGTAGCCTGAGAGTTTGGCAATAAATCAATAGCAATTTTAAACTCTTTTATTGCACCAAAATAATATTTTTCCTTCAAATATATAATCCCTTGATTATTATGCCTGTATGCATTATTCTCAGCCTCGATGGTTTGGTCAGCATGACAATGCAGCCCTATAAAAAAAACACATAAAAAAGCTATTAATAATTTTCTTAAAGACAAACTTCCATACCTTCTTTTGCAAGAAAATAATTTTTATTTTTATTTTTAAAGAAATTTTCTATATTTGTCAATTTTTCATCATTATATGAAGGATCAAAATGGAAAAAAGCAAGCTGTTTAACATTTGCATATGTTGCAACGCGGCAAGCCATATCAAAAGTTGAATGACCAAAACCTTGTTTTGGCGCTACGCTGGAAAGATAATCCTCTGTGGTATACTGACTGTCATGAATTAATAAGTCTGCGTCTTTTGCAAATAACTCAAGTTTTTTTGAACCTCCAAAATAGCACTCTGTATCTGTAGCATAAACAAGAAATTTGTCTTTATAGCTGATTTTGAAACACATAACACCAAAATTAGGATGAGAATTAGATTTCATAAATGAAATAATAACTTCATTCTCTTTAGGCTTTACATCATCAATAGATGATATTCTTTTTAAGATTGGTCTTTCATTATCTTTATACAAAACAATAATTTCTGATTCCGTAATATCAGTAATACTACAATCAGCAGTTATATCATATAAATTTAACGGAAAAGATTTTCCATATATTAATTCCGATAAGGTTTCATCTAAATTAGAATCAAAACCGCTATATCCGAATAAAGAAAACTGAGTGGTCAGAACATTAATTGGTTTAAAAAAATTTAATCCTTGAATATGATCCTGATGAATATGACTAAGGAGAAGGGTTATATTCATCGGTTTTCTATCAAAAACATTATCTGCAGATGATATATGATCTTTAAATATTTTATCACCTAAAGCAATAAGTCCGGTCCCACCATCAAGTATTATACGATGAGAACCTGCTATAACTTCAACACAAGAAGTATTACCTCCATATTTTAAAAAATCTTTGTTTACAACAGGATAAGATCCTCTAACACCCCAAAATTTAACTCTAAAATCTGATTTTTTCATAGATTCTTACTTCTTTTCTATTGTTATTGTTGCTGTTCTGTCTTTAGGTTTTCCATAATATATGGCACCTCCGAATGTCATAATCTTAGTTTTCATTTGTAAATCTTTCATATTCGTTTCACAAAAATCAAACTTAAAAATTGTCTGTTTAGATTTATTGGTAACTTCAATTATTCGAAATGCATTAGGATAACCGGCTAAAGATGGTGATGATACATGTAGAATATTCCCTCTTTTAGTAATCTTAGCAGCATGATAATGACCGGAGAATATTGCAATTGGCATATTATATTTTTTCAATACTGCTTTAAATTCATCTGCATTTATGATTTCATGCCCTTTTGATTCATAAGGAGGCAATAATGGAAAATGTATAAAAATCAAAACGGTATCATTCTTCGATTTACTCAGTGTATTATCAAGCCAAAGTAATTGTTCTTCTGGCAAAATACCATGAGAAGAAATGCCTTTATTCTTTGCTCCATCTAAAACTATTACTCGATAACCCTTTTGAGGTTTAAATGTATAATATGTCGAATCAAAAAGATAATTTGGATTTGTTTCTTTAAGAATTTCAACAAATCTTATTTTTGTAAGATATCCGTCAGTAGAGGTATCATGGTTACCTAAAACATAATACCAAGGATAATGCAGAGTATTAAGCTCATCAGTAAGACTATATAAAGAATCTTTAGTCGGTTTATCGATACCATCACCTGTAATCATGACAAATTTTATATTCTTCTGAGCATTAATTTGTTTAATTGCATCTTTTAATAAAGGTCTTGTTTTTGATAAAAGTTTATAGCTGGTATCATCTCTTATTAATGAATAATGTATATCTGATAACTGTACAAATTTCATTGTACGAGAAAATGATGGTTGATCACTAAGAAAAAACATCACCAGTACAACAAAAAATATATACAAACAATCCTTAAATAGATTTTTCATAAATTACATTATATCAGATAAAATGAAGATTTTACCAGAAAATAATTGTATAAAGAAATGAAAAAGTATAAAATATCAGTAGGTATAAACTGAATGAATAAAGAAGTCCAACAAAAAAATATAATATTTTATTCAATATTCTTAATTATTACAATAATTATTTTAACTATCTTTGTCAGACCTGAAGATAATATTAACATTAATGTTATCCATAAATTACTGAAAAAAATAACCATATCGCAGAATATAGCACCGCAACGCCTCTTTATAAATGCTTGGAGAATAACAAAAAATTCATATGTAGATGAAACACTAAATAATCAGAATTGGTCAAAATGGAGAATAAGATATGTAAAACATATTAAAACAATTGAAGATGCAAATATAGCAATAAACAGTATGCTTGCAAGTTTAAATGATCAATACAGTAAATTTTTGCAGTCTGATTTATTTTCTAAACAAAAAATTATTATAGACTCTCAAATCACAGGTATAGGTGTTCTTTTTAATAAATCCGGTGAAAATATTGTAATAAATCATATAATGGATAATTCACCGGCACAAACTGCAGACATAAAACCTGGAGATGTAATTATATCAATTAATGGTGAAAAAACAAACGGATTAGAGATAAAAAATGTTATAAATAATATTGAAGCATCGGGTAATAAAGAAATTGATATTACAATAAAAAGAGGAAATATTTTAATTAATAAAAAACTAAAGAGGAAAGCAATTCCTATAAAAACTATGGAATACAAAATAACAAAAGATAATATCGGGATTATAACACTTGAAAATATAATGGGAGGAAAAGCAGTTTCAGACTTTAAGAATATTATTATAGAAACAAATAATACAAAAGGAATAATTATTGATTTAAGAAACAATTATGGTGGCGTACTTGCAAATGCCATTCAGATGGCAAACTATATGATGGATCAAGGAAAAATTGTCAGTATACAATCCAGAATAAACACAAAATATCAAATATATTCGGACGGGGAAAAAGTCTTTAAGAATAAGCCGGTTGTCATTTTAATAAATAAGAATACAGCTAGTGCAGCAGAAATTTTAGCAGGAACATTAAAAGACAACTTAAATGCAATTTTAATAGGTGAAAAAAGTTACGGAAAGAACTCAATTCAACAAGTTATTCCAATGGCCAACTCTACCGGTCTTATATTAACTACAGATAAATATATCCTCCCTAATGGAGCGGATATATACAGAAGAGGCTTAACTCCAGATATAACAATAAAACAAGATACCATATTCACACAAAAAAATGACAAACAATTGAGAGAAGCAAAAAAACTAATAAGAGAACTAGTGAAAAACAAAAAATAAAGTGTTATAATACTAATGCTCTATACGGGTATTTATTTTGTTCCTACATCTTGATTAATAGGGAAAGATGACTCTAATAACAATGCAGTAGACCTGCCAAGCAGCAGGAAACGGATTTGTTAAGGCACTTACCCACCTGTGGAGCATTCACAGGTAACAAAATCGTACTTGTATAGGGCTCTTTTAATATAATAAAAAAGCCGCTATTTCCGTTGCGGCCAGTTTGGATTTATTCCAAATCTCCTCTCCCTAATAGTCTTACGACTAAAACTTTTTCTTTACAAGGGAAAAACACTTATAAAATTATCCTTTCAGAATATTAAATCATTATTTTTATTTCTTGTATAGTACCTAAAATAATTTTTTATAATATTTAATGTATATAATACACTCAACACCCAACAATAGTAATGTATTTGTTGATTACATATATTTGTTAAATATCTTAACATTTTAAGAAAACGGCTAAAATATAATTTGGTTGTATATTTGAGAATAAAATGCTATCATTCTATTAAGCAGGAAGTATAGTATGCAAAAAGAATTATCAGTAGCTTTCGTATGGCACTTTCACCAGCCGAATTATCAAACGCAGCCAAACGGCATAAGACTGATGCCTTGGGCAAGATTGCACGCCATTAAAGATTATCTTGACATGTTACTTATACTTGACAAGTTCCCAAATCTAAAATTAAATTTTAGCATTGTTCCGGCTCTTATAGACACGATAGAAGACTATGCATATAATGATGGTCATGATATACATTCAAAACTAACAATAACACCAACTGATGAACTTACAGATGATGATAAATTATATATTTTAAACTACTTTTTTGATGCTAACTATGAAAATATTATATCAAAGAATCCGAGATATAATGAGCTATACAATAAGAGATACAGTGATTCTGAAGTTGGAATAAATGATTTTTCGCTTCAAGAATATGCAGATATTATGATGTTATTCAATCTGGTATGGTTTGACCCAATATGGAAAAAAGTTTTTCCGGAATTAAGAGAATTTGAAGAAAAAGGTGCTAATTATAATCTTGAGGACAGAAAAAGATTAATAGAGCTAAACAGAAAAATAATAAAACAAATAATTCCAACTTTTAAAAAATACCAAGATGACGGCAGGATAGAAATATTAACAAGCCCATATAATCATCCTATCCTACCTATATTAATAAATCCTAAAGATTTAAAAACACCATTTCTAAAACACCAACTTCCTGATTGTAAAATTTCATTAATAGTTGATGTTAAAGAACAAGTTAAAATGGCTTTTGAAAAAATAAAAAATACTTTTGGGAAAGAGCCGCAAGGTATATGGCCAAGTGAACATTGTATAAGCCAAAAGACACTTGATGTACTTGCAAATCTTGGCGCAAAATGGGTTATATCCGATGAAAGCGTTTTATCAAATTCATTAAAAAAAGAATTTGTAAGAGATTTTAGAGGATGCTATGAAGACCCTTATGACGTTTGTTCATTATATTTATACAAAACAAAACAAGACAAGGAAATAAATCTTATATTCAGAGATTCTGTCATTCCAAATCTAATAGGGTTCGAGTACCCTCATCACGACAGTATTTTATGTGCCAATGATTTATTTGACAGAATAAAAACAGTTCATGATAAACTTAAAAACTCACCTGATAAAAAGCATATACTAACTATAGCAATGGACGGTGAAAACAGCTGGGAATCATATCCGGAAGACGGTTCTATATTTTTAGAAAGACTATATTCACTCATTAATGACGATAAGAATATTAAAACAGTATTAATAAGCGATTTTGTAAATCAAAACAAAAAAATAGAAAAACAATTAAAAAAAGTAGCCCCTGGTTCTTGGGTTAATCAAGAATTCCAATTATGGATTGCAGAACCAACAAAAAATTTGGCTTGGAAATATCTTGTTCAAGCAAGAAATGACTTAAAAGAAGCTGAGAAATCAGGACGATTAACAAAAGAGCAAATTAAAAATGCAATTTCTGAAATTTATATTGCAGAAGGTTCGGACTGGTTTTGGTGGTATGGAGAACCCAATAATTCGGGTCAAGACCATATTTTCGACTTTATGTTTAGAGAACACCTAAAGAATGTATATACAATAATGGAAAGACCAATACCAAGCTATTTGGAAATGCCATTAATGTCATACATGGGAAAACCATTAAGAACCCCCAAAAGACAAATAACGCCATTAATAAATGGCATGGCAAAAGATAATGATGAATGGTTGTACGCTGGTTGTATTGATATTCCCGATGGTCCGGTCATTCAAGAAAACAAAATATTAAACAGAATATATTTTGGTACAGATAAGGATAATTTATACATACGCTTTGATATAAACAAATATCTTCTTGACAGCAAAGAAAGTTATAAAGAATATTTTTCAATTTATATATACATAAAGGCATACAATGATTTGTTAGCCCTTACTTCGCCATCAAGAACTACAAATAAAAAAGATTTTATACACCCTATTTTGCTTGACGGTTATACACATGAAGTCAAATTTGCAGTAACAAGCAACAGAAAATATCCACTTCAATTTTCAACTGCAGTAAAAGACGGATTATGGGAACTTCAATGGGGCCACCATATAAAATATGTTCATAAAGAAATTTTCGAAACTTGTATTCCTTTTGATGATCTGGGAATAAGACCCGGTGACAATTTTGACTTTTTCTTTATAACAGGTTGTTCTGGTGTTACAGAAGATATTTATCCCAAAGACATCCCCTTAACACTAACCAGACCCATATAAAAAAGAAAACCCCCTTCAATGAAGGGGAATGAGCACTAAGAATAAGCAATCAGAAGAGTTGAGGATTTACTTTTATATAATACAAGATTTACCATCTGGCTTCATTGGACTTAGTAACTATATTTGTTAATTATACTTTTGTTTAAAAAAGCTAATATCTCATTTGTATTGTTATTTTAACTAATATAAAATAGAATATATAAATGAATCAGGAGTCAAATATGACAAAAGAAAAAGAAATAAAATTAAACCAAATAAAAGAAGAATGCCAAAATTGTTATAAGTGTGAACTCGGAAAGACACGAAAAAACATAGTATTTTCAGACGGAAATCCAAATGCCAAAATACTGCTAATAGGAGAAGCACCTGGAGCTGATGAAGATGCGACAGGAATTCCATTTGTAGGAAGAGCAGGTAAATTACTTACCAAACTAATTGAAGAATGTGGATTTTCAAGAAAAAATGATTTTTATATATGTAATACAGTCAAATGCAGACCACCTGAAAATAGAGTACCAACAGATGACGAAAAATCACTATGTGAAAAATATCTTTTGGAGCAAATTAAGACTGTTAACCCAAGAGTAATTGTACTTTGCGGTGCAACGAGTGCAAAATCATTTTTAGGAAACAAAATAAAAATTTCTGAAATAAGAGGCAAATGGTACAAGCTTTTTGACAATATTGATACGACAGTAATTTTCCATCCTTCATATCTATTAAGAAATCATTCAGAATTGGATGGTTCACCAAGATGGTTAACAAAACAAGATTTATATAAAATCAAAGAAATTTCAGAGCAATAAGCTTAATCATTTGTAATATTTGTTTTTCAGGAAATCCAATAAACACAAGGCTTTCATAGACAGAGCAACAAACAAGAACAAAATAATACTACAAACTGTGCAGTAATAGCGTATGTTTGATAAAATAAAAATTAATAAAGTGGAAAAATAGAGAGTGCAAAATGGCTGCTGAAAATAATTACGAAGAAATCTTGGAAGAAGTATGTGAAAAGCTTAATAATATAGATTCTGTTAAAGAACTGGATGTCCTTGATATAAAGAATTCAGTTGAATCAATAGAAAACCTTATTACAGATACTCAAGCAAAATTAAATTTTGAAGAGATTAAAGAAAAACTTGAAAATATTGCAATGCAGGTTGATAGTTGTAATGATGCTCTTTTAAAAGATTTATATAATGATATTAATACATTAAAAGATTCAACAAGCAGCGTTTCACAACACTTGGAAAACCTTCAAAATGTGCAAAATCTTGCTTTAACAAGCGCAGAGTTTGAAGAATACCAAAAGCAACAATTAGATTTAGCACTAAAGACAAACGAAAATATATTCAATGAACTTTCAGCTATTAAAGAAAGTTCAAAAAGCGAAAACTATTCTGAGAACATAAAAAACTTAGAAACTCAACTTGCAAATCTTCATCAAACACTTACAAACTACATAGAACAAATATCTTCAAAAATAGAGAATATTCCAAATCTTGAAGACATTGGTTCAATTATGACAGACTTAACTAGTGTGCAACAGAAAAATATCAGACAAACAAATGTCTTGATAAAAGAAGTGCAGGTAAGACTTGCAAAATTTCACACAGATTTTGAAAATAAAGATTTTGAAAACCAAATTGCAAAAATCAGTGAGATATATGACAGTTTAGGAATAATCAATGCTTGGATTGAAAAAGTAGGATATATTAACCAATCAATTGAAAATGTATATTCAAGATTGGGTGAAAATATTGACTTTGATGATGTTGCTGAAAAGATTGACATTATATATGAAAGTATAAGTGCATTAAATAATTGGACTATGAAAATTGACAATGTAGATAGTTCAATGACTAATATTCAATCAAAGATAGCATTATTAAGTAATTTTGCTGAAGATACAAAAAATATAACAAACACATTAAATACAATAAAAAGTCGTATAGATTCTTCTTTGTCAGAAGACTTAGATTTTGAAGACTTAACCAATAAAATGGATATTGTATATGAAAATTTAACTGCTATAAATGAATGGGCAAACAAAGTTGATACAATATCTGATAAGGTATCAAATATAAGTACTGTATTCGAAGATGATTTAATGTCATCAAAGATAGATTTAATATATGAAAATATAGGATTATTAAATGAATGGGTAAGTAAAATTGACGGTTTTGCTCAAAAAAGCGAAGAATTAGATACAAAATACACCCAAACCAATGATAATCTTAATTTAAAAATTGATGAGATTACAGAAACTCTTTCAAGAGCATGTAAAATTATAGATGATGTTCCAAATCTTAAAGATAAACTTGAAGATTTATCTGGAGAGCTTCATGCAATTACAAGCACAACAAAAGGTGATACCGAAACATATATCTATACATTGTTAGATATTGAATCTGATTTTCTAAAATTGCATAAATTCTTAGATGATAAAACAAAAGTAACATCTGATGACATTAATTCATTAAAAGAAAAATTTGCAGAATTAAATAATGATATTTCAAGTATAAGCATAAGAACAAATAAGCTGATACTTTCAGCCGATGACGCAAACAAACAATTTAAAACATATTTAGATGCATTTAAAGATACAATCAAAGAATTAGATAATCAAAGAAAAGAATTTAATCCTGAGCTAAAATATGCATTACTCGGCGAGAAAATTAATGAAATGGCGAGATTATTACAAAGTAGCACCAATGCAACAAGAAATTTAAATAATGCCTTTATATACTTGGCAGAATGGATTGATGCAACCGGTAATGTCTTAAATTCAATGCAAAATGACATTTCGGAGTTAAAAAGTACAAAAGAAAATCCATTAGATATCTTTGAAAATAAATCAGACATAAAAGAAGATATCACGAACTTAATTAAAAGATTTGATGAACTTGATGAATCTTTCTCAAATTACAAAACAGATGACATTTCAGAAATAAAAAGTTTATTAACAGGTATTATTGTCCAATTGAACACGGCACTAACACCTGATATTGATTCACTAAATGAAAGAATTGATAAACTTTCAGAAGAAAATTCAAATAAACTTACCGAACTGGAAACTTTAATGCAGGAAAAAATTAACCAACAATCAAAACAAATTAATGCTTTAGAAGAAAAGATTGAGACATTAGGATCCAAATTTGATAAATTAATTGAAGCAATGAGTGAAGACAATAAAAATTATGAAATAAAAGATATTCTTAATTATATTGCGACTCAAATAACAGCAGCAAATGAAAATCTTACAAATCAACAAAATGCTAATTCTGTATTAAATAACATAGCAGAAAAACTATCCAGTTTTGACGAAAATATTAACAAAGTAGTTTCATATATAGAAGAAGACTAAGCTTTCTTAGAATTTCTTTTGGGAACTATTGTTATCATCTCGCCGTTATTAAGAAAAACAGCTTCTATTACATTAGAACCATGAACAAAATCAGCAACAAAGCGTTTTGATAAGTCAGCTCCTTTTATATCTATTGGTGATGTCGTATAGACTGTTTTCAATAAATCTTTTAGTTTTGATATAGTTTCATCTTTATAAAGAACATCTATATTATCTGCATCATTTAATGCAAACCTGTCTATTGCACGAAGACGGGCATGCAATACAAGATTAGCAGAACAAACTTCATCATTCGAGAATTTCAACCACTCATCAGAATTTACAAAGTCAACAAATTGTTTTGGTAACGCTTGTTCAATTGCTTTTACATAAAAATAATACGAACAATCTCTCGGTAAACTTAATGATACTTTGTCTATACCTAATAATCGTGATATATTTTGATAAGATTCACCTGACTTATCTATTTTGGATGCTATTTCCTGTGCAATTCTATATGGTGAAAAAGTATTAGATTCAACATTTTTAGTTGCACCGGGAAGAGAAACAATAAAATTAGCATCATCGGTAGAACATGACATATCATCTAAAATATTAATTAAAGCGGTTGCAGAAACAGACTTTTTAGAATTAATCTCATCCAAATTAATACTATTTATATTACTACTATTTATCTGAATAGGAATATTCAAACTATCAATTTTTTCTTGGATAGAATTTAATAATTCTATACTTTTTGAGAAATCAATATCCGCTGGAAGATTCTGCAGATATTCCAGCAATTCAGCTCCTTTAGAATTTGGCAGTCTATATTGCTTAAAAAACTTTTCCAATGAACTTATCGATGGAATTTTCTTATCTGCAATTATAGACATTACTTTTCTTCTTGTATCTTTAGATGACATTTTCAATAGAAATTCTGTTAATTTTGCTTGAGATTTAACCAAGAAACCTGATTTCGCTATATAATTAATTCTCTCAAAAGACATTTCTTTGTCATCTTCGTCATATAGAGCATCAAATATTTCAATACAATTCTTTCTATATATAGTATCTTCATCCGAATCATCAAATTTTATATCATTTTCAGTAAAGAATAATAACATTGATTCTTTATCTTTAAAAAACTTAGTAAAAGGCTTAACTTGTAATGCTTTTTGCGAATATTGATTTGCATTTTGAACATCGAATTCCACAATATTCTGAAGTATAGACTGAACATTTTCTTTATTTTCGAGTAATAATTCGCGATATTTTTTATATATCTCAAGCGCAGATTGCCCTGCAAAAAATGCAGTACTATCTGAATATATAAAAGAATCAATATCATCTTTTACAGATAGAAACTGTTGTTTTTCCTTGTTTAATAATTCTACTACAGAGATATTTTGTGCTTTTGCATCTGCAAATAAAGATGTAGAATTCGAATATTTAAATAATTCAATAAATTCACGCAATTCTTGAGATGTAATATTGCGTTTTTTCGTTTCAGAGGCTCTATTATAAAATTGCAATACAGAATCAGTATTTTTAAAATTAAATCTATCAGCTAATTCAATAAAACTTCTTATTCCTTCCGGATTTTCAGTTTCATCATATAAAGCATTGATAACATCCTTAAAGTTTTTGTAATAATCAAATCCTTCAGTTTCTTTTATACCTTTTATCTGAGAAATATATTGCAAAAGAATTTCTTTATTAGATAAAATCGTTTTAATATCAACATCTGAAATTATTAATCTGCCTGATAATGCATTAAAATCAGATATTGAAACATTACAATCTTTCAAAAACTTAAAGAAATCAACTTTATTTTCAGGATTTTTAAAATCGTTATAACTTGAAGAAATTTGTTTTAAACTTTGGGTTTTTAATTTTCCTTGTAAAGCAATATAATCTATTATTTCTTCTATACCATTCAAGTTTTCTCCGTTATTTTTCTCGTAAAAATACTCAATAATATCAGTTGCGGAAGCATATATTTTTTCAGGATCAACATTTTGAGGCAAACCAGATTGTTTGATAATATCAGCTAATAAAGCCATCTTATCATCATAAGTTGTTTGTAAATATTCAATAGCATCAACTTTATCAGAAATGGTTTCAAAATCATTAAATCTGGGGCTCAAAAAAGAGAATTTCTTATCAAAGTCATTAAATTTAAGTACCCCAACTCTTTTCAAAAAGTCAGCTGTTTTATCCAATTTTGTATAATCTGGATTTTGACTATCTGCTTCTTGATTATATAAATATAATAATAATTCAGGAAACTTAGATAGATTATCTTTACAATTCAGAAATCCATATATTTTTACAGCTTCAATTTCCTGCCCCTTAAAAACCTTTCTCGTGCCAGATTCACAATTATATGTTCTAATAAAAGCATCTAGTGCCAAAATTGATTTTATATTTGCATTCTCAAACAGTTTATTTATAAATTCAATATCAAAATTAAAACTTTGAAAAACATTTAAATTAATTGTTGCAAGTTTATCTTTTTTTCTTGCAAGCATAATTTTCCTAACAGATTTATCTGAAAAGGCAGCTATATATGCTGCAACTTCGGTTTCTCGTCGAGTTTGACGAATAATATCACTTAATTTAGTAAAAAAAGAACTCGCCTCTTTCGCAAAAATATTAAATGCATTGTCAAACAACGTACTAAATGAATCTTCTTCTTTTGATCCTTTGAAAGCAGGTGTTGATTTTACAAATGTATCAGAATAAGGATTTTTATTTAATTTATTACTTACTCTAACTTTGTTTGCTGGTTTATTTGAATCTATATTTAGAAAACTATAATTACTACTTATTCTCATATTTACCACTTTTACTTTTACCAAGTAAAAACAGATAAAGAAAGAAAATTTACTATTTCTTAATTTTTATTACAAATTAGCAAAAACTTTACTAAGAACACCATTATATTTAGATAATATTACATTTGCTTCTTCGAATGATATTGAATATTTTATTTGCAGTATAGCTTCTTTTACTTTATATTCATTGGATTCTAAAACTACCTTTGCTTCAGCTTGAGAACAATGAGCTATTTCAGAAACAATTCTTTGGGCTCTGTCTTTTAACTTAATATTCGTAGGTTTAACATCA
>CALUUJ010000019.1 GCA_944323935.1 Candidatus Gastranaerophilales bacterium | reverse complement strand
GGCGGAGGACCGCCTGGGAAGATAGCTAGTTGCCGGATTCAAGTTTAGAGGAGTTAGATGATTAATTCATTTAACTCTTTTTTTTGATAGAAGAGGACACCACCCCCTCTCGAAAAAAGATAATTAATCTTTTTTCTCGGCAGAGTCATTCCGAACACGGTCGTAAAGACTACTTGCACTGATGTTACTTGGCGGAGTGGAGCCTATAGAAGATAGCTAGTTGCCGGATTCAAGTTTAGAGGAGTTAGATGATTAATTCATTTAACTCCTTTTTTTTGAATTTATAATTAAATAAATAATAAAGTTTCACGAATTAGAAAAAATTTTTATCTGCATTTATATTACTTTTGAAAATAAATGTTAAATATATTTAATAATTTATATATCTACTATTAAATTATTTTTTCTTTCTATAACATATATTTATTATTATTTTAATGTTTGCGTTACTTTCTTTTTTATTATATACTTCCAATGTTACATACTTCTGGGAATTTAAGTGGCTAATTTTTGTTATAAACCTTTTGATGAGATTGAAATCTATTCTAATGGAGATGTTTATACTTGTTGTCCATTTTATCTTCCTAAAGGTTTTTTTATTGGTAATATTTTTAGAGCTTCTTCGTTTGATGATATCTGGTATTCTCCTAATGCTATTCTTTTGCGTGAAAAAATTTTAAATGAGGATTTTTCACTTTGTAATACGATGATTTGTAATAAACAATACTTATACGACTCTACATATGTTTTAAACCCTCCATATCCAAGATTTGTAAGATTTTCTTATGATGATATGTGCAATGTATTTTGTAGATATTGTAGAAATAAACCAGGATATTGTGTAAACTATAAAAATTTTGAGAATGAAGAAATTTTTAAAAAAATATTTATCCCTTTACTAAAAAATGCTCTTTTTGTTTCTGTTTCTACTGTTGGGGAAATTACCGCAAGTAAACATAGTCAAGATTTAATAAAGAAAATAATTATTCTAAATGATAAAATTAAATTTGACTTATTAACTAATGGATTGTTATTTGATGAGGTTTTCTATAATAAGTTAGATCTAAAAAATCGTATAAAGAAGATAGAAATTACTCTATCGGCTGCAACTGAAAAAACCTATAATAATATAGTTAGGGGATCAGACTTTAATAGAGTTCTTAAAAATGTAGAATTTATTTCTAATGAAAAGAAACAAGGTAATATTGGTGAGCTATATTTATGTTTTGTTGTAAATAGAGAAAATTATATGGAGATACCAGATTTTATTGAGTTGTCTCTTAAATATGATTGTGTTGCTATGTTTTGGGAATTAAGAAATAATAATTCTGATTTATGTTCAAATTATCTAGCTCAGTCTGTCTGGTGTGAAAATAATTCAGAATATGATAAGTTTGTAGATATAATAAAGTTCGTGAGAAAGAACTACCCCGAAAGCTCTTATATTATGCCAAATTTGTTCACATCTTTAAAATCACACTCTTTATTAAAAAAAATAACAAGAAAGTTGTCATTAATATCTATAAAATAAATATATATGCCTTGGTAAAATATAAGTAAGGATTTATACACATTTTCTCAGATGAATAAAAAGTCCAATACCAAAGTACTATTAAAAAAGTTTGAAATGATAAAAATTTACATTATCTTGGCTTTGAATTGTAAAGAATATCCTGTACAAATATTTTTTCATTTTCTGCATCAAGAAAAGAATAGATTATCCAAACATAGTTTAATAAACGACCAAGCTTATATTTTTTGATTATATTAATTAGAAATTATAAAATATTCATTTTGTATTATTCTATTTGATAAAACTTTTTTATTAAAATATTTTGTTATGTTTTTTCAAACATTAATACTGCATTATGACCGCCAAAACCAAAGGAGTTAGATAATGCAACTTTTACATCTTTTGCTTTTGCTTTATTTGCTACATAGTCTAAATCTGCTACTTCGGGGTCTAATTTTACAATATTAATTGTAGGAGGAACTATTCCTTCTGTGATTGTTTTTACTGCAACAATTGCTTCTGCACTTCCTGCTGCTCCAAGCATATGTCCTGTCATTGATTTTGTTGAACTTACGCATAGTTTTTTGTTTTTATTTCTGTCACCAAAAATTCTTGCCACTGTGTTTGATTCTGCTATATCACCTAAGTGAGTGCTTGTTCCGTGCATATTTATATAGTCAACGTCTTCAGGTGTTTTATTTGCTTCTTTTAGACAATTTCTTATGGCTAGTTCAGCTCCTCTTCCTTCTGGGTCTGGAGCCACCATGTCGTATGCATCTGAACTTTGTCCGTATGCGGTTAGTTCTGCATATATTCTTGCTCCACGAGCAATTGCGTGTTCTCTTTCTTCAAGTATTAGAACTGCACCGCCTTCAGATAGTACAAACCCGTCTCTTTCTATATCGTATGGTCTTGAAACTTCTTCTGCAGGTCTTGTGCTTTTTGATAAAGTTCTAGCACTTGTAAATGCGCCTATACCAAAATCACATACACTTGATTCTGCACCACCTGCAAACATTATATCTGCATCGCCATATTGAATTGTTCTAAACGAATCTCCTACAGAGTGTGCACCTGTTGCACAAGCTGATAATACTGCTTTACTTGGACCTCTTAATCCATATTTTATTGAAACTTTTCCTGATGCCATGTTTGCTATCATCATTGGAACTGTAAATGGAGAACACTTGTGAAAGCCTCTTGCCATCATATCTTTATAACCTGTTGTTACTACAACCAATCCGCCTGCGGCTGTTGATACAATCGTTCCTATTCTTGTTTTATCTTCTTTTTCTAAGTCCAAACCTGAATCTCTATATGCTTCTTCTGCTGCTATTAATGCATATATTATACTTTTATCAAGTCTTTTTGCTTCTTTTGGATCTACATATTCATCTATATTTAAATCGACAGGAACTTGGCCTGCTACTTTTACCAAGTGTTTGTCTTTATCCAAATTATGTTCTTTTATTCCGCTTATTCCGGCTTTTAGGTTATTCCATAATGTATCTACACCTATACCATACGGCGTTACACATCCCATACCTGTTACTACTACACGTCTCTTTGACATTTTTACCTCCAAAAGCAGAAAAAATTATTTTTATTTTTCTGTAACTATATTAATTTCAAACTGAACTTATCTTAGATATTATCTTGAAAATGCTTCAAAATCAATATTTTTAATCTTTTATTACAATATTTTTAATCTCTTTTGTGGTTGTATTATATGTTCTTATTTTCAAATTATTATCATTTTTTGAAATAGAATATATTAAATCTTTTGTTTTTAAGTTGAATTTTTTATTTTTTAGATTGCTAAAAAATGGAACATATGCAGTGTAAAATTCTTCAGTTAATCTGAATAAATCTTTTTCTTCATTTGTAAATGCTATTGCAAAGTTTGCTTTATTCGGTCCTATGCATTGTAGTTTTGGAGTTTTTATCGGTGGGCCGGCAGGGGTCCCTCTGGTTGGATTTTTTGGATTTGATATAATGCCTGTTGCTCTTAAAAGAGTTAAATTTATTGTTTGTTTATTTATTTCGTATTCGCAATTGCCTTTCGTTATTAGTGCAAAATTTTGTGCTGACATAAATCTTTGCATTGGTGAAGTATTATACTTTAGTTCTTTCCCTTTTGGAGCCGGAATATATTTGTATATATCATAATCAGCATTAAAATTGCGTTCTACTGTTCCAAATAAATCTTCATTAATTGTTTTTGTAATTTTATTTTTTAAATTAAATCCTATTTGAAGAATGTGATCTTTACTTTTATTTTCCCAATTAATCTCAAATTCTGCAAATTCATTTTGATTATAAAGCGTTATAAATATATCAAGCTTATGTTTTTTTGTTTTTTTATTTCTACCTTTTAAATTTGAAGTTACAGGAATATTAATAGTATAGCTTAATTTTATAATTGCTCTTTGCTGGTTTGATTCTTTAACTTCATATTTATTCAACATTGCATTAATTGGCGTATCATTTTTTAATGCTCCAAAATTGTAACTGTCTCCAATATCTGCTCTATCTGAAATTGTTATTATATTTTTATATTCTTCATTTTTTTTCTTATCTGTTATATTGATTTCATTGTTTTTAACTTCTATTTTTATGTTTTTGTTTTCTATAGAGTTTTTTGTTGTTTTTATGTATTTTTCATTGCAGATATTTTCTTTTTTAATTTGAGTTAGTGAAAATGAATCTAGATTTTTTACATCTATAAGATATTCATTTATATTTGTAATATCTTCTGTTATTGGAATTTCTTGAATATTATAAAGTTTATTATCCGTAAAACCTTTTTGAGATGATATTTTTATTGCATTCATCCATTTTGGAAGTTTTTGTTCTGTTTTAATTTTAATTTTGCCGGAGTAGTTAAAATTTGAAAGGTTTATAACAGAAAGAGGAGCTTTATTTTGTGATAAATCTCTAATTGTTCTTTTTATTATTCCGTTTGATATAGTATCTGTTTTCTTAAATCTGGTGAGCATTTCATCGTGCACTTCATCTATACTGCATCCGTATATTGAATCGTGTGCGTGATTTTTTATTAAGGTTTTATATGCGTGATTAATTTCATTTTGTTTTGATTTTGTTCCGAAATAAAAATGACTTAATGCTTGTAATGGTTCTGCTATTCTGCTTAATAACCATTGCGAATGTGCATTTGCTTGTTTTATATATATTCTTGATGAATATACACCAGGCAGTATAAAATTAAGTTCATTATTTAGAAACTCACCATTTACTTTTGTTCTTGATTTGATTTTTTCAAAATATTCAAAAGGCGTTTTAATTTCTATTTTATAGTCTTTATATATTTTATTTAAATCTTCAATTTGTTTTTTTAAGTTCTTTGCAATAGCTAAATGATCGGCTCCAATTGGTAAAAGTATGTAATCTTTGCTTTTTTGTGCAATTTTATCAATATATTTTTTTAGTGCTTCTGCTTTTTTTTCAGTAGACCAAGAAGTATTTAAAAAATCTTGGAAATAACCTTGTATAAGGTACGTTGTTTTTATATCTTGCCAATCAATATCAGAAGGAAGATTTCCTAATCCTCTCCATAAACAGGCTTTATCTATATTGTATGCTTTTAATATGCTTGGAATACATTGACTATGACCGAAAGTATCTGATAAATAGCCTATAAACTCAGTTTCCCCGAGTTCTTTTGATTTTGATAAGCCAAGTTCTATATTTCGGCATAATAATTCACCAGAGACCAGAAAACTATCAGCTGAACAGTAAAATGGACCTATTCTTAATTTTTTTTGTTTAATTAATTCTTTTATTTTTTCTAAGTTATCAGGACGGATTTCTAAATAGTCTTCTAATGCTGCAGTTTGACCGTCAAAATAAAAATATGACAGCTCTTCTGTTTCTAAATTTTTTAATACTTCATCAAAAACTTCAATGAGCCTTAGTCTGAATTCTTCAAATTCTCTGTACCACTCTCTGTCCCAATGAGTATGAACATAAGCTATTACTTTTTTCATAACCTGATTCTAATATTTTTTTTATAAGTTTTCAAGATTTTACATTTCTTTTTTCTTGAAAATTTCAAACAAATCTTTCATTTCTTTATAGTGGCCTGATTGCAAAAGTTCATTGAACTTTTTTGTTGTTATGGGTGCAATTGTTGAGATTGTTTCAGGTGTTGAAAAATAACCTTGCACATATCTCGCAAATAATTCGGTCGGCTTTTCATAATATTTATTTAATTTGTTTATTCTTCTTGTAATTTTAGATTGTTTTCGTTTAAGGGAACAAAGTCTTATATATACTCTAAAGGCATAAGGCATTTCCGGAAAATCGTTATCTATATTTTTTACTGTCAGAATGCGTTCTTTTTTAAAGAAAAAACCTTGCATTAGCTTTATTGCATCATATTTTACAAGATATTTTGCATCAGAATTCTTTATGTATTTTTCAAATTCATTAAATTTTTTGGAACGTTGAAAATTCGGGTACTCTCTTTGTATGGCATTCTGCATACTTTTTATGGTTTTTGAAACTTCTTCTTTTGCATTTAGAAATATTTGAAGTCTTGAATTTTTATCAATTAACTTTGTTACATTTATCAATTCTTCTTTTATTTCTGTTATATCTGATGTTTTAAAGAGAGTTTCTAAACTGCCGCCATTTTTTATAAAATCTTTATCTATTTTATAGTGTATATGGTGAGAAAACTCATGAACTAAAACTTCTATTGCTCTTTCTTCATCAAGACCCCTTGCAACATCAATTCTGTTTTTTTGATACAGCCCTTGGTTTCCTCTTGCTTTTGTATTTGTTCGGACTTCTATATTTAATGAGGTTAAAAATGCAATGAGATTTCTTTTTGTTAATGGCTTTGATTTGTCATAGCTCATTTTTACAGTGTATTCAGGTTCTTTTTCTTTTCTTAAAAAGTTAAAAATGGCATTGCTCCTTTATTTTGTTTGATCATTTACCCAGGATAAATATTCGCTGCTTCCATTATTTATAGGAATACATATGATTTCCGGAGTATCGTATGTATGAAGCTCCTTTATCACAATTTCAACTTCGTTAAATAATTCTGTTTTTGTTTTCATGATCATTAGATATTCTTCATCACAGCATAACTCGTTTTCCCATTCATATACTGATGTGATTGATGGAACAATGTTACAGCAGGCAATTAATTTGCGTTCTACAAGACTTTTTGCTATATAGATTGCTTCTTCTTTATTTTTTGTCGTGCAATTTATTATACAGTATGTCATTTAAAAAATCTTTCCGGGATTTAGTATGTTTTTAGGGTCGAATAATTTTTTTATCTTTTTCATATATTCTAAG
Organism: Candidatus Gastranaerophilales bacterium; assembly: GCA_944323935.1. Classification (GTDB taxonomy): domain Bacteria; phylum Cyanobacteriota; class Vampirovibrionia; order Gastranaerophilales; family Gastranaerophilaceae; genus Avigastranaerophilus. The sequence continues at coordinate 24,341 of CALUUJ010000019.1, read as the reverse complement.
TTGTTAGGATCTAGAGCTTTACTTATAAACTCAGATTTTTCGCAGCCGATACCATGTTCACCTGATAGTCTTCCGTTTAGTGAAAGTGCAAGTTCAAATAACTCAGTTTTGGCTCTGTCGAAATTATAACGTTCAACGGGATTTCTTAAATCGAGTGCTATATTAGGGTGTATATTGCCGTCCCCTATATGCCCCATTATACATGTTTTCAATTCATATTTCTTACAGATTTCCCATATCCCTTTTACTAAAGGAACAATATTTTCTCTTGGAACAACAACATCTTCCGTTAATACATTTGGTGCAAGTTTTGCAGTGGCTCCAAATGATGAACGGCGGGAAATCCAAATTCGTTCTTCTTCTTCCTTTGTTGAGGCTGTCTGTATATATGAGGAATTATTTCTGTTACAAATTTCTATAATTTTATTATATTGACTGTCTAAGATTTCTTTAAATCCATCTATTTCAATCAATAAAGCTGCTGTTTTATCTGTCTTTAGATTGCAAGGGTAAAAGCTTTCTATTGTTTTTAATGTGTTATTGTCCATTAAATCAATAACAGATGGAGTTATTAGGTTTGAAATTATATCGTTAACGGTTCTTGATGTATCTTCTAAAGTATCAAAATATGCTAACATTACTCTTTTGGCGTCAGGTTTTGGTATTAACCTTATAGTTGCTTGGGTTATTATACCTAATGTTCCTTCTGAACCTACAAATAATTGTGTCATATTATAACCTGTTACATCTTTTGAACAAGATGAACCTGTATGCATTACTGTCCCGTCTGAGAGTACTACTTCTAAATCTATAACAAAATCTTTTGTAGCTCCGTATTTGAAAGTATGAGGTCCTCCTGATGATAGACCTATGCTTCCTCCTATCATTGACGCTTTTAAATTAGATGGATCTGGAGGGTAAAAAAGATCCAATTTCTCAACTTCTTTTTGTAAATCTTCAATAACAACCCCGGGTTCTACTTTGCAGATTAGATTGTCTTTACTGATTTCAAGAATTTTATTCATTTTCGCAAAGTCTATTATTATTCCGCCTTTTTTAGGTAAACAAGCTCCGCAAAGATTTGTTCCTGCTGCTCTTGCTATAACCGGTTTCGCTTTTGAATAAGCATATTTCATTATTTTGCTTACTTGTTGAACATTTTCAACAAAAACAACAACTTCGGCTATTTCATTTGGATTTGTTATATTTGTTGAATCTGTTGAATATGCCAGTAATTCTTCATAGTCTGACAGGACATTATCTTTTCCGACAATGTTTTCCATTACTTTAATTGTTGAATTTGTCATTTTTATTAATGTATTTAACATAATTAAATTGTACTCCAAAACAAATTTTTATAACAATCTTTTGTACTTAATTTGAAGTTATAATAACTGTTTTAATTAATATAACAGCCTCCTTAATTACCAATGCGGATTATATAAAATAAATGTTTAATTATATTTGTAAGAGAGGTTGTGTTACATTATGCCAAAACATATGAAGTTTTTATCTGTAACAATGTTTGTAATTATATCTTGTATGAGTGGTGTTATGTTAAACGATTGTGTATATTCAAGAGATTATGATTATAAAGGCGAAGAATTCATAAATGTCACGGTTTATGAGAGAATAAATCCTGCTATTGTTCTTGTTGAAGCTCAAATGATAGATGGGCTTTCAAGTGGAACCGGCTGTATTATAAATAAGAGTGGAATAATTTTAACAAGTTCACATGTAGTAGCTAATTCTTCTTATATAGAAGTTACTACCTCTAAAGGTGAAACCTATAAAGCGGATATCTTACCTTCTAATGCTGCAAACGGTGATTTGGCTTTATTAAAAATAAAACCTCAAAACCCTTTACCAACAATTAAACTCGGTGATTCATCTATGGTAAAAGTTGGTCAGAAAGTTCTTGCTATAGGTAATCCGTTTGGGTTTAACGGTACTTTAACTACAGGCATTGTATCGAGAATTGATTATGAAAGAAATAAAATCCAAACGGATGCTGCTATTAATCCGGGATCTTCAGGTGGTCCTATTTTAAATGCTGATGGTGAAGTTATTGGTATCAGCCAATCAATATTTAATCCTGATAATAATAAGTCCAATATTGGTATAGGTTTTGCTGTTCCTGCCAATGAGGTTAAAAAATTAGTAAGTGCTTATATATAGAGAATTTATTTTTACTAAAGAAATACTCCTCTATTGAGGAGTATTTCTGGATTGTTTTTCTTTTATATCTAATACTGCGTTATGCGCGATTAAATATATTGAACATGTTTTATAATTTTTCATATACCAAGCACAGTTCTCTTGGGCACATACAATATTAATTTCATTTCCTGCACTCATCAAAGGACAAATTGGTATTTTGTTTGCCATCGTTATTCTCCTTTATTTTGCAACAGCATCTGCTTTCTTTAGAAGATTACAGTTTTCACTTCTTTTTCTTTCTTCATCTTTATAGATTTTTGTTCTGTTTATAACTTCATCAAAATCTATTTTATGTGCATCGAAATCTGGTCCATCTATGCATGCAAATTTTACTTCTCCGCCAACTGTTACTCTGCAAGCACCACACATGCCCGTTCCATCTATCATAATAGGGTTCATACTTGCTTCTGTTTTTATATTTTTTTCTTTTGTAAGATTTGCGACTGCTCTCATCATTGGCATAGGACCTACTGCTATTACATAGTCTATTTTTTCTTTAGCCATAATATCAGCTAATACTTCAGTAACAAATCCCTTGTGACCTAATGAACCGTCATCTGTTGCTATATGAAGTTCATCACAAGCTGTAGCCATTTTATCTTGCCAGAATAATAAATCTTTATTTCTAGCACCCATTATCATATGAACTTTATTTCCGGCATCATAGAATGCTTTAGAAATTAAATAGCAAGGTGCTGCTCCGTAACCGCCTGCAACACAAACTACTGTTCCGTATTTTTCTATATCCGTGGGTTTACCTAATGGTCCTACAACGTCAAGAATTTCGTCTCCTATTTCAAGTAGTGCAAGTTTTTTTGTTGAATACCCTACTGCCATAAATACAACTGTTAATATGCCTTTTACTCTATCTACATCAGCAATTGTTATAGGTACTCTTTCTCCATCAGCTTCAACTCTGAAGATTATGAATTGACCTGCTTTTGCATTTCTTGTTACAAATGGTGCATCTATCTTTAATTCATACTGGTTTGGGCACAGTTCAATTTTATCTAATATTTTATAACCCACGGTTTAAACCTCCTTTTTGTTTATTTGAAAATATTATATCATACATAAATTAGCGTGAAAAATATTGTCAAATAACAAAATATTTATAGGATAAAAATAAAGACCGCAATATGCGGTCTATGTCAAAATAACAAACAATAATTGGGATTGTGGAAATTATGCATACGAAGCATTAATGTATGCAAGTGCAATATTGCCTGCTGCTCTTTCCGAAATTTCAGGAAATTCATCTGTTGCAATATTGAATGCTTCATCAAAATCAGCTTCAAAACCTTTCATAAAATCTGCAATCCTTGCTTCCTGTTCAGGAGTTACATATTTTGAAACTTCTACTGTCTTTTGGGTTTTTACAGGAATTAAATCTGCATTTTGTGCTGCTAAAAATCCAAAAACTTCATTTGAACCGATTTGCTTTTTTGATTGCTGTGTTTGTGACTCTTTTTCTGTATTTTTAGATAAATCTTCTTTTGTTTCTTGCCTGAAATACTGGTTACCTGATACTCCGAATTTTAATGGATTGATGTTTGACATTGTTATTTTCCTCCAATTGTTTGTTACACACATACCATCGACATATTTTTAATGAACTTTAGTTTTTATGTCATTTTTATTTTTTTATATGTAATATTTGTTTACATGACAATTTAAGGATAGTGTTTATTGCAAATATTTATTTTTCATAAATTTTCTTGTTTTGGGAGAATACATATAAATTCTGTAATTACTATTATTTAAGACCAATTTAATTGCATTATGGTAATCTGTTCTTAAATATTTCTTGTTATTTTCTTCTAGAATTCTTATTGTTTGCGGATGTGGATGATTATAAAAGATTCCGCTCGTAGATAGTATAAATAAATCCGAATTATCAATCATTTCCTTATTAATCGTATTTTTTGCACCATGATGTCCTGATTTTATTATAGAAATATTCTTTTTATATTTATCAGGAATTGCTTCATATGTTTTTATGTCACCATCTGCCATAAACAGAAGATTTTTGTCTTTATATTTACAGTGAACTATTAATGATTTCTGATTTTCACTTTTTATTAATTCACCAACAGGTTCAATTATTGTTATTATAAAGTTGTCTTTATTGTATATTTCATCGATATTTACAACTATTTTATAATTAACTTTATTTGAATCTATATATTCCTTTATATTACTTGAAAGCATTGTGTTTTCGTAAATTTCAGTTATATATAGATTTTTTACATTTATATTCTTTAGAATATCAATGGTCCCGCCGGCGTGGTCAGAGTCAAAATGTGTGAGAATTAATGAATTTATTTCTTTAATTCCTTTATCTCTCAGATATTTTATTATTATATTCTTCGCTTGAGAAGAACCGTTCAGGTATCCGCTTCTGCCTGTATCAATAAGGAAATATTCATTATTGGGCGATTTCAATAAAACTGCATCTGCATTTCCTAACGAAAAGAATATAACTTCAGCGTTTTTATTTGGGATGGTAATAAAGGTTAATGTGAATAAAATTAACAAGGTTGTTATTGAGATAATTATTTTCTTTGATTTTATTTTGAATTTTAATAGAAATGTAATACTTAAAATTATTGTGAAATATAAAATAACCTGAATTAATAATGGCTTTTTTACGTAAATAATTGAATGAGGGAGCGTTGAAAATATTTCTGCCACTTTTACTATATAAATTAAGATAGGATTTAAAATTAAATCAGCAAAATAACAAATTTGTTTTGCTACAGTAGGTATCATTGCAATTATTGAGCTTATAAAACCAATAAAAGATACAATACTTAAGACTGGAATTATAGCAATATTTGCAAGAACAGCATATACAGAAAAAGTATTAAAATAGTACATCTGTAGAGGCGCCGCATAAAGCTGGGCAATAAATGGTATTAAACAAGAACCTAATGTAATACTTATAAACTTATGTTTAAAATTAAAATTTAATAATGGTGTTGTAATTATTAATGCAAAAGTAGTAATAAAGGAAAGCTGAAAGCCGATATCGAAAATAGTTAAAGGATTTGCAAGTAACATCAAAAAGGCAACAATAAATAATAAGGATATTGTAGATGTTTCTTTATCAATTAATTTCCCAATTAAAATTAGAGTTAACATTATAGCTGCTCTTATAATCGGAGGTCCAAAACCTGTCATACAAGTGTAGAATAATATGAGCAAAATTCCTGAAATTATTGAAAATTTGTAATTAAATCTTAAACTCTTTGTAAGAAAAAACCATATACCTAAAATTAATGTTACATTCATGCCGGAAGCGGAAAGAATGTGCAAAATACCGGAGTTGATGAAATTTTCTCTTATATTGTCATCAGGATTAACCGCATCATCTCCAAAGATAATACCGCCTAGTATTTCTAACATTGGGGATTTTATATTTTTTCCGTGGATTTGTATAATATTATTTCTTGTGTCATTTAGTTTTCGTATTAACTTTCCTAAAATATCATTTGCTCTGTTTTGAATTTCCCAATTTTCATTAACATAAAGAAGTGAAAAAGTTTTCTTTAGTTGTAAATATCTCGCATAATCAAACTGTGAAGGATTTTGAGCAATATTGGGAAGTTTTAATTTCCCTTCAAGTTTTATTGTGTCACCAATTTTAATTTCTCTTAGGTTTTTTGTTTCATCATTTATTGTTACTAATGTTTTTGCTTTTATATTTTTATTTGTTTCATCTTCTGTTGATACAGTTAACACTTTTGCATAAAACTTTGTTCTGTTTTCTTGGCTGTTCGTTGGAATTGTAAGTACTTTTGCTGTTATATTAACATTTTCATTTGCGTATGAAGTAAGTTCATCATCCGTTTGGAAATTAAATGATGCATTAAAAAAACCAAGGAAAAAGATTATTGCATATGTACAGAATAATTTTGTTGAAATTAAGTTTTTGAATTTATATAAATAACCTAAAATTATAAAAATACCAATTGAAATAGGTAGAAAATATTCTGAAAAGAAGCTGTAAATCCCAAGCATATACAGGCAGGAAAAGATTATTATTTTTGCCTGTTTATTCATCAATAACACTCCTTTAAAATTAAGACTCTTACTATTGTAAGAGTCTTAGATTATTATATCATTGTTTTTCTTATTTGGCTTTTTGAACGTTCAATTTCTTTTATTCTTCTTTCAATTGTTTTTATTTGATCATTTAATACACGTCGTTGCTCTTTTATTAATTTATACTGAGTATCAACTTCTTGGTATTTTGCTTTATAGTCTAAAAGTTCATTTCTTATATTAACCTGTGCGCTGTCAAGTTCAAAAAGAGCTTTATCAAAATTTGCATTTTGACCTGAAACGGCATCTTGAGCATATGTTGAAGATTCTTTTGTACTTTTTTCTACGCTTGCATTTGATTGGATTGCGCCTTTTTGTGTTGTAGTTGCTTGGTATTCCGTAGGATCAAACACCATACCATTAGCCAACGCTATTCCTGTTGTCATTGTAAGGATTATTGACAATATTAAAAACTTCTTTTTCATATTAGTACCCCTATTGTATATCTGTTAGTATTAAAACATTTTTTTTACTGTTTAGACAATCGTATAAATAATTGATAATTTGTTTTTTAAGTTTTAAAATTGTGGAATGCGAGAGTATATTAAAAATATAAAATGCAAATATTCTGAAGAAATAGCCGCTTTATTAAAAAAACGTATATCCTTTGCAATGAGCGGCATTACTAACTGCTCAAAACTTTTTATTTTGGCTGATTTTTTATTAAAAAATAATAAAAAGCTTGTTTATGTTGTAGAAACAGAACAAACCGCACTTAAATATTTTAATGATTTAAAAAAATTGTTTAATATAAATGCTCTTATTTTTCCATATCAAGATGGCTCTATTTATGATACAAATTCAAAAAATCTATATAAATATACAAAACAAATAAATATACTGAATAATGAAAAACCTAACAATATTATTATAGTTCCTCAAAAAGCTTTATTTGAAAAATTTCCGGATAAAACCTTTTTTGAGATTAATACTCTAAATATAAAAATAGATGATGATATTAATATAGAAGAAATAGCTTTAAAATTTGTAAAAATGGGCTATAAAAGAAAGACTCTTGTTGCTGATATTGGGGAATTTAGTATTCGAGGCGATATAATTGATATTTATCCATTAAGCGAAAATCCATACAGGTTGGAACTATGGGGGGATACAGTAACTGATATAAGAATTTTTGATGCATCTAATCAAAGAAGTATTTCAAAACAAAAAGAGGTTAATATTCAACCAATATATAAATTTATTCTAAATAATGAATCATATAAAAAAATAGAAAAAATAATTGATTTTAATGAAGAAAATCAACTTGAAATTTTGGAACAAATAAAAAATGAAAATTATTTTGAAGGTATAGAATATTATGAATCTTATTTTAATAATGATTTGAAAGTCATTTCACAATTAATTGACAGTGATTATATATTTGTTTTTGATGATTATACTCAGTTTAAATCAAGATATGAACAAACAGATGAAAATCTCAATAAGCAATATGATGAAAATATAAAAACAAAACTTACTCTACCATTAAAAAATAAAAATCATCTTTCTCTTAAAGAATTTTTAACGACTGTCAGTATTTTTCAGAAAGTATATTTTGATAATTTTATTTCGGAAGAGTTTGATATTAATATCGAATTAACAACTGAATTAATTCCGTATTTCGCATCCGGTCTTGAAGATATAGCTAAGTTTATTCGTGAAAAATTAAAATATAATTATAAGATAATTACGGCAACTGATTATAAGAAAAGAATAGAAGAAATTTTTACAGAGTATGAAATTCCTTATACATATAATATAGAAGAAAAAAATGCTGTATACGTTACGGATAATATTGTATCAGCAGGAAGTATTATAGAAGACTGTAAGTTAATAGTTATTACAGATAAAGAATTTTTCAATAAGCGTTCAAAAGATATAACAGCAACTCGTTTTAACTATAGAAGAGAAAATCTTGATTTTATAGAAACGCTTAATGATATAAAAGAAGGCGATTATATAGTCCATATGGTACATGGTATAGGTATTTTTAAAGGAATATCGAAACAAGTAATAGATAATGAAGAAAAAGATTATTTGACATTAGAATATGCACGTGGAGATAAACTTCATATTCCGGCAGAACAAATAAATATGCTATGCCGTTACAGAGGTTCCGGAAATGTATTACCGCCATTGTCAAAAATGGGCGGGAACGATTGGAATAATACAAAAGCCAAGGTTAAAAAGGCTGTTGAAGATGTTGCTCAAGATTTAATTAATTTGTATGCAATGAGGAAACTGTCTCAAGGGTTTGCTTTTGAACCTGATACTGTTTGGCAATATGAAATGGAGGATTCCTTCGGATATACAGAAACACCTGATCAAATGAAAGCTATATCTCAAACAAAAGAAGATATGGAATCAGATAAACCTATGGACCGCTTAATATGTGGTGATGTTGGTTTTGGTAAAACAGAAGTTGCAATTAGGGCTATTTTTAAAGCTGTAATGTCTTCTAAACAAGCAGCGATTGTTGTACCTACAACAATATTGGCCATGCAACATTACCAAACTATATCTGAAAGATTTAAGCCATATCCTGTTAAAGTTGAACTTTTATCAAGATTCAAAAGTGCAAAAGAGCAAAAAGAAATAATAAAAAAATTGATTTTAGGTGAAGTGGATGTTGTTGTTGGTACGCACAGACTTCTTCAAGATGATATTCAATTTAAGGATTTAGGGCTGCTTGTAATAGATGAAGAACATAAATTTGGTGTAGCTCATAAAGAAAAGTTAAAACGTTTGAAAAAAAATATAGATATACTTACAATGTCTGCGACGCCTATACCCAGAACTTTATATATGTCTTTATCCGGTATAAAAGATATGAGTGTAATTAACACTCCGCCTACGAACCGATTACCTGTAAAAACTTTTGTTAGTGAATATAAAGAATCAATAGTAAAAAATGCAATAAATTATGAAATAGAAAGAGAAGGTCAGGTTTTCTATTTGTATAACAGAGTAGAAAGCATATATGAATTTGCTGAAAATTTGAAAAAACTATTGCCTAATATTCGTTTGGCAGTTGCACATGGTCAAATGGATAAAAATCAACTTGAACAAATAATGATGGATTTCTTGAATAAAGAATATGATGTTCTTCTCTGTACTACAATTATTGAATCAGGGTTAGATATACCGAATGCAAATACAATGATAATACATGATGCAGATAAATTTGGACTGGCTCAGTTATATCAAATAAGAGGAAGAGTCGGAAGAACAGACAGACAAGCATTCTGTTATTGTTTGTATAAACAATCAAAAACACTAACTCAAGATGCAATTAAACGTCTACAATATATTAAAGAATTTACAACTTTAGGAAGCGGATATCAAATTGCGATGAGAGATATTGAGATCCGAGGGGTCGGAAATGTTTTGGGTACAAAACAGCACGGTCAAATGGTAAATGTAGGTTTTGATACATATTGTCAATTATTAGAAGAAGCTGTTTTAAAAATACAAGATGGTAAAGTTGAGGAAAATAAACCAGCTATAGTTGATATAAATGTTACTGCATATATTCCTGATGAATGGGTAGGTTCAAAAGAACAGAAAATGATTGAATATAAGAGACTTGCTGATGTAAAATCCGAGTCTGAACTGGAATTAATAAAATCAGAGTGGAAAGATAGATTTTCAAGAATGTCTGAGCCTGTCGAAAATTTGATAAAATTAGTTCAATTAAGATTATTGGCTACAAAAGCCGGAATAACTTTAATAAGGGAAACAGATTCAACAATAAGAATATACACAAACCTTTCGAAAGGTGAGTGGAACATAATTTCCGCTAAAACAGATAGAAATATTACGAAATATATTAAGTATACAATTGCCCCAAATACTTGCAGTGACGGTAACAGCATATTACTGTTAAATAGAAATTATCTAAATTTTGAAGAATTGTTTAACATATTGTCTAATTTATTTTATCATATACTAAAGATAGGATATGATTATAATCCAAATAATAAAGGTTAGTTAATCTAAGGAGAAAATATATGAATAAATTAAAGGTAGCGATATTTGCACTTATGGCAATGTTTGTCTTTACTGGATGTTCTTTGAAAAAAAATGATAATGACCTCATTAAAATTAATGATACGGTTATTACAAAAAGTGAATTTGACAAAGCGTATGAGTCTGTCACAACTAATAATATGTTCTCTCAAATGGGAATAGATTTAGAAAAAGATCCTGATAATGTGTTTGCATTAATGCTTCGCGAAAAAGTAATATCAGAACTTATAGTAAAAGCACTTCTAAATGAAGAAATGGAAAAAAATAAAATTACTGTTTCTAAAGAAGAACTTGAAAATGCGGAAAAAGAGATAATTGGTAAATTCGGTTCTAAAGAACAATTTATGCAAGTATTAAAAGTAAATGGTGTAACTTATGATAAGTTCAAAAAAGATATTGAAGAGGAAATTAAATTAAAGAAATTTGTAGATTCAATTGCAATGGTTTCAGTTGGTGAAGGTGAAGCAAAGAAATATTATGATGAAAATTTGGATAAATTTAAGTATCCGAAAAGAGTAAGAGCTTCTCATATACTAATAGCAGCAAATCCGGAACAAATTGCAGCAAAAATAAAAGAAGATAATAAAGATATTACGGATGAAGAATTAGCATCAAAATTAAGTGAAAAGATGAATGAACTTAAGAAAAAAGCAGAAGCGTTACAAGTTAAAGTAAAAAAAGTTCCTTCAAGTTTTGCTAAAGTAGCAAAAGAAAATTCGCAAGATACAGCAAGTGCTATACGTGGCGGGGATTTAGGTTTCTTTGCAAAAGAAGAAATGGTTGAAGCCTTCGCAAATAAAGCATTTTCTATGGCCCCAAATACAATAAGTGAAGTTGTTCAAACTCCTTATGGTTTCCATATTATTATGGTAACGGATAGAAATGAAGCAGGTGTTTTATCCTTTGAACAAAGTAAAAAAGATATTATTAATTATTTGGAAAGTTTAGATAAAGTTGATATTTTGAAAAATAAAATTGAAGCATTAAGAAAAGATGCAAAAATTGAATATTATGATGAATCATATAATCCTGAAAATATTCAAAAGAAAATTAAAGAATCTGCAAAAACAAATCCGACTGTACCGCAGTTTAATGAGCAGTCTAAAACAGATAAAAAATAGATATTATGTTTTATACGGGGTAATATTGTTTAATATTGCCCCATTTTTTACGGAGAAAATATATGTTAGTTAAACAATCAGAGCTACCTGAATTATTATCAAAATTAAGGAAAGAAGGGAAAACGATAGTTACTACAAATGGCTGTTTTGATATTTTGCATGTGGGGCATGTAAGATATTTGGAAAAAGCAAAAAGTTTTGGTGATGTTCTAATTGTTGCATTAAATTCAGATAGGTCTGTCAAAAGTATAAAGGGAGATAGCCGTCCTATAAATAATGAAAATGATAGAGCTGAAGTTTTAAGCGCTTTAAGAAGTGTAGATTATGTAGTACTTTTTGATGAGGATTCTCCAATTGATTTACTTTTGAAAATTAAGCCTGACGTCCATACAAAAGGAGCTGATTATACAATAGAAACACTTCCCGAAGCCAAGGGAATAATGGAAGCTGGTGGCAGGATAGAGTTTATTTCTTTTGTAGAAGGGAAATCCACTACTTCAATTATTGAAAAAATGCGTAAATAATAAATTATTTGTGTTTTTTTGTGCAAGGTATTAAAATATATATACAATAGAGGGAAATATAATGAGGGATATAGATAATATGACAGAATATTCACTTGAAGAAATATCGCAAATTGTAGGTGGTATTTTGACTAAGGTAGAAGATGTTAAAATTTCAAGACTTGGACCACCGTTACTTGCGGATGAAAATACATTGGCGTTAGCTTTAAATGAAGATGAAATTGAAAATTTATCAAAAACAAAAGCAAAAGCAGCTCTGGTTCCTATTGGAGTAACATCTGAATTGATTTCTACAATAGAAGCAGAAAGACCTCGTCTTGCAATGATGAAGTTATTACATTTATTTTATATGCCACCGGAGTCAACACCGGGTATACATCCGACTGCTACAGTTCACCCGACTGCAAAATTAGGAGAAAATGTTTCAATCGGTCCAAATGTAGTTATATCAAGAAATGTATCAATAGGTAAAAATTCTAAAATCCTTGCTAATGTATATGTTGGCAGAAGTGTTCAAATCGGGGAAAATTGTCTGTTCCACGCAGGATGCAATATAGGTGATAATGCAATTATCGGAAACAGAGTTATTTTGCAGCACGGTGTAAGTATAGGTGCAGATGGTTTTAGTTTTGTTACTGAAAACCCTAATAATGTAGAAAATGCAAGAGAAGAGGGTAAGGTAAAAGAAGATAATACGGATCAGAAAATATATAAAATACCATCAGTCGGTTCTGTCGTTATTGGTGATGATGTAGAAATCGGTGCCAATACATGTATTGATAAAGGAACTATAGAAAATACCGTAATAGGTGAACAAACAAAAATAGATAATTTGGTTCAAATCGGCCATAACTGTAAAATAGGCAAGGGATGTATGATTGTATCTCAAGTCGGAATTGCAGGAAGCTGCAAAATCGGAGATCGTGTAGTTATAGCGGGTCAAGTTGGTATGGCTGATCATATTGAAATTGGCAGTGATACTATTATAATGGCTCAAGCTGGTGTAACAAGAAGCTTCCCCGATAAGCAAATTCTTATAGGGGCTCCTGCTATGCCAAGAAAAGATTTCATAAAACATATGAAAACAATGAAAAAAGCTGAAGATTTGGTTAATAAATTCAAACAGTATGAGCATCTTTTAAAGGATTAGTTAATGTCTACAATAAAAAAAGAAGTAGTTCTAAAATCAGTTGCATTAATGACAGGAGCCGAATCAGAAGCAAGAGTTTGTCCTTCTGATAAAAAAGGCTTGCGATTTCACTTTAATGGAAAAAGTATTGAAGCAAATATAGATAATGTTGTTTCAACAGAGCATTGTACTGTAATTGGTAATAATGAAATTAAAGTAATGTTGATAGAGCATTTTATGGCAGCTTGCGCAATCTGCAGGATTGATTCATTGGATGTGTATTTATCTCATTATGAGTTACCAATTTTAGATGGCGGTTCTAAAAAGTGGGTAGAAGCATTTAATAATGCAGGGATTGAAAATCCTGACAGTAAAAAATACAGGGTAAAAGACCCATTGAGCTATTTAAACGGAAAAACTCATTTGGTTGTATTACCGTCTGAAAACCTTAATGTTACCTATAGTGTAAATTTTAGGCATAAAGACTTGTCAAACAGGTGGGTGGCTTTAAATATGGAAAAGCTACCAGAAATTATTGAAGCAAGGACATTTGGCTATTTAAATGAATTGGAAATGCTTCAAAAGGCGGGTTATGCAAGAGGTGCAAGTATAGAAAATACATTAGGACTGACAGAAGATGGTTATACTGCTGAATTGAAATCAGAATATGAACCAATAAAACATAAAATACTTGATTTGATTGGAGACTTCTATTTGGCTGGTTTTAATATTCTAAATTCAAAAACAGAGATAATAGTAAAAGAAGCAGGACACACTGTTCATACAATAGTTGCAAAAGATTTAAAAGATAAGTATATTACGGAGGAATAATGGCAGAAGAGAAAGTGTTAAAAGAAGGTGAATTTATAACTCTTGATATTAATCAAATAATGGAGTTAATTCCGCACAGATATCCTTTTATTTTAGTAGATAGAGTAACTGAATGTGTATTGGGTAAATACTGTAAAGGTTATAAAAATCTTACAATAAACGAAGAATTTTTCTGTGGTCATTTCCCCGGTATTCCGGTTATGCCTGGGGTATTGCAACTTGAAGCAATGGCTCAAATGTCAGCAGGTGCTTTAGCACCATTACCTCAATATAGAAATAAATTATTTTTATATGCGGGAGTTGACGGTGTAAGATTTAGAAAACAAGTTGTCCCGGGTGACAGGTTTGACATAGAAACAGAAGTAGTAAAAATAAAAGGACCATTAGTAAAAGTTCATGCAAAGGGTTCAGTAGATGGACAATTGGCTGTTGAAGCAGATTTAATGTTCTCAGTAATAGATAAAAAATAAAAAGTCAGGAGATAAAATATGGCTATTCATAAAACCGCAATAATAGCAGATAATGCAGTAATTCCAGCAAGTTGTGAAATCGGACCTAATGTAGTAATAGGTGAGGATGTTATATTAGGGGAAAATGTTAAAATAATGGCAAATGCATATTTAGAGTGCTGTGAAATTGGTGACGGTACTTTGATATCTCCATTCGCAAGTTTAGGTACAGCGCCTCAAGATTTAAGCTATAAAGGTCAAAAGACAAAGGCTGTAATTGGTAAAAATTGTATAATAAAAGAATATGTAACAATTAATCGTGCTGCCGGTGAAGATGGCGCAGTAACAAAAGTTGGTGATAAATGTTTATTTATGGCCTCATCGCATGTTGCTCATAACTGTGTAGTTGAAGATGAAGCAATTTTTGCGAATCTTGCAACGATCGGTGGGCACTGCCATGTTGGGAAAGGGGCATTCCTTGGCGGAATGAGCGTATATCACCAAAATGTTAGAATTGGTGAATATGTTATTGTTTCTGGTTTTTCAGCTGCAAGAATGGACTTGCCGCCTTTTTGCAAGGCAGATGGTCGTCCTGCAATTATGCACGGACCTAACACTATCGGCTTAAAAAGACGAGGGTTTACTCCTCAGGAAAGAAAAAATATAAGAAATGCTTACAAATTGATTCAGTCTAGAACTTATCTGCTTTCTGATGTTGTTAAAATACTTGAAGAACAGTATGCTGACGATAAGAATGTTATGAGGCTTGCAGAGTTTATAAAGACATCTAAAAGAGGCATTTATCTTTCAAGATGCAATGATTTGCCTGATGAAGAGGTATAAAGATGAATAAATTATGGGAAAAATATGCAAAGGTTCTTGTTGATTATTCCGTTAAAGTTCAAAAAGGTGAACTTACAATAATAAGAACAGATTCATACCTTTCACAGCCTTTAATAAAAGAAATATATAAACAGGTACTTTTAAAAGGAGCTTATCCTGTTGTAAGAATGGGCGTAGAAGGATTAAATGAAGTTTATATTAAAAATGCAACAGATGAACAGCTTGAATATATTGATCCAATGACAGAAATAGAATATGAAAAAGCTAAAAATCTCATATCTATTGGAGCACCATTAAACTTAAAAAATATGGCTAGATTAGATTCTAAAAAGCTTGCAAAGCGTTCAAGTGTAATGAAACATTTGTCTGAAAAGATGTTAAAGCGTGCCGCAGCTGGTGAACTAAAGTGGGTAATTGCAGATTTTCCAACTAATGCTTTAGCTCAAGAAGCAAAGATGTCATTAGAAGAATATACTGAATTTTTGATAAAATCTTGTTATTTACATGAAGATGATCCTGTTTCAAAATGGATTGAAATTGGAGAAAAACAGGAAAAAATAGCTGATTATCTTAATAAAAAATCAAAAATTAGAATTGTTGGAGATAAAACAGATATAACATTTAATGTAGCAGGTCGAATATGGAAAAGTTGTGCCGGAGAATGCAATTTCCCGGATGGTGAAGTTTATACTTCTCCGGTTGAAGATAGTGCAAATGGTCAAATATATTTTGATTTTCCTCAATTGTACCGTGGAAATGAAGCACAAAAAGTTCTTTTAACATTAAAAGACGGAAAAGTTGTTGATGCAAAAGCAGAAAAAGGTGAGGACTTTTTGAATAATATGCTTGATATGGATGAAGGTTCAAGATTTGTCGGTGAAATAGCAATAGGCACAAATGATATGATTCAAGATGTAACCGGCAATATTTTATTTGATGAAAAAATAGGCGGTTCAATCCATATGGCAGTTGGTGCATCATACCCTGATACAGGTGGTAAGAATGTTTCAGGTCTGCATTGGGATTTGATTAAAAATATGAAAAATGGCGGTCAAATCTATGCTGATGATGAACTTATTTATGAAAATGGAAAATTTTTAATATAAAAGATTTAAAGAGGATGAAAAATTCATCCTCTTCTTTTATTCTTTGTTATTTTTTATGATATTTGCCGGAATTTCAAATATTGTAATTTCCTCATCTGTATCTTTAATTCTTTGTATGTATTTTAAGTCATTTTCTCCGTTAGTAATAATTGCTACAGCAGGTCTTTTTCCTGTCTTTTTAGCATAATATAAAGATTGACCTATACTTTCAGCCCATTTTTTTGCATAATCAAATTCAATCGCATATTCTTCTGTTAAGCAATCAACTCTTGTTTTATCTGGTAGTACATATTCCTTTATACCTGTACAATACATATTTACATAGTCTTTTTCTGTTAATTTCTTGTTTGATGATGTATTATTTGAGGTTTCTATAAAATCATCACTATCAATTATTGAGAAGATTATACAGATTGAAACAATTAAATATATTATTAGTTTAATTACTTTTCTCATACTTAAAATCATGTTTATTTAAACATATTATATATAAAAATAAATAATTTCAAATTAAAGAACCCTCAAAAGAGGGTTCTTTAATCTTTTTATAGTATAGTAAAACTACATATTTTGGATTTTATCACTCATACCTTCAATATCATCTTTTAACATTTTCTTAACTACATCATTTTGAGCATCAAGCATTTTACAAACAGTTTCAATATTTTTTACTTTATTTTGTAAAATAGTGTCAGCATTGCTTAAAATACTACTGGTTACTTTTTGATAAGCTGCTAGTGGAGCACTTGCTGTACCTTGTAATAAGTTACCGATTAATGTAGTGCCGAGACCAAATTCTCCAAGATATGGAGACATAGCTTGCAAAATACCGCCGAATCCGGAAACAACACCGGCTGCAGGCAGTAAGAAACTGTCACCGAAACCGAATCCGGAGGCTAATCCTGCAGTATAACCAAGAGCATTTACACCAGCTGAATTAGCAATTTCAGAAACTGATGTTAAGGAAGAAGCACCGCCGGTTAGGTATCCAACTTCACCTGATGTCCCGAATCCTTGAACTATAGAACTTGCACCACCTGTAAAGCCTGAGTATTGTGATAATGAACCAATACCAAAAGCAGAAGTTGTTCCGCTTGTTGAATTTGTAGGTGACCAATATGAAGTTCCGGGAATATTAATTGCAGTCCCGCCACCCATTGTTGACATAAATGAGCTTGGCGAAATCATACTCGCAATTTTCCATAAGAAACTACCCGCTGTACCGAAGCCTGCACCATCTGATGCGCTACCGCTTACTGTTATGTCTCTTAAGAGGTCATAAGTTTCAAATAACATTGCCTTTGCATCACTGCTTAGAGTGCCATATTTATTTGATATAACTAAATAACTATCATTTTTGTAACTCATTTCCTACATTCCTTAACGTGTTTATTTGTGTCTGCAATTTTTTTACATTCAATTCTTCTTATGAGAATGTATTGAATGTATTTTCTATGTTCTTGTCTAATACTGCTTTGACTGCTTCAAGTTCGGTTTGTAATTCGTTTTGTTCTGTGTCGATTTGATTTAATCTTAATTCAAGAACTTTATCTTCTTGTTGTAGAGATTCAGTTTGAGCGTTTAAGTCTGCAACCATTTTGTCATATTCATCTTTGCTCATTGTATAATCTCTTAAAGCAGCATCATAGCCTTCAGAGTCATATGTTCTTGTTGTATCAACATCCAAACCGGAAACAACTCCAGGTATTGTGATAGAACTCATTCTGTTATTTCCATCGAATGTAACTTGTACATTGTCAAAAGTTGTTGTTTCTGTTACTGATTTATTTATTTTCATATATGAATATATTAAGTTTTGTTCAGCAACAGCATCGTAACCGGTTACTTGAACATCCGGAATGTAATGAGTTTTTCCGTCACTATCTTTATATGTATAAAGATTTTCAGTTCCTTCTGGAAGTGGCTGAATGCCGGCTGTGGACTCAATTAGGCTTTTTATTTCAGTTGGATCACTGGATAAAGTTAGATCATATGTTGTGTCATCTTTTATATTAACTAAGCTATAAGAACTTCCATCAGGTGACGTAACAATTTTCCATTGGTTAGATAGGTCACTTTGTTCCGCCATGTTTTTATCATATGTACGTTGTACATCCATATAATAAGAACCGTCATCATTTTCATAGTAATTTTTAACTATATATTCACCATCTTGATTATTTGTTTTATCAGAAATACTGAAACTATAATTGGATTCATAGAATTCTGTTGTGTCAGGTGCAACAGGCACTTTCAACGAAAGTAACTTACTATATAAAGCATTAACTTCTTCAGCTAAAGCTGTACGTTGTTGGTTTACCTGTTGACCTTCATATTCTATATTTGATTTTCTTGCTGTAATACCTAAGAATCTTGCTTGTGAAGCTGCTAAGCCCATCTTCTTTCTCCATTGTTATTTGTTATCCTATTCTTTTTATCGACCGATTAAAAAACAACTTTAGTTCTTAAAAAATAATGTAAAGTTATGTAACAGCAATCGGTAAAAATCGGAAAAAATAATAATGATAGATTGTAAATTTTATGTATTTATTCTTACCTTGATTTTTATTTAATGTAGAGTAAAAAAAAGTCAATAAAAAAGAACCTACTATAAAATAGGTTCTTTTTTATTTTTATAATTTAATATTTATTCAAGCTTTTTTCTCTGTAGTTTCTTTATCCTTTTTGTTAGAGAAAAATTTAGAACTCAATTTGTTGGCAATCGGAGTAACAACAACAGGTCCTAAGTATCTGTAAATTATACCAAATATTACAAGAGTTTTTATTTTGTTAATACCTGGTACTATTTTATCTGCTTCAACTTTACCTGCTAATTTGTCATATACATCATCAATCAATTCCGTAGCAGCTTTTTTGGCTCCTTCCATATTACCCTTATTCGCTCTTATTGCATTTGATACACCTTCTTGAACCTCTTTTAATTTATCAGCAGAGATTTGGAATGCTTTTGTTTTTTCACCTTTTGCAATAATTCCGCTTAATTGTTCTCCTATTTTCTTGGTAACACTACCAATTCCATCATCAGAAGCTTCTTTTGCCGCATTATAAATATCATCTAAAATACCTGTTTTTTGTGCTATATTTTTGGCTGATTCTTTTGCTTTGTTTATGTAGAAGTCTTGATTTTTTGTGAAATAACTGTTTGAAAGATTATCTACAACTTTAGTAACTTTATCATCAAGCAAATATGCACCTGCTGTTGATACGCCCAATGTTAATGCATCATTTATAAGCATTTGCGGTTTTTGTTCTTTTTTAATTTTTTTGTTTCTTAATGTATTTATCATATAAAATCCTGATAAGAAACAACTTTCAGCAACCATTAAGTGGGTAAAAGAATTTGTTTTGCTGAATTTGGAAATAAACTTTTGGAAACCGTTACTTCCTGCAACTTTCTCATAAAAATTAGAAAGAGGCTTAGTTATTGTTTCCGGAACACCTTTGAAAGATTGTGCTTTTGGTTGTTTATAAGAGTTGTTTTTCCCAGCTGCGTAATGATAATTGCTGTTAATACTATTTATTCTCATAATTAGCTACCCCCGAAAAAGCTTGGAAAATTTTTTTGTCATCGCTTGTTTTAAATACGTTGTAACTTAGATAGTCGAAAGGTGTTATTTTTTGTTCTTGTTTTTTATTGCCTGCTTTCTTCAGTCCAAGTGCTGAAAGTATGGTTGGAACCAATGCAACAGTAATAGTTGCTCTAATTGGCATAAATATTGGTTGGAATAATTTATCAATAACATTTTTACCTGTTCTTGCAAAATTATCTATTGTTTTTTGCTCACTAATAGCACTTTTAACAGATTCGGATATTTCAGGAGCGACATTTTCGATTTTTTCTTTAAATATTTTTTCTGCACCTTTGCCTGCCTTTTTAAATATACCTAAGTTTATTGATCCTCTTTCTGCCATTGGAGCTGTTAAACTTTTTATTTGTTCTACAAGCTCAGAATTTTGACCTTCACTTGTAAATCTTTCCGCTAGTCTTGTTAAATTTTCTGCTCCACGTCTTACTACTTCCATTGATTTTTTCTTCATATCTTCCGGCATATTAAAAGCACCTCCTTTTTGAGCTGCTTTTGCGGCTGCTGCAATTGGAATACCGACTAGTACCGAAGTTGCTAAACCGACTAAACCGGTTGATACTGATTTTGCTGCTTGATAAGAACACTTTTCTTTGTCTTCTTCTGTTTTTGCTGTTGCCATAATAGTTAATGGTCTTAATCCGCAAGTAATAAGAATTGCAAATAATGCTTCTGCTACTAATGGGTTATCTGATGCAAAGTTTGCGGCTTTGTGAAGAAATGGTACACCGCCCTTAAAACTCACACGACCATCAGAATTATTCCTGATGGTCGTGTTTGTATTGTCATTATTATTTTGTTTTAAGTTATGTCGCTCTTTCACACACTCTCTTCCGTGACTTAATGAGCGTTCGGTGGCCCTGCCCTTCAGATATCCCGTAGTTGTTGTAATAGAATTGATTTTCATATTATCCATCCATACTCTCGTACATCTGTTCTAAATCTCAAAAAAATAAAATTTGCTATTTAGAGTTTTGATTATAACAAGAAAATACATGTTTTATTTCATATTTTTATTTATGAAAATAGGTTTTCTATGGGAAAATATGTATAATTCCTGTAAAAACTCGTATTTACAAAAGTTAATATTTTGTTTTATTAATGACCGATATTAATATATTTTAATTCATAAGATTTTAATTTTTGTTGATTATATTGATTTCTTCCGTCAAATATTATTGAATCTATAAGATTATTTTTAATTATATCCAAGTCGGGTTTTCTAAACTCATTCCATTCTGTCAATAATATTAAAGCATGGCTATTTGATAGTGTCTCATATGCTGATTTGGAATATTCAATTTTATCGCCAAATATTAATTTTGCGTTTTCCATTGCTTGAGGGTCATATGCTTTAATTTTAGCACCAAGCATTAATAAGGAGTTTATTATGTCGATTGATGGAGCTTCTCTCATATCATTTGTTTTTGGTTTGAAAGATAGTCCCCATACTGCGAAAATTTTATTGCTTATATTATTATTGTAATATTTTAGAATTTTATCTACAAATAATTTTCTTTGATTTATATTTGTTTCTTTAACAGCTTCAAGCAACGAGCTTCCGGTGTTATTTTTTTTTGCTACTGTAATTAATGCACTTATGTCTTTGGGAAAACAACTTCCTCCAAATCCGATTCCTGGGAATAGAAATTTATCTCCTATTCTATTATCTGTGGATATTCCGATTCTTACTTTTTCGATATCCGCTCCAACTTTTTCGCATATATTTGCCATTTCATTAATAAAAGAAATTTTTGTTGCTAAAAAAGCATTTGCAACGTATTTTGTCATTTCTGCAGATTTTACATCCATAAAAATTATTCTATTAGATGTTTTAAAATAAGGAGAGTATATATCATTCATTATTTTTGATGCTTTATCCGAATTTGAGCCAATAATAACTCTATCGGGAGAAAGAAAATCATCTATAGCAGCGCCTTGTTTTAAAAATTCAGGGTTAGATACTACATCAAAGGGAACATTAGTTATTTCTTTAATAATATTACTTAATTTTTCAGCTGTGCCTACAGGTACTGTGGACTTATTTACTATGACTTTATATTCATTTATATTGTGTGCGATTTCTTTTGCAACATTTATAACTGCATCTAGGTTACAAGAACCATCGGTATCTTGGGGGGTTGCAACAGCAATGAAACAAACACTAGATTCTCTAACTGCTTTTGCTAGGTTTGTTGAGAAAGATAATCGTTTTTCTTTGACATTATTTTTTATTAATTCTTCTAAGCCAGGCTCATATATTGGAATAATTCCTGATTGTAATTTAGAAATTTTGTCTTGATTATTATCAATACATACAACAATGTTTCCCATATCAGCAAGACAAGTCCCTGCTACTAATCCAACGTAACCTGTTCCAATAACACATAATTTCATAATAAATCTCTCCAAATGCCATTTTAGCATAAAAAGTTAACTTATATATTACTCAGATTTTTGTTTTTTTATTAAGCTTAGGATAAAAAGTAATTATATTTCAGCCTTAATGAAAATTAATATTTACTTTCGGTAAAAACAAAATTTATCTTTTACCAGTATTATCAATATATGAAAATACAACCAATAAATAATAAATTTAGTAAAAATAATTCATTCAAGGGTGCAATATTAAATATTAATGCTTTCTCTGATACCCATGGAGAATTGTATACCGCCAATCAAGCACTTGAAGAGATGAGAAATCGAAAAAATGATATTTTTCTGAAAAAAGATGAAAAAGGTACGGCAAATGTTATGGCTATTTGTGGTGATTGGTTCATGGACGGGGCTAGAAAAGGTTATTTTACAAATCCAAATAAGGAAATAGCAAGATTTCAGTTGGATATTCTTAATGAGTTTATTAATCAAATAAAAATGATAGCTAATAATACAATTGCTTTATTTACTCCGGGAAACCATGAATTTGATGGAGGAGTAAGACTTTTAGATGAAATTTTGGCTTATTTAAATGCGGATGTATTAATCTCTAATCTTGATATAGCTACTTCGAATGGTTTTCGTAAAAGTATAAGTAAAAATAAAATTATTAATGAAAAAATAGTTGAAGTTGAAGATGATAAAACTGAGGGATTAAAACATAAGTTTTTATTTTTAGGTATAAGTCCGGTTAATTTATATGCATACCAAAGAGAGTTAGAAGATGTTCATTTAATTGATAATATAAGAAAACCTCAGCGATATGTGGACAAGAATGATTATGAGAAAACATTAGAAGATTGTAAACAAAGAATAGCAGAGTTTAAAAGTGAAAATCCGCAAGGACATGTTATATTAATGAGTCATACAGGTGTTCAATTTGCTGATACTTTGGCTCGTGAATCTACTGTAGATTTAGTTTTTGATGGGCATGAACATAAAGATGTTATTAGGGTTGTTAATGGAACTCCTATTATTCCTTTATCTCAAAACTTCAAGAAAATTATAAATGCAAAAATGAAGATCGATGACGAAGGTAATCTGGCTGATATATCTTTAAAATCTTTTTCTCCACTTGAGAATAGTACCAAAGGTCCTTTGTTGCGATTGTATAGAACTTTATTCGCAAAGGATATAGAAAATCAATATGCAATTAGTACTAATAATGCAAATATTAACCTATTAGATATAAAAGATATTAGACAAGGTAATAATTTCCTTGCGAATTTTGTTACAGATGCGGTTCTTGATGAGTTAAAAAAAGTTGATAGTTCAATTGACTTTTTTGCACTAAATTCATCTTCTATAAGACATCCTTTAGCTGTCTCTCAAAAACCAAGTAATTCTTTTCTTGATATTATGAGTGTTTTATCCGGTATAAAAGAAGAAGAAGGTAAAATAATGACAACGGAATTAAAGGGTAAAGATATTATATTTATGGTTTTAGATAATTTTTTATTTAACAGGGATATGCCACAGCAAAATCCTTTAATTCAATATTCCGGACTTATTATTGACAGAACTGCTATGATGGAATCATATGATAAAGGTTTGGATATTGATTATTTGGCTAAATATGTAATTGATATTCAGACAGGACAACCAATAGAACTTGAAAAAATATATAAAATTGCTAATGTAGAAAAATATTTTAATAAAGCCCAAAATCCAAGAATAAGAAAAATTAAGGATTGCTCGAAATATACAGGATATACAGTGCAAGAACTCTTTAAAAAATATTTTAAAGATTCAGATGGCAAATTATATGCAAAATGTGATGTTAGAATAAAATAATAGTTTGTTGAAAAAAATTTTTAAGGGTGTTAGACTAAACAAAGGAATTGTTTTATACAATTTCGATTTTGGGACGTAGCGCAGCCTGACTCTGCCGAGAAAAAATGATTGAGTATCATTTTTGCGAGAGGTAGCACGTAGTGCGCT
>CALUUJ010000018.1 GCA_944323935.1 Candidatus Gastranaerophilales bacterium | reverse complement strand
GTTGATTTTGTATATATAGCAAATGGCATATCTGATTTAGAAGTACTGGTATAAAATAAAGAATTTGTAATTGTATAGCCAAATAATTCAACAGTATCTTTTTTTGAATAAAATTTAAGTTGTGGGGCAGAGCTTCTACTAGAATAATGTTGGTTATATGTTGGGTTAGAATATGCATTAGTTTGATATTCAGTATTGCTATTTTGAGTATTTTTATTATTATTTGAAATTGTAACAATGAAAATTATTAAAACAATAAAAAATAAAAAACTCATTTAATACACTCCTATTATTAATAATAGTACTACAAACATATTGTATCGATTTGTATGCAAAACAGAATAAATTACATTGAGTAAAGAGATAATTTTTATTTCTGATTAAAAATTTCTTCGACTTTTTCTTTTTTTATGTTAATTAATCCCAACCTTACTAAGAAAGCTTCTTTAATTTCCGTCTTTAATAAATTTTTGGATTTATCATCTGATATATTAAATTAAAAAAATAACAATTTGTGGATAACATCCTACAATGAAGAGCTTGAATCTTTTTTATTGCATAAATAATTTTCTGGTATGTAATTATTGATTTCATTCACAATTATCACAACCTATTTAGGATTGTTTTTTATGGTATAATAGACAAAAGGGATTGAATTCATGAAAAATGAGATAAAGATTTTTGAACAAAATAACATTCGTTCAGCTTATAACGAAGAACAAGAAAAGTGGTATTTTTCTGTAGTTGATTTAATTGCAATTTTAACTGAAAGTGAAAATCCAAGAAAATACTGGAGTGTTCTTAAAACTCGTTTAAAGAAAGAAGGTAGTGAGTTGGCTACAAATTGTAGTCAACTGAAAATGAAAGCTGCGGATGGCAAGTTTTATAAGACCGATGCACTTGATGTCGAAGGTTGTTTGAGGCTTGTTCAATCCGTACCAAGCCCAAAAGCTGAGCCTGTCAAGTTATGGCTTGCACGTGTTGGTCATGAAAGAATGAAAGAAATGTCCGATCCTTCGATTGCAATTGATAGAGCAAGAGAAACTTACCAAAAACTTGGGCGTTCCGAAAAATGGATTCAACAACGGATGATGGGACAGGAAACCCGAAACAAATTGACTGATTATTGGAAAGACCATGAAATAACTGAAAGTGAAGAATTTGCAATCCTTACAAATATAATTCATCAAGAATGGAGTGGGTTAAGTGTAAAAGAGCACAAGAATTTAAAGGGTTTGAAATCTCAAAATTTACGAGATCATATGTCAGAAGCAGAATTGATTTTTACAGCTTTAGCTGAACTTTCAACCCGACAAGCCGCAGAAAGTACACAGGCAACAGGATTAGAAGAAAATAAAAACGCAGCACAAATTGGTGGAAATATTGCTAAGCACGCAAGAGAAGAATACGAAGAACGGACTGGTGGCAAAGTTGTGAGTGATAGCAACTTCTTGCCTAAAAAATCCAAAACACAGCAGATTAAAAATAAGAAGAAATAATGTAGTAATTAAATGGAAACTCAAGTGATAAACATTGCAACTTTTACAATTTTTCAAAAAATCCGTTTTAAGAATATTTAGTCAAGTAGGAACTTAAAAAAGGGGGCAAAATTTCTGTATAAAATCAAAACTTTACCGGTTTCAAGAACTGGATTGAAGCCAATAATTACAAAATTTCCGAACAAAAACTACCATTTCAGGCATACTTTCGACAATTTTAATCAAAATAAACTCTAAAATTTTTGAATAAAACCTTGCTTCTGTATCGTTTAATATTTTAGACCTTTACTACATAAAAAATCTATATTGATATGGTTTGGCTTCTAAATTAGGCATTCGTTTTATTGTTCGTGCTAATTTTTGAGCGAATTCAAGAGTTACAGGCAGTCTATCGTACAAACTATCACTATTCCAATTCATTTTACTTAATCCTAAAATACTATGTGCACTATCATACCAGGAATTGTGTCCTGCAAATCTTTTAAGTAAAATTGGTTCAGGAATTCCTCGTCCTTCTTTGTAAAAATGTCTACCCCTCTGTGATATATCCACATTTCCCTGTGTCCATAAAAGCAAATCATTATCTAATCTTAAAGTTGTACCCCTATTTACAGGATATCCTGCAATATCATTGTTCCCATCTACTTTAATTGCTTTCCAATGTACATTTTGTTGAATTTGCACGAGTTCAATATCACTGCAAACTTTTAATGCATCATAGCACCCATCTACTTCCTCTTCCTTAAACTCTGTTGATTTATGAATTACAATATTTTTTGGAGGTTTACCTGCATTCCTTTCTTGGTATATTGACAGACAGCGAGACATTACTCTTCTTATTTCATCTTTTGATAAATATGGATTATCTCTCGATTCTAATCTAAAATCACTTGTTTCATAAGCAACAAATTCCATGCCTGAACCCTCAGCATCAAAAACTTGACTACAACACGTGACGAATTTGGATTTTTCTCTATTATTTCTTAATGCATAACTCATACCAATATAAGCCGTATCTGGAGACATTTGTGCTAATTTCCAAGGAACACCAGTTATTTTACTATATGTAGCAATCCCTAAATGCCACATTACACTGCATTGGCAAGGATACTGCAATGATTTATTTTCTCTGATGATTTGAGTTGGTATACCATAGCCGACACACAAAGCTTTTATATAATCATGCAGATCAAAATCTTCATCAGCCTTGCATTCAAATGTTGGATACCAATTTTGTGGTAAATACACATATAAGATATCAAAATCATATTTATTATTTGCAATTTTAGATATTAATTGCGTAAACAAATCAGCTAATTTTTTATATGGCTTATCGGCATTTAAAACTATGGTTTCTTGTTCTTGCGATATTTCAATATTTATTTCTGCGTTTATCTCAATATCTCTTTTAAAAACATTTTTAAATCCTGGAAAATCTATAAGATATTCTTTTCTTTCTTGTGGTGTTTGTCTACTTTTTAGTTGATTTATTAATTCCGATATTATTTTATGAGTTCCTTTTGGACCCATCGTAGCAACTCTAATTATAGGGAAAGCATTCCCAATAAGTTTTTGATTATATGGACCATATTCAATTAATCCTTTTAATGGATGTATACTGATACAATCATCTCTTTCTGGGTTAAATGTTAATAATGGTTCAGGAATATTTTGATATGCAATTAAATGAGAGTGATTAGTCATTATTCACCACCTCTACTATATGCCGTAGTTCCATTAACAATAAATTTAGGAGATATGTCTTTTTCAGACGATTGAAATAGCATTAACTCTTTGTTTTTATTTTTACCAATTAATAAATTTATCCACTTATCTAAAAATAGGTTACTTACACTATTCATTCTATTTGAATATTTGGAATTAATAAATGTTTTAATTTTGTTTGTAATATTTTCATCATATTCTTTAGGTTCTACCCATATTTTAGGTTCTAATATTAACCATAATTGCTCAAATCTAAATTCTGCCGATATTTTTAAAGCTTGAACCCATTCAATATTTGTATTTGGAATTTTACCATAACAATATTCTGCAAATTGATATTGTCCTCTTTGCCAATTAGCAAATTTTTGAGGGTTTATTTTATTTTTATCAAGTATTATGTAATGACTACGACCACGATACTTCCCGATAATCGGTAAATCTTGTTCAAGACATTTAATTAACAGTTTATACAATAAATTTAATTCTTGTTTCCCTTCTAGCAATAATTCTTGATTTAAAGTGTAATCAACTATACTTTTTAATTTATAAGTTGAAAAAGTTTTTTGTAATTCATTTAATTGTCCAAAGGCTATCACACCTTCTTTTTTTCGCATAGCAACGATATTGGTATTTGCTTTTTTAATCGCTTTTTGAATTTCTTCAAATCCACCAATCTCACAATCTATTAATTTACAATTTAAAGGATATTCAAGAATTGGTAATGCGTTCATTCTTAAAACGGGGAAATTCTTCCCTTTGCTTGGTAATGGTGGAAATGTGGCTTTGGGCATTTTCGTATTTAAGTATTTTATAATATCATCTGGTATATTTTCAATTTGCTTTAATATATCCCCCATTACTTCATCAAAATTTTGTATATTAATAATTTCAGCATTAACATTTAATTCTTTTGCTCTAAATATTAGATTTTTCAATTTGCTACAAGGTTCTTCTCCTGCTCTCATTAACCATAATAATCCATGTGGGAATGCATTTCCATTCTCCAATGCTTCACGGAAAGAACTCATAATGGACTCATCTCGACCACTATATCCTGCAACTATTAATCCATATCGTTGGCATTGTTCTATTAATAATTTACGATATTCTGTATCCTGCTTCTCTAATTCGCTATTTGTATTTTTAATTTTTTTTGATTGAAAATCTCCGTGCAATTTAATTAATAAGGGCCATTTCTCATTATTTATAGCATCTCTAGCTATATTATTGCTATCTAATGTTGAAACAGTAAGTTCATCTGTAGTATTATACAATTTTGAAGCCGCATTTTCTATTAGCTTATCAAAGTTTGTTGTCCAAACTATTCGGCAAAGGTTCAGTTTCATCAGTGAAGCTAATATTTCTTGACCGTATGATGGAGAACGACCTTTTACAACCTTTTCGATTACTTGTTGTCTGAGTTCTTCTAATGGATATGCTTTTTCAAAATAATATGCATACTCATTCTCGTCAGGATTAGGAACTATTTTATTTTCAATAAAATAATTTTGTAAAGATTGTCTTGCTATTGGATTAGACAAATCGTAGTATAGTTTCGGATTTGAACTGGTATTTTTACAAAATATATTTAATTTGAATTGATCTATTAAATTTGAGGCAGAAGGAACTCCCGCAGAAACAGAAGTTCCTGCACCAAGAAACCACATAAAATGTTGCCCTTTTAATTTAAATATATTTAAAAACTCTTTATATTCCATCCCGCTACCTATTTTATTATTATAGTTCAAATACAGACTTTATTTATTTTTATTAATAAAAGATTAACATTTTTCTCAATTTTTCTTGTCGTTTTTCTTAAAATTATTGGCGAATTACAACACCACCTTTGGGTAATCAAGCTAATCAAAACATCTTATCTTCGAATGAATTAAATCCTAACGAGACAAAGATGAAGTAGAATCTTAATTTATTAAATACTCATTTTCTCTGTTACAAATAATCATCTAAGATGTTTCTTTACATTTACAAACAAATAATAAGAATTTTAAAAATTTCTAAAAGTCTTATTCTTATTGGCATTCATGAGTTCAACTCCCCTCTAGAATCTTCCATATCATTTTCTTTGCAATATGCTTCAAAAGCCCAACATACGAGCAGATTGTAAAGTTTCGATTTTCGTTCCCTCAATTTCCTCAGGTGTTGCTTGCTCTGTTGGCATTTTGATAATCCAACTGTGTTTTTTTGTCTTAGTTTACTCCCTTCTTGTTTGACTATGCTATTATTAGTTTTATGGATATAGAAACAATAATTAAATATTTAAACGCTTTCATTCCTATTTCAATTACAATTTTAGGAACTTATATTGCATATCAGCAATGGATAACAAATGAAAGAAAAAGAAAAACAAGACCTTTTTGAGCTAAGGCGTAAATATATTTATTCAAAATCTTTAGAACTTTTACATAATATTCCAAACGTGGCAAAGTCAATATTAAATGATAATTTATCAGAAGATAGTATTTTTATAAAATATGCTAAATATCATAATGAGTATGGTTTTTTATTAAAAACTAAAGATAGTCAGTGTCTGGAAAATTTTTACAAGGAAGCAATTAAAGTCATATGCAAAATTGCAAGTGACAGCATAGATAACTATGACAAAAACATCAAGGAATATGAAGAAAAAACTAAAGTTTTATTAAAAGATGACTTAAATAAAATAATGGAAAAATATTTAAGAATTGAAAATTAAATGATAAATATTTCATAAGCAATTTTTTCAATAAAAATTTCGTTCCCGATATGGATGACTTTGCACTTAAAACAACAAAAAAACTTAAAGTTTCAAGAACAAAAATCACAGCAACATCAGAAGCTCTAAAAAAAGAAGGTTTATCCGGAATAAAGCAGAATCCAACCAGAGTTATTGCAGGGTTAGTTATTTCAGTTTCATGTCTGACCCTAGCCTACAAATTCTTAAAAGAGGGCATCTGTGACAAGGAAAACAAGAAAGACAATAAAACTTATTAATTTGAATTCAAATTAATAAGACAGTTTTCTGCCTTTTTTTTTAAATACCCCTGACACGATTCGAACGTGCGACGCCTTCCTTAGGACGGAAGCGCTCTATCCAGCTGAGCTACAGAGGCATATTATTAATTGTCTATATTATACCTCAAATTAATAAAAAAGAGAAACTAAATAATAGTTTCTCTTTTTATTATTAAATTCTGAAATTAAACTGCTAACTCTTCATCTTCGTAATCAAATGTTTCTACTGCTGATTTGAAAGGATTTGATGTAAAGATATTTGTTTCATAAACTTCAATATTATTATTTTTATCTTCTATATCTCTTGTTGTATCAATAGAAACACTGCTTTCTTTTTGTATGTCTTTTGAAGCATTATAGTGTTTAGTGCTATTGATTAATCCTGAAAGATTTGTAATAAACTCTTTGACACCTTCTAGAACAGTTGTATTTGGAGCAGTAAAACTTGTCAATTTGTTTGCATCTGCTTCTATCGCTTCCCATTGATTAACAAGTCTGCCTTCTTCACTTGTAGATAATGCATTGGGATCTAAAGATTGAGCATATTTTAATGCAGCATCAGTATATTCATTATCAATTGTTTTTTGTGAAGATTTTGCTTCTTTATCAGCTAACTCAACAGTATCTACATCATCTGTTTTTGTAAATTCAAATGAATCATATTCAAATTTATTATTATCTATGGCAGTTGTTTGTGCCTGCATTGCTTCTTGGATTGCGGCATTTAATTTAACATTATCAACACCGATACATTCATTTTTATCATTATAAACATAGTATGCTTCAACATTTATTCCTAATTCTTGTGCTCTGATAACTAATGGATTATTTTGTTGTTTTTTGTCACTTGACACATTTACGTTTAATGTAATACCGTCTTGTGTAGAATTAAGGTTCATTTTTTCAATTGCCATTTTCATATCCTCTTTTTTTTATCTCTTACATTTATAAAAAAAAATAAGTATTTAAAATTGCTATATTAAATATATACTTTTTGCATTAAAAAGGCAAAGTGCTTATTATTATTGACGTTACGAGTATATATTTCTCTTAATATTTCTTAACATTAGATATCTTTTTTATTTTAACTAAAAAAATCATATATCTAATAAGAATGTCTATAATGCCACGAAATACCTTAGTTCAGTTTTAGTTATTAATACAATTTTTAGAAAAAAATAAGTTTGTTTCAGATAATAAAATTTAATAATAATTTAATATCTTTTCATTATTTTATAATGTATTATATAAATTATTAGTATTTTATAGGAAGAGAGATATATGTGCGGAATTGTCGGATATGTTGGAAATGGAGATGTTGTAAGTGTTCTTTTTAAAGGACTAACAAATCTAGAATACAGAGGCTATGATTCAGCAGGCTTAGCACTCCAAGATGAAGGCGAAATTAAAATATACAAAACATTAGGAAAATTGATAAATTTAAAAAATGAGCTAGAAACAAGAAAAAAAGAATTAAAGCACCCGACTAGCGGTATTGGACATATAAGATGGGCAACACATGGTAGTCCATCTTTAGCTAATGCACATCCTCATACTTGCAGTTGTGGAAGATTGGTTGTTGTACACAATGGAATTATAGAAAACTATAAAGAGTTACGTTCAGAATTAATTGAAAAAGGGTGTAAATTCAGATCTCAAACAGATACTGAAACAATTGCCCATTTGGTCGCAGATGAATATTCAAAAGTAAACAATTTGGAAATTGCAGTAAAAAATTCTATTAAAAAGTTACAAGGAGCATATGCAATATGTGTAATGCATAAAGATGTTCCAAATATGATTGTTGGCGCTAGAAAGCATGCCCCAATGCTTATTGGCGTAGGTGAAGGTGAAAATTTTATAGCTAGTGATACACCTGCAATTATTGAATACACAAAAAAAACGATATATTTAGAAGACAATGAAATTGCGACAGTAACTAAAGATAATGTAAAAGTTATTGATATTGATGGAAACATTATAAATAAAAAAATAGAAATGTTACCTTGGGAACCAGTTGCTTTAAGTAAACTTGGATATAAACACTTTATGCTCAAAGAAATACATGAACAGCCGGATGTAATAAGAAATGTACTAAACGGCAAGTTGTATGATATAGATGCACCAATTACATTAAATGAAGTAAAAATTGATAAAGAATGGTTAAAGAAACTCAATAAAATACAAATTATAGCCTGCGGAACATCTTTACATGCAGCCTTAGTTGGTAAATATTTAATTGAAGATTTTGCAGGTATTTCAGTTGATGTTGAACCATCAAGTGAGTATATATATAGAAAGACCACTACTGATTCTTCTACTCTTGTTATTGGAGTTTCACAATCAGGAGAAACAGCAGATACAATAACAGCAATAAAACAAGCAAAAGCCAAAAATTCACATGTACTGATAATTACAAACAGACCAGATTCAAATATGGCAAGGTTAGCAGACAGTTTAATATCTGTAAATGCAGGAATCGAAGTTAGTGTTGCAGCTACAAAGTCATATACAGCTCAATTAATTTCATTCTATTTATTGGCAATCCATCTTGCAGAAATTAAAGGCACTTTAGATAATTCATATTTGAAAAATTTAAAGCATGAATTAATACAACTGCCGACAAAGATTGAAGAAGTGCTGTCCAATACATCTGAAATACAAAAATGTGCCAGAAAGTTCTCTTCATATAAAAACTTTATTTATATTGCTAGAGGTGTAAATTTAGCATCAGCATATGAAGGTGCGTTAAAACTAAAAGAAATCAGCTATATAAATGCAACAGGATATGCAGCAGGCGAGCTAAAACATGGACCTATTGCAATGCTTGATGAAACTATGCCTGTTCTATCAATATTAATTCCCGGAGGAATTACATATGAGAAAGTTCTTTCAAATAGTGAAGAAGCAAAAGCCAGAAATGCAAAATTAATTGCTCTAACATCTTCAAAAGATAAAAGCATTGATGCATTGTTTGATGTAGTATTAAGAATACCAAATGTTAGTGAGATTTTATCACCTGCTATTACCTGTGTGCCTTTGCAATTATTAGCATATTATATTGCCGAATTTTTAGGTAAAGATGTTGATCAACCTAGAAATCTCGCAAAATCAGTAACGGTAGAATAATGATTATAACTAAAGAAATAGAAATTAAAATTAACAAACAGATTTCAAGCAAATATATTGAAAATGAACTATCAAAACTGAATCTCAATATTTTAAGATGGGCAATTGTTTCAGCAAACAATGAGTATTATACTCTTTCTATCTCCTTTATTAAATAAAATTAATTATAAAATTAAGCAATTAAAATATAATAATTTTTTTATATATAATAAAGGGCTTAGATTATAGTGAACATAAATACAGGAATAATAAGATATCAAAATTATTTTAATCCATTAGCAAATAACGTAAAACCTGCAACTCAATTTGGAATATCTAAAAATGCTTTACAGTCTGATACTTTTCAAAAAAGTAAAGTGGAAAAACCGGCTAGTGAATCATGCGAAAAAATAGGAAGTCATTTTAATGAACAAAAAATACGAGAAATATTTAATGAAGTATATTCAGATGTCATAAAAACTATAACAAAAAGCAATCCGGTACTAAATGAAATAAGATTTAAAAAACCAGAAATATTATTTATTGAAGGAGAAGAATCAAGTCAAACTCAAGCTTCATATTCTTTTAATGATAATATATTAAAGATTAACAATAAAATAATTGATAATGATTGTTTCTTAATATGCAAAAAAGATGAAAGTGGTTCTATTAGTAATGTTTTTGGAAATGTTAAGTTTGGTGATGATGCAAATATATTTTTAGGAAAGATAAGAGAGGATGTACCTGATGCAGTAGCGGTAAAACTTACTGACGATGAGAAAGAACTATATTTACGCAGTGTATTTGCTCATGAATTAAGACATTTTGTACAGTCACATTTGATGGCATCAACCGATGAATGCTATCAAATATACAAAGAAGCACATTATGAGAAAAAGAAACAAATTGATGAAACGTCGCAGGAAATAATTAGTGTCTACAAAGAAATTCAAGAAATCGAACCTGATTTTGTACCTCCTCAAATAGATATAACTGATTTTAGTTATGCTTTAAACTATAACCCCCAAAAGATACTTGACAAAGATACCAAGATAAAATTTTCAATATTACCTGATGACACAAGATTTTTATCTGTTAGAAATAATCTTTTACCAGATGAAATTGATGGATTACAAGGAATAGGAAGAACAGATGAGTCAAGTTATGAAGAATATCTTTCATCAATAATTGAAATAGATGCATTCAATTTTCAAAGTGAGTATCTTATAAAAATATCAAATGATAAAAATAAAGATGTAAGAAGCGATGTCATTTGTGCTTTGTACAGTAATCTTTGTTCGTTAGTAGAAGAAGGTTTAGGTGAATATGGAGAGTAACTTTATAAACTTTTATAGATAATTTAACAATTCACTTAGGTTTTTTTTATCAATTACAATATTTGCATTTTCTTTTAGAATTGGTTTAGCACAAAAAGCAGCTCTTTTTGCCGCATATTTAAACATGCTTAAATCATTAGCACCATCTCCAACAACAAGAGTATCAACTTCAGATATATTTAAAAGCGTTTGCAGCCTTTTTAACATTTTCCCTTTACTGTCAGAAAACATCATTTCCCCGCCAACAAGTCCGGTCATTTTACCATCTTTGAAATGCAATATATTGGAGAATTGAGCATCGAATCCTAAAACATTCTGTGCCGGTATAGTAGCAGTCTCATAACCGCCTGAAAAACAAACCACTTTATAATCCATTTTATGTAATTCTGTAATTGTTTCCTTCGCGCCATTCGTATACGGCAAGTTTTTACATATTTGAATAACTTTATCTTCTTTAGCACCTTTTAACAATGCAACTCTTTTTACAAGACTTTCAAAAAAATCTATCTTTCCTTCCATTGCATCTGTTGTAATTTGTCTCATTAGTACTTCCAAATTATATTCATGTGCAATAAATTCTAAAGTTTCACCTTGCATTAAAGTAGAGTCAAAATCAAAAACAGCTAATTTCATTTCTAAATCCTTTACTAATTAAAATTGATTATATTAAACAAAACCAATAAAAACAATATTTTTCGAGTATTTAAATTTTAAATGTAAAAAACTTGTAGAGAAAAAGTTGCATTTTTGTTATCTTGTTGATATAAGTTAGAAGATGGTAAATAAATGTTCAGAAGATAAAGGAGAACCAATGGGACTACCAAATGTAGCATATTTTTCAATGGAAATTGCAATTGACCAATCTATAGCAACATATTCAGGAGGTTTAGGTTTCTTAGCCGGATCTCACATGTTATCAGCCGGTTACCTACAAATGCCAATGGTTGGTGTAACAATGTTTTGGTCTTTCGGTTATTACAATCAAAGAATTGGTGAAGATGGTAATGTTGAAGTTGCATACATAAGAAAACACTGTGATTTTTTAACTGATATTAATGAATCAGTTGACGTTGATGTATATGGAGAAAAGGTTAAAGTTAAAGCATTGAAGCTGGAGCCGGGCATATTTGATACTTGTCCTGTATATTTCTTAACTACGGATATTGAAGAAAATTCAGAATGGGCAAGATCTATTTCACACAAATTATATGACGGTAATGAAAAAATCAGAATAGCACAAGAAACAGTTCTTGGTATAGCAGGCATTAGGTTACTTCAAAAAATCGGATACAATTTTGACTGTGTTCACTTAAATGAAGGTCATGCACTGCCTGCAGCATTTGAATTGTTAAATCAATACAATGGTGATTTAGCAAAAGTAAAAGAAAAAGTTGTATTTACAACTCATACACCTGTTTCTGCAGGTAATGAAGTACATTGGGTTGATAACTTATTAAAAGGCGGATTCTTTGCAGGTCGTTCAAGAGAAGAAGCTGTTAAATTAGGAGGAGAACAATTCTCTTTAACTGTTGCGGCTTTAAGAATGTCAAGAATTGCTAATGCAGTATCTCAATTGCACGGTTTAGTATCAAATAAAATGTGGAATTGGGTTGAAGGAAGATGTCCTATTAGAGCTATAACAAATGCTGTAAATCTTCACTATTGGCAAGATGACAGAATGAAGACAGATAATCTTGAAGCATTATTAGAAGCAAAAAAGGAAATGAAAAAAGAAGTATTTGACTTTATTGCAAATACTGTAGGTAAAAGACTTGATCCTAACGTATTAACAATTACTTGGGCAAGAAGATTTGCTGACTACAAACGTGCTTGGTTGATATTTATGGACGAAGAAAGAATTTTAAAACTTTTAAATGAAAATAAAGTTCAGTTAATATTTGCCGGTAAATTCCACCCTGATGATGTTATTGGTAAAGAAATGTTCAACAAAATTTTAAGAAGCTCTTATTCTATGAAAAATGTTGTTGTTCTTACAGGATATGAATTAGACTTAAGCGGCAAGTTAAAAAGAGCTTCTGATATATGGTTAAACACTCCATTAAGACCATTTGAAGCATCCGGAACTTCAGGCATGTCTGCTAATGCAAACGGTGCATTACACTTATCAACATTTGATGGTTGGACTGTAGAAGGCACATTCCCTGGTATTAATGGTTATACCATTGAATATCCTGGATTAGATGATAATATTCCTTGGGAAGAAAGACATAAAAAAGACTATGAATGTATGATGAGTATAATTGAAGATCAAATTATCCCAACGTACTATAATGACAAAGTAAAATGGGCTACAATGATGAGACAAGCAATTAGAACTGCTGATGCATATTTCAACTCAGACAGAATGGTTGTTGAATACTATAACAGGTTATATAAACCAATAGCGCATGGGGCAGATGAAGGTGGTATTTCCGGTCAGGAATATCAAGCCGCAACAACTCCCGCTTCTGATGCTTGGACATTTTCAAATATTAAATAAATTAATTTTATTTAACTAACAAAAAGAGGACTTTATAAAAAGTCCTCTTTTTGTGTTGTAATATATTTATGAAAAATGAATTAAGAAAAATTTCACTTGAAAAAAGAAAAAATTTATCCACAGATTTGCTTAGCAAAAAAATTATAGCAAATCTTATTACATTAGAAGAATATAAAAAGGCAAAAAACATTTTATGTTATTATCCATTAAAATATGAAGTTCAAACACAAGAATGTTTAAATGACAATTCAAAAAACTGGTTTCTGCCAAGAGTAAATAATCTAGACTTGGAATTTTGTCATTATAACAAAGATGAACTCAAAATCGGAGCTTATGGAATATTAGAACCTATAGGCCCTAAAATCAGTACATTAAGAAATATGGACATGGTTATAATTCCTGCAGTTGCAGCAGATATAAACGGATATAGAATTGGTTATGGCAAAGGATATTATGACAGGTTCCTATCTTCATTAGATTATCCAATTTTAAAAGTTATAATTATATATTCTGAACTTATTTATCCAAATGTTTTTCCCGATAAATATGATAAAAAATCAGATATAATTGTTACAGATAAAGAAATATTGAAAATATATTGTTAAAAAGCCCTTAATATATTTGTTTCATTTAATTTTTAGAGTAAAATTATATTAGGTATTTATGCATTGGGGATATACAAAAATGGAATTTTTTAGAAAAAATCGAAAAACTATATTATTAATATTATTAGTATGTTTGGTTGCTTGGTTTTTTGGAGCAGGAATCATATTTCTTATATTTTAACAATTGATGGATAGATATGCATATAAATAAGCGAGTTTTAACATGTATAATTTTATTATTAGCAACATTATTTTATGTTGGAACTTCTGCATATGCAAACAACTCACAACAAATAAAAAAAGTTGAACAAAAAAGAATCGAAATCAAAAATAAAATAAAATCATTAGCAAAACTTGAAAGACAAGAAGCGAACAAATTAAGCAGAAATCAACAAAAACTGGAAAAAAACCAAAGAGAATTAAAAGAATCAAAACAAGAATACAGTGAA
Source organism: Candidatus Gastranaerophilales bacterium (assembly GCA_944323935.1). Classification (GTDB taxonomy): domain Bacteria; phylum Cyanobacteriota; class Vampirovibrionia; order Gastranaerophilales; family Gastranaerophilaceae; genus Avigastranaerophilus. Next base: position 19,314 of record CALUUJ010000018.1, on the reverse strand, counting down.
AAACAAACAACAATATCAAAACTGCAAGATGAATTAAATTCATATCTTACACAGTACAATAAACGTCAAAATGCTTCTGCAGAAAGAATAAGATGTATATATAAAACAAAACATACACTTATTTTAGATTTACTAATATCTACAAACAGCATCAGTCAGTTTTTAGACAGAATATATTACCAAAATCTTATTATTCAATCAGATAAGAAAAAAATGTATGAATTACGTTCTGAAGCAAAAAAAATTGCGTTATTAAAACAAAGATTAGAATTAGAGAAAAAACAACTTTCAAGAATTATACGTGATATTGACAGAGAAAACTCAAATATTAGAACAACAATCCGCCAAAATAAGTCAATGATTGAAAAAATACAAAAAGATAAAAGGGCATATGAGCGTTCAGAACGTGAATTAATGAGACAATCAGCGAACTTAACTTCAATGATTTCTAAAACTACAAAAAATAGCGGTGTAAATGTCTCTAGCGGATTTATATTACCTGTTGCGGGTCGAGTCACATCTCCATTTGGATGGAGAACGCATCCTATATTTAAATCACGAATATATCATACAGGTATTGACTATGGCGTTCCATATGGAACCCCTATTAAAGCTTCAAACTCAGGAAAAGTAATATATTCAGGTTGGTATGGAGGATATGGTAAAGTTGTAATTCTTGACCACGGCTCTTGTACAGGGGCACCAACAACAACATTGTACGCTCACATGTCACAACAGAAAGTTTCTGTAGGAGAGAACGTAGTTAGAGGTCAAACTATTGGATTAGTCGGTACTACTGGCTATTCTACAGGACCACATTTACATTTTGAAGTCCGTATTAACGGTAAACCACAAAACCCAAACAATTATTTATAGGTATTAAAACGTGAATAAAAAGTATTTATTACTATTAATAATAATATTTACATTAACAAATGCTCCTGCATTATCAGCAGATTATTATCCTGAAATGGGGATAGATCCATTCTATTCTTCATTAAACCCTAACTATATTAATGAGGAAGAAATGCCTGAAAATCAAGACTCAATAATTAATATAATAAAGAAAAAGAAACAGGAGTTTAAAGACAAAAAAAGGCAAAAAGAAATTGATAAAAAGTCTATAGATACACAATCTATAAATACAAAAGAATTAGAGAGTATAGAAAGCAAAGAAGAATCAATAATTCCAGCAGTAGACGAAGCAGTTAATAAAGAATCAATGGAAGAGAATATTATTGATACAACAGATGACTCATTTATCTCTAAACCATCAAAAGGTCTAACGAAAAAAGAACTTGAAAAAGAATTAAGAAAAGAGGAAAGAGAAAAACAAAAAGAAATAGAGAAAAAAAATCAAAATAATAGTAATGAATCATTTATAAATAAACTTTTCCCTCTAACAAAAAAGACTAATAAATTTGTAGAAAACAAACCCAATACAGCTCCGGAAATTGAGCTGACAGCTGATTATATGGAATATTTTCCTGATAGGTATGAAGTTGAAGCTGTAGGTAATGCAAAAGTAGCATTTAAATTGCAAAACATGACTTTAACAGCAAACAAAATAATTTTTAATTATGACCAAAATATACTAAAGGCAAATGAAAATGTTGTATTAACTACTCAAGAATCCGTTACTGAAGGTGATTTTTTAAGAATAGATTTAAGTCAACCCAGTGGTTTTGTTGAAAATCCGATTACAAAAATGGAAGATATACAATTATCAGCAAAAGAAGCTTATATATACTCTGATAGAATTGAAGAAAATGATGGTGTTGCAAAAATTCTTAGAGATGAGGTTTTAAGTCTTGGCGCAAGGTCTTTTTCTTCTTATGTAGATCAAAGCAGGATATTTCAACACAAGCCAAATATGATGAGCCAAGAATCTAAAGGAGTCTATAAACTAAAAGCAAATAAAATAATAATTGATTCTAAAGATGATCATGAGGTAATTACAATAAGAAATGCCGATTTATACTTAAAAAATCACAGAATAGGAAAAATACCATCCGTAAAAATAGTAACAAATAAAACACATAACAGCATAGAAAGTAATTTTCCAGAAATAGGTTCACAAAGCATGTTAGGTTCACATATTGGTCCTGCTGTTGTATTAAATGTACCAGGTGGTTCTACATTAAAGCTTGCACCGATTCTAACATATAAAGATGATAAAATAGGTATTGGTGGTATAGCTCGTTTCAGAAATCAATATAACATGACTGAAGTTGCTTATGGAACATCAAAAGATGAGCTTCTTATCAGAGGAAGACATAAATTAGCACCCGGATTATTGTTAAACTATTCAAGATATACTAATCAGAATGAATGGTTCTTAGGTTATAGAATGCCTAAATATTCAGGACAACTTTCTTATTCTCGTACAGATTATGTAAAAGATTTAAAATTACGTTTTTCACAGATGTACTCAGCCGGTATGTTTATAGATAACAGAAAAAATGTTGATTGGGGAGATGCTGAAGGTCGTTTCAGATGGATGACTCAAACTTTCAAACCTATTTATCAGTATGCAAATGAAGAAGGAAATATAAATCTTAGCCTTGGTTTAGTTGCCCAAACATCGGCTGCTGTATATACTACTGGTGATACCGTTGGTTTATTTAGAATTGGTCCGGCTTTAGCAACAAAAGTAGGTCCGTGGAATCAGGCATTAATGTATTATCAAACAGCTTCTGCAGGCCAGTCTCCTTTCTTATTTGACAGATACAGATATGGTCGTTCAAACTTTGTATTAATTGAAAGTTTAAAAGTTTGCAAGTATTTAACTGTAGGATATATGGCATCTCTTGCAATGAATAGTGACTATAAAAATGACGACTTATTTCAAGAAAACAGAATTCTTGTCAGTATTGGACCGGAATACGCAAGATTGACAATCGGATACGATTCTATAAGAAGAAATACAATGTTTATACTTTCTATGTTAGTTGGAACAAAAGATTCAGATATTGAATTTAAGAAATCCGTTTTAAAGAATCCTGAGAAATTTGGTAAAGAAAAGTCAAAACAGAAGAAGAAGAAGAAGAAAAAATCATACAAAAAATATCTTGAAGAAACCGCTTAATTTTTTATCATACAGCCAATATCATCTGAATCTATTTTACTATCAAAATTATTATCAATTCCATCATTGCAAGAACCAATTGACTCAAATGACTCTGCTCGAGGATCATAATGCTCGTATTTATCAGGTATTTTGTTCCATAAATGAATAAATGTTCTTTTAAAGTATTTAGTAATTTCTTTATTATAAATAATCAAAACATTTTCATCATTTTTGTTATTTCCGCTTTTTGTATAATTCATAGAACCCACTACGCTAATTTTATCATCTACAAACATTGCCTTCATATGCATTTTACCTGCGTAATTTTCGGTTTTTATTTTTATTCCTGCTTTTCTAAGTTCTTTATGAATTGAATATTTGGAATGTGCATTTGTTGCATCATTAATAATTTTTATATCTACACCATTTTTATGTGCAGTAATTAGTGCATCTCTTATCGCTGGATGAGTAATAAAGAAAATTGGAATATATATATATTCTTTCGCACTCAAGATTATGGGAATAATTAAATTATCAATAATATTATCTTGTGGAGAAAATAGAATTTGTACTTTGATACCATTTTTCAATATCACCGTATTCTTTTCAAAAGATATTTTGTCGGTATGGAATTTCCCATTATACATTTGATTAAATTCAGAAGTATATATTTTAGCTACATCTTTAGAATTAATTAAAAGAGAATAATTTGCATTAAATTCTGTCAAATCAGTACTAGATATATTAGAAGAACCGGTCCAAACAATGGAATTATCAAATACAAAAAACTTATTATGCATAATCGCAGGAAAATTTTTAAATTCAAATATTTCATCTGTATTAATTGTTTTTATTTGTTTTTTTAAATATTCAATATCTGGATAATAATTGATATTCCGTTTATCGAAATCAAAAACTCCTCTTATTTTAACACCTCTTTGTTTTGCTTTTATAAGAGCATTATAAATTTCAGGTTGATTATTTATTCCATATATTGCAAAATCGATTGAAAATTTTGCATTATCAATTTCATTCTTTAGGGCTAAACAAGCAAAAGAATTGCATTTTTCACTGGGCTTATATATTTTATTTAAATCCTGAAAAAATATTTTAAGATTATCTAGCTTAAACAAATTTAAATTTTCATCATCGAAAACATCAGATTGAATAAATCGAATTTTTTTATCGACATTTCTGTCAGTTAGATTAGATTTATTGACGGATTTCGGCAATTTTGAAACATGTATAATTTTATAATTATTTGATTTTATTTTATATGCAGAATCTAATGAAAAAGCTTTTTTAGAAACTGGGAAATATATAAAGTACTCATCAAGATTAAAGGTTTTTATTGCATTAACTAACTGCCTTTGTGTATCTTCATTATCATCAAATGCATATTTTGCCTCTATAAGTATTTTTGAAAAATCTTTATTATTTAGATATATTTTGTTATTTTTTACATTCACATATTTGTTAAATAAAGATTTCTTTGCAAATTCTTTAGATTTATAATCCCAAAAAAATTTTTCTTTATACGATAAGCTTTTTAGAATAGGATATCTATCTAAATCAGAATCCTTTTCTATACAATGAACATCACTAAGTACAAAAGGGGAATTTTCATCAAATATAAGGTTTTTATTTTTATCCAAAAAAATAATATTCGGTGACTCAATTTTATAGACTTTGTATTTATTATTCGATTGTATATAGAAAAATAACAAAAGAATTGTAATAATACATATAAACAATAAAATATTTTTCTTCATAAATATTATTATACAGTAAACTCAGCAAATATTTGATTATTGCAATTAGTATTCTTCAACGTTATATAATATTTTTAAATTAGTGCGTTTGAATGTGTTCAATTTGCAGTTATTAGAAATTAACATATATATAGTGTTTTATTATGGTGATAGTATGAACAATTCAAAAATTATTATAGGAAAAAAGATAAGAAAATTCAGACAAAAACTTGGAATGACACAACACGATTTGGCGGAAAAAGTTGGTGTAACAGAAAAACAAATTTCTAAAATAGAAACAGGAATTCACTATCCAAAATTTGAAAATTTTGTAAAAATATTAGATTCTTTAAACATTTCATTAAAAGAATTTTCTGCAGATATGGAACAAGATAAGGAACTTAGTCCACAGCAAAAAAGTTTACTAAAATTATTCAATAAGCTTTCTGATGTAGAAATTGATTATGTTCTTTCTGTAGCAAAACAACTTGAAAGATTAAAGAAGAAAACTCTACAATAAAAAAATATAAATATTTGACTGTAAAGATAATCTTTGTTATAAATAATAATGACTGTTTGGAGAGGTGTCCGAGTGGTTTAAGGTGCAAACCTGGAACGTTTGTGCAGGGGAGACTCTGCCGTGGGTTCGAATCCCACCCTTTCCGCCAGAAATTTAAAATAGATTAAAAATAAAACTCCAATAATATATTTTATATAAAAAATTATTGGAATTTTTGTACTTTACTATTGTAGTTTTTTGTCCAGGTTGATTTGTACGGCTAGATAGATTATTTTGGTAAAGCAGGCTTTGTGTGGGCGTTTTCGGGTCGGAAAAATTAAGTGTTCCAAAAAAATCAAACTGGAAAACTGGACTTTTTCTGGACTGTACGGATAGATTGAGATTTGTATATTATCAGTGAGATACGCACCAAATTTGAACTGTACGGATAATTTGATTATTTAGGAATAGTCCAGTTCCGCAAATTTTCACAAAAATATCATAAGGTTTGAGAATTTGAAACAAGGTCGGGAAAATTTTTCCGACCTTGGGTTGAGCAACTTCATTAGTATAAAATTTTAATTATTGCCTATAAAATCAAGCGTTTCTCCATCATCAGGGATTAACAGATTACCAATATTATTTTTAGTTTTAAATTCTTTTAAATCTTCTCTTGTAACAGAAAGATGGCTGACTGTATCTAAATGACTTGCAATTACTTTTGCGTCAGGCGCAGCATCCAAAACATTTTTTACATCTTCAATATTCATAATTATGCGTTCTCCGTTCAAAAGAGTTGCCGCACAGGCATTTACTACTATAACTTCAGGCTTGTATTTGCCTAAGACATCTTTTACTTCCTCACACCAAATTGTATCGCCTGCAATATACAATGATTTTTCATTATTTGATTTAAAAACAACACCCATTGCATCATAAGGCAAGCCAACAGAATCACATAACGGTTTTATTATCTCTCTTTTGCCATGTTGAGTTCCTGTTTTGTATAGGGTTATGGCATTATATTCTATTCCGGATTCTTGTATAATCTCAACATTTGTAAAACCCTTTGAGATAACGTAGTCTTTATCAACAGAAGATTGAACAAAAACTTTTATATTTTTATCCAGAGCTTTTTCTGCAAATTCATCCCAGTGGTCAGGGTGGATATGAGTGATAATAACAGCATCAACATCAACAATTTTTTCAATTCCAAAAGGCAGCTCCACTCTTGGCTGTCTGACATCGGAATTTATTGCAACATCAAACCCGGGCATATAATCTTTGGGCATAAGCCATGGGTCAATTAAAAATTTTGTATTATTATATTCAACTATAATTGTTGCACTTCTTACCTGTGTAATTTTCATTTAGATTTCCTCCTTTAATAAAGCAATTTTATACATTTATTATCATTTTGACAAGAATGCACTTTTTTGTATAATACTTACCAAAAAGTAAATTAGGTATTTTAATTATGACAAAGCATAAAAAAGATGAATATAAATGTCCGCTTGAAGCAACAATGGAGATAATCGGAGGGAAATACAAAGGAGTTATAATCGGACACCTTATAAATAAAACATTGAGATATAATGAACTACAAAAATTGATTTCACACGCAACTCCCAAAATGCTTATACAACAGTTAAAAGAACTTGAAACAGATGGAATAATCAAACGAAAACTTTATCCCGTAGTGCCGCCAAAAACTGAATATTCTCTCACTAAAAGAGGTGAAACACTTATTCCTGCAATTATTGAGTTAAACAAGTGGGGAATGAATTATTTAAAAGAAGAAAATATCCCCTGCGCCTACAAGGGTGAGATGGATTAATACACGATTTATCATAAAAAGACCACTTGACAAATATACCCCTATAGGGTATTATGTACATGTAGTTAGATACCCCCTGTGGGTATAAAAGAAAAAGGAGGCTAATATGGCTAAATGTTCAAATCCACATTGCAAATGCGTTAACTGCAAATGCGGAGACAACTGTACTTGCACCGAAGACAAATGTAATTGCCCGCCTGAGTGCAATGAACTTCCTAAAAAATAGAATATTATTTTGGGATTAAGGAGCGGCGTTGCTGCTCCTTTTTGTGTATAATGAAAGAATGAAAAAAGAGTTTACAAACGATATGAACATAAAAAAATCAGAAAATCCGAGCCATAAACATGAGATACCTCGCCTAAACAGGGCAATAGGTCAGTTGGAAGGTATCAAGAAAATGATTGAAGAACAACGATATTGTCCGGATATTATTGTGCAGCTCAAGGCTGTACGTTCAGCAATAAAACATGTTGAAAGCAATATATTGAAAACACATCTTGAAGAATGTGTTGCTAAGTCTTTTTCTGATTCTGAAATTGCAAAAGAAAAAATTATGGAAATTAAAACTCTGCTTGATAAAATGCAGAGTTAACTTATATATTTTAATTTGTTTTTATGATAGTAACTTTATATTCTTAAAATTGCAAATTTGCTCATTTATTTAATATTTCAAATTTTATGTTGCCCAAAATAATCAAACCATGTGGAACAAATAATCAAACCATGTGTTCTTTTACAACTATCAAAAAATTTTTTCCTCCGTGTTGTATATATGAACAGAACAACAATGGGGTATTATAATGATTACATTTGGTAAGAATATAGTTACTGTAAAAAAGTTATCTGAAATAGCAAAAGTAGATCCTGAAACAATAAGACGAGGTATAAGAAATGGCAAAATTATACCAGAAGATTCACATCCTGCAAAAAAAAACGGCTATGCCATAGATATAGATAGAGATATAAACAAAGAATATCTTACAAGATATAACATATACTCAGACAAATACAGTACTGATAAAGACAGAACTATCGGAAATGCATCAGGTTATTATTTAACTAAAGAGCAATGTGAGACATTAAAAGCAAACTTTATGGCAATAAATGCTATTTCGAGTTCTTGTGTTGAAGCCTTAAACCAAATTAAATCTATTTGCTAATACTTTTATGATTATCATAAAATAATATTCAAAAAAATTTATATGTATTACCTTCCTTAAAATTAACTATAAAGGTAGGATGCTAAAGTTTTATATACATTATCCGATATAGTTCATATATAAGGAGTAAGGATCTTGTATTTAAAACTTAGGGTTCTAAAATACTTGACATTCAAAGGTAACAGTCAAGTAGATAAAAAGGAAGAGAAAAATAACGAATCAAGATTTAATAACGAATATCAAGATTCCAGTCCAATATTTGAAAATATAGGAAGAGCACAAATTAAAATAAATTCATCCAGGAATAAGCAAGATGAACCACTAAGTTATGAAAAACGAATAGAAATATTATATTCATCAAATATTACGGATGAAAATCAAATTGATCAAATGTTATCTTGTGATGATGAACACTTTTTTAAAGCTTTGAGTTGGGTTGGTTTGGGAATGGGAGTTAAAAATGCAATAAAATTTTCATATAACTCAAAACTACAACCGGATAGTGATATAGTATATTTAGCAAATGGAGGTATTGATTTATCCGAAATCGAACCTTTGCTTGAAATAAAAAAAAATAAACAAAAAATAAAAAATTTAATAGGGAATGGAGTTAACGCAAGAACAATCTTACTCGCGATAGTCAATGAATCTGCAGAAAAAAGAATAAATGATATTATTGAAGACGAAAGCATAAAAGATAAATCTAAAATATATAATATAATTAATAGAGCATATAGCGAGTATAAATCGGAAAAAAACATCAATACAGCAATTCAAATCGGCTTAATGGATCCAGAATATAATTTAAATATGTTACCAATTGAAATTGAATTGATAGATACAGAAATTTTAAAAGAAATACATTCTTGTGGCATTCCGCTCAGCAAAGCTTTTGAGTATTATACAATTCCCAAAGAAATACTAAATTCAATATTAGAAATACTAAAAAATCAAAAATATATACCAAAACAATTTTTCGATATTGGGCTATTTTTAAAAAATTCAAATGAAACAGATTGGGAGAAATGTATACAATATGCAAAAGCAGATATACAAGAAGGTGTAAAAGAATATATTATTTCAAATATTGAAACGAATGAAGATAAAGAGAAATTTTTAACCATACAGCTTATAAAACTAGGCTTACCTTTTATGCAAGCAAAAACTTTTTATGAACAGTTTGGAGAAGATAATAGTATTTTCTTAGTTGACATGGCTCGAAATGGTCATGATATAGAAGAAGTAGGAAAACTATTATACTCAAAATATTTTCAAGATGAGATTAATTCCATTATTGCTCTTTCAAAAGAAAGTTCGTTGCCAATCGGTGTCGCAAAATATATTAAAGGAGCAAGAAATAAAGATAAAGCTCTAGAATTATACAGACAAGGTGTTTCTGGTTTTAGTGCAGCAAAATATGCAGATATGGAAATAGCAGATAATATGCGACTTCCAGCTGCGCAAATGAATGGTTTAGGGGCAGACAATATAAATTTAATTTTATCCGATGAAGATGAGATGAACTTAGCTTGTAAATTTATAGAAAATAAAATACCAATGAATAACTTTCATAAAACATATAAAGAAGATCGATCATATCTTGAGTTGCTAGAACGAATTTATTCAAGCGGACTTAATAGCGGCGATATAAATTCACTTTTATACTTAAAATTAGATTCTAAAAGTTTGCAAAACGCATTTGACTTAATTCAAGCTGGTGCAGAAATAAATGAGATATATTATTTGGTGAATACTAGTAAATTAAAAGATTCATTACTATATGAGAAAGAATTACCGAATCCAAATAATCCGAATGGAGAAGGTATTTCTCATGAACAAATAAAAGAAAGAGTTCTAAGACTACATAACGAAAGTAAGTTATCTTTTAATGAATGCTTTAATATAAATGGACTGTATACAATTGATGAAGATACATTTAATAGATTTATCTCATTTAATAGAGGTACATTTTCTCCTTATGATTCATTATCTCTTGCAGAAATGAAAAATAAAGATGGAGAATTTTTACCTGAGAGTATACTTAAATTATCTCCATTAGATGTTCAAACTACAAAAGATTTATTTACTGCAAATCTAATTGATGAAGATACAATAAACAAGGCAATAGAATATAGAAAAAGAGGTTTGAATGCATTCTATTCTGTTTGTTTAGCACAACTTAATATAAAAGAGTATGATAAAGCTGCTGAATTAGCTAAGCATCGTTTACCAATACATGTTATACAAGATGTTTTAAAGCATAAGAAATATTCAGAAGCTGTACATTCTTCAAAAACCGGCGCAGAAGCTTATGAATATTCAAGCAAATACAATTTACCTGTATGGCAAGATACTAAAACAATTATAGATAATATTGCATTAAGTAAAAAATATGGGATGGATCTTATTTCTATAATGAGGATAAAAGAAGAAATTATAGATTTACCTTTAGATCAGAAAGTCATTGATGCAGTATTTATTGCAGCACAAAAAGGCTTAGAACTTGATAAAATAAAGGAATATGCGAAATCTGAATTTATAAGAAATAAAACAAAGCAATATGAAGAAGTTGGAATGAATAATGCAGATGCAGATTTTCTAGCCAAAAATTCGTATTATGATAAAAATATCTTAAATAAAAATAATATGATTATCGATACTGCAATGTGTAACGATATTGGTATTAAATATGCTATACCTTTGGTTATGAGAAAAGATGAAATAAAAACATATAATGAGTTGAAAGATGCCCCCAACTATACGAAAAAACTAGCAGCAATGGTTGCGGTCCTAGATATTCAAAATTCAGAAAAATCTATTCAAATCTTAAAGGGAATAATAGATCCTTCTTTTGTAGAAAATATAAAAAAAGGTATACAAAATCCAAATTTAGATAAACATATTGATAGAATATTCAATCAAATTATAAGTAATCCAAACATGCTAAAATCAATGGTAAATTGCGAACTAAGTTTGGAAGAAATTTCAGAATTAACAATTCAGTATGCAAAGAAATCATTAAAATTAGCAATGAAGCGTCCGAATTTATACCTGAGTAATATTCCTATTGAGTTAACTACGAAAACAAACGGAAAATATCCAGATTTAAGTTCCGAACAAATGGAACAATATCAAAATCAATTCTGTGATTTAGTGTCTGAGAATCTTTCTATAATTCTTAGAGCACAAAAATATCTTGATGCTGATACATTTAATCAACTTATGGATAAAAGGACAGATAATTTCTACAATATATTAGAGGACTTAAATAAACTTACTGATGAAAATTATAAAAAATTATCTGATTTATGCCAGTTAAAAAATCCTGAAAATAAACCGCTGAGAGCAAAAGATAAGATAGAATTAGCAAGAATCATTTATGACCTTCAGTTAGCGGATATAGAAACTGACATTTTCTCTAATTCAGGAACAATAGACATTGAAAAGATAAAGCAAGAATTGTTAATGATAGAGTTAATGACTGCAGGAATAACGAAAGAAGAGCTTATGAGTGCTCCTCCTTCTAAACTTGACTTTGATAAGGAATATACCCATGCATTCTTATCTTCGAAAGTTAAACAAATGTTTAATCAATTCATTAATGAATTAAGTGAAGATGAAGCAAGACAAACGATAATATCAGAGTTAAAATCAAATCAAAATAATGAGTTTTGGTTAGAACACATGGGAATAGATAAAAATTCTTGTGATAAATTAATCTTATTAATAGAAAATATAGATAATTGGTCTGAGGATAAACTTTATAGTGAATATATTTCTATAATGAGAAACAGACCGGAAAATAATGATGATCTGCAAAACGTTTTAAGAGGGGCAATTCTTTTTGATTATAAGGATTTTTTAATGGATGAAACTAGTCCGATAGGTAAAGTTAATTGCAAAACAAAAGATGAATTTGAAAAAAGAGGCTTAGACTATGATAAATGGTTTTATAATAGTTCTATAAAAGATTTTGAATTTAAAATAAAAGACAGAAACTTAAAAATTGGATTATGGGAACGATATCCCCAAAAAGATCTCTTTATGGGAGATAGAACAAGCTGCTGTACAGCTCTTTCTGGTGGTTCAAACGGGGCATCGACTCCAATATACTTATTAAATAGTGCATTTAACGTTGTGGAAGTGAAAGATGAACAAGATAATATAATCGCAATGAGTAGAATTTATATGGCTGAAATTGATAATGAACCATCATTAGTTATGGATAATATAGAAATTAATGGTGCTTTTTTTAAAGAGTTAGACCCAAATGATCTCAAAAAATTACGCGATGTATTCTTTTCGTATATAAAACACTATGCCAATAATATTAATTTAAAAAATTTAATGAATGTTTATTTTTCGACATCATATACACACGTACCTAATACTGATTTAGAAAAAGTAAAAAAGAATATTAATTTTATCGGAGAGATATCTTCTCCTGAATGCTATTCAAATACGGCGGCAGGCTGGATTAACCCGTCTGACTTAAAGGAAAATATATACGAACTATATGTCGTTAATTAAAATATAAATAAATATAACTTTATAAAAAAACCTTCTGATTAAAAAATCAAAAGGATAATTAATAGATTATTCTGGGGCGGAAGGATTCGAACCTCCGAGATGCCTGGACCAAAACCAGGTGCCTTACCACTTGGCGACGCCCCAATATGGCTTTCAACTCTTATATATTATTAAGACCATACTTAAAAGTCAAGAGATTTTATATTAAATTTTGAATTTAATATATACATTTAATTGTTTTTATGGCTTAATTAAATCATAAATATAAATAAAGGAATTTTATATGCAAGCAAGACGTGCAGCTAGAGAATTGGCTCTAATATTATTTTCACAATTAGATACTGTTAAAAATTTAGATAAATGTGATTTTCAAGATATAGTTTTAAAATCGGTAAGAACTCTTACTAATAATTCTGTTGATGAACTTAAATCAGCTACTAGTTCAATATTAGAAATGAAAGAATTTATTAGTGAATATGAAGCAAATCATCCTACTAATTTAGAACGTCCAATTGAAGTCTCTGATATTCCTGTTCCAATACCTATGACTTCAGATATTCAAGGCAGATTGGATGAAATTCTTAATGTTGCTGAAAATGCTATGTTGGCATTAGAAATCGCTGAAATGGCTGCATTAGAAGAAAACTCAGATGTAAAACAATATATTATAAAAATTGCAAACACTTTTAAAGAACATAAAACTGAAATTGATGAACAAATTAAAAAGTTTGCATTTGGCTGGGATATTAACAGACTCGTTAAAATGGATAAAGATATTTTAAGAATTGCTATTTGCGAACTTGTTTATGTTAAAGATGCACCATTGAAAGTTATTATCGATGAAGCTGTTGAATTGGCTAAAAAATATTCTACAGAGGATTCTGCTTCTTTTGTAAACGGTATTTTAGGTAAAGTAGTTATCGAAAATAATTTAAAGTAACAATAAGGTAAAATTATGTTTAATTTCTTCAAAAGAAATGATGAATCTAAAAATGAAAATATAGAGAAAGATGAGGAAAGCTCTAAATCATTTTGGAATTTTTCTTTTGAAGGATTAAAGAAAACAATATCTAACACAACTCAAAATCTTGTTGATAATGTTGTTTCAACTATTGAAGAAGAAGAAGAATTTGATGATTTTATTCTTGATGATATGGAAGAACTCTTAATTAAAGCTGATTTAGGTGTAAATCTTGCTTCTTCAATAACAGATAAATTAAGAAAGCAAACAAAAGTAAAACCTTCTCAAATTAAACAATTTTTAAAGGACGAGTTTTCTGCAATCTTGAAAAGTGCAGGTTCTTCCGAGCTTAATTATGACGATAATTCTTTAAATATTTATTTTATAACCGGTGTAAATGGTGCCGGTAAAACAACATTGATTGCAAAACTTGCAAATAATTTCAGACTGTCAGGGAAAAAGGTACTTTTAGCTGCCGGAGATACATTCAGAGCAGCGGCAGAAGAGCAATTGGATATTTGGGCACAAAGAGCACAAGTTGATATAGTAAGAAAAGATGGAATTGATTCAGCCGCTGTTGTTTATGATGCAATAAAAAAAGCTCAAAGTGAAAATTATAATGTTCTCTTAATTGATACTGCAGGCAGATTGCATAATAAAAAGAATTTAATGGAAGAATTAAATAAGGTAAAATCTGTTATAGATAAACTTGCTCCAAACTGTTTAAAAGAAAGTATGTTGGTTTTGGATGCTAATACAGGACAAAATGGACTTTCTCAAGCAAAATTTTTTTCAGAAGCTGTTAATCTAACATCTGTGGCACTCACAAAGTTGGATGGAAGTGCAAAAGGCGGAATAATTATTGCTATTGCAAAAGAGTTCAATTTACCAGTAAAACTTATTGGGGTTGGAGAAAAGCTTGAAGATTTAAAATTATTTAATCCTGAAGATTTTATTAATGCTCTGTTTGAAAAATAAGTTAAAAAGCACAAATGCAAATGACAGTTGTTAATATTCCGATTATAATTAATGCTAAAGTAGCCATTACAACTTGTTTGTCTTTTTTCTTTTCTACACAGCTTGATGTACCCATAACATGACTTGAAGCACCTATTGAAAGACCAATAGCTACATCACTTTTTATATGAAACCATTTTAATATCTTATGTCCAAATAATGCTCCGTATATGCCTGTAACAACAACGATGCAAGCTGTAAGTTCAGGAATACCTCCTATCGCTTTTGATATTTCAACAGCTATAGGTGTTGTTACTGATTTTGGTATTAAAGAGGTGATAATATTCCAGTCGGAATGCATTAATTTTCCGAGAATGAATGTTGTTGTTATAGCAGTTAAAGTTGCTACTATAAATCCAAAATATACAGCTCTTTTGTTCTTTTTTAGAAGTGATAGATTTTCAACCAAGGGAAATGCTAATGAAATTGTAGCCGGTCCCAATAAAAGAGTAAATATACAAGCAGATTCATTATAACTTTGATAATCTATATGAAATATTTTTAAAATCATAATTAAAATTATTCCGGACAGCATTAAAGGCGGAATCTTTTTTAAATATTTAAATTTTCTTGATTTTTTTGATAATTCATAAATAATGAATGTTGTAATAAAACCCCATAAGTTAACCATTGTGAATTTTCCTTATTTTATGGAGTCTGACAAATTTTATAACATTTTCTACGAATATTGCTGTTACTATTAATGTTATTGTTGTTGTTAAAATAACATTCATTGCAATAGGTATTAGATTTTTTTGCAGGATACTGTAGTAAGATATAATTCCGACAAATAATGGAACAAATAATAATGGCATATATTTTAATAGTAAATTACATATATCTTTTACCCATTCTTTCTTGATAATATTGAGTTTCAACAGAAATGAAAAAAGTATAATTCCTAAAATTGGAGAAGGAATTATTATATGTGCATATTTAACAATACAGTTGCAAACAAATTGTATTGCACATAAAATAAACAATCCTATGAAATATTTTATGATTCGGCTAAACATAAGAAAATGCTACCATAAAAATTATTAAATTGTTTATAAAAAATAATTATGCTAAAATTGGTTTTGGACTAAATAGTTTTTAAGATTAAATGAGAAAAAATTGGAAAATTTTACCAAATATATATAATGCGCTAGTTTCACATAAATACCCTTTAGCACTTATTCACTATGTAACTGAACGATGCAATGCGCGTTGTCCGCACTGTTTTGTCGATTTTAAGACTGCAGAAAAAGAACTAACACTTGAGAAAATTGAAAAAATAGCTTCAACAACAGGATCTTGTCTTCGGAATATTTCATTGACTGGCGGGGAACCTTTTTTAAGAGATGATTTATTTGAAATAGCTGATATTTGGAATTCAAATTCAACCATAAAATCAATCGTATTAACGACAAACGGAAGCTTTCCAGAAAAAATAGAAAGATTCTGTGTACAAGCAAGTAGAAAAAATTTACCTATTTCTTTTTTTATATCATATGATTTTATAGGTGAAAAACATTCAGAATACAGAAAAATAAAAGATATACATCTAAAAGTAATTGAATCTTGTAAAATAATACAAAGCTATAAAGACAGATTTACTAACACGTTGCAGCTAACTCTTTCACAAACCAATTGTAATAGTGCTTTTGAAACTTACAAATTTATTAGAGATGATCTTAAAATTCAAAATATAAATTGTACAATGCTAAGAGGGGAAAATGCTGACAATCTAGTTGATTCTGATAGAAAAAAAATAGCTGAAATGTACAAAAAAATTCAATTGCAACGAGAAAAAGATTTTGATGATAATTTAATTGCAGGCTATAATGGCAATTCTTTGACTTCTATTATAATAAATGCAAAAAACAAAATATTATGGAAATATGTTTTGCGTACATTTGTAGATAAAAAATATATTTCTCCTTGTTTAGCAGGAAAATTATTTGGTGTCATATACCATGACGGTAGTGTTTTTCCTTGTGAACTCCTAAATAAAAAATATGGAGATTTAAAAGATTATGATTATGACTTCTTAAAATGTTGGAAGTCTGTAAATGCAAAAGAAGTATATGAATATATAAAGAACACAAAGTGTTTTTGTACACATGAGTGTTCTTGGTTAATAAACATATTATCATCACCAAGATTTTATGGTGAACTTTCTGGTCATATTATTAAAAATCTTATGAGGACTAATGGAAAATAAAGTAACAATTATTATTCCTTCAAGAAATACTGATTATCTTCTTGAAAAATGTATCAAGAAGATAAGAGAACAGTATAAAAACATTAAAATTATTCTTGTTTTAGACTCAATAAATAATTGTTTAAAACAATTTGACAAAAATATAGAAATAATAAAATCAGAAAATCCAAATATGTCTGCAAAAAGAAATCTTGGAGTTAAAAACGTTGATACAAAATATATAGCTTTTATTGACTCTGATGCGTATCCAAATGAAAACTGGCTTGAATATGCAATAGATTTTCTTGAAAAAAATAATGAATATTGTGCAGTGACAGGAAGTCAATATAATCCACCCACAGATTCATTTGAACAACTATGTCTGAGAATAGTTAGATTTAGTCCTTTATTTACATCACAGATAAAAACGCTATAGAACAAGATTGTACTAAAGTAATGACGTCAAATGTAATAATGAAGCGAGAAACATATTGTGAAATTAATGGAATGAATGAAGACATTTATCTTGCAGAAGACAATGAATTCTCTGATAGAATTATTGAAAATGGTTTTAAAATTAGATTTATACCAAATGTAAGTGTTTTTCATCGCGAATGCAAATTCTATCCATTTATGAGGAAAATTTATTGCATGAGCTATTACTACTCAAATTCAATCATAAAAGGAAAAAAGATAAAATCATTAAAAGAAACAATATTTCAATTTCTGCCTTTAATAGGGATAATTATTTTTGTATTGTTATGGGGAATAATTATTTATTTGAAAATCAATCCTTTTCCTCTTTTGATTTTTCCACTTTTTATAATATGCATTTTGATGAAGGAAGCATATAATGAATCAGAAAAACTAAGCGAAAAAAGAATTAAAGGTTTTTTGATAATATTTCTTTCATACCTTTCATTTTGTACTGTTTGGGTATATGGTACTTTTCTTGGGATTATAAATTTTCCAATAAAGAAAATACAACAATCATACAAACACTATTAAAAAGAAGAGTATAGATATTATACACTCTTCTTTTTTATGAAAATTATTTTACTGTAAAAGTAGCTGTAACAGTTGCAACAACTTTCTTTTCAATAGAAGAAGTATCATTATATCCATAATCAGAAACATCTGTAGAATCAATAGGTACAATTTGGAATACACCCATTCTTGCACTATTAATTGCACCAATTTTTCCGTTTGTAGCTTGGACCATACTATTAGCACGAGCTTGTGCATTTTTTGTTGCTTCTCCTACCATTTTTACTTTTATATCATCAAGATTTGAAACGAAATATTTTATGTTTCCGGTAGTTAAATTAATATCTTGATTAACTAAAACGTCTATTTTTTTTGATAAATTTGTTAAAGTTTCTGTGTCATTTGCTTTAATTGTAACATTTTGAAATACAGTATAGTTTTCAATTTCGTTTGTAGTATTTCCATTTGGAGTTCTTTTTCTGTTTTCGTAACTGCCAATAGAAGCAAAATTCATGTCCTTTTCATCAATTCCGTTAGAAATTAGAAAATTTTTAATTTTTTCAGCATCAGAATTGATTTTTGAATAACCTTCTTTTAATGTTGGAGCAATTGCTCTGTAATCAATCTCCCAAGACGAAGAATCAGAAGTAACATTTTGGCTTGCACTGCCTGTTACTCTTATTGTTTGATTTTGTAATTTCTGAAATTCTATGATTCCTTTAGATAAAATATAAGTTGAACAAACACATCCAAGTGCAACTAATACACCCAATAATACAACTTGATAATCTTTAATTTGCATATTAAACTCCTTCTTTTCTTAAAGTATACAAGTTCAAAATATAAATGTAAATATACAAAAAGAGGTCATAAAGACCTCTTTTTGTATATTATTGACTTTTTTATTCTTCAACTGTTTCTTCCTGATTCTCGTCACCTTCAAAAGAAGCTGTGTCTTCTTCATCAAGACCATATTCTTCTTCTTCTCGAATTTCTTCTGCAATTTCATCAACTTCGTCATCAATATTATCAACTTCTTCATCATCTTCTTGATGTTGCGGATGCGGAGCATATTCCATTTTTGCAGCTTGAGATTCGCTCTTAATATCAATTTTCCAGCCAGTTAATTTGTGAGCCAATCTAACATTTTGACCGTCACGACCAATTGCTAAACTTAATTGATCATCAGGAACAATAACGAAAGCTTCTTTTGAATATTCATCATCTGCTAAGATATCTACAGAAACAATTCTTGCAGGTGATAATGCATTTACAATGTATTCAACAGGATTTTCGCTGTATCTTACAATATCAAT
>CALUUJ010000017.1 GCA_944323935.1 Candidatus Gastranaerophilales bacterium | reverse complement strand
GGAGAATTCATAATGCACTTTTCAAAAAAGATACATTTTTATTTTCTTATATTATTGATTTTTTCAACTGTTATGGCAATAGCAGGGATTAGAGGTTTTTTGCGCTTGGCACCTGCAATAGATGAAATTAATCTTCATAATACTCGTTCATTGTATTATGCGGAACAGATGTTATCTGAACTTGTTGTGAATCGGAATATGAAAAACTTTGAAAATGCAATGCATCTGGAAAAAGCTAATATTACAGAGGTTGGAGAAGCTGATTTGATAAAAAAAATTGAAAAAAATTATAAATATGCTTTCTCTGGTAATATCAAAAAAGAAGAAGAAATAGTTGATTATATTATTGATTTATCTACAATTAATCGTAATGCAATGAAAAGGGCAACTATTGAAGCTAATCAACTAAGTTCAGTTGGCGCGTGGGTAATTGTATTTTTAACTATATTTATTTGGTTTTTAGGCTTTATGCTTATGAAGTCTATAGAAAAAGGATTTATTCGACCTTTAGATGAACTTAATGATGTTTTGGCAAAATATAATCAAGGCAATAAATTAAGACGCTGTCCAAAACAGGCGCCTAGTAAAGATTTTCAAAAAATATATGATTCTGTAAATGTTTTGTTAGATAAATTGAATTAGTTATTATATAAAAGCGGCACTTAATTAAGTGCCGCTTTTATTATCTATGATACATATTGATTAAAATTAGCAAATGGATTTGGTTTTATATCTGTCGTTTTTTCTTGTTTAATAGGAGATGCTTTTTCGGTTTTTGTGTTCGTATTCTTGATTGGTTCTGTTTTAACTTGTTTATCTTCCTTTTTATTTGTTATTTTTTTTGTTCCGACATAAGTTAAAATACCTGCACCAATTGCTGAAATAATACCAACAATCACCATATTCTTTTTATTTGCTTTAGTTATTTGAATAATTTTTTTCTTGAGATTTTCATCTTGAGTCAAAAGTTGTTGTTGAAGTTCTGCAATTTTTGCATTTAATTTATCTTCTTGCCCTTTGAAATCAGTATTTTTTGTTTTAGCAAATAACAGTCCGCTAAGACCGGTTAAAGCACCAATGAAGTATGCACCTATACGACTTTTCATATCTTCGTGCTGTCTTTCTTCTATTTTGTTTCTAATAAATGAATCATCTTTGGCAATTATATCTGCTTGGACCGGTTTTGAATAATCCGGCATCATATGTCTTTCTTTATAAAGTTCATAACTTGATTTATTTGTCGGATGAAGTATTGCATTACCTTTCCAACCTGTATCTAGTAATTTTAAGTTATTGAACATATTTATTTTTGTTTCTTCAGGAGTGTTTACATATGCACTTATTGCTGCTGCTGTTTCTCTTGAAAGGATTGCGTCTTTTAAATCTCTTGCAAAACCTGTGTATTTAAACGCATAATTTTTTGATAGTTCATCCCAGTCATTCCATCCTGTTGGAAAATCTTCTTCTTTAGGGTATTCAAATAATAATTCTTTTTTTCTTGCATCTATAAATTCTTTATATTCTTCTGCGAATTTTATAAAAGCTGAATCGTCATATGTTTCTACACCATCTTCTACTGATTTGAATATTGGAAATTCCGCTCTTACTTTTTCCTTTGCATCTTCGTCTCCATCAACATATCCATCTATGATTAAATCCACTTGTGATTTCAAAAGATCAAATTCGTGCTGTGTTTTAAACGATGTTGCTTTATCTGCTTCATCAGCTTTCCTTGGATCAAAATTCTTTTGCTTGAAGCCTTGGGTATTTGTTACTATAGGGGTACAGTAATATTTCATTGCTTCAATATCTGTTAAACCGCAAGGTTCGAATCTAGAAGCAAATATAGCAGCATCTCCGGCACTTGCCATTGCATAAGCTGGTGCCCATCCGTCGATATGTACAAGTCTACCTTGTAAATCAGGATCTTTTAATAGCTCTTTTACTTTATTTTCTATTTTTGCTGATTCTGCTCCTTTATCAAGTCCAGCACCAAGTATGAATATGGCATTTTTACCTTCTTCAGTTTTTGCAAACTCTGCAAATGCATTTAGTGAAATATCATGACCTTTCTGTGTATCAATTCTTCCCCAACTTACAAATAATGGTACCTTGTCGCCGTCTCCGTTTTTTATCATTTCTATTAAATCGGGACGAATTATTGGTCCATCATATATACCTTTTGCTTCCGGATTGATTTTTGCACTTCTATTTTTATCTCCTGTTGCTATTGTTGTGTCTTTTGCTGATAAACGTTCAAATAACTTTTGTTTATTTGAATTCTTGATTCTTCTCATTTCTTCAAAAGATACATTTTCAGGATATGTTTCAAAGGCAGGATATATTGTTCCGTCTTTATCAGTACAATCTTCGTTATATCTTGGGTTTGGTAGTTTCTTTGTTGCATCTATAGAGTTATCTTCCAGAGGATTTAAAATTCCATTGAAAATTCCGTCCTTGTATAGCTTTTGTACAGTATGATAAATATTATAAGCAGTTTGTGGGTTTGTTGCTAAACTGTCCGCATAATCTTCTGCTACAACACTAAATGATTTTACGAATCCTTCCCCTTGGGCTCTTTTTTTATCTGCGTGATGTAATGCTATTTGAGTTGCACTTGCTGTCCCTGTTTCATCTAAAGTTTCTTCTACAAATGGTTTAAAGTAGTTATCGCCTAATATTCCTTGTTTATACATTGGATCATTTTCTACCATAGCAATTTGTTCAGGAGTTGCACCAAGATTTACGAACATATTTTGCATTGAAGTCTCTCCGCAGTATCCAGGACCAAGGTTATGACCTACATGCGTTGTTTTTATTTCATCGTAGTCTTTATCTTTTATTGCTTTTTGAACCATGTATTCATGTGTATAGGCTGTTTGTGAGTCTGAACAAACTACTGTTGCGGGATTAAAATCTTTTTTACTTGCGATTAATTCCGGAAGAAGTTCTACAAATGCTTTTGAATTTTTTGCATAAGGGTCGCCATTCCATTCATTTGTTTGGCTTTTTGCACCTGAAGCGTATACTGTTCCCCCTTCATATGGTTTTGTATAATGCGCTGTTGCATCATCAAATACAAAATAGTGTACTTTTTCTGCTTCATCTCTCAAATTAAACAGCATAATTTTACTATTTTTATTTTTTCCCCATTGCATACTTTTTTCTGCTATAAGGTCAAGTTTTAAGTCTCCGCTATTTGTATGCAGAATATAATCACCGTCTTTATCTTTTGCAGGGGTTACTTTTCCTGTCTTCTTATCTACATCCGCTCTGTAATATGGTGAAACTACTACTTCATTTTGTGGTTCAAGAAGAAATCCATAGTCTTTCATTACTACGCCAACACCACCTGCTTTTGAGTATGGTGCTACTTCTGCTCCGTAAAATATTGCTTGTTCTTTATTTCTTCCTTTGAAACTTATCGGGGAACGCATGTATTCCGATAATGATAGGACTTTCAAATTATTGTTTGCTCTAACTTCATTTGAATTGATCTTATTAACCCATGCATTTTTTTGCATGAGTAATGCAGAATTAACTGAATTTACTCTCATAAAACACCCTATTTAATAAACACACTACAACCTATAAAACATATAAAACAAATATTTTGCTAGTGCAAGATTGTAACTTGTAAATAATTATTAAGATTAAGCTATGATTCTTTTTTGAACTTATCTTTTTATTAAGTCGTTATAAAAAATGTAAGACGAAAAGTGAGGTTTTTATGAAAAAGATATTTATTTTAGCAATGTTATGTTTATTTTCTGTTGTAAGTATTCAAAGTGTCGAAGCAAAATCTATTGATTCTCATCATAGAAATAAAGATGCAGGTAAAATTGAAAGAAAAGCAGATTTTAAAAAGCATGATAAGCAAATAAATAATAGACATCATAATTTTGATAAGAAAGATAAACATAAACAATCTATTCATAAAAATAATAAAAAGATAGGTCAATATAATCATAAAAAGCATGAAAAAGTTCATAAACAAAGTCGTCATAAAAAAATGAATCATAATAAAAAACATAATAATTTTCAGAATATGAAAAAACACGATAGAAAAAAATCTTTCCGTAAGTAATTTGTTCCTAAACCCTAATCCTGAGTACTACCCTGCGATTTTTCGCAGGGTATGTTGTAAAAAAAATTTATAAAACTATTTTCTATTGATGTTATTATTTTTTTTTTATCATATTATTTAGTTATGAAATATATTAGCCGTTTAATATTAATAATATTTTTATTTTTAATTACAATTAGCGCAAATGCTTTTTGGAAAGATTCATCATCTTTAGAAATAAAAACGGTTGATTCTATTTCTTCAATTAATGTTTTACATCAAGATTATATATGTGCGAAAAACGGTGAGTCATATATATTATCTGACCAACGTAATGATGGTCTGTTTGTAACAGGCAGGAAAACTGATAGTTCATTTGACAATTCTATTAATAGTTTTCTTTTGGGTAATACTGAACAATTTGAAAACTTGTTATCTTATTTGTATAACCAATCATTTTTACATAACAAATCCAAAGTTCATTTCTCTGTTAGTTTATCCGAAATACAGCCGAATGCTCCATAATACTTGTGCTTTAATGGGATTTATTTCCCTTTGCCGTTGTAAATATACGGTGTTTCGATTAGTACAAAAAATTTAGAAATTGGAGATTTTATGAATACAGAATTTTTAATTCAAACTTTGCATGCCGGTTTGATGATTTCTATCATCGGTATGGGAGTTGTTATGTTGTTTTTAACTCTAATGATGGGAGTTATGAGAATTACTGAAAAAGTTATGGCTATTCTTGCAGTTTGGTTTCCTGAAGAAGTTAAAGAAGAACCAAAGAAGGGTGTTAAGTCAAGTTCAGATAATGAATTGGCTATTGCAATTGCTGCAGCCAGAAACTTTCTATTAAAAGGAGGAAATTAATGGAAGCACTTCATTCTTTTGTTGCAGCTCATAATGTTATGATATCTGCAATTTTATTAATTTTTGCATATATCTTCATTGCTACGGAAAAAATTCCAAAAGTAACTATAGCATTGTTAGGTGGAGCAATTACAATTATTTTAGGATTGGTAAGTCAATCTAAAATGGTAGATGGAAATGTAAATCCTTTATATTTTGTTAATTTTGTTGATTTTAATGTAATCTTTTTACTTGTATCAATGATGATTATTGTTTCAATAACTACAAGGAGCGGTGTATTTAGCTGGCTTGCAAATGAACTTTTAAAACTGACAAAGGGACATCCTGTAAGTGTACTTGTTGTTCTTGGATTATTTACTGCCTTTGTTAGTGCTTTTTTGGATAATGTAACTACGGTTATTTTAATTATGCCTATTACTTTCTCCATTGCGAAAAAATTGGATATTAATCCTATACCATTCTTATTAACAGAAATTGTAGCATCCAACATAGGTGGTACATCAACTTTAATTGGTGATCCGCCAAATATTATTATTGGTAGTGCTGCAGGATTTGCTTTTATGGACTTTATTAAAGAGCTTACCGGTGTTGTTGCTATTATATTGATTGCAGTTATTGTTATGTTGGCATTTTGCTTTAGAAAATCACTTAAGGCTGATCCTGAAAAAATGAAAGAAATTACAAAAATAGATAATTCTAATACAATTACTGATAAAAATTTGATGATTCGTTCTTTAATTGTTTTATCTCTTGTAATCATCGGTTTTGTTTTACATGATATGACTCATATTGAAACTTGTATTGTTGCTATGCTTGGCGCAAGTATTCTTCTTTTATTTGAAAAACCAACTGATATATTGCGTGATGTTGAATGGAATACAATATTCTTCTTTATTGGTTTATTTATTATAATTGGTGGTTTGGAAGCCTCAGGCGGTATTAAATTAATGGCTGAGTGGGTTTTAAATGTTACAAAAGGCTCTGAAAGTGCTACAGCTATGATTATTCTTTGGGCTTCCGGTATTATTTCAGGTGTTATTGATAATATTCCTTACACAGCTACTATGGCTCCAATGATTGCGGAAATTCAAAAAGTTATGGGACAAACTTATGCTTATCCATTATGGTGGTGCTTGTCGTTAGGTGCTTGTTTGGGCGGTAATATGACGATTATTGGTGCTGCTGCAAATGTAATTGTTTCTGAAAATGCAGCTAAAGAAGGTCACCCTATAAGCTTTATGGGATTTCTTAAATATGGTATTCCTATAGTATTTATTTCTCTTGCTATAAGTACTGCTTATATTTATATAAGATTTCTAAGATAAGGATTTAAATATGGAAAAGGAAAATAATAAAAACACTAAATATAAAGATTCCCACGGTTCAGAAATATTAGGTGCAATAATATTTACTATAGTATTGATATTGTTGATGTGGGGTGCATCTGTTTGGTTACTCTAATTTGATATAAAAAAGCCACCTGTTTAGGTGGCTTTTTTATTCTTTTATATTTCCATTTCTTTTAAATATTTACTTATTCTGAAATCGGCTTCTGTTGATGCTTTTATATCATCTATTGTAAATAGCGGATTTATTTCTGTTAAAACTAGTCCCTCAGAAGTTACTTGAAAAACACATCTTTCGGTAACTATCATGTTAACTTCTTTATAGGCTGTTAACGGCAAAGTACATTTTTTCATAATTTTTATTTCATCTTTTGATGTGTGTGTCATTGCAACAATAACTCGTTTTGAACCTATAATTAAATCCATTGAACCGCCAATACCCGGAACAAATTTTCCCGGAATTTGCCAAGAGGCAATACTTCCTTCTTCATCTACTTGCAGTGCGCCTAATACTGTTGCATCAATATGACCGCCTCTCATAATTGTAAAAGCCATCTGTGAGTCGTAAAAGCTTGCTCCTTTATTTACTTCTACACAAACCCCGCCGGCATTTATTATTTTATTATTATAATTAGGACCTTTTTGGTCTTTTCCCAGTCCTAAAATTCCGTTTTCTGACTGAAAAATGATATTCATATTTTCATCAACATAATTCGCCGCTTCAGTCGGTAAACCTATTCCTAAAGTTACAATATCATTTTCCTTGAATTCTTTTGCTATTCTTTTGGCAATAATTTCTTTGATTTTTTCTTTTGTTAAATTTTGCATTGTTAAGGTCATTCGTTTTCCTCGCTATTAACAATGTAGTCAATAAATATTCCCGGGATTACAACTTCATTTGGGTCTATTGTCTCAACAATTTTTTCTGCTTGCACAATAACAACGTCTGCAGCTGTTGCCATTGATGTATTAAAGTTTCTTGTTGTTCCTTCATATTTTACATTGCCATATTTATCAACTATTGTTCCATAAATAATTGCTATGTCTGCGCCTAAAGGTTCTTCAAAAATATATTTTTTCCCATCTATCTGTATTGTTTTTTTACCATTTTCAAGTATCGTGCCAACACCTGTAGGAGTCAAAACACCACCAAGACCGGATCCTTTTGCATGTATTTTTTCAACTAATGTTCCCATAGGGTAAAATTCTACTTCGATTTCTCCAGAGTGCATTTTTTTTCCTGTTGTTGGATTTGTTCCGATGTGTGTTGTAATAACTTTTTTTATCATTTCGTCTTTTTGAATTAATAAACCTTTGTCTTTATCAGGGAATGATGTATCATTACAGATTAATGTTAGACCCTTAATATCTTCATCTACTATGGCATTGATAATTTTATCAGGAGCACCGCAGCTTAAAAAACCTCCAACCATAATTGTTGAGTTACTTTTTACTAATTTTGCCGCTTCTTTTGCTGTGATTATTTTTTTCAAAGAATATTCCACCCTAAATCGACTTTCTTACTTGTTAATACTAACATAAACTTATCTTCATTTTTTATTTATTAACAAATTGTAATGTCTTATTTCATCAAATTAAAGAATATTCTCTTATTTACGATAATTATATCTATTAAATGTTTAAATTTCGGAATTTTAAATGATGGATTTTCAGAGTGTAAAAGGTAAAGAAATAAGTTTTGATTTAAATCTTAATTTAACAGAAAAAGAAGATAATATATCTCCAAATATAGAACAATCAAACATAGATAATGTGGAAAAAACGCCTAATAATCCTGTTTATTGGCAAAATTCAGTTGGCATAAAAAGTAAATTAAGTTTTAAAGGAAATAATCAAAATTTTAATATTGAAGATAAAGCAAAAGAACTTATAGAACGTGGGGTTCCAGAAGAATATGCCAAATTGCTCGCAGAAAGTTGTATAGATCCTCAAAGTGGTTTATTTAGTCCGATTTCAGATGATTTAATTGATTTCTTTTATCCGGTTCAAATGGAAAAGGGAATTAAGGGAAAGTTTAGTTACTTTAAGAATAATTTAAAAAATAAAATAGTTACTCGTTCAAAAGTTGAAATTTTTATTGATTGTAATCCTGTAAGTATTATGGATTCAGTTAAAGATTGCAACGGAAATTTTAATGAGACTAATCTTGATTATTTATACAAAGTTATAAAAATGATAAGAGATAATTGTAGTTATTGTTCGCTTTCTTTTTTGGATATTAAACAAATTATAGATATGATAAAAGATAAGGATGGAGTTGTTTCTCCTGCAAAATTTAAAAGATTTGAGTCTATGTATAAGAAAAATTCTGAAGATGAAATAGAAAAAGTGCTAAATTCTTTGGACTCTTTTCCTGATGATAAGCAGGATGTTATATTTAGCACTTGTATGAATTTTTTTGAAAATGAAGGAGTTGGAATAGCTAATTTCTCCGCTTTTTCACATTATTGTTTTGATGAAAACGGCAATAGAATACCTGAAAATATAGAGTTTGCAAAGAATTTGACTCACTTAAATGAAAATTTAGTGTTCGAAAAAGAGTTCTTTGATTTATGTAGAAAATACCCAGAGCTTAAATCTTTTATTATAGAAATTATTGAAAATATTGAATATCAGGACTCATTAGATATTATGGTATCTTTTATAAATTCGCAGATTGAAACAGAAGGTGCATTATCTGATCTTGCAAAACAAAAAATGATTGCCTATTCTTCATCGGGTAATGATTTGGATGGGTTTTCTTATGTATTTGATTTTTGTTCAAATGATAAATCAAGGGGAAAAGAAGGGTTTGATAGTGAAATGTTTGAAAAAGTAATTCAGTTAAGAAAAATTATAAATGATTTAGATGCAACTGATAGCCATAAACGTGGTAAAGACTATATAGGTATAATAAATGGGGATATAAAACCAAATGAAATTAATTTTAAGAATAAAGTTAATTTGTTGAAAGACTTAGAAAAAATTAATTCTTACATTGTACATAACAATATTGATGGGTTCCAAAATATAGATTCTGTTATAGCTGCGATTGATTCAAGTTTAAAACTTGAAGATATTTCACTGCCTATAAAGGAGGAAAGTAGGGTTGAATTTGATAAAAGAATATTATATTCAAATAGTAATTATACAAAATTTGAAAATGTAATTATATCTTCTATTCCAATGTTAGAAAAAATGGTACAAGGTGAAGGTCTTCCTCTTTTGTATTCAAGAGCTGATTTTTTGGAAGCTTTATCTTCAATATGTCAAAGTGATGAAGATAAAGCAATATTAACTCAAAAGGTTGGAATAACTCCAATTATCGAAGATAATGGAGTTGATAAGCAAATTACAGGATATGATGGTTTAATACAGCTTGATAATTTAGATTTGAGTAATCCAAAAGAAAAACAGATATACACTTTATTGCACAAATTTATTTATGAAAATAAGGTTATAACAGGAAATAAAGAGTTTGATGAACAGCTAAATACTATTATTAATGCTTTTCCTGAATTTATAAATATAATAGGAAAAAAACAACACGGTACTCATAATTATACTCTTGATGTACATTCTTTATTAGTTTTAGCTTATTCAATTAATAATCCGAATTATTTGTCTAAACTTAATTCATTAGATAGATCTTTATTAAAGGTTACTTCATTATTTCATGACATTATGAAAAACGAAAATGTTGTTGATAAAGGACATCAAAATTTATCATCTTTATATACCAGAAGTATTTTAAGCAAAATATTTACATCATCAGAAATTTTAGATAGAGTATTTGGTTTGATTGATAATCATCATTGGTTACAAGAGTATTCACAATCAAATAACAAGGAAAATACGGCACAAGAACTTGCCTTTAAGTTTAGACGTCCTAATGATTTTGATATAGCTAAAATAATGGCAGAGTCTGATTTGAAAGCTGTTAGTTCTTCTTTTTATGATCTTCATAAATCAATGCTTTCAGATGAAAAACTTGGATTAATTAATAAAAATATTAATTATATTTATTCTAATGGGAACGCAATATTTTCAGATTATATTATTAAACCATCTTGTTTGGATAATTGTATTGTTAATAAAAATGGTAAAGAATTCAGATTGATAAATATGCATGAAATTCCTGAAGGAACAGACATGGGACAATATGGTTTTATGAAAGGATTAAAAAAGGAAAATCTTACTTTTCTTGTCCATATGGTAGATGAAAACAGTATTTATAATAGTTTATCTACTGTAAAACTTCTTACTTCTCCGTTTAATGGCGGTGTATTATCTGAATCGATTATCACTCCAAAATATAAACGAACTTATCAAAACAGAAAATATGGTGTTTTATTATCTCAAGAAAATGTGAATCTTGTTAATGAGGCTAATTCTAATCAGGGTTCGGGAATTCAAAAGGATTTTTCTAATGTAATGTCGCTAATATTCGATGATTGTTCTTCTCAAAAAAGAAATAATTTCAGAATAGAATTATTAAAAAATTTAGGAATACCATATTCTGATGTATCTGATGAAGAATATGCAGAATTTTTCAAAAATGTTTTGGCATATAGAACTTCTCTTGCTCAAATAAGACCAAATGAAAAATACAAAATCGGAAATATTATTATTACAGGAGAACAATTGAGTTCTGCTTTGTATGATTATCAAATGAGTTTAATTAACGTAAATGAAAAAATTCATAATGAAATAGTTGGTTACTTACCTAAAATACAAGCTGTCATTGCAAAAGTCCAAAATCTTGACGAAGTTCCTGATGATTTATTAAAATTTGCTAACGAAAATAACTATCCAATTATTTTGATATAGTTTATAATATTATTTTATAGTGGTGTTGGAGGTAATAAATGAGCAGAATAAATGTATGTATTACTTGTAGTAATAATTATGCGAAATATGCTTCTGTAACAATGGCTTCTATATTGTCAAATGCATTAGAAACGGATTCTTATAAGTTTTATATTGTTTCGGATGATATTTCTGAGGAAAGTAGAAAAAATATAGAACAGCTTACAGAAATAAAAAACTTTGAAATTGAGTTTCTTTCTCCTGAACAAAATACGTTTCAAGAATATGTTAATATTCGAACAACTGATCATTTAACTATTGCCACATTTTTTAGATTGAAATTACCGACCTTGATTCCGAATGAAGATAAAATTATATATTTAGATTGTGATACGATTGTAAATACAAGTTTATCTTCATTATTTAATATAAATATTGATAATTATTTTTGTGCAGGTGTAAAAGATGTAGGATATAAAAGGCTTGGTAAAAGAATTGGGCTTGGGAAAGAACAATTTTATATAAACTCTGGAGTTATGCTTGTAAATTTAAAAAAATGGAGAAAAGATAATGCCGAACTTAAATTATCAAACTTTGCTAAAGAACATCCCGAAAAATTATTTTTAGGTGATCAAGATTTGATTAATATTTGTTTCGCAAATGAGATATTGTTGTTAGATGGCAAATGGAATGTACAAGTTGTAAATTTCTGTTCACGTTCTGATTATTCTAATAAATTTAATATTTTGCATTATATAGGTGGTTCTAAACCTTGGAAAATGGGGTCGTATATTCCGCTTAAAAAATATTATTTTAAATATTTGAAAATGACACAATGGGAAAGTCCTGATAGTACTTGGCATATAAAATCAAATTTACTTGGGCTATTTTTATATTTTAAACATCGACCTTTATTTATGTTCCGCCCCGGATTCTTTAAATCTTTGTTCTATTTATTAATCAGAAAATGATTATATATTTTGCAGGTTGAATAAAGGTTATTTATCTTAAAATACTGCCCTTGTTTTCAACATGTAAAACTTATATAAAGATTTTAATAAATTGCTGAATCTAGTTACTGTTTATGGTATACTATTTTAAGATAAAATGATATTGATTATCAATTTTGTGGATAGAAATAAAAAGATTATGGGAGATGAAAATGGCTATTGCTTCTTTAAGTGATATTTCAGATAAAACAGAATTTAAACCCGGTAAATGGCAGCAAGAAATTAATGTTAGAGATTTTATTCAAAAAAACTATACATTATATGAAGGCGATGCAAGCTTCCTAGCTGATCCTACAAAGGCTACAGTTCAATTGTGGGAAGAGTGTTGTGAACTTTTCAAAAAAGAACGTGAAAATGGCGGTGTCCTTGATATGGATACTAAAATTGTATCAACAATTACTTCACACGGCGCAGGTTATATTGATAAAGATTTAGAAAAAATTGTAGGACTTCAGACAGATAAACCTTTAAAACGTTCAATGCAGCCTTTTGGCGGTATCAGAATGGCAGAAGGTTCTTGTAAATCATATGGCTATGAGGTTGATTCAAAAGTAACTGAAATATTCACAAAGTATAGAAAAACACATAACCAAGGCGTTTTTGATTGTTATACTCCTGAAATGAAAGCTGCAAGACATGCTGCTATTCTTACAGGACTTCCTGACGCATATGGTCGCGGAAGAATTATCGGCGACTATAGAAGAATTGCTTTGTATGGTATTGATAGATTAATTGAAGATAAAAAAGAACAGCATTCTTCATTAGATGGCGAAATGAATGCTGAAAAAATTCAATTAAAAGAAGAAATTGCGGAACAAATAAGAGCACTTCAAGAAATAGCTGAATTGGGCAGAATATACGGTTTTGATATTACAAAACCGGCTCAAAACGCTAAAGAAGCAATTCAATGGCTGTATTTGGGTTATTTGGCTGCTGTTAAAGAGCAAAATGGTGCTGCTATGAGTATTGGCAGAACTTCTACTTTCTTGGATATTTATATTGAAAGAGATTTGAAACGCGGTCTTATAACTGAAGAAGAAGCCCAAGAAATGATAGACCATTTTATTATGAAATTAAGATTGGTTAAATTTGCAAGAACACCTGAATATAATTCTTTATTCTCAGGAGATCCTACTTGGGTTACTGAATCAATTGGCGGTGTTGGTATTGACGGTCGTCCTTTAGTTACAAAAAATTCTTTCAGATATTTACATACACTTGAAAATTTAGGCACTGCGCCTGAACCAAATCTCACTGTACTTTGGTCTACCAGATTACCTAAAGCTTTTAAAGAATATTGTGCAAGAATTTCTATTGCTACTTCATCTATTCAATATGAAAATGATGACTTAATGAGGGTGATTCATGGTGATGATTATGCAATAGCTTGCTGTGTTTCATCAATGGTTGTCGGTAAAGAAATGCAGTTCTTCGGAGCTCGTGCTAATTTGGCAAAATGTTTGTTGTATGCAATCAATGGCGGTGTTGATGAAAGATTAAAAGAACAAATCGGACCTAAATATCGTCCTATTACTTCTGAATACTTAGATTTTGATGAAGTTATGGAAAAATATGATGATATGATGGAGTGGTTAGCCGGTTTATATGTTAATACTTTAAACGTAATTCACTATATGCATGACAAATATTGTTATGAAAGAGCACAAATGGCTCTGCATGACAGAGATGTAAAACGCTACTTCGCAACTGGCATTGCAGGTCTTTCTGTTGTTGCTGATTCATTATCTGCTATCAAATATGCAAAAGTAAGAACAATAAGAGATGAAGATGGTATTGTTGTTGACTATGAAGTAGAAGGTGCTTTTCCTAAATATGGTAATGATGATGACAGAGTTGACCAATTAGCTGTTGATCTTGTAAAAAGATTTATGGCTAAGATAAGAAAACACCATACATATAGAAATTCTATTCCTACAATGTCAATTTTGACAATTACATCAAACGTTGTTTATGGTAAAAAGACAGGTAATACACCTGATGGCAGAAAAGCAGGTATTCCGTTGGCACCGGGTGCTAATCCAATGCACAGACGTGATACAAATGGTGCTGTTGCTTCTTTAGCTTCAGTTGCTAAATTACCTTTTAATGATGCTCAAGATGGTATTTCAAATACATTCTCTATTATTCCTAATGCCTTAGGAAAAGATGAAGTATTTATGGGCGACCTTGCAATTGATTTGGATTGCGGTTGTTGTGAAGATAATATTAGATAATTATTAGAAAGAGGTTTTATAAAATGGCTACAATGCAGGAAGAAAACTTAATTAATCTTTTAGATGGTTATGTTGAAAAGGGCGGTCATCATTTAAATGTTAATGTTTTTAATCGTGAAACTCTATTGGATGCCCAAAAACATCCTGAAAAGTATCCTCAACTAACTGTTAGAGTTTCTGGCTATGCTGTTAACTTTATTAAATTGACAAAAGAACAGCAAGATGATGTTATTTCCAGAACTTTCCACTCTGGTTTGAGTTGTGGATGTTAATTAATTCTTATCAAAAAAGAGACTGTTTAGACAGTCTCTTTTTTTGATTATTTTTAAGTTAATATGGTATTGATATGTACACCATAACTCCAATAATTATGAGCATACTAAGTATAAAAAATATAAAAAAGAATATAACATAAGGTGGTTGTGAATTATATGCGTAAAGAAGTTGCTCTTTTGCATTAAGACCTCTACCATATTGTATATAGTTTTCTATGTCTTTCTTTGCATAATCATAATTTCCTTGTATTTCATATTTAAAATTAGGAATTTCTCTTGAAAATTTTATCAAATCTAAAATAAACTGGTATGGGCATCCATAAAGTCGATTTGTTGAGTCTACTAAAAATTTAATGCACTTTTTATCAGTTAAATTAATTTTGATGAGTGTATTACTTTTTATCTCATTTCTTCTGCTTATTATATTTTTATTAATAGTTGCGATTGATTCAAATGAAACTATATCATTCTTGAAAATTATTTCTCTTTTTGACTCTATTAACCCTTTTTTGTATATTATTTCGATGTGACTATGTGATATTCTTATTTCAGATACATATTCTGAACTGTTAATAAGATTGAAAATAATAACAAGTATAAAAATGGCTATGAATATACAATTCTCTATTTGAAAATTTTTGCCATGTATTTTGCATAGAAATATGTATATCCCTGCCAATATCGTGATTAAAATAACGTATAGTAATAATGTAATATATTTTTGTTCAGCTTTTATTTTTATCATTCCACAATAATTCCTTGTTGAAAAAATTATATACATCTGAATTATTGATTTTCTCCAATAATTATTTGTATTTTTTACAGGCGGTAATCCACTTTTCTATATTAATTAAATCTTTTTCATCATATGTAGGATTTGTATGTTTGAATTCAGGAGTCTCTTCTGCTTGGTCTTGTATGTATTGTAGTATTATTTCTTTATGTTTATAAAAATCTTGAAGTGCAGAGTTGAAATCTGATAAATAATATTTTGCGTAGCCTCTTTGAAAATATGCGTTAGTATATTTATATTTTATGTGCGTGATAACATAGTCATAACATAATTTCATTTCTTCATAGTTCTTTGTCTTTTTGTATAATCTGCCAAGCAGAGAGTATAATTCGATATCTTTTTTGCCTGTAAATTTAAAATTATGATATTTCCTGTATATAGATTTTGAATCTATATATTTTAACCCTTCTTTTGCAGTTATTATTGCTTTATCATATTCTTTTAACTTATTATAACAGTATGCTTTAGCTAAATATGTTTCTGCTGTGTTAGAAAAGTATTCTTCTGCTTTATTTAATGCATTGATTGCCTCTTGATACTGATTTTTCTTCGTTCTCAATTCGTAGGCTTGATTATAATGCTTCATATATGCTTGTTCTTCTTTTGTCAGTTTACCTGCAGGCATGGACATATAACCCATGAAGCATAAATTCCCAATTAAAACGAGTATCAAAATTAGGTATATAATTTTGATAACTTTGGGCTGACTTTTATAGTCATATTTTAATTGTTCACTAAAAGGGAGTCGCTTTTTATATATACTATAATTTTCTATATCTTTTTTTGCAAATTCATAATTACCTTCAATTTGATATTTAAAATTTGGAATTTCTATTGAATTTTTTATTAAATCTAAGATAAATTTATATGGACTTCCCCATAATTTGTTTGAAGAATCTTGCAAAAATTGGATTTGATTTTTGTTTTTAAGCTTAATTGTAACTATCGAATTGCAATAGACGTAACTGGTCTTTCCTGAATTTATTTTGTTAATATTTACTATTGCTTCGAATACTTCTATATCCTCCTTTAAAATTCGTGTTCTTTTGGTTTCTTTTTGCTTTTTTTTATATATTAATTCAATATAGTCGGCTGATATTATTATGTCTGATACATATTCAGTTTTATTCTTTATTGAAGTGAAAATAAATGGAACAATAGCGAATAATAATATTCCTATCAGTGCATAAATATCAGAACGGGTTTTGCTGCTAATATCGGTTTCTGTCATAAACATGAAATATCCTATACAAACGGATATTACCAATATTGCAATAAGAGCAAGAATTGATATAAAAACTGAAAACTGATGCTGAACTTTTATTTTTATCATTTTACTATAGTACCCTATTTTTAAATATGATAAACAGCTAAATTATTGATATTTTTTTTATATAATAAAGATTATGACAGGACAAATATTTGGAAACGTTCATTCTATAGAATCTTTTGGGACTGTTGACGGTCCTGGTATTAGGCTTGTTGTTTTTTTACAAGGTTGTCCTATGAGATGTTTATATTGCCATAATCCTGATACTTGGTCTTATGAGGAAAATAAAAAAGTTTTTGTATCTGAAATTCTTGATAAATATGACAGTATAAAAGAATTTCTAAAAAATGGCGGGATAACTGTAACAGGCGGAGAACCTTTGTCTCAAATAGATTTTGTGACGGAACTTTTCAAACAGGCAAAACAGAAGAATATTCATACAGCTCTTGATACTTCGGGTGTTCTATTTAACAGAAAAAATTTAGCTCAATTTGATAGGCTTTTAAAATATACTGATTTGGTATTGTTAGATATTAAGCATATTAATGATGAAGAACATAAAAAGCTTACGGGGTTCTCTAATAAGAATATTTTGGATTTTGCGATATATCTTTCTGAAAAAAATATTCCGATATGGGTAAGGCATGTTGTTGTTCCAACTATTACAGATGATGAAAAATATTTAAAAGAGCTTGGAAAATTTCTTGCAAATATAAAATCTTTAAAAGCTTTGGATGTTTTACCTTATCATAATATGGCAATTTCAAAGTATGAAAATTTAAATATTGATTATCCTTTAAAAAATATTTCTCCATTAACAAAAGAAGAAGCAATGATAGCACGTCAAATTATTATTAATTCTTATAAACAAGCTAAACAAAATTGATTTTTGTTTATTAAACAAAATGGTAATGATTTTAATGTAATTAGTGTTTAAAATGGATATATGCAAAACTTGGAATGGTTTGATAGTTTGAATAAACCCTACCTTAATCCGCCTGATTGGGTATTTATGCCTGTGTGGTCAATCCTTTATGCGATGATTATTCTTTCTTTATTTTTATTTTTGAAAGGAGGACTTTATAAAGGAAAACGATTACCTTTATTCTTTTTTATTGCCCAAATTCTTCTTAATTTTTCTTGGCCACCTGTATTTTTTGGTTTACAAAATATATTCGCAGCTTTTCTTATTATCTTTTTAATGTATATATTTATTATTCTGACAATAATTACGTTTTATAAATATTCTAAAATATCGGCTTTATTGTTAATTCCATATTTAATATGGGTAAGTTTTGCTGCATATTTAAATTTTGCTTATTTAGTGTTAAATTAAAACTTGTTGATAAAGATAATAAACAAGAAAGGTAAAACATATGAACACTAAGCCGGTAGGATGTAATACCCCTACTTTAGTTAAAATAAGAACTAAAAATGATAAAAAAGAACATTTTATTAATTCGTCAATGATTGTTGCATTTGAACCTTCAAAAAAAGATGAAGATACAGATATTGTTCTTTTAAATGGGAAAACATATACAATAAAGGGAACACCCGCTCATCATGCTGAATCATACAGACAAGATTATAATCAGGGAAATTCTATACTGAATTTACTTCGTTAATCTATAATATATTTCTTAATTCATTAAGGCTGGCTATTTCGTAGTCAGCTTTATATTCTGTTTTGTTTATTTTTCTGTTCGGATTGAACCAACAAGTTTTTATCCCTGCGTTATAACCGCCTTTTATATCTGAAGAAAGAGAATCTCCTATAATAATTGCGTTCTGGTTTTCAAAGTTTGGTATTCTTGCAAAACAACAATTGAAAAATTCTTTTGTGGGTTTTTGATAGCCGAATATATCTGAAACAAATAAATCTTTGAAATATTGAATTATTCCTGCCGCTGTTAGTCTTCTTCTTTGAGTATCAATTAAAGAATTTGATACTATATATAAATCATATTTTTCACTGAGATATTTGATAATTTCAACTGCTCCTTCAATTAATTTATATTCTGTCTTAAAATATTTTTGAAAAGATTCTTCAAACAAGATTCCATCAACATCTATACCATATTCTTTAAATAATTCGGGAAATCTTTTTCTGAAGATATCCTCACGTGTAATAACTTTTTTCTCAAATTGTCCCCATAAAAATTCATTCTGCTCCATATAATGAGCTATCATTTTATCGGTAAATTCAATGTTATAATCTTTACAACATTTTAGTATTGTTGCTTTTGCACTTTCATAAAAATCAAAGATTGTATCATCAATATCCAGTAAAACTATTTTCATATTATTTCAAAGTTTTTTCTAATAAGTCATTATATACTTCAATTGTTTGAAAACAAATAGGAAGTTTCCTTTTCAAAAGACTTTTTATTGTTATTTTAAAGCTTTTTAGCATAGCATCATCTAAATTGTTCCTTTTATTTAATGCTTTTTCTATTTTTTCTCTAAAATCTGCTTCTCTTGTCCTTTGTTCAATTTTGTCTGCAATAAATATGATTTTTTCAAAATCTGTCATATCTATTTTCCCTATAGTATGCCATCTGATAGAAGAAAGTATTTCTTTATCAGTTACACCATAGTCTCTTTGCGCTATAATTTCTCCAACAGGTGCATGCCAGGTTTTATAGCTTAATTTTTCACATTCTTCAAAAGATTTTTTGTATTTTCCCAGTTCTTCATTAGTAAGACATTTTGCACAATCATGCAGAAGCCCAGCCACTTGTGCTTTTTCTATATCAAGATTAAATCTTTCTGCAAGCTCCATTGCTTTTTCCATTGTTCCAACAGAGTGAATATATCTTTCGTATGAAAGACAATGCTTTAGTTTTTCTTCTATTTCTTCAATACTATATAGTGTATACATTATTTTGTTTTATATATTCTGCTACCTTCTTTGGTACTATATCACAAATATCTTTGCCTTGCTTGATTCTTTCTCTTATTTCACTTGATGAAATATTAATATATGGCATTTTCATTAATTGATATTCGTATCCTTTTTCTTTTAGCTGTAAGTATGGAGTTTCATCAAAATTATCCTCTCTTACAAAAAGAATAAATTTTATCAAATCTTTCAATTTTTGTGATTGATTCCAAGATTCAATTTTTCTGAAAGCATCTGTACCTATAATAAAGTTTATTTTCTCTTTCGGTTTTACAACTTGATATATCTGTAGAATTGTGTCATACGTATATGATGGTCCGTTTCTTGTATATTCTATGGCTGAAACCTCAAAATATGGGTAATCTTCCAATGCTAGTTCTACCATGTTTAATCTGTGGATTGCATTATCTGCATCAAAATTTTTTAAATCTTTATGTGGTGGTTTGAATGCCGGTATGAATACAATTCGCTTGAATCCAAATTGTTCGATTGCATATTTCGCTACTTCTATATGAGCATTATGAATTGGATTAAAACTGCCTTGATATAAACACTCACTCATTTTTTTTCCTATTTCGAAAAATGTAATTCTTCAACTATTGCCAATATTTTATTTAAAAAGATTTTATATCCGCTTCTTTTTGCTTCACCTGAAAGAACAATATCTGCATCTTTTCTGCATGGTCTTATATATATTTGAGCTTTCTCTGAAGCATTTTCATATATTTTATGAGCAGATTCCCCAAGCCCTCTTTCTTCTGCTCTTACATAAAATCTTTCTTTTTGTATTTCACTGTCAATATCAACATATATTTTAAAATCGAAAGCATCTTTGATTTTTTCGGTAAGTGTAAATAAACCTTCAGAAATAATAATTCTTGAAGGTTCTGCTAAAGTATAATTATCCCATCTGATTGTAGTTCCTGACATGTCATATTTCGGAAGCATTACAGGTCTACCAGTTAATAATTCATTAATATGTTTATACATCAAATCAAGTTCAAGAGCTTCAGGAACATCAAAATCATAATTCTTTGCAAATTCTGACATTCCTCCGGCTTTTTTCACTTCTTCTGAACGGTCATAATAGTAATCATCAGTATTAACTCTTGTTATTATATTTTTTGCGTTAAATAATTTAGAAAAAATTTCGATAGTATCAATAATATCCAATGTAATAGTGGACTTACCGCTGGCTGTTTCTCCAGCAATGCCTACAGATGCAGATCGTTTTATCTCTCCTGTTATGAATCTTGCAAGCTTTCTTATTGCAAATGGTTTATATGCTAATAATACAGAATTCTTTGAATTTAATTCATCTTCAAATATCTTAAATAATCGACTTTCTATATCATCAGTCTTATTAATTGGGGAAGAAACATACTTATTATAAGATTGTTCTTGTTTTTCAATCTCTCGACTAAGTGTATCTGTCACGATTAAGTTCCTTTTCGTTTACTTAGTTTTTCATGAATATACCAAAACAAAATATAAAACAAAATAATTTTCTTTATTTTGTAACGATAAATGTATGTAAAATTTACAAAAAAAGTTAACGAAAATTGACTTGTTATTAAAAAATAATTATCATAATAGAATAGGTTGTGCGGAGTGAACATTAATTATGAGATTAGTTGATAAACTCAAATTATTTGAAAGACAGCTCGTATTTATGAAATGGGGCTCAAGTGAAGGCTATGGAAGAATTAACTATGTAGGTTATGACTTTCTTGAGTTTGAAATTTTTGATACAGATGACTTGGAATATACGGATAAGATATTAATTAATGCTCAATTGATTTTAGAGGTTGTTATTAAAGGTTCAGATATAGCAAGAATTCTTGCTGAATATGCAGCTTCCTTGCCTGACCATAATAAGGATAATGTATAATTGAATTATGCAACACCTTTTTGTTCTAAAACTTCCCATTTCATATTATAGTCTCCTGTATGGCAATAGAATGAGAATGGCATACTGTTAATAAAATTGAAAAATTCATAAGAGCATTCATCTCTGTTAAATTTTTCGCCTTTGTTCTTCATTGCTTGAACGAATTTATCTGTAATTTGTAATGTATCTTTAATTGCTGTTCCAATTTCTTCATTGCTCATTGGACAGCTATCGTATTGACTGCTAAATGTTGAAAAATAGTTTATATTGGTTAATGCATACAATACATTTCCTAAATTCGCTGGAAGTTTGTTCTTGTCCATATCTATAAGATTAATTGAACCTTTTTCTTCATCTATCAGTAAGTTATTAGAGTTTAAGTGATCGAAGTAATATCCTGCTTTTTCTGCTGCCCTGATATCATCGATAAGCTTTTCATATGCTTCGACAGGAAGTTTGGCTACTTCGTGAATTGTTGAGGCATATTGCGCTTTCCTCTCAAGAGCTTCATATGGAAGTTCTCCTTTTCTTAGACTTCCTGTCTCCTCTATTGAAATAGCTTGAAAGGGTGGAACGCCTATGGCTTTGCCATTTTGTTTCTTTAGTACTTGAATATGTAAAGGAAAACCATCTTCTATTGGGATTTCGATACTTGCGACTTCTTGACCTATGTTTACATTTAAATCTTTATCTTCTGTATCCTTAATATCTGCATTTTCAAAATTATAATTCTTTTGAACTTTCATATTTGGTGTTCTAAGAATATAATCCTTATTTCCTGGGATTATATATGCACTATGCGAAAAACCTGAACCTAATTTGTAATTTGGATTAGTTAAAATTTCAGGTAATTGTGTTTTTATAAAATCTGTTTCTTGTGCCCATTTAATGAAAGAATTATTGTCTGCAGATTCACAGCCTTTAAAACTTACATTGTTGCTTGAGCGTACAAATGTATCTGATTTCAATCCTATTTGTTTTTTTGGATATTTATTTTGTATATTGTTAGTGCTTATAAATTTTATCGGATTTATGTTTAGCATATTTTTCTCCTGTTAATTTATTATGTCTTTTTAAATTAACTGAAGAAATGAAATTGCTCAAATTAGACACATAATTTTATAAAGTTTACATTAATCTTTAAAATTAGGGAACATATTCAGGGTGCCATCATCATTACGCCAATTGAACCAGCCTACTTTTGCTTGTTTTGACATATCATTAACGGTTGCTAAAAGCCAGTTTCCTCTTATTACGGTAAAACTTATATATTTGGGATATGTTAACTCTTCCAATACTTGAGAATCTTTTGATTCAGAGGCATATAATACCTTTTCTTCCTTAGGTAAATCATTGAAAATCCTTATTCCATATTTTTTGCCATACTTATAGAAAAGTTCTCTATATGTCAAGAAAGAATTAGGCATTTCATTATATACCCATCCAGTTTCACCTGTTTCTTGATTTAGATATATATTATACCAGTTATTACCAGGATTTTGATCAACAGTTAATAATGCAACATTATTGGATGGAATGTGTGCTATATATGAAACTTTTCTCATATCAATAGAATTTACTATTGCAG
This sequence comes from Candidatus Gastranaerophilales bacterium, assembly GCA_944323935.1. Taxonomy (GTDB): domain Bacteria; phylum Cyanobacteriota; class Vampirovibrionia; order Gastranaerophilales; family Gastranaerophilaceae; genus Avigastranaerophilus. The sequence goes on along the minus strand of CALUUJ010000017.1, from coordinate 16,734 downwards.
ATCTTTTTAAATCAGCATAATTTACTTCTCTTATAATATCAGAGTCTCTATCAGGATATTTATAAACGGTATAACTTTTTGGCATATTTAATGTGCCTATCCCGTAATATTTGATGCTTTTTGTACTTGAGGGTATTATATCGGCAAATGCTGATGTCGAAAATATAAAGAATATAAATAATATTAAAAATGGAAAAATCTTTTTCATAATTTTATTATATCAAAACTTCAAGAATAAAGTCTATTACAATTCTTCTCCAAATTTTCTTTTAATATCACTTATTAGTTCTTGTGTATTTTGCACAAGTTCTTCATAACTTCCATTGTTATATATTATATAATCCCAGTCATTTATATCATCTAAAGCAGTTTCGGTGTTATCATTTTTTGATGATAATGTACCTCTTTTGCTTCTTGTTTCTTCACTCGCTTCGACACGTACAGAATAAGCACCTTGTTTTCTGAATAAATCTAATTCGTGTTTTACTCTTATATCTGTAACGATGGTATTACCTGCATAAGCTATAATTGAGTTTAACCAATAGTCAGGATTTTGAGCCCTGCCCCAATCACCAAGATTAATTAAGTCTTGTCTGTATTGTGATTTGTTTTGTTCTATCTCCTCTAACCTTAAACCTGTCTTTTTTGAATATTGCATTTTTATTGCATCAGCAATACCAATCCTTTTAAAAGACTTGAACTTTTCTAATAAAATTTTTGCAACAGTATCTTTTCCGGAAAATTGTTTCCCGGAAAAGACTATAATTTTTTTATTATTCTTCATTTTTAATACTTAGGCTGATTCTTCTGTCGTCAGGATTGAATTTTAATATTGTTGTTTGGATTTTATCTCCGACCTTTAAAATTAGATTTTTTTGATTTTGATATTCTATAAGTTCATTGTTTGGCAACAATGCTTCAACCCCTGGGAATACTTCTACAAATGCTCCAAAATGTTTGATTCTTGTAATAGTCCCCTCAATTTTATCGCCGTCTTTTATTTTATCTTTTGCTTCCAGCCAAGGATCTTTTTCTAAATTCTTTAAGCTTAAACTAATACGTTGTTTATCTTGATCAACGACTATAACTTCCACGTCAACTATATCACCGACCTTAAGAATGTCAGATGGATGATCTACCCATCTCCAAGAAATTTGAGATAAAGGAAGTAAAGCATCTACTCCGCCAATATCTATAAAGGCTCCGAAATCAGTAATTCTAACAACTTCTCCTTTAATTATTTGTCCGATTTTTACAGTTTCAAATAAATCTTTTTTTGTTTCTTCTTTGTCTTCTGCATATACTTTTCTGTTTGATAGTATAAAATTACCTTGTTGAATGTCCATTGTAAGTATTTTTAATTCTAGTGTTTCCCCAACAACATCGTCTGTTGATTTTAGTTTTAAGTGGCTTGATGGGACAAAACCCTTTACTCCTTTTACTTCAACCAGAACACCGCCTTTTACAACTGAAACAATCGTGCCTTCAACAGTAGCATCTTCAGCTTTTAATTGTTCAAGTTCTCTCCAGTTATATGCCATTGCAACTTTTTTATAAGATAATGTAAATCTACCGTCTTCATCCTCTTCTCGAATAATAAGAAATTCATATTCATTATTTTTCTTTAATGTTTCTTCTATGCTTACAGCAGTATCGATTATTGCTTCTTTGACCGGAACAAAAGCTGCCGTTTTTGCACCTATATCTACTATGACACCAGATGAATCGTACGAACAAACTATACCTTTTACCAAATCACCTTTTTGAAAACTATAATCATACTTGTTAAGTAATGCTTCAAATTCAGCATCTGTATACTTTTGTTCTGACATCTCTTTTACCTCATAAATCTGCAGACATATTTATATTATATGCCCTATTATACAGTTTTTTCTACATATTGTAAATAATTTGACGAAATTATCCTTTTAAACCCTTGTGAAAACTGTATTATGTTTTGTTAAATCAGTGTTTGTACCTTGCAGATGTGATAATTGCCTATTTCGAAAAGTTTATATCTCTGTTTTAGCATACATAGTCTTTGTATAAATTAATTGAAAAATTATTGTTTTTTAATTTGTTTAACGCTCTTGCTTCGGTTTGCCTTATGCATTCTTTTGTTACACCGTATATTTTTCCTATTTCTTCTAACGTTTGCTTCTCTCTACCGGCTATCCCGAATCTCATTGTAATTACTTTTTGTTCTCTTTCTTTTAAATTTTTAAGCAACGACATAATATCTTTTTTTAGTGATTCACTTTCAATTTCTTTTGAAATTGAACTTTTTTTATCCTCGATGATATCTATTAATTTAACTTCAGAGCCGTTTTGCATTTCGAAATCACCTTCTAGTGATAAAGTTTTTTTATAAGCATTTAGGTAATTATTTATTTTATCTGATTCTGTATTCATTCTTTTTGCAACTTCATCAATGCTTATTTCTTTTTGACTTTCTTTTTCCATTTCTGATTTTATTTTTGAATATTTTGAAAGTGTTTCTTGAATATAAACAGGAATTTTTACGCTGTGTGATTGTTCTGATATTGCTTTAAACATTGCCTGTTTAATCCACCAGCTTGCATATGTTGCAAATCTGTAGCCGAATTTCCAGTTAAACTTATCTATTGCAACCATAAGTCCGATGTTGCCTTCTTGTATTAGATCGGTCATTGGTAATTTACTGGTATGTATAACTTTCCTTGCAATAATTACTACTAATTTCAGGTTCGCTTTTGTAAGCTTTTCTTTTGCTTCTTTTGAACCGTTTTGTATTTGTCTTGCGAGTTCTTGTTCTTCTTCAATTGTCAATGATTTATATTTTGAAATTGCTTTAACATAATTTACCAGATTTGTTTCTGAAAAAAGATTTGTTGAAAAATTTTCCGAATCTGATGTTGATAAATAATTTAATGCCATAATATTTTACTCCTGATTTTTTTAGTAACACACACTTGCTTTATAAACGCAGAACACATTTTGCCTGTATTAGGCAAATACACTATTATTAATGCAAACGACACACTTTAAAATTGCATTAATTTTATATTGTATATAATTTATATATCTTTAATATATCACTTTGTAATTCTTATTTCAATCCATGTATGAAGACATGTTAAGCAGAATTTAAAAAACACCATTTTTTCTTAATATCTTGTAATATTTTTACTCTAAACAGTCTTTTTAATTACAATCTAATTATGTTAATAGAAGGCTCAGTAAATAGTAGTAAAACGGATTTCCTTGCTGAAAAGTATGTTGAGTTGATTAAGCAGGGCGTTAGTTCTGAGCAAATTTTAGTTATTATATTAAATCCTTATAAAAAATCAAATTTTATAAATAGAATCTGCAGCTTAAATTCAGATTTAAAGATTGAAAAGTATCAAATATATACCTTTTGGGGACTTTGCTATAATGTTTTTCAGAATAATTGGGAATATATTTCAAGTTTAATAAATATTAATGGCAATAATATAAAACCAAATTTATGCGGACTTGAAGTATCCCAATTTATTTTTAAACAGAGTATTAAAGAGGCTGATTTCTCTGATTATATATCTAAGGTTAATCTGCTTCATCAGCTTTTTAGGCGATATTCTTTAATTGTGCAGAATGGACTTACTAATGAAGAAGTAAAGGTACGTTCAGAGTTATTAAGAGAAAGTTTTTATTTAGATGCACAAAAAGCACTTGATGATTATAAATCGAAAACAATTAATTATAAGAGTTTTGATTATTTAAGACAGCTCGCAATTCTACCTTTAATTTATAAAAATACAGATTATTTCAAAAATATAAAATATCTTTTGGTTGATGATGCAGATGAATTTCCTTATGCTTTTTGGTCTTTTGTTTATTATTTAATTCCGCAATTAAATGAATATTATATCGCCTATGACCAAAATGGTTCATCAAGATGCGGATATTTATGTGCTTATAAATCCGGCGTTTTGGAATTCTCAAAAAAATATAATCCTAAAGTTATAAAATTAAAAGATAATCTTTTTTTGCTAAATAAAGCTGAAAGTTTCTATAACAACATAATACAAGGTAAAAAAATAGCACTTGATGATATAAAATATAACATTCAGCCAAAACGTTTGGATATGTTTGAAACAGCACTTCTTGAAATTAATAATTTGGTTAGAAGAGGCGCAAAATATTCTGATATATCAGTAATTACTCCGGTTATTGATGAAATAATATCTCAATATTTTCTAGAACAAAAAAGTGGTATAAAATTTCAAGTTATATCAGGAAGTGAAAAACTTGTCCAAAATAATATTGTTAAATATATTATAATCATACTTAAACTTATGAATGGTATTAAAATTCCAGATTATGAGCTAAAGAGCTTATTGATTAATCTTTTGAAAATACCGTATCGTAAATGTATTGATATTACGAGAGAATATTCTTCTTCTTCTAAATTAAAGGATTATATTTTTTCAGAAGATATAAATAATTACAGATATAAAAAATTGTGTTCTGTTATTGCTTCTGAATTAAAAAGTAAAAATAGTATTTCAAATCAAATCAGAATAATTTTTTCAAATATTATACTGGAATTTGAATTTGATTCGGATAAAGAAAAATATGATTTTCTTCTTAAAGAAGCGGAAAATTTCGAAAAAGCCTTTTCTGAAAAAATATCAGATATTGCAAAAGAGTTTATTACACAAATAGAAAACAGTGTAATAAGTGAAAATCCTATAGATTCTTTTTCTTTGCCAAAAGATGTAATTATAGTTTCCAGTCCTCAGAAAATAATTGATTTCTCAATTAAGACAAAGTATCAACTATGGCTTGATGTTTCTAATTGTGAGTGGTTAAAACAAGATACAGGTACTTTGTATAATGCGTGGGTTTTAAGTAAAGATTGGAATAAAAAAGAATATACTTTGGAAGATAATATTCTGTTAACGAGAGAAAAAACGGCAAGAATTGTCAGAAAGCTCATTTTATGTGCTCAAGAATGTATTATGTTTTTTTCAAGTATATATGATAATACAGGCAATGAAAATTTTGGCGGTTTATCTGACTTTTTTGAATTAAAAGAAGAAAAGAATAAAGAATTTAAGATAATACCGAGGGATGATCAAAAAAAGGTTCTTGAATATAAAAAAGGCAAAATGGGCATAATGGCTGTCCCCGGTGCCGGAAAAACAACTATATTATTAGCGCTTATTATTAAGCTCTTAAATGAAGGCATTATGCCTGAACATATATTTGTTCTGACATACATGGAATCTGCTGCTAAAAACTTTAAAGAAAGAATAAAAGCTGCAGTTTCAGATGATTGTGATCTCCCTAATATATCAACTATTCATGGGCTTGCATTAAGAATAATAAAAGAAAATGCAAATTATAATAAAATAGGATTAGATGAAAATTTTGAAATATGTGATGATACTTTAAAAGAAAGAATAATAAAGGAATTACTTTATAAACTGAAAATTGATGATGAAAAATATGATAATTTTATAAGATGTATATCTATAGTTAAATTATCTGCTTATAATGGTGAGATCTATTCAAAATATAAAGATATTCAAGAGTTTTACAGGTTTTATGAAGAATACAATAAAATTCTTAAACAAAGTAATTTGCTTGACTATGATGATATGCTTTGTTATGCAGTTAAAATTCTTGAAAATAATCCGGAAATATTAAATTATTACCAAAATATATGTAGATATATAATAGAAGATGAGGCACAGGATTCAACTGAAATACAACAAAAATTAATTTCTTTATTGAATGGAAAATATAATAATTATGTCCGATGTGGTGATATTAATCAGGCAATTACTTCTACTTTTACAAACAGTGATTTAGAAAGTTTTAGAAATTTTATCGAAATAAACAATAAAGTAGAGATGGTATCTTCTCAAAGATGTTCAAAACCAATATATTCTTTTGCTAATTCTTTTATAAATGAAGTTTCTCAAAATGATGAAACTAAAAATACTTTTTATAATATTCAAATAAAAGGAACGGATAAAAATCCTAATAATACTAAAAAACCTGAATATTTATCATTCCAAGAAGAAAAGGAAGAAAAAACTTTTATAATTAATAAGATAAAAGAAATTTATAAATCTGATTCCTCCGCATCAATTGCAGTTTTATTGAGGTTGAATTCTCAAGTTAATGAATATAACGAATTCTTATTGTCTCAAGGCATAAAAACTTCAATAAGGTCTGATTGCTTGGCGCAGAAAAATATATACAGGCTCATACATTCCGTTTTAAATATTATTCAGAATCCTGTAAGTAACATTAGTGTATATGAGTTGGCTCAAGAATATAATAAAAGTAATATTTATGAATTTGGTGAAGAAACAATTAACTATTTAAGAAATTTGAAAACACCATTTATGAAAATGAATCCCGATGAGATTAATAATGAAGGACTTCTGCAGTTGTTCTGGGATATCGATTATTGGCTTAATAATTCTTCCATCGAAACAGATATTTTAGTTTTAAATATAGGTTTATTTTATTCTAAGAATTCGGTTGATAAATCTAATTCATATATGATTTCAGCAATGGTAAAAAGAATGTTTGCTGAAAATAAAAGCTTGGAAAATATAATAAAAAAACTTGAATATTCAGCTCAAAAATCTTTGAGTGCATATAGATTTTTTGAAAATGAACTTGTCGAAACGAATGATATTCCTATAGAAATAATGACAATGCATAAATCGAAAGGTGATGAATTTGATTATGTGTTTATTCCTGAACTGAATGAAGAAAATTATCCGACATCAATAAAAAATGTAAAACTCAAAAGTGGAGCACATTTTGTTCAGATAATAAAAAATTCGATTGACAACAAAGGTATTAAAACTCCTGATGAACTTAAGCTGAAACAAATTGAGGAAACACTAAGACTTTTATATGTAGGGTTTACTCGTGCTAAAAAAGAACTTTATTTGACAGATGCTTTAAATTATAAAAAACGGAAAAATACAAAGCCTCTAGAAATAATAGAAAAAATATTTCTTGAAACATAGTAAAGTTTATATTAATAATATTTCATAAAATAGTGCTTTTTTAGAAAACAAGTGCTATAATGGTAGTAATTAATCTTTAAAAGATTAAATGGGTTGTAGTAATATAAAAATATTTAAGATATAAAAATTTAAAAGGATGGATTAATGGCATTTACACACGGAACTCTCGAAAATGAGATATTGAATGCAGTTTGGCAAATGGAAGAAAACGGTGTTTCAACGAAAAATATCTCAGTTAGTGAAGTATTATCAGTAATAAATGATAACGGAAATATTAGAGCATACACTACAGTTAAAACAGTTATGGATAGGCTTGTTGATAAGAATCTTTTAAAAAGACAAAAAAGCGGGAAAAAATTTTGTTATAAATCTGTAGAATCAAGAGAAAAAATGGCGGCAAGTGCTATATCAAAATTAGCAGGGCAATATTTTAATAATGATGTTCGTTCTTTAATGAAAGCGCTTGAAAAGCAATGTATGAGCGTAAAAGTGTAAATTATTCAGAAATTAGAAAGAAAGTTTCCAGATTGTTCTTTGGAGTTTTAACGAAAAAACTTCCGGTTAGAGAAGCGCTTGTTCGTTTTCCTAAAGATTGTGAAGATAAAACTCTTATTGCAAGCTGGCATGCATTGTGTCATCTTGAAGCTGATGAGGATATAAGAAAAAAAGACCTAATGTATAAGCAGGAACAGGATGAATATATTGAATTTATTGCATATACCCTTCAAAAAGGAGATCCTTTGCCTGAAAATATAATAAAATCATATATCCCATATCATAATGAAGCTTTGATTCCAATGACAAATACTTTTCACGGGATTATTAGTCAGTTGAAAAAATTTCTATGCTGTTAAATTATTGCGCATAATTGCAATATTTGATGTATTTCTTTCTGATTTTAAATTTGATAAAATTTAATAAAAGAGGAGAGTATTATGAGAAAATTGACGTATATAGGACACAGTGCTTTCTTTATTGAAAAAGATTGGGATGGTATTCTTATAGATCCTTTTATAACTGGAAATCCTTCTGCGGATTTTGATTATAAAAAGAAACGAATTACTCATATTATTGTTACTCACGCACATCTTGATCATTTAGGTGATGCGATTGCTATATCAAAAAATACGGGCGCTCCTATTATTGCTGTATTCGAACTCGCTAATTATTGTATAGAAAAAGGAGCAAAGGCAATAGGTGTCAATATAGGTGCAAAATTGAAATTTAATTGGGGTAGTGTTAAATTTCTTCCTGCAGTTCATTCAAGCTCAAATCCGGATTTGCCATATGGAGGTTTAGCTGCCAGTTTATTATTTGATATTGATGGAACTACAATATATCATGCTGGTGATACTGCTTTAATGCCTGATTTCTCATTAATAGGAGAATTATATAACCCATATTATGCTCTATTACCTGTTGGCGGATATTATACTATGGATATTAATGATGCAGCTATTGCGGCAAAAATGTTATATGCAATGGAAGTTATTCCAATGCATTATAATACTTTCCCTAATATAAAAACAAATATACAAAAATTTGTTGATTTGCTTGAAGCACAAGGGCAAAAATGCTTGCCTTTAAAGGCAAATGAATATGTTGAGTTATAATAAACAAAAACCATTAATAGCATTTATTGTTCCAACTGGAATTGGTGCATCTATTGGTGGATTTGCAGGTGATGCTTCTCAAGTAGTCGGAGATTTTGCGCAAGATTATAATGTTATAGTTAATCCCAATGTTGTTAATGCTGCTTGTTTTTCAGGTATTACTGAGAATATGCTTTATGTGGAAGGTTGGACTTTGTCTCAATTTATGAAAGGTAATTTAGGTATAGTTCCTTCTTACAAGAATAAGATAGGTGTAATATTGGATAAAGGAATTTCTCAAGGTATTATTAATGTTCATATAAATACAATTAATGCTGTTAAGACTGTTTATGGCATTAACGTAATAGGTTATGAAATAACAGATAAACCTTGCGAAATAGAATTTTATAATACTGAAAGCGGAATATCATCAGGCAGTGTTTTAAATAATGAGACTCTTTTAGAAGCAGGAAAAAAACTGCTAAATAGAGGAGCTGAAACTATCGCTGTTGTTTGTAAGTTTCAAGAACCGCCAGAAGATAATTATCAGGATGGAGAAGGTGTTGATATAGTAGGCGGGGTTGAAGCTGTTATTTCTCATTATTTGACTCGAGAATTAAAAGTTCCTGTTGTGCATTCACCTGCTTTTGAAGATATTACGATTTCTAAAGAAATTGTTAATCCCAAGGTTGCAGCAGAATATATAACCCCAACATTTTTACCATGTATTTTATTGGGTTTGAGTAATGCACCGTTAATTTCATATGAAAAAGTGGAACATTATATAGGAGTAGAATCTTTAAAAGCATTAATAATGCCGTATAATTCTTTAGGAGCATCAATTGTTCTGGATGCAATTTCTAAAAACATAAAGGTATATGCTGTAAAAGAAAATTCTTCTGTACTTAATATAACAAAAAATATTATTAATAAGGATGTTATAATAGAAGTAAATACATATAAAGAATGTTTGAAAATGTTAGAGGAAATATAGATGAATAAAAATAAGTTTGGTTTTACATTGGCAGAGGTCCTTGTTTCACTGGCAGTAATTGGTGTTATTATGGCTCTTTCTGTGAATTCAATAAAAATAATAAAATCCTCTTATACGTCTCTTGCATATTTTACACATAAGAATATTGTAAATATGGTTGGAGTTTTAAATGCTGGTGATTCTCCATATGAAAATCTTAAGGATAATGAAGGAAATTCACTTCCTTCAATGATTGCCCAATGTAAAAATTCAAACGGTGCTATTGTTCAGGTCTTAAAATCTGATAGAGAATATCAGAATGATTTCGGTACTCCTAATTGTTCTGACCGTCATCTTTCTGAGCAAGAAGTAAAAAATCTTTTTTGTAAAAGCATGGTTGCTATAGCAAATACAGCAGGTAAAACAAGATGTGATAATCTTTTTCAAACAAATCTTTCTGAAAGTGGTAGTTCATCAACTGCTTTTGAAGAACCTTATATAACTAATTTGGACTATAATAATCCAACATTCATTGCAACAAATGGTCAGCGATATTATTTATCAGAGTGGACATATAATCCTGTTATATCGGATACTTATGGATATAGGTTAATTGCTGTTGATTTAAATGGTACAAGCAGACCTAATAAAACAGAAAGAGATGGTTTAACTCCTCCGCCGGATATAATTACTTTTATGGTAATGGATAATGGTCAAGTTTATCCATTGGGAGTTGCAGCAACTAATATAAAGTTAAATTCAGGAAGGGTTATACAGTATCTGAATTCAAAGGTTAAAGGTTACTATTATACTTATGATCCAAATAGGACAACTAATGTTGCGCCTGAATGTACTAAGGTTATAAAAGGAGAAAAAAAGCAGACATGTAATTATGCTATTGTATATTTACAAAATAGTGCAGGAACTTCTTTCTTTAACTATAGAGAGGCATATTGTTTGTCTTTAGGTGGTAAAGAAAATGCCTATGCAGAATATTGTAATGGTATTGCACCGAGTGAATATTGTCCGCCATCTACCAGCGATAAAGTTTTTGATTTATGTACAATGACAAATATAAAACCGATGTTTAGATATAACTTTAATTAATAAATATAGCAAAATAAAAAATCACCACACTTATATTAATGTGGTGATTTTTTAGAGAGAGAGTATGATGAGAGTAAGTTTTAAAGCAGAAATTCCGGTAAATATAAATCCTAAATACCAGACTAAAGATTCTAGAAAAAATACTATTGGTATACTTGGAAGTTCAAAGTCTACGGATGAAATAATGAATTATATGGAACTTTGTGCTTCAGTAACAAAAAGCATGGTATGTAAAGGAAAGAATCTTGTACACGGATGTGGTAATTCAGGGATTATGGGTACGGCATATAATGCTGGTAAAAAATATTCGAAAAAGGATTTTAATGGTAGACCTATACAAAATCTTGCTATTATAGCTCAACCTCTTTGGGGAGATGAAGATTTAGATAATTGTATCCCTTTAACAACATCCAAAAGTGAAGCTGACAGAATAGAAAAGTTCTCTACAGTAGCTGATAATTTTGTAATTTTCCCGGGAAGTTCTACTACATTACAAGAGGCAACAACGTTAATTACTAAAAATTATTACGGTAAACCTGAAGATAAAAAGAAAATAATATTAGTAGGCCGAGATTTTTTTAAGGGATTACAAGAACAGTATCAAAAACTTTATGATTCAAAATTAATTAAATGTCCGCCGGAAGAATTGTTTACTGTTGTTGATACTGAAGAAGAAATATATGCTTTGCTTAAGTAAAATAATTTTGACGAAATAAAAAAAGCTGCTATTTAGCAGCTTTTTTATTGTTATTATTTTTTTAGTTAGTCTTTGTTTGTAACTGCATTGTAGCAGTCTTCGCATATAGTTTCATAACCTTCAACCTTACCTAAAGGTCTATATTTCCAACAGCGTTCACATTTTTCACCTATTGCTTTTGTAACATATATGCTATAACCATCTTCTGTATATTCATTCATAACATCAGCAGGTTTTTCATTAACTATAAAAGCTTGAGAAGTGATGAAAATATTGCATAATTCTTTTTCATATTTCTTCAATAGATTTGAATTGTCAGAAACAATATAAACAGCAGTTTCTAAAGAACTTCCTATTTTCTTTTCTGCTCTTAAAGGTTCAATAGCTTTTGTTACTATTTCGCGTACTTTTAGTATTTGTGTAAATTCTTCTTCTAAAGCTTCATTATGCCATTTTTCTTTAACCGTTGGCCAATTGGAAAGAAGAATACTTCCCAATCCGTCTTTTTGTGCTTCAGGGGTATTCATCCAGATATCTTCAGCTTGATGAGGCATAACCGGAACTAAGATTCTTGTTAGTGCTTGAGCTATTTCATAAAGTACAGTTTGACAAGCTCTTCTTGATAGCGATTTTTTGCCGCTTGTATATAATCTGTCTTTTACGATATCTAAATAGAATGAACTTAAATCTACAGCTGCAAAATTTTGAAGATATTGGAAATATCTGTAAAATTCATATTCATCAAATGCCTCTGTAACATTTGCAATTAACGTATTTAGTTTGTGAAGTGCAAATTTATCTATTTCTTTCAAATCTTCATATTTTACATAATCTGTTTTTGGGTCAAAATCATATAAATTTCCAAGTAAAAATCTTGCTGTATTTCTAGTCTTTTTAAAGATTTCTACCAATTGTTTAATAATTGTATCACCGATTTTAACGTCATTTCTGTAATCGATAGAAGCGGCCCAAAGTCTTAATACATCAGTTCCGTATACTTTGATTACTTCTTGCGGTAAAACGACATTACCTAAAGATTTACTCATTTTTCTGCCTTCACCGTCCAGAACAAAGCCGTGAGTTAATACTGTTTTGTATGGTGCTGTACCTGTAGTAGCAACAGAAGTTAATAATGATGATTGGAACCAGCCTCTGTGTTGGTCTGAACCTTCTAAATACATTTCAACAGGAAGCTCACCAAGTTCTTCGCTTCTTTTTTGAACAACTGCTCTATGTGTACATCCTGAATCAAACCAAACATCCATAATGTCTGTTTCTTTCCTAAAGTGTACACCGCCACATTTCGGACATTTATATCCTTTTGGCATAAGTTCTTCAGTTGTATGGTTTACCCAAGCATCTGAACTTTCTTTTTCGAATAAATCAGCAACGTAATTGATGGTTTCATCATTAACAATAACTTCACCGCAGTCTTTGCAATAAAATACCGGAATTGGTACACCCCATGCACGTTGACGAGAAATACACCAGTCAGAACGGTTTTCAACCATATTGGTTATTCTTGTTTCACCTGCAGCTGGAATCCATTTTACATTTCTTATGGCTTCAAGTGTTTGTTCTTTGAACATATCAACTTTAACAAACCATTGGTCTGTAGCTCTATAAATAACAGGTTTTTTACATCTCCAGCAGTGAGGATAACTGTGAGTTATATCTTGTTTTGCTAAGAGTGCTGTTTTTTCTTCAAGTTTGTTTATAACAATTTCATTACCCTTATAATAAGGAACGCCTTCTAAATCAGGGTCTTCAAATCTATCACTTTTTCTCCAGATACCCTTTGAATCAAGTGGAGAAAGAGTTTCTATACCATATTTTTGGCAAACTTCCCAGTCTTCAAGACCGTGTCCCGGTGCTGTATGTACACAACCTGTACCGGCGTCTAACGTGACGTGGTCTCCAAGAATTATACGGCTTAGTCTGTTATATAAAGGATGGAATACATTTAGGTTCTCAATCTCTGCACCTTTTAATGTTCCTATAGTTTTTATATCTGTTTCTTCCCAAGCTACATCTTTTAAGAAATTATTTAATAATTCTGTAGCTACAATATATCTGTCATTTTTATATTCAAATACAGTATATTCAAGTCTTGCATTTAAACAAACAGCTAAGTTTGAAGGGATTGTCCAAGGAGTTGTTGTCCAAATAACAACATATAAATCTTTTTCTGATTTTTCGTTGATAAGTGAATAAACTTTTTCTTGGTCTTTATTATCAAATTTGAAACGAACATAAATACTTGTAGATGTATGATCAGCATATTCAACTTCTGCTTCTGCTAAAGCAGTTTCGCAAGATGCACACCAATAAACCGGTTTTAAACCTTTTTGAATATAGCCTTTTTTATACATTTCGCCAAATACTCTGATTTGTTCAGCTTCAAAATCAGGTGCTATAGTTAAATAAGGTTTTTCCCAGTTGCCCCATACACCGAGTCTTTTAAAGTTTTCTTCTTGTCCTTTAAGATTTTTTAATGCAAATTCTCTGCATTTTGCTCTTAATTCACCTGGGGTTAATGCTTCTCTGCCGCCTTTTATGTTCTTTACAACGGCATTTTCGATAGGAAGCCCATGTGCATCATATCCCGGAACATATGGTGCATAATAACCTCTTTGTGCTTTATATTTAAGTATTATATCTTTTAAAATTTTATTTAAAGCAGTACCGATATGAATCTTATCTGAACTTAAATATGGCGGACCATCATGAAGAATAAATTTATTTTTTTTGTCTCTTTGATTAATACTTTTTTCATAAATTTTGTTATCTTCCCAAAACTTTTGAGTCAAAGGCTCTTTTTGAGCGGCATTTGCTCTCATCTCTAATGAAGTTTTAGGTAAATTTATACTGTCCTTATAATCCTTTTTTGTAGCTTCTGTCATAATATCCACCTATTACATTTTTACCGATTAATATTTTAATATAAACACATATAATAGTAAAAATATCTTATAATTATTTGTATATCTTTACTAATTTTATTGATTAATTACTTTGTGTATTTAATATGATATAATCATTGCAAAAAGGAGAAACTAATGTTTTGGAATAAGCCTGTTTATCTCAAAAATACGATGTTTATAGTTGCTGCGATATTGTTGATATTGTTTATAATGCAGATGCAAGGAATTGCTCTTTTAACATTTGCTTCATTTGTTCTTGCTTGTTCGTTAAATCCTGCAGTTGATAAATTAAGCGCTAAAATGCCTCGTTCCTTAGCTTCTACAATTGTTATTACAGGAACTATTTTAATAGCTGTTTTATTTTTAATACCTATAGTTTCAATTTCAATAAAAGAAATTCAGCAAGTAGTAAATAACCTTCCTGTTTTTATAAAAAATATTATTGATTTTTTAAGTAATAAAACAATTATGGGAAAGCCGATTATTGAGTATGTCGATATAAATGCATTAACAAATACATCATCTCAAATGGCTTCTGGTATTGTGAATAAATCAATAAACTTTACAGTTGCTTTTATGGAAACAATAACAATTGCAATTACGATGGGAGTTATTGTTTTTTATATGGTAAATGAAAAAAATCTTGTAAGGGATGCTATTGTACTTATTTTTCCGCCTAAAATGAAGAAAAGGGCAAAAGAAGTATATGAAAACATTGAGCATAAAGTGGGCGGATATGTTATCGCCCAAGTTCTTTCTATGTCAACTGTTGCTATATTTACGGCTTTGGGCTTGATGATATTGAAAGTTCAATATGCAGTATTATTAGGTCTTATTGCCGGTATATTGGATATAGTCCCAATTGTTGGTCCAACATTGGCTTTTATTTTAGGGATTTTATGTGCATCACCTCAAGGGTGGTTGATTGTTGTTTTGACAGCTATTGTTTATCTTGCTGCACAGTGGATATCTAATAATTTTGTGAGGCCTTTGGTCTTTGGTAAATTTTTGGACTTACATCCTTTAATAATTATATTTGCATTTCTGATTGCGGCACAGTTCCTTGGCGTATGGGGAGTTATATTGTCCCCTGCTATAGCTGCATTACTACTAACATTGTTTGATGAATTGTATCTTAAAACAATTAACGGAAAACAAGACAAGTCGGAAGAAGAAGAAAAATAATGACTGAAACATATTTGTATTCTGAAAACAAAGAGAGTAATACAAGTTTAAATGTTTGGTGTTGTTTTCCTGCTGTATATAATTTTGGAATGTCTGCTTTAGGTTATCTTACAGTTTTTAAACAAATAAGTGTTATTGAAGGTATTTTTGCCGAAAGAATATTTACTGATACACAAAAAACACAAATAAGACCTTCTTGTGTTGATGTTATGGCTTTTTCTTTTTCTTTTGAGCTTGATTATCTTGGAATTTTAAATATATTAAAAACTTATGACATTCCTTTTCTTGCAAAAGAAAGAGATGAATCATATCCATTGATATCTGCTGGCGGTCCTGTTGTAAGTGCTAATCCTGAACCATTTGCAGAATTTTTTGATTTCATTACAATTGGTGATTCCGAAAATAATATAAATAAAATATATGAAATACTTCGAAATAATAAGGATAAATCTAAGTCAGAAAAACTTGAACTTTTATCAAAAGTAGAGGGTGTTTATATTCCATCTTTCAAAAAAGAAGGGTATTTTGTTAAAAAATCTTCTGCTTGTTTGGATTTTTGTGTATCAACACCAATTTTAACTGAAAAAAGTTTTTTTCCTGATACTTTTATAGTAGAAGTGGAAAGGGGATGTCCTCAAAGTTGTGCTTTTTGTTTGACTTCGTTCATTAATAACCCTGTTAGATTTGCACCATATGAAGAAATTATTAAACAAATCGATTTGGGGTTAAAGTATACAAAGAAAATAGCCTTGCTCGGTGCCTTAATATGCTCTCATCCAAAGATTGATGATGTTTGTCAATATATTATTGATAAAGTTGATTCAGGCATGGAACTTGAAGTAACCGTTTCATCTTTAAGAGCTGATTATGTTTCAGATACTGTACTTGAAATGCTTTATAAATGCGGGCAAAAATCTGCAACAATAGCAGTTGAAGCCGGAAGTGAAAGATTAAGAAAGGTAATTAATAAACATCTTAATAAAGAAGATATATTATGCATTATAGATAAAATGGTTAAACATGGTTTTACCGGAGTCAAAATGTACGGTATTATAGGACTCCCCACGGAAACATATGAAGATTTGGATGAATTTGTAAATTTATGCAAGGAAATAAAACAAAAATATAAAGGCTTTATAATAACGCCAAGTTTTTCAACATTTGTTCAAAAAGCGCATACTCCATTTCAATTCGCAAGTCGAGAAGATATAAAAACTCTTGAAAAGAAAAACGAATA
>CALUUJ010000016.1 GCA_944323935.1 Candidatus Gastranaerophilales bacterium | reverse complement strand
AAAATCAAAACCTAGCCAATTTTGTTGACTTTCTTGTAACGATTATAACATATTTTAAATTAAGAGAAAATCAAAACCTAGCCAATTTTGTTGACTTTCTTGTAACGATTATAACATATTTTAAATTAAGAGAAAATCAAAACAATAGTTCTTTTATATAGTCTATTGCTTCAATTATAACATATTTTAAATTAAGAGAAAATCAAAACTAAATTTATCATCTTGTTTTTCAGGTGTTGATTATAACATATTTTAAATTAAGAGAAAATCAAAACTTGTTACTTATGTAAAAAGACAGATAAACGATTATAACATATTTTAAATTAAGAGAAAATCAAAACGTAATCCTATATTGTTATATTGCTTCCTATATTATAACATATTTTAAATTAAGAGAAAATCAAAACGTATTTGCAATGAACTTATTATTAAAGGTTATTATAACATATTTTAAATTAAGAGAAAATCAAAACAAATCATCTAAATAAGGTATAGTTGAACTTATTATAACATATTTTAAATTAAGAGAAAATCAAAACAATTAAAATCCGAATTATAATGTTTTAAATAATTCTTCCATAGAGATATCAAGGGCTTTTGCTATTTTCAATAATGTAATTAACCCGGGTCTGTTTATGCTTATCTCTATCTTACCTAAATAATCTAAACTTATGCCTGCTAATTCAGCAAGTTTCTCTTGCGTAAGATGTCTTTCCTCTCTTAGCAGTTTTATTCTTTTCCCTAAATTTTTATAAAAATTTTCAAAACTCATTTAAAAATTTTATGGGATATTCTAACATATTTTTACTGGATATGATAACATAATCTTACTGGGTAATATCCAAGGAAGGAAAACTTATGGAAAATATTCACAACAAAACTAAAGACAAAATTAGTGACATTATGTTTATTATCAGCAAAATGAATACTATTATGAAAATCCTTGATGAATTTATTTACGAAAAAGACACATATTATAAAACTGATATAGAAAATATAATTGATATACTAAAGGAAAATTTTAATAACTTACAAAGTGAATTTATTGATTTAGAAAAAAATTTTGAAGCAAATTAATTATAATTCTTATCAACATTAGTTTTTAAAATCAAAAATGTATTTAATATTTTAAATAATTCTTCCACAGGAATATCAAGAGCTTGGAATATTTTCAACAATGTAATTTTCCCTCCTCTCCCTAAAATTTTATAAAAATTTTAAAAAGTTATTCCTATCCAAACCAAAGATAAAATTAGTGACATTATGTTCGTCATCAGAAAAATAAATACTTCTTGATGAATTTATTTATACTAATAAAAAAAAGACCGAATAATTCGGTCAAACAGTTTACGAGTGAGAGTGGAATATGTATAGCTTTATAATAATTGTTTGAATATCTTTCGTATATTATCCGATTGTATATTTTTAGGTATAGCAATAATCACTCTTTCGGCTATCCTTTTTCTTTGAATTTATATCCAAGTGTATTTAGAATGGCTATATTAAGATATGTTAACAAAATATATATTTTGTATCTACTTTTTAGCAATTTTTTATATAAAAAATACTTTATTAAAGTGTGAGAGATGAATAACAAAAAAGAGAAAACTCAAACACAAATAAACCAAAGATATTAAGAGAGAAAAAACAAAGCAAACTAATCGACTACAAGATTGGATGGGAACAGGGACAGGAAATAGACAAAAGTACGCGTACTTAATTATATTAGAAAAACTATTAAAAATCACATACATACCTTACACACTTACCTTACTTACACACGATGGATAGTAAAAAATTTTCTTTTACATTCCGAATTGTTTGGGACATAAAATGTCCCTTTTTTTTGTATATTATTTTTTACTTTTTAAAAAATCCATTCTCGCTAATGGAAAAATAACTTAAATATATAAGAACCGTATAATATCAAACCAATAATCACGCTTATCATTGCAACCAATAAAACCATGCCTGCAGACATATCTTTTGCCATTTCAACAAGTCTTGAATAATTATTTTTATATACGGCATCCAATGTAAATTCAATAGCCGAATTTAAAAGTTCACATACGAGAACTAAAGTTATCATAAGAATTACAATACATATATCTGTAATTGAAAATCTTAGAATTAATGCCAGAACTATAGCAACAACAGAAATAATAACTTCTATAACAAAATTACGTTGTGAATATAATGCAAGTTTTAATCCGTGAATTGCGTGTGAAATACTTTCAAAAACACTTGTAGACTTAAATTTTGTCATAATAAAATTGCCTTAGATTTATTCTGGTTTTCAACCATAAAATTATAATCTTCTTCTGTTTGATGGTCGAATCCTAACAAATGTAATATACCATGAGCAACCAGAAAATAAAGTTCATCATTAAATGAAACATTATTTTCTTTTGATTGTTCTTCTATTTTATCCAAAGAAACAATTATTTCTCCCAAATTCACTTCGCCGTCAAAAATATATTGTTCTTCTTTTGGAGAATCCGCAAAAATAGCAAACGTTATTACATCTGTAGGCGAATCTTTCTGCCTGTATTCTTTGTTTATTCTGTGAATTTCTTCATTATTAACTAAAACAATATCAAAACAAACTGTATTATAGCTATATTCTTTCAAACACGATTTAGATATTATGGTTGAATCTTCAAAAATATATTCAGACATTTTCACAATGTCTTTATGTATGGCAACTTCATCAATTTTATATTCATCATAAGTATTTTCAAGAAAAATATTTAAGTTAGTCATCTTTTTCCTGCTTTATATTTTCTTTGTCCTGTATATCTTCAATGGATTCTTGATATTTAATCCTTTTATGGAACACGCTTCTTAATACTCTTGATAAAGTAGCCGCAATAACTTTAATATCTTTCAATGTTAAAGGACTTTCAGATAATTGATTATCATCCAATCTATCTTTAATTATTTTATTAATTAAAGCATCTAATTCTTCTTGCGAGTGGTTTTTCAGTGTTCTTGATGCAGATTCAACAGCATCTGCAATCATCAATATAGCCGTTTCTTTTGTATTCGGTTTTGGACCTGTGTATCTGAATTGTTCTTCTTTTACATTTTCAGCACCTTCTTGTGCTACCGCCTGGTTATAAAAATAACTTGCAAGCGAATCTCCATGATGCTGCATCATAAAGTCTTGTATAACTTCAGGAATATTATATTCTTTAGCAAGTGATACACCGTCTTTTGTATGTGAAGTAATAACCATTTTACTTGAACGAGGGGTCAATTTTTCATGCGGATTTTCTATACCGCTATATGTTTGATTTTCTACAAAAAATAATGGTCTAACAATCTTACCAACATCATGATATAATGCTCCAACTCTTGCTAAAATAGGGTCTGCTCCTATTGCTTCAGCAGCAGATTCTGCAAGATTTGAAACTCTTAAACTATGTTCAAATGTACCTGGAGCTGCTTCATGTAACTTTTTCAATAACGGTTGATTATAATCTCCCAATTCTGCCAAGCCAAATGTAGTAATTACTTTAAATGTATTTTCCAAAATAGGAATCATTCCCAAAGCAAATACACCTGAGAAAAATCCGTTAATTAATGCCGCAGCAATATCTTGTCCTAACCTTCCAAGACCTAAATCATAATATACACATAATATTATTAACGCCATTAATATTGATGTATATAACCCAACTTTTATCAGGTCAAACCTTCTCGAATATTTTATTGTTGTCATTCCTATAATTGAAACAATCACAGATAAAATAAATACAGACATTGCAAGTGCTGAAAATTGTAACGATAATGTAATTATAGTAATCAAAGTTACTGTAATAAAAAATGATGTCCTTGGATTTAGGAAAACAGATAAAGTTATTGCGAAAAATGGAAATGGCAATAAAAATACAGACCAATTTACAGGTAATAATACAGCCAAAACAGATATAAAAACACACATAAATGCCACTATTGACAAGTGCCTTCTGTTTATATATTTCTGTTCAAAGGATTTAAAGTAATAAAATACAGAAATTATACCAATACCGACAAGACCCAGAATACCAAGTACCCCTAGAGGATTTATTCTTGGTATATTATATCCTGCTTTACTCAATGCCTCTTTCTTTACTTGAGTAATAGGTTCTCCTACATCAACAATAACATCTCCTTTATTAAATTTTACTTTTATTGGAGTAATTTTATCTCTTTCAATTTTTCTGGCTAATGCAGTTGCTTCTTCATCTATAATCATATTTGGAACTATAACCTGTTCCAAAAGTGCTGTAATAACTTTTGTTTTATTATTTGTAGTATTAACATCTATATTTCTTCTTATAATTTTGGATAAAGTATTTTCTTCAAAATCCTTTTCTGTAATTCCTTCGTTCAAAACCATATCTAAAGTCTTTTTTGATGATTCAAATACATTATTCAGAACATCATCATTTGCATTTAAAAAGAAAGAAAAAACAAAAGATTTTGTGTAATTATCAGGTATATCAAACAAAACTTCTAAATCCTTTTGTTTTGCCTTTTCATCATCATTACTTTTTCTTATTGCTTTTACTTCATCAATAATTTCAATTAAATTATTCTTTATATACGCATTATCAGCCGGAGAATATACAACCCCTACCTTTTGAGCAACTTCCCTTCTTCTTTTTTCTGTCTTTATTGTATCTATAACTTCAATATTTCTGGGGGCAGTAATCATTTTTTTACTTGTATTATCCGAACCTGCTATCGGCTGAAATAATAAATATTTAGATACTAAAATTCCTGTAAAAATTAGAGTAAATAATAAAATCAAACCTATATTCAATAATACTTTGGGAGACTTCAATCCCGATAACTTTTTATTAATATCAAATTTTTTCATATATTAAACCATTATCTTTTATTCTTATTACTTATTTTATGATTTTACAACAAGTCATATTTTTTGCAAAATTCATTAAGCGTTTGAACTTTTACTTTGTAAATAATATAATTATCATATATTAAAATCCTCATAGTATTGTTTGGCAGATATTTCAGTATGGACATAATAAAAAGCAAATATATAAAGTTATTATTTAAGTTATTTATAATTATTTCAATACTTGAGTGTATATATCTTTTTGCTATTCCGCCAGTTTTAGAACATTTTGCAAATAAAAATTTTATATCCGGTATTTTTAATGCCAAAACAAATGCAAAACTTGAATATTCAAATATAAAGATAAAGACCCATATAAAACCGCAAATCACTTTAAAAACAGATAGAATTCTAATCTCTGACAAAGATAGCAGCGATATTTTTCTTTGCGCTGATAACATTAATTTAAAAATAAATTTATTTCCGATAATAAGAAAAAAAATCAACCTGAATTATTTATATGCAGATAATATTTTAATAAATATTGAAAAAGATAAAGATGGTAATTATAATTTTCAAAAACTTTTTCCAAATAAAAATAAAAAAACATTTAAGATAGATTTCAATAATACTTCAATAAATATTTCAAACTATAAAATTTTATCTATAAATGAAGAACTTATTCAAGAATTTGAACTAAATGGCCGACCTTTAAAAATAAGTAAACAGAAAAAAAATCCCATAATTCAAATAGAAACCAAAGGTCAATTAAAATCAGTTAATAATCAAAGTGATTTTGACATTAATATTCAAACCACTTATCCGTTTTCAAAAAAAGATTTAAAGAAAAATAATATCAAGGGTAATTGCTTTATATATAATCTAAACTTAAAACCATTGTTACCCTTTTTACAAAACTATATTAATAAAGATATTACTAATTTTGACGGAATTATTGAATTTTTACAACTATCAGCAATTGAAAACGAAAACAATGAAAATAATATTATTTTAAATACAAAATTTAAAGATTTAGTTTTCAATAAAAAAGACTGGGAAAATTATATTCTTGCATCAGGTGAAAATAAACTTGATACAAATATATCATTAAACGGAAATAAAATATTATTTAATTCATTAAATTTTAAGGCAGAAAATGTCAATATAAATAGTAATGGCACTATTACCATAGAAAAAAAACCGAAACTCGATATAGAAGTTAAAGTATCAGATTCAAAAGCAGAAAATATTGTTCCATTGCTTCCACCCGGTATTCCGCCCCAATACCGTACATTAGGCAAGGTCAAAAAATACGGTGTTTTTGGAGATATAGATGCTCGAATTAAAGTACAAGGTAACATTCCTCAGCCGGATATTACAGGCTACGTAAAAGGCAGAAATGTACATGTTCTTGATAAATCAATTCACAATCTGCATAAAGGTACTGTAGATATTGTTTTTGATAAGCGTATTCTTAATATGGATATTCTTGTTAATCTTTTTGATAACCAAAATGCCAAAATTAAAGGATATGTTTATATGTATAGAGACGGAATTAATAATGTTTCTGTTAAAACAACAGACAATATAGATTTTCCTTTAGCACAAAAGATAGTAGTACCAATAAGTAAAGTTTTCAATTTTCAACTTGGTCCAATTCCCGAAATGAACATTACTTCTGGGAAAGGTATAATTGACATTGACATACAAGGTTCAATGGACTTTGTTAATATTAATGGATATTCAAAATTTGATAATGCACGTTTAACCTATAACGGATTATATGGGGAAGTCATCAACGGGAAAGGTAATATTGATTTCAAGAAAGATATAATATCTTTCAAATCAGAAAGAGCTTATGTTAAAACTAATCCGTTAAATATAGAAGGTCGTGTAAGAATAAATAAAAACCTCAATTTTAATATTTCATCAAACAAAGCAGAAGCAAAAGATATGCTTGAGATAATAAATAACAGTGAATTATTAAAGGATGTTAAAGAGGGTTTGGTTATACTTACAAAAGCAAACGGCCCGGCTAAATTATTTGTAAATTTAACAGCTAAAATTGTACCTGTGCCTTTTGGTCAACCACCATTACCCCCTGATGAAGCGTTTGAAGATATGAAGGTCAACGGTTCTTTATATCTGCTTGGTAATTCATGTAATATTCAAGGTTTTGATACGCCTATTGATGATATAAAAGGAATAGTCGATTTTACAGAAACAAAGACAACTCTTAATAATATAGAAGGTGTTTCTGGTACTTCCCCAATTATAATCAATGGAACAATTATTAATGATTTAACTACAAAAATTCCTGACGTGGATATAACAATTACGAGTAAATCCGTTAATTTAAAAGATACCGTAAGATTTTTAACAAAATCATATTTGTATCCTAAAAATTATCCTGATTTATCACCTTTATACCAAATAGCATCAAAACATGATTTGTTTTTTAAATATAAAGCTAAATCAGTAGACTTTATAACTGACAAAGCTTATGCCGTAATGAATTTTATTACTGATAATTCTGAATCTTCTTTAAAAGCACGCTCAGGTAAAGTTACAATGGAAAATTCCAAAGTAAAAATTGAAAATGTTAATGCTGCATTATTTGATTCTACATTAAAAATTAATGGTGAAGTAAAAAACATAGATACACTAAATCCAATATACAATCTAGACATAAACGCAAATAACCTAAATCTTGCAAATCTTGATGATATAAATAAAATAAATATTGTTCCGGATGACATTAACACCTTATTATCAAAGTTTACAAATTACAAAGGATTTGCAAACATAGATTTGAAAATAAAACAAAATATTTTAAATGGTATTTTGAAATTTAATAAACTGCAATTTATACAAAAAGACAGCAATATTCCTTTTGTATTTGATGACTTAAATATTTATTTAAGAAATAACAAAATCCTTTTAAATAGTCTTTCCGGTTATATTGCAGAAATGCCGTTTTTTGGAAATTTCACATTTTCAGACATATATAAAGCCCCTCAAATAAATGGTTATTTTACTTCAAAACTAACTAATGATTTTATAAAAAAATATATACCTGAAGAAGTTGGAAAAAGAATTGATATATCAGGCGATATAAATATTTCGGCAGAACTTAACGGAAAAAAAGATAATCTGATTATAAATCCTAAAATAACTCTATATCCTGAAGCAGACGTAATGATTGATGGTATTAGCCTTGGTGAAATAAGTGACAAAAGAGAATATAAAGGAAAAATAAATTTAAGAAATGACAAAATTATAATAAATACAATAGATTACATAAAATATATTTCTTCTCAAAATAATAAGGTATATCCAATAGTTTTCGCAACGATAGACGGCATACTGAAAATAAATAATAATATTATTGAACCCCAAGAATTAAATATAAAGACTAATAAAAATTTATCTGCAAAAGTACTCAATATATTTTTGAAAAAGCCAATGTTACAGCAAGGAACCTTCAGCTGTAATCTAAAATATAAATTTAATAAAGCAACAAAACAAGTAAAAATCCAAGGAAATATGGATTGTAGAAATTTAGATATACCTTTATTTGATACTTTAATAAAGAATATAAGATTAAAAGCTAACGGGAACGACATAAATGTAAATCTATTTGGATTTATAAACGATTCTAAAATATTCATAGATTCTATCTTAGAAAACAATATATGTGATAAAATACAAATTCATTCATTAAAGATAACAGCAGACCAAATTGATAATGACAAACTTCTAAGAAGTTTATCCAAAGCTCGTCAGTCAATAAATACTAACAATGAAATAAATAATGTTGATTTTTCAGGTGTAAATGTAGAAAAAGGATTCCTAGATATAAAAAAGCTAATAATAAAATCATTAGTTGCTGAGAACTTCACAAGTAATTTTAATATAGACAAAAATGGATTATTTTCTGCTGATAATATTAATGTAAATGTTGGAGACGGAAATATTAACGGTAAAATTTCATATGATTTAACAAATAGTGAATTAAAAGGTGATTTCGAACTTTCTAATGTTGATGCAAATTATGTGGCTGAAACATTATTTGATGGAGAAGATCAAATATATGGAAATGCAAATGGTAAATTAATGTTAGATACAAAAGGTATAACAGAAGAAGAAATCATAAAAAATCTAAACGGTTTTGTATATTTTGATATTTCAGATGGAAGAATGCCTAAACTGGGATCTTTAGAATATCTTTTAAGAGCAAGTAATATTTTAAAAAGCGGTATAACAGGATTTACTATTAATAGTGTTCTGGAACTTTTAAATCTTGTCAAAACAGGCTATTTTTCAAACATAAACGGGAGCTGCACTATTAAAAATGGTATAGCTGAAGACATTGAGATATATTCAAAAGGAGAAAACCTAAGTTTGTATATTCATGGTAAATATGATATAAGTAAAACACATGCCGATATGGAAATTTTAGGTAAATTATCAAGAAAAATTTCTACAATTTTTGGCACAATAGGAAATACCTCACTTAATACATTCTTTAAACTTATTCCTGGTATTTCAATGTTAGATTTCAGCAGAAAAGATTTTATTGAAGATGTAGAAAAAATACCATCATTTACCAATGGTGACTATGAATCAAGAACTTTTCAAGCAATTATAAACGGTAATATAAATGAATCAGGATATGTACAATCATTTAAATGGGTAAAATAAAGCGAGGAGAAAATATTTTCTCCTCGCTTTATTTTATATTATTCTTGAGAAGGAAGATTTATTGGTTTTTCTGGCGGAATAGGTTTCATTTCAGGATTTTGCCTACCTTCAAATTCAGCTCTGCGTCTTTCCATTTCTTTTTTTTGTTCTTCCTTTATCTTTGCAAATTCTTGCTTTTGTTCTTCAGTTAAAATCGATTCAAATTTTTTCATATTTTCTTGTCTATACTCATCAGCCTTTTCATTTAGCATTTTTATTTCTGATTTTAATTTTCCTATTTTTTTCTCTTTATCTTTTGGAGATATAGTATTATCACGTTTTATTTTTCTAAGTTCATGCTTTTTATCTCGCATTTGGTCAAAAAGAGGTTTTACCTTTTCATGGTCTTTTTTTCTATTTTCTTCAATCTGTTTCTTTTGTTTTTCTGTTAGATTTAAACGTTTTTCAAATTCCGCCTTTTTAGCGTCCATTTCTGCCTTGGAAGGTTTCATACCTTTTATTTGTTTAGGATGATTATCATTCGGCCTTTTGAATTCACCTGGGAAATGATTATTTGGTTCTTGTTTTATATCAACTCCATTATCTTGTAACGGAAGGATACTATTATTTTCAATAGGAACAGGCTTTGGCATATCCTCTTTTAATGGTTCTTGAGCACAACTTATACCATAGCTTAAAACAAAAACCGATACAGCTAATGCTGTAAGAATTAAGTTCTTTTTCAATTTTACGCTCCTTTCAGATTAAATCTTGTAATAAAATACCCAGTTCTTTGCGCGCATTAAATAGCCTGGAACGAATTGTCCCAACCGGGCATTTTAATTTAGTTGAAATTTCTTCGTAACTCATTTCTTGCATTTCATACATTATAATTACCTCTCTTAACTTCGGTTTTAATGTATCAATAGCATCAATTATTCTTTTTTGTCTTTGTTTCCTTATTAATTCAGATTCAATACTTTCTTTATTATCTTTTATCTGGATTAATTCGTCTTCTTCAGTAACTGCATTTTGTGAATGTTTAAAATATGATGATTTCATATAATCTCTGCATAAATTAGCAGTTATTGTACTTATCCAACTTTTAAATTTACCGT
Organism: Candidatus Gastranaerophilales bacterium; assembly: GCA_944323935.1. GTDB lineage: Bacteria > Cyanobacteriota > Vampirovibrionia > Gastranaerophilales > Gastranaerophilaceae > Avigastranaerophilus. Next base: position 36,700 of record CALUUJ010000016.1, on the reverse strand, counting down.
TTTCTTTATATTTATCTATGTTTTTCCAAGTTCTTATATAAACTTCTTGTTCTATATCTTCATTATTTGAACCTGTCATTGTAGAAATAATTTTACGGATGTTATTTCTATACTGTTCTATTATTGATTTCAAAATTTTTCCCTTACCCTATATTTCTAAAAATCCATATTCATCAATAGGCAGCCCCATTGTACTTAGATATGAATCCTGTGCATAATTAACTTGAATATTATAATTGTCATATACTTTATAACCGGTAAAAGCCGTAATACCAATAAAAGCAATGAAACAACAAGCAAGCTTCTTTATGGAATTAAATCTGTCTTTTTGTCTTTTCTTTAAATAAATCGGAGCAACCTCTTTTACTAATTTAGAAATTTTAATATATTGTTCGTGTTCCTTTTGACAGTCAGGACATTTTTCTAAATGTTCAGAAAATTTGCCTTCATCTTGAAAAACAAAGAAACCTTCGTATTTATTACATTTCTTTTCTTCATTCATAGTGTTTTTCCTCTTTCATAAATTATAACGAAAAACAAATATAAAAAGTTCATTTTTAATAATAAAAAAAGAAACCGATATTAACCGGTTTCTTTTAAACTATTTCACAGAAATCTGACCATCCGTCAGATGAAAGTCATTATAAAAAGCTTGAAATTTTTTCACATATCTTTGATAAGTTATTGGTGGCATAAAATCTCTTAACGAAAATAAATAATTTAAAGTCTGAGAATCTAAAGTATACAATGCAGAATCTGCTTCTTGATATAATTTTTTAATTTGAACATCTTTATCCGAATCCGAAAAATCAGATGAATTTTTTATTGTATCCATCTGGAAAATAATATTTTTAAAATTATCAATAACTTGTTTCGCAGAATTTTTATATTGATATGAAGCCATATTAAAACTATCTAATCTATAACCGATAAGTTCATTCTTATTAACCATAGAAATATAATCATAATCAGAAATCACTTGCAATTGATTAATCTTGTTAAGAATATCCGCTTCTGATGATATCAAGGCATTTGCACTTAAACAAAAACTAAAGAATGCCGTAAACAAAAACAAAATTTTCAAAAACTTATTTTTCAATTTATTTCTCCTTATTTCTGTAAGAAATTATTAAACGAATCTTGAACATTAATTTGTTGAGCTTTATATTGGTTGTATTGTTCAGGTGTTAAAATAGACTTATACATAGCATCAGTTTTTTGTTCTAATATTTTTTGCTGTGTTTTTAGTGTTGAAAGATTTCTTTCATATGCACTTGTTAATAAAGTAACTTGCTCAGGTGTTTTATCTGGATCATTCTTTACCTGCGCAATCTTATTGTTATAATCCATAATTCTCATTTCTAAAGAATTATTTTCTTGTTTAAAATTATACTGAATTTTAGTTAATTTTTGCATTTGTACAGGAGTAATACCATCCAAAGAATCAAAACCTTCCGCAAAGACAATACCGGAGGATGCAAGAACAGCCATAACTCCAAGCAATAAAGTTGTTTTTTTCATATTTACCTCTTTCTTATTCTTTGTAATCTGAATATTCTTTAGATTTTTCTTTCCATTCACTTTCTTCCATACAGAAAGCGTGATTCCAAAATCTTTCAAGGGCATATGTCTCCCGCTCTTCTCTATGAAGAACATGGACAATCACATCTCCATAATCTAACAAATTCCATCTATTCTTCATATCATTTTCTTCACCAATTGGAATCCTATCAAAAAACTCTTTAATATTTTCTCTAACATACCCGGTCAACGCTTTAATATGTGTTGGTGAATCTGATGAACAAATAACAAAATAATCCGCCAAAACAGATATATTGGAAATATTCAAAATTTTAATATCTTTTGCTTGCTTATCATCTAAAATACGTGCTATTACACTTGCAAATTTATCAGACGAAATATCTTTCATTTAAAAACTCCATATTATATGAAAGAATTATAGCACATATTTTACAAACATAAGAAACTATATATAATTCTTAAGGTTCTTATTTACATTATTGTTACGACAAAGTTTTTTTAGCTTACTCATAGCACGATTTTCAATCTGTCTGATTCGTTCACGTGACACACCATAATACGTACCTATTTCTTCAAGTGTTTTTTTCTCGCCATTATCGTCCAAACCATAACGCATTATTAATACATTGCGTTCCTTTTCACTTAAATGATTCAACATTTTCTTAATATCACAGAATAAATTATCCTGCGTAACTTTTGTATCAGGGGACAGCGTAGTTTCGTCAACAATAAAATCTGACAATTTTGTATTTTCATCTTTTTGATTTGCAGGAGACTCAATGCTTATAGTACCTTGTGCCGACTCTATCAAAGCAGTCAATTTTTGAACAGGCATTCCAATTTTATATGCGATTTCTTCTTTTGTAGGTGCCGTACCATTTTCAATTGTTAAATCCGTAGATATTTTCTTTATTTTACTTAATGTTTCTATCATATGGACAGGAAGCCTAATAAGTCTTGATTTATCTGCTATAGCACGAGTTATAGCCTGTTGAATCCACCAAGTAGCATAAGTAGAAAACTTATAACCTTTTGAATAATCAAATTTTTCGGCAGCGCGCATAAGTCCCATATTTCCTTCCTGAATAAGATCGAGAAAAGAGAGACCTCTTCCTATATATTTTTTTGCAATACTGACAACAAGTCTTAAATTAGCATTGACAAGGATTTTCTTAGCACGTTCAGAATTTTCTTCTTTTATCTTTTTGGCGACCTGAAGTTCTTCTTCGTTACTCAATAACTTAATTTTACCAATTTGTTGTAAATATATTTTAACAGAATCATCGGCTACAGCACTATTCTGTGTTTCAGGAACCTTAGGTTCTTCAACAGCAGAAATTATATCTTCATCATCTAAAGAAATATTATAATCAGAATCTTGGTATTCATTATCCTTCAGTAGAAATTCTTCTTGATCTTCTGACATTATGCCTCCAATTAATAATCTATTATACAATATTCCCCGATTTTTGTATTGTTTGCTTCACAGCTTCATAAATTACAATACTTGCAGCATTTGCAACATTTAAAGAATCAAAGTTTGTTAAGATAGGTATTTTTATTTTATAATCGGATTTTTTCAAAATAGTTGTAGAAATGCCTTCTTTCTCGGAGCCCATAACTATCGCAAAGTTCATATTGCAATAATCAATGTCATAATAATTATCCTTTGCATCAATGTCTGTTGCAATTATCCAGAAGTTGTTATTCTTCAGTCTATCAATAGTAGAAGATAGGCTATTGACCATAATCAAATCAATATGGTTAATAGCTCCTGCCGAAGATTTTTCAACAGTCGCATTTATAACCGCATTTCTTCTGGAAGGAAAAATAACAGCATCGAACCCGGCACAAACTGCTGTTCTTATGATAGATCCCATATTATGAGGGTCTTCAACACCATCTGTAATGATTACTTTTTTATTGTTTTTATTTCTTAACAAAAAATCATCTAAAGAAATATAATTGACCGGTGCTACATATGCAATTACACCTTGATGCGGATATTCTTTATATTGTACAAATTTTTCTTTTGGTATAAATTGAAAAACTATGCCTCTTTTTCTTGCAATATCTATAATCTGAGACACTTTTGGATTCTCTCTAATGTTTTTCATAAGAAGAATTTTACTTACACTTCTTCTTCCTTCTTGTAATAATTCAAGTACACTATTTCTTCCAAAAATAAAATCTTCCATAAAATTACCGTTTACCTTATATTACAAACTTCCATTATTATACATTAAATGGTATAGTTAAAGAAAGAAATTCATTCATTAAGTTTCTTGTCAAAAATGCAAATATAAAATATTATGAGTATAATACTGATATATGTATGGAATATGGGTTAATTTAAAAATATGTTAGAAAAACTGGGATTTAAAAAAAGAACACACGTTGGTATTTCATTATCTGCAAATAATTTTATAGAGCTTGTTTGTATTGATAAAGCGTCTAAGTCAGTTGTGAAATATTCTTCCGGAAATATCAAATATAACAACGCTATCAGAGAAATTATTGACTTCGATGAATTTGCTGAAGTAGTAGAAGGATTATTTGAAGATGCGGGACTAAACCCCAGAGATTGCAGTGTTACATTGAATTTACCAAATGTACATTTTGGTATAACATCATTAGATAATGTATCGGAGACTCCGTTTATTGTAGAAAATTTGCAATCTGAAATAGAGGATTTATACATTTTTAAGAGAAATGAGCCGATAATATCATATTCTATTTTAGACAGCGCATCAGGCAGAGACAAAAAGAACATTATATATAGTGCTATTCAAACAAAAGTTATAGTTAAACTTATAGAAATATTTGATAATTTAGAAGCAGAACTTGTAAGAATAGATACATCATATTCTTCAATGCTGAAAGCTATTCAATTCTGTGATAGGTTTAATAAATATGTACAGAAAGAAGAAAGAACTGCTATTTTACTAATCACACCAAATAGTTGCTGTTCATTTTATTTAAACGGACCTACATTAATAGATTGCGTAGAAGAACCTCTAGCAGTTAAGTCATTTTCAACAGAAGAAGTATATTCAACGATATCAAAAATTGCAACAAATACTATCTCCAAGAATAGCCCGCAGTCATTTTTAATAATCAGTGAAACTGACGAAGTAAATTCTGAAATGCTTGCACAAAGACTTGATTTTCAAGGAGAAGTTGATTGCATAAATAAAAGTATTAATACAAATGAACAATTTATAGATATATCAGGGGTCGGTACTGATATTGATTCCAATATGATTTCATATATGACAATAGAGGCAGTTGGTGCAGCTGCTGCGGATTATGATGATTATCCGTTGAATATAAATTTCTTGCCGCCGGAACGTATTAATGAAAATTTAATCCAAGTTGGCGAATATGAAGTTGATTTATATAGATTTATTACAGTTGTTTTGGTTTCAGCTGTCCTTGCAGCAGCTGTTGTATGTATAGTTGTCACATCTTTACTCACAACAAAAGTAAATAATATGCAGGGACAGAATTATTCTGCAGAAAAAGAGATTGAAGTATTCAAGAAAACAATAAAAACAAATGAAAAAACACAAAAAAAAGATATTCTGCCAATATTAACAAAAATATTAGAAACAAATAAAACTGTATTTGATGTATATAGTGCATTATCAACAGAAATACCTGATTCTATATATATCAAAAAATTTGTAACAAATGCTGATGGTGGTATAGGTATTCTAGGCGAAGCCAAGACAAGTGAATCTGTTCAAGATTTTGTTAAAGGATTAAGAGAGAAAAACAGTGATTTAATGTTATCAAAATTATCAATTAATTCTAAAAATGATCCTATACCAGCAAAAATTCCAAACGGATTTACTTTTGAAATAAAAACATCGAAAATAGATGTAGCACTTACTGAAGACGATTTTATTAATACAGTAATGCAAAATAATCCAATACAAACTCAAAATATAACAAAACAAAGAGGAAGACGTGGTCCCTCACCAATGACTCCGCCTCCTGCTCCGATAATATAAAGAATAAAGGAAATTTATGAACAAGAAAAATAAACAACTGGTTCCAATATGTATTGCTTTAGCAGTATTATTGTTTTTTGTAATAACATTTATTGTTGTAAAACCAAAATATGAAGAATTTGCAGAAATGCAAATCAGAGCTTCAAAAAATGATGTTGAACGCAAAACATTAGAAGAAAAAATCAGAAAAATTGATGCGGAAAAAGAAGCAGAAGATTTAAAATTAAAATCATTAAAACCTATATACGAAACAGCTTTAGATTCTTCAGCAGATAATCTTGGTATTTTCGGTAATATGTTTGAAGAAATAATAAAGAAAGCACAAAAGAATGGTTTATTAATCCGTTCTATAGAATATGATATGAGACCGGCAAATGATCCTATTTATATAGAAAATCCCGAATTATATAATGCTTGTGAATTAAAATTTTTCTTTGTTGGTTCATATTCTCAATTGCGAGCTTTCTTAGCGGATATGAATAATAATTTTAATTATTTAACGTATATATCAAACCTTAAAGTTACAGCCTTTACATCAAATACAGACTACTTATTAATAAATATTTCAATAACATTGTATTCAAAGAAAAATGAAGGTAAAAATCAGAGATAAAAACGAAAGATAATAAAAAGAAAAAGGTGCAAAGAATAAGTTTGCACCTTTTTCTTTTTACTTAATCTGAAAAGAACATCTACTACATTGAGCCTTAGGATGTAAAGCAATATTATTTTCCAAGTCCAGTAGACGTACAATTTTTGTAATAAGTTTCGCAGAACAAATCGGACATCTTAAATTTTCTGTTTCACCATTTAAAATAGCTTTTTTAACACTATTTATATATTTATCAGTAACAGCATCATATGATACTAAAAGAATTCTCTCATATTCTTTAATATCTGATGGGTTAATTTTCAATCCTTTAGCAAGTTTCTGGCGAATTGTAGCAGGAAGAAATAAATCTTTTCCGGATTCAATATCATCAATCTGTTCTACAGTAAGACCGGATTTTTTAGAAAGTCCAAGTACAGAAAAACCCGCTCTTTCACGAGTTTCTCTTATAAATTCAGCTAATGACTTAAGTTCCGACATTATGCTCCAACTTTTACTTTTTTGGCTTGTTCAATATCATTCCATAAAGCAATTAATGTACTTGCAAAAAATATACTTGAATAAGTACCAACTGCTATACCTAAAATCATAACAAGAACAAAATCTTTTGTAGTAACGCCACCGAAGAAATACAATGCACCTAATGTGATTAATGTTGTCAAAGATGTATTGATACTTCTTGCTAATGTCTGATTGACAGAAGCATTAACGATTTCATCATATGTTGCTTTTTTTGAATAAAATTTCAAATTTTCTCTAATTCTGTCGAAAACAACAATAGTATCGTGAACGCTAAAACCAAGAACAGTCAAAATAGCGGTTACAAACAAACTATCAATGTGTACTCCATATAATAAACCAAGTATTGAGAATACGCCAATTACAAATATAACATCATGGAATAATGCAAGAAAGGCAACTATAGCAAATTCAAAGTGGAATCTTAATGTAAGATAAATAACGATTGCTAAAAGTGCCAACACAACAGCAATCATAGAATTAACAAATAATTGCTTTCCCAATAATGGGCCAACTGAACTTGTCTGAACAATTTGTGCATCGGGATAATCAGCTGTTACAATTGATGTAACAGTATCTATTGCTTCATTTTGACCATTATCAGAAAATTGTGTTCTAATAGATAGGATATTTTTTATAGATGATTCATTATCACTCGCAACAGGTTTTAAGACTTGTATAACAGGGTTTTCAATATTTCCGTTGATTAATTTTGCTCTTATTTCACCAATTTTATCAGTAGAAATAGATTCATTAACAGAATACTGAATTATAGTACCACCCGTAAAATCAATACCAACCAATAATGGAGTATGAGTTGGATAAATCTTCATTGAATATATCATAGCAACAATACCCGGGAACAGCAAAATAAAAGATAATGCTAACCATACCCATCTGTATTTAATTACATCTATAATTTTCTTTGTGTTTAAAACACTGTATGACATTTCTATACTCCTTCAAAAATTAATCTAAAACACCAAACTTTGCTTTTTCTCGTTTTGTTTCCGCAACTTCATATGCTTCATTTATATCTTCTTCTCTTAAACCAAATAAAGCAGGATGTTTTAATTGACCGGTACCAAACATTAAATGCATAAAGTTTTTAGTAACGGTTATTGCAGAAAACATACTTACAATAACACCGATTGCAAGTGTCAAAGCAAAACCTTTAACAATATTTGAGCCTAAAAAATACAATATAGCACAAGTAATTATTGTAGACATATTTGAGTCAAAAATACTTGTAAATGCTCTGTCAAATCCTGAATTAATAGCAGTAAACAAAGTTCTTCCCGCTTTTAATTCTTCTTTTGTTCTTTCAAAGATAAGTATATTAGCATCAACAGCCATACCAATACTCAATATAAAACCGGCTATTCCGGCAAGTGTTAATGTAACAGGAACCATTTTAAATATAGCAAATACAATTAAAGAATAAATTACAAGCGCTATATTTGCAATAAAACCCGGAACTCTATACCAGAAAAGCATAAATAACATTACAGCACCAAGCCCAATAATACCTGCAACTTTACTTTTATCAAGACTATCAGCACCTAATGTCGGACCAACAGTATTTTCTTCAATTATTTTTGCTGGAACAGGTAGTGCACCTGCATTCAATAAATCAACAATCTTTTTTGCCTGATCATGAGTAAAATCACCTGTAATTTGGGCATTTCCGCCAGTAATTTCTTGCTGAACAACAGGTTCTGATATACTTTCACCATTAAAATATATAGCAATAGGATAACCTTTGAATTCTCTTGTTAATTTTGCAAACTTTGTTGCACCTTTCCCATTAAATTCGAGTGTTATAAGCCATCTGCCTGCATTATCAGTACCGACGGCAGCTTTATTCAAATCTTCACCGGAAAGTCCTGAAGCTTCCCAGCCAACTGTATCACCATTTTCATTAAGAATTGGTTTTTTAAATTCAAGCTCTGCTGTCTCACCTAAAAATTCTCTTGCCAACTTTGGATCAGATACATTTGGTATTTCAATCAATAAACGTTTTTCTCCCATTTGCTGAACCATTGTTTCAGAAACACCTAATGCATTAATTCTGTTTTCAAGAGCAGATTTTAAACCATCCATCATATCCTGCGTAATTTTAGATATATTTTCGGTTGTTTGAGCTTCAAGTACAATTCTTGAACCGCCAACCAAATCAAGTCCCAAAGGAATAGGTTTAACTTTAATGATTACTATTGAAAGAATAGTTAATATTACTATTGCCCAGAACATAATTATTTTATTTTTCATAAATATCCCCTGTATAATGATAAAACCTGTAATAATTCTAACAAAAAAAATTATTGCTAACATAAAATAATACGTAATGTTGCAAAAAGTAAAATTGTACAGTTATCTATATACGAATGATATAATATATTTGTAGACAGAAGGAAGAGAAAATGGTAACAAAAGAAAAAGAAACTGAAACAATAAATATTTCAGAAGAAAGAAAAAAAGCACTTAAAGTTGCAATAGATAAAATAGAAAAAGATTTTGGAAAAGGTTCTATAATGCGATTAGGCGACAAACCTGCCGTTGCTGTTGAAACCATTCCAACAGGGGCATTATCACTTGATGTAGCTCTGGGTATTGGCGGAGTTCCAAGAGGAAGAATAATAGAAGTATATGGACCTGAAGCAAGCGGTAAAACAACATTAGCACAACATATTGTAGCAGAATGCCAAAAAAAAGGAGGAATAGCTGCCTTCGTGGATGCAGAGCATGCTTTAGACCCTGAATATGCCAGAAATCTTGGCGTCAATGTTGATGAATTATTAATTTCTCAACCGGATACAGGTGAACAAGCTTTAGAAATTACGGAAGAACTTGTAAGAAGTGCCGCTGTCGATATTGTTGTTGTTGACTCTGTTGCTGCATTAGTTCCTAAAGATGAAATTGAAGGAGCTATGGAAGACAAACAAATGGGACTTCAAGCAAGATTAATGTCAAAAGCACTGAGAAAACTAACAGGTATAGTAAGTAAAACTAATACTACCGTAATATTCATCAACCAATTAAGACAAAAAATAGGCGTTATGTATGGCAGCCCCGAAACAACAACTGGTGGAAATGCGCTTAAATATTATGCAAGTATCAGACTTGATATCAGAAAAACAGAAACACTTAAGAAAGATGATAAGGAAATTGGAAACAGAGTAAAAGTTAAAGTTGTAAAAAATAAAGTTGCACCTCCATTTAGAACAGCAGAATTTGACATTATATACGGAAAAGGTATCAGTAAATCAGGATGTATTCTTGATATGGCAGTATCTTTGGATATTGTTAAAAAAGCAGGTGCTTGGTTCAGCTATAATGATGAAAAACTTGGTCAAGGCAGAGATAAAGTAAAAGAAGTATTTATAGAAAATCCTGCACTAGAAGCTGAAATTGAAGAAAAAGTAAGAGAAGCGCTAAAAGCAAAAGAATAAAAATTCATTACAATAAAAAAAGAAGTCTTTTAGAAGAGACTTCTTTTTTTATTACAAGATTATATCAGATAAAAATCATAAAGATATACTTCTTTATGAATTGTACAATGTAAACGCCCCAGAACAAAAGCAAAAACATAGAACATAGTAGTGCAGGACCAAAAGGAATAGCAACAAAACCTTGTTCATTAACAGTCTTTTTTAATCTGCTAATTGAATCTATAGCAAAAAATATCAAAGCAATTATGAATACAAACACAACATATAAAGGAAGAGTAAGAATATTAGATAAAATCCAATATACTACAGCCAGCAGTACAAAAGAGGTTAATGATGTCAATAGTTTATATTCTTCTTTTTTGTACAACTCAATCAAAAATTGTGGTAATATACAAACCGCTTGCAAAATAATAGCAATAGCAACAGCAACAATAAAATATTTCCATCCTAAAAGAGCACCTGCGGCTGCAGCTAAATAAGTATCACCTTCACCGAATGCACGTTTATTTTTATTTACATAGTCATTTATATCAATATTTTCATCTTCAACTTCATTAATTTTATCCTTGTCATCTAACGACTCAGTTGGTTGCTCATTATTTTCTTCATCTTTAACTTCTGTTTTATCAACATTTTCTTCTGTTTGTTCTGAATTATTTTCTTTTTTCTTGACAAGATAATATGATAACCTTGCTATTGCCTCCATGACAAATACACCAACAATCAAACCAATTGCTGTATTTGAATAATTATTTAAACCATTAAAAACCAGAGATGTAATAACAGCAAAAATAATTAAAATCCAACTATGTATGTCAAAAACATATTCTTTTTTTAAGTCAGTAATTATTATTACAATTGATACAGATAATAATATCCATAAAAGCAAAGTTTTAACAGTTACTCCAAATGATAAAAATACAGCCAGAAATAGTATAGCCGTTAGTGCTTCAACTATCGGGTACTGAATACTGACTTTTTCACCACAGTTTCTGCATTTTCCTTTAAAAGTAAAAAAATAGGATAAAACAGGTATATTATCAAACCACTTTATAGGTTCATTACAAAAAGGGCACTTAGATGAAGGAAAAACTATTGATTCTTTGGATATTGCCCTTAGTGCAACAACATTCAAAAAACTTCCTATACAAGCTCCTACTACTAATACAAAAAAGCATACTAATAATAATTCATCTATCATAATTCCACCTTTTCTATGCTTTTTCTTTTTCTGATAATATATTAAGAAGCATATTCAATGCTTTTTTCAACCTTCTGGACACCTGCATTTGAGAAATCCCAAGCTTCAAAGCTATTTGTGTCTGGCTCATATCCTCAAAATAATTTAAAACTATAACTTCTTGAAGTTTCACATCCAATCTTTTTATAGCATCATTTATAAGAATTTTATCTTCTTGAAAAGATTCCAGATTATAATGATTATCATCTGCAATCTTATCAAATAAAGATAAAGACTCATCTGCACCGGTTGTAATAACTTGATCCAAAGAAATAGTCTGTTTACGTCTTTCTACATCAATAACTTCTTTAATTTTACCGACAGAAGTACCAAGTTCCTCTGCTAAAACTATCTCAGACGGCTCATTTCCTTGCTCGTCCTTTAGTTTCTGCATCAATTTATTCACACGATAAGCAAGCTCATAAATTTCTCTTGGAGCTTTAATCATAGAAACTTTATCTCTTAAATAATGCCTAATCTCACCTGTAATTAAATAAGTAGCGTATGTTTTAAAATTCTCGCTCACTTTCGGATTATATAATTGAATCGCTTTAACAAGCCCAACACTACCAACTTGCATAATATCTTCAACCGGGTCTGTGTTTCTTCTTGCAAGACCTCTTGCTATTTTCTTAACCAAAGGCATTGCCGCCAATGCTATTACGTTCTGAAGATGTTTTTTTTGCTTCTCATCCTCAGCCGACTTATATAATTTAAGCCATTCAGCTATTTCTTCATAATTAATGGTATAATCAGCCACTAACTCACCCTCTTTTTCATTCTTTGCTTTCTTTTTCCTTTTACCAAATCAATTATATCAGTTTAAACGAATAGGGTAAAATATCATTTATATAATATAAGCTAATACCCTTATCATCATTTTCCAATATAATTTCAACATTATAACCTTTTGAAAATTCTTGAATCCACTGTCTGCATGCACCGCAAGGGAAACATTCAGAGGACATTGGCGAATAAATTGCAATTTTTAATAATTTTGATGTTTCTCCATTCGCTATCGCTGTTGAAATTGCATTCCTTTCTGCACACAATGATAAACCGTAACTTGAGTTCTCAATGTTACATCCAACATAATATTTGCCACTTTCAAATAAAGCACATGCTCCGACCGGAAACTTTGAATAAGGACAATATGCATTATATGAAACTTCCTTTGCTATTTTTATAAGTTCTTCATTTGCTACCATATAAAATCCTTCTCCTTAATATATTTTATATTTAAATCAAAGCTAAGAATATAGTATATTTGAATGATATAATATTATGTGTTTACAATAGTTAATCTATTTACCCTCAATAGCATAAGTTATATTATTATATAATAATATAGTGTATACTTTATATAGTGATTTGGAATATTGTATGTCATTGGGAGGAACATGACAGAGAAGATTAGGATATTTGGCGGAAAACAATTAAAAGGCGAAGTATCTATAAGCGGAGCTAAGAATGCGGTACTAAAGCTTATGGCCGCTGCTCTTTTGGCAAAAGGTGAAAGTAAGATTTATAATGTTCCGGAATTAACTGATGTCGTAATAATGTTAAATGTTTTGGAACAACTCGGTGCCAAAACAAAGTATAACAAAACAGAAAAATCAATAACTATCGATTCAACTGATTTAACAGGTGTTAGAGCCAGCTATGAACTTGTAAGCAGGATGAGAGCTTCTTTTGTTGTATTAGGTGCTTTAGTAGGCAGATGTAAAGAAGCTGTTGTTGCTCTGCCAGGCGGTTGTGCTATTGGAGAAAGAAAAGTAGATTTCCATATTAAAGGCTTAGAGGCACTAGGAACAAATATCAAGATAGAAAACGGATATGTCCATGCAAAAGCAAAAAAATTAATAGGTTCGGATATATACCTTGATATTCCATCTGTTGGAGCTACAGAAAATATAATGCTAGCATCAGTTTTGGCAGAAGGTTCAACAAGAATTCAGAATGCAGCTCAGGAGCCGGAAATTGTAGATTTGGCAAATTTCCTTAATGCAATGGGGGCTGATATTGTAGGTGCCGGAACTTCTGAAATTGTAATTAACGGTGTAAAACAAGAAGATTTAAAACCAATAGAATATACAACTATTCCTGACAGAATCGAAGCCGGAACATATATGGCTGCGTTTATTGCCACAAAAGGTAAAGGTATAATAAGAAATATTTTCCCTAATCATTTAACATTTTATACAGCTAAACTGACTAAAATGGGAGCAGATATTAAGTTGTTAGACCCTACTTCTATAGAGGTCAGCTGTAAAAGAAAACTTGAAGCAATAAATGTAATTACTCAACCATATCCTGGGTTTCCAACTGATTTGCAATCTATGGCTATGGCACTTGCAACAGTTGCAGATGGTGTAAGCATAATTACAGAAAGCTTATATGAAAACCGATTTATGCAAGTTCCTGAACTTCGAAAAATGGGCGCAGATATTCATCAAGAAAGAAATCACGCTCTTGTTAAGGGGGTTAAAAATTTAACCAGTGCAAATCTCAAAGCTTCTGATTTAAGAGCCGGGGCTTCGTTAGTTATTGCAGCCCTTATGGCTGAAGGGGAAAGTACAATTGAAAATATATATCATATAGATAGAGGTTACGAACTTCTTGAAAATAAGTTTAGAATGATAGGAGCAGATATTCAAAGATATAATGAAGATGATGATGCTATTATCAACCAAAATAAAGGAAATCTAAGTGAATCACAATTATAAAAGATGGTATGATCATGATCCTGTTTTGCTTGAGGTAATAAACCTATTGCAAAACTACCAAAATGAACTAAAATCGCAGGCAGAAATTTTTTTACAAGAAATCGAGAAGAAAGTTTCAAAAGAAGCAATTGATAAATTTTATGAAATGGTAAGACCAAAAGTATGTAATCGTTGGTATGATAAGGATCCCATTATTTCAAGGACGGTTGAACTTCTAAGAGTTGTTCCGCCAGATGTACAAAAAGCAACTGCTCAAAACTTTTTAAAAGCATTGGAAGAAATGGGTATATATAAAAAAGAAAGTATTAATTAATCTAATACTTCTCCCGTTACAATATTTACTCTCATCGGTTTAAAAAGCTTTATATATAGAATTTGTCCGTCTTTTGCAACAAAATCTTTACCTTTTATAATATTTTTTGCAATCTTTTTGACTTTATTTGATTCAACTATAGTTGCTTCATATTCTGCAACACCCAATATTCTTGTAAAATTTTTATTGTTATTTGTAGCAGATAATTCAAATATAAGCTCTCCATTTCTGACAAAATTAATAGCTTTTGTTGTATCCAAAACTTTACCGACTAAAATTATATCCTTAGACAAAAGTATATGATGTTCATAATCAACAATATTATTTGCAAATCTAGCCTGAAACATTTGTCCCGGCTCAGCATCCTCAGAACTTAATTGACCTATAACCATTATAGGAAGAATCGTTTTGGCAGGCAAAGTAACAACATCATCAATTCTTAAAGTATTTTCAATAATTATACCTTCGCCAGTTTTAGGTGATTTTTCAGCTGCAATTTTTTCTTGTATATAACCATCTGTTATTTGTTTTAATTTTGCTAAAAAAACAGCAATCTGAGCACGATTAACATATTTATCATAATCAAGATAACGATCACGAGGTGGTTCTTTTGCTATAACATTTAGGACTTCTGCTTTACCTGCCGTTACTTTAAACCAATCAGGAATATCATCAAAATCATCAAAAGAATTTTGCAGTGCAATAATAGCTTCTTTTTTACCAATATCTTCTGACTTTAATATATTAACAAGAAAAGTTATTATTTCACTTCTTGTAATATAATCATCCGGATAGAAATAATTGTCTGTAGCAGGCTTTAATATATCAAGATTTACAGCTCTCAAAATATATCCCCACGCCCAATGACTATTATCTATATCTTCAAAAGTATACATGGTTTCTATTGGAATATTTTCTTGTCCTATAGTTTTTATAACCATCGCAGCATATTCCGCTCTCGTTACAAGCTTTTGAGGCAAATACCTATTATCCGGATATCCTGAAATTATTCCTTCATCTGTCAAAAGATCTATCTCTTTATATGCCCAAAAACCATGATCAATGTCAACAAAATCTAAAGCATATACTTTTATAGGCATTAGAAAAATAAATAATAAAAATATTCTTGTAAAATTCTTTTTCATTTTTTCCTATTCATATTCTATCAGAATTTTTTATTTTAGAAAATTAAAAAAATTTTTCTAGCAAAAAAGTTTTTTATAGGTTTTATATCCAGTGTGTGTTTATTATTTTATTAGAGAAGGAGAGAAAATGAATATTACACCAATCACAATGACAACAAATTGCATGAAAAAATCTGTAAACTTTGGAGAAAAGAGACAAGAAATTAAACCATTAATTCAAATCGATGAGAATACTCCGGATGATAAAGTTGTTTCCTATGGAACTTGGGGAGCAAATTATGCATACCCAATAACAGCAGGTCAAATAAGAGCAACACAAAAAGTAATTCCTCATTATGAACCAAGAACAGGGCAAAAAGATACAGAAACTCCGAAAGAATATCTTTCAAGAAAGATCCATAGTACAGAGTGGACAATGTAATAAAAAATAGAACCTAAATTGTTTTAGGTTCTATTTTTTTGTGTCTTCTCTGTTTTTTTTATTTTTTTCTATTTCGGGAACTTTTTTTAATTGTATTTTTTCAGAATAATCTTCATCATCCAATAATGGATTTTTCTTTTTATTCTGAAGCACAGAAACAACATTCAAAAGCGCAAGAGAATTCAAAGATGCTTTAAGTTGCATACTCCTATCAATAAAAGGCTCTTGACGAGAATTTTGCTGATCCTCGCCTTCTTGCATAAAGTATTCAGTTCCTTGACTGGCTCTATCATCCGACGTTTTGGCTGCAGTACCAGATATATCTCCACTTTTAAAGTTTATACCGCCACCAATTCCCAAGGCACCAGCTGACCTATTGTCAACCACTTACTTCTCTCCTTTACATCTTAGGGAATCTTTTTTATTATACCTTATTTTCAAGTTTTTAACAACTCAACAATAGTACAAAACACAAACTTATTTTTTTTTGCGGGTATTATGTAAAATTGTTACTTATATTAAATTCTTAAAAATTTGTGGAGTATTTTCTTTTTGCACTACAGAAAAATCAAGCATGGCTCTTTTTTGGCTTTCTTCCTGTTTTTTGGCCTCAGCAACTTTCTTTTCTGTAACAGAACGATTGTATTTTGGAAGCAATATACCAAGCATAACAACAGAAAATGCAATATCGGCAACTCTACATATATTCCTTAAATTGCGGGTCTTTACATCAGCAATTTCCGCAGCCGATTTTAATTCTGTATTTTTAATCCAATTTCCGAATTGTTTAACTCTATAACCAAATCCTGACAATAACTTTTCACCAAACGAAGCACCACCATTAATAACCGGCTTCGCTATTTCTTTCTTACGGTTTAAAAGAACTACATTTTCACCCAAAAACTCTGAACCTTTACGAGTTTTTGAGAATGCTTCAATAGCAGAAGCGACACCCTTTTTAACATAATCGCCCAGAAAATACAAACCTGAGAATGAAGCAATATCTCGAACTGTAGTTTCTCTCAGCTCATTTTCATCTTCAGCACCAAGCATTCTACTTGCGAAAGTAGAAGCTGCAATCCAACGGCATTGATCCATAGTTGGAAAAATACCAGAAAATTGGAACATACCAAGTGAAGGTTTTTTCATCATAGATAGTGTTGCTAAGCCATACATTCCAGCAGCAGAAGCTATTTTTTTGGCAAAGAATACTTTCTTTTGCTTTTCATCCATTTTCTGTGTTGTATCTTTTTTGCCGAAATCTTTATATATTGGTGCACCTTCTGCTTTAAATTGTTTTCTGGTTATTGCCCTATTAATTGTTTGTATACTAACTGCTATAGCAATAACAATACCCATTCCTATTAAACTTTTTTTATTAACAAAATTCTTTAATGATGAAGCATATTTATCAATTGCATCTGAAACTTTAGATGATATTTCAGGTCTTACAACAGTATCCGTTGTCATTCCAAGAGAAGCTAATGTCTTATTCTTAACACCTTCAAATTTACTACCCAAATCTACAACATCTCTTAGTGTTTCTTCCAAGTTTGCCTGAGCTGTACCATTGTATCTTAGTATGCTTTCTGCTTTTGTAAGTCCTGCCAACCTAGAACGAGCCTGTTTTAATAATGTTTTTCTCTCTAAACCTGAACTTGAAATTGCTTGAGTAATATTTGAAACAGCTTCTTGATATGCAGGTTCTGAAGCCTTATCAGCATACTTTATCCAGTTTCTACCATCTAATCCTTCTATAGAAGAAAGAACATTTTCTACATAAGCACGAGTTTTATCGGCATTACAAGATGTTTGAGCTTGTTTATATGCACCTTTCAGTTTTTCTATAGAATCACTGTTCGCCCAAGAGGCCACAACATTTGTTCCTTTAAGCTCTTTACTTTTTGGCAAAAGACCGGCCAACCCCATAACAACTAGTCCTGGCATCAAGCAATTAACAAAAAGTCCTGAAAATTCTCGTCGACATGTTTCTAATGCAGCTGCAAGACCCGTCTTTAAATCAACAAGGGTTCTAGGAATATTAGTTGAAACAGTATCAACAAAAGAAACTTGTATCATTGCATTTTTATCTAAAATACTAAAGCTTCTATCTAACATATTAAAAGCCACATCGGATAAACCGCCACGAAAAGCCTGCTGTCCTCGATTTTTCTGAGAAATCATTCTATTTTCATGCGAGCATTGACTTATGCTTGCTGGACCTTCTATAGTTTTATATCTATCTACTTCTGATACTCTCAATTTTTATTTACCTTATGACATGTTCGACCTTAGCAATCATACCAAGTTAAAATTCAAAAACAAATTTGTTTGCGTTATCAAAATAATATAATTTTTCTTGATTTATTGATTTTCTATTGTTTTATACATTTTTATAACAATTTTTGGTAAAAACTAATCTTGATTTATATGAAATGAGCATTATTTTTTGCAAAATACAAAAAAATCACCCAAAAAATTTCATGTTTACATTTTTTAACTCTATTTGACAAAAATCATAATTTTTGGTTTTCATGTAATTGTTGATATTATTTTATAAATAACATGAAAATACAGCCGGTTAACATTTCTAAAAACTCATATTATTTTATCTCAACGGAATCAGCCCAAATAAAAGTTCCGCAAAGAGAGGCAACATCTAACCAATATAACCAAATAAGCAACATTTATTATTTACCTTTAAGCTTCACCTCTTCACAAAAAAGATCATATTCTACTGATTTGAAAAAATTGGCAGAAAAATCTGGAGATTTTGTCGTTTCAAAGATTAATAATGTTCCTTGCCCTGCGTGCGGAAAGAAAATGTTAAATGCTTCAAAATTTAACCAGATTGCAGAAGAGCTTGATTCACTTCAACCTGATGAATATCTTGAATGTTTGGGGAAATATACAGAATATATGAGACCTGTTGAAGAAAGTGTATATAACGAAATTTATAAACTTTCCCAAAAAGAAGGAGAAAGTAAAGATATTAGAACTCTTCTTGTAAGTTTGAGAGCTAAGAAACTACCTATATTACAAGATGCCCAAATGAGACTAATCAAGAAAATGCGCTCAATTGCAAATTCTCTTCCCGAAGAAGAGAAAAAAGTATTACTAAATAGAATAGATTCTCTTCAGAAAGCAATTCGCAAAAAGAATTCTAATGCACCATTTAGAAGAAAAGTTATGATTGATAGAATTAGTAAAATTAAAATTCAAAATCGTAAAAAATATGAAAAATTACAAAAAATAGCAAAGAGTTTTCCAACATCAGCTGATATGAACTCAGCTTGGATTGTTAAATATTCAGGTAAAAACAAACGAAATGAAGATTGGTCTTCTTATGATATCGCTTTGAGATTTTTATCTTCTTCTATTGCCAACACAGACCATATTATTGCTTATGATATAGAAAGTAATCATGATGATATAAGTAATTATTTGGCTATGCATAGTGCCTGTAATTCACAAAAAGGAAATAAACCATTTTTACAATGGTTATATGAAGATAAGCAAAACAGAATCAAATACCTAGAAGATTATTTTGATTTTGTTAATAATCTAATTCAAACAAAAAGAATATGTAAAAAGAAATATAGAGATTATGTTGCATATGCAACGCAAACAATTTTTGAAGCATCTAAAGGGCAAGTCAAATTGCCTGAAACAATAGTTGATCCTAAAATATATCTTCCGCAAGATAAACAAGATTCTAAGCTATAACATCATATGATTTTATAGATTGACTGGCTGCTTTTGTTTTTGAAGTATTAAAATGAAACAACTTTTTAGGCGGATGATTGGGGGATGTATCAGCTATATCAGGATCTCTGAGTTTATATATTTCTGCAACTCTGTCATTTAATGTTGAAGGTGATTGTTTGTACAAGGATACGGCATAATCCATTTCAGGATCTTTTACCCCATTAGAATTCTTCATCCAAAACTTTGCAGCTACTTGATATGCATCTTGTTCTTCTTTTATTGATGTATATGGATCATTATCGTGTGCATGCACAGATTCATGAGACAAATATGCAGCAATAACTTGAGGTGCGGCATATATATATGCATTTGAAATCGTTATGGTTTTCTTATGATTTTCATATTGTGCTATATTAGAAGTACCACCCATTGAAGCAGTTTCGCCAAAAGTTATTACAACATCTTTTAAGCCTTGCATAAACTCAGGTGTCATATATTTCACGGTCATATCGAGTGCAGCACGTAAATTTTTCTGAGCTTGTTCTGCTTTTTCCGTTTGAGCCTTTTGCGGTGAATAAATACTCAATATATTATTCTTTGTTTCTAATATACTTCGATTTGCTAAATCATTCGATGAATCTAAAGAAGCAGCTTTTTCAAAACTTTTTAATGCTTTTTGATAAAATCCGGATTGTCTCTGTGTTTCTCCAAGCTCAATCCAAGCATCTACATCATCTGAAGCTTTTTTAAGATAAGTTTCATAGTTCTTTTCTGATGATACATAATCTTTTAAATGAAACTGCGTTTTCGCCAGCTTTCTATATATAATATTTTCATCAGGATTCAATCTATTAGCTTCTTGATATATTTGCAAAGCTTCTGAATACTTATTTTCATTAAGTGCCTTATCACCTTGTGCAAGCAAATCTGAAATGTCACTTCCAGAAAAACTTTGAACTGCATTTTTAGTTGATAATATATTATATTTATTACACGAGGGATAAGATAACACTGAAATCAAGATAAATTCCTTTTTCTTGTCTATAAAAAATAAAACAAATACCTTTTTTGATAAAAAACGGTTATTTATGAAGAAATGTTTCAAAATAACCGTTTCTATCTTTTATAAACTTAGAATTTTTTCAATTGCTTCATCCGGTGTAATAGCTTCAACACTATTATTTGCGCGGGTTTTAAATTCAACAAGATTATCCTTTATTGTTTTACCAACAGTAATTCTATATGGGATACCAATCAAATCAGCATCTTTGAGTTTTACACCGGCTCTTTCAGATCTGTCATCAATCAAAACTTCAACGTTTGCTGCCAATAATTTATTATAAATTTCCTCTGCTACTTTCATTTGTGTTTCATCTTGGTCACTTACAGGAACAACAATAACCGTATATGGAGCAATCGCCAAAGGCCACTTTATACCATATTCATCATGATGCCTTTCTACCGCAGCTGCTGCTGTTCTTGAGATACCAATACCATAACAGCCCATAATGAATGGCTTCTCTTTACCATCTTTATCCGTAAATGTTGCATTCATTGCTTTTGAATATTTAGTTCCAAGTTTAAAAATATTACCGACCTCAATTCCCTTGGTAACTTTTAGTTCAGCACCGCAATCAACGCATTTATCGTTTTCTTCAACCAGTCTTATATCAGCAATTTTTTGAGGCAACTCAACATCTATACCCCAATTAGCACCTACTAAGTGTTTGTCATTTTGATTACAACCGATAACAAAATTTTTTAAGCCTTTTACTGTTTCATCAGCAACTATTTCTATATTCTTTAATCCTTTTGGTCCGATAAAACCAGCTACTGCATTAAATCCGCTTATTTTCATTATTTCTTCAATTTCATCATTTCTTGCAATTCGAATATCATTTCCTGCAAATACATTCATTAACTTCGTTTCTTCTACGGTTCTATCACCCCTTATTAAGGCTAAAACATATTTACCATCAATAACATATATAAGTGACTTACATATAACAGTAGAAGGAATATCTAAAAATTTAGAAAGTTCCTCTATTGAATGTGTATTTGGTGTATCAATTATTTCTGTTTTTTCAAATTTCCCATCTGTTGCTACTTCATTAAGAATAGAAACCGCATGATTAGAATTTGCACTATAACCGCATTTTGTACAATAAAATACATCATTTTCACCTGCATTATTTTCTGATTCTTCGTTTACCAGAACCATAAACTCATGTGAAACACTCCCGCCAATAGCACCTGAATCCGATTGAACCATTTTTGTTTCCAGTCCACACCTTTTAAATATATTCTTATAAGCTTGTGCCATAATTTCATATGATTTGTCAAGTCCTTCTTCATCAACATCAAAGCTGTATGCATCTTTCATTATAAATTCACGACCTCTCAACAGACCAAAACGAGGTCTTATTTCATCTCTAAATTTAGATTGGATTTGATACAAATTAACAGGTAATTGTTTATATGAACGAATGCCTTCTCTTGCTATGGACGTAATAACTTCTTCATGAGTAGGACCAAGACACATTTCTCTGCCATGTCTATCTTTCAATCGCATTAACTCTTTACCGTATACATCCCATCTGCCGGATTCTTGCCATAATTCAGACGGCTGTACAAAAGGCATTAAAAGCTCTTGTGCACCTGCAGCATCCATTTCTTCACGCACTATATTTTCAACTTTTTTAAGTACTCTCCACATTAATGGCAAAAAATTATACACACCATTAGTCAGTTTCCTTATATAACCTGCTCGAACCAATAATTTATGACTTATTACTTCCGCATCAGCAGGAAACTCCCTTAAAGTTTGTACAAAAAGCTTCGACATTCTCATATAAAATTAACCTCTATTTGTTCTTACTAACTTTATATTAGCACAAAATCCATATGAAATATCACAAAGCTTTTATTTGTCTTTATTTAAGTGAATGTTCCAAATCCTTTATTTCACGTAGTGTTTCTGGAAGAATCTGTTCAAAAGTTTCAACCACAACAGGATCAAACTGTTTACCTGCAAATGTTTTTATATGTGATATGGCTTCGTGTGGAGAAACCTGATTACGATATGCCTTTGGAGTAACCATACTGTCAAAAGCATCAGCAACAGAAATAATTCTGGAACCGATAGGAATTTCTTCTCCTTTTTTACCATATGGATATCCATTACCATCATAAAATTCATGATGATATTTTATTATTTCTACTACATCAGCAAGCTGTTTGATATCATCTAAAATACGTACACTGTGAACAACATGTTTTTTTATTTCATCATATTCTTCTTGAGTTAATTTCTCTACTTTTGAAAGAATATCATCTGAAACACCAATCATACCTATATCATGCAAAAGCCCTGCAAGTTCTATTTTTCCTGTTGTTGTTTCACTTAAATGAAGTGCTTTAGCTATTTTTACAGCATAGAAAGTAACTCTGCGGCTTCTGCCCAATGTATATGAATCTTTTGCGTCCAACGCTTCTACAATTGCAGTTATAGTTCCTGCAAATAGTTCTTTTAAATCATTTACAAGAACACCATTATCATATTTTAATTGCCAATATTCTAATGCATTTTCCACTATTAATAATAATTCATCAGGATTATAAGGCTTTTTAATATATCTGTATATTTGGGCATAGTTAATTGCATCAATAAGTATACCTGCATCTGTATATGCAGTTACTAAAAGACGCATTGTATCCGGTGATATAGCACAGCTTCTTTTTAAAAACTCAACCCCATCCATTTCAGGCATTTTATGGTCTGACAATATACATTGGAAATGTTCTTGCTTAAGCATTTCCAGCGCCATCAACGGTGATGTTGATTTAGCTATATCATATTTCCCTCTTAAAGTACGATATAACAATGCCAAATTATCTGGCTCGTCATCAACTATTAATATTTTATATTTATCCATCAGCTTCTCCGATAGCTACTCCAACATTCAAATTTTCTCTATCTATATTTATTGGCAGGTTTATAATAAATTTAGTACCCAAATTTGGTTGAGATTCAACTCTAATATCTCCTTGGTGATTTTTTATAATTTTATATGTTATGGATAACCCAAGCCCGGTACCTTGTCCAACAGGTTTTGTTGTGAAAAAAGGATTAAAAACCTTGCGGGAAGTTTCTTCATCCATGCCAATTCCATTATCTTCTATTTCAATTATTAAATTTTTCTTAGCTTTATCTTCGTCTATTCTAATCCAAATATCACCATGTTCCTTAATCGCACCAACAGCATTATCTAAAATATTCATAAAGACTTGGTTTAATTGACCGCCAAATGCTTCTATTTTCGGAGGATTTTCCATATACTCTTTATGTATTTCCGCTTTATTTTTTATCTTATTATGTAAAATATTTAAAGTTGTATCTATTTCATGAGGAACATCTACATCTGTAATAGAAGCTTCCTCCATTCTTGAAAAACTCTTTAAATCCTGAATAATATTTTTAGCTCTATCCGCCCCTTCTTTACAACTTTTAATTAAATCGGGCAAATCTGTCTTTAAAAATTCATAATCAATTTCTTGCTTTAGATTTTCAATTTCTTCTTTTTCTCCCGGCTTTAAAGAATCATTAAATTTAGTATATTCTTCAATTATCTGAATTAAATCATTAGAATAATTACTCAAATGAGTCATATTCCCATAAATAAAATTAATAGGATTATTTATTTCATGCATAATTCCAGCAACGAGTTCACCTAATGATTTCATTTTTTCGGAATGAACCATCATCGCTTGAGTACTTTGCAATTCGGCATATGCACTTTTTAATTCTTTTGTTCTGTCTTGAACTTGCGCTTCTAAAGATGAGTACAATCTTTGAAGCGCATTTGTCATCATATTGTATGATTGAACAAGTTTATTTATTTCATCATATTTTGTATATTCTAACCTTCCGGATAAATCTCCTTTAGCAACCTGCGCAACAGTCTTTTCCATAACTGATAAGGGCTTAGATATACTTCTTGCCAATATAAAAACAACAATAAAACACGCAAATAATACAGCACAGAAAATATTCTTCGCATATTCAACAAACTTACCTATATCTTCTGTAGTTGCAGGAGGAACAATTAAGTATATATCATATGCTTTATCTATCTTAAACTTCGATGATGAATCCTTAATAAAATTCCCTGATGAATCTTTTTGGTAGAATGGTAATTTAAATGAAATTACACGATATTTTGACACAGAATACTTATCAGATTGTTTTAAAATAAAACTGTATAAACTTGTCTCATCTTTTTCATATGAATAATTTATAACACTATGATCTCTATCTTCAGCATCCAAAGTTGTATATACTTTATCACCATTATGATATGCTACAAGCAAATCTTGTACATCATAATTTTTCATAATACTATTATTTATTCTTTTCTGAAGTTCAGGTAACCGTGCTTCAAACTCCTTAGCAGTTTGGTTCTGATTATCAAAAACTTCTAAACTCGAAATAAAATCAGCTGGGAGTTTATCCTGCATATTCTTTATAGTTGCATATGAGGCTACAGTTAAAGCTAGCGTAACAACTATTATCGTAAGCAACATTACGACCATAATATTAGACATTATTGTCGATTTGAGCCGTATTGAAAACTCTGTTTTTGGTCTTATACTCTTTTTCTTTTTCAGACTACCTTTACTCACAGCGATATACCTGTTCTTAAAAAAATAACCACTAAGAATATTTAACAATATTTTTTAGTGTTTTACAAGTTTATTTATTACTATTTTCTATCTGTTTACGAAAACAATACTGAACAAGCGCAATTCTATCATAACTACTTATATTTTTAAATCTTCCCGATGAGACAAACTCATTATTACCAACTTCAATCCTTATAGGTTCAAAAGTCATATCAAGCTTCTTATTTTCAAAATCTAATGAAATTGAATATTCATCTAAAAGCTGCAATTGTTCTTTAGTATTAACCTTTAATCCCCCTGCACTTATATCAAAAATTCTGGCGGGTATCTTTTTGTCTTTACAAACAAGCTCTGTTTCTTCTTCCAATCTGATTCTGGAATATTGTCTTCTTTGTAGATATTTATATGAAATTGGATACCACACTGAAATAGTATCATCTTTGACATCTTTTACTATGGTCTCAAAATACAACTGTCCTTTGTTTGTCATAGTAAAAAGTTCAACTGATTCATCAATCTCATATTTTCTTATATTCTGAAGCTTCACAACAAAACAATCTTCATTAAGGCTAATAACAACACATTTTTCAGCATTATCAACACTTCTTGAAAGAATATAAAATTCTTTATTCTCAATTATTTCATTTCGCATAACTTATCTCTTATATACAAATTTATCTCATATTTTATAATTTTTCAATAGATTTAACAGGTCCGACAATTGTGAAAACATATGGTTTGGAAAAATATTTATTTGCAGTTTTAATTACATCTTGAGCAGTTATTCCATTTATAAGATTGGGATACTCATCTAAGAATGTATAATCTTTTCCACTTATTTCTATAGAATTTACTATAGATGCTTTATCCATATTCGTTTCCAGAGATAAAACATAATTACCAATAAGCTTATCTTTAGCTTCTGAAAGTTCCTTCTCTGTTACAAACTCTTTTTTTAATTTATCTATTTCATAAAATAATCCTGTTTTTGCAGTTTGAACATTTTTCGGATTTGTCGCTATATAAAGAGCAAACACACCTTTGTTTATATTTGCAGAAAAGCTTGAACCAACCTGATAAGCCAATCCTTGTTCATCCCTTAACTGAGTAAAAAGTCTTGAACTCATACCTGAACCTAACATAGAATCTATAACTTGTAATGTTGCCCAATCCTTTTGATTATCAACTCCATCAGTTAACCAGCCTAATAACAGCCATACCGCCTGTGAGTCCTTATTTACTTTTATCGTCTTATTTTTTGTTAATGGTTTAAACTTACATTTAAAATCTGCAAATGATATTTTAGACTTATTACTATTTTTCAATATTCTTGAGAAATAATTAATAAACTCTTGGTTGTCAACATTACCATTTACAGTTACAACTACATTTTCCGCAGGGAAAAGATTTGCATAAAACCCAGTTATATCTTCTTCTTGAATTAATGGCAGAGTTTTTTGTAATATTTTACCTGTATTACCATATGGAGTACCTTCCCATAAAGCCGTTCTAAATTCATCAAAAGCCAATGAATCAGGGGTATTATTTTTGTTCTTAATAGAATGCATTTTATCCGCTTTTACACGTTCTATATCATAAGAGTCTAAAGAAGCTTTGGTTGCAATTTCCTCAAATATATCTAAAGCTAAATCTTTTTCATTTTTCGTAAATTTTGCAGCAATTCCAAAAGAATCACCACGAGCAGAAGGAGCAATCCTTATACCATTTTCTTCAAGCAGCAATGATAATTCTTGATTTTTATACTTTTTTGTACCTTTAAGCATTGTTTCTGCTGTCACAGTCGCAATACCAGGAATCTTTTCAATATTATTTCCACCTTTTGATGACATTTCCATGGCAATAATATCATTTGCAGTATTTTGTGTAATGATTAATATTGCACCATTTTCAAGTTCATATTTTGTTGTATCTTTATCTTTACTTAATATCTTTGCACTATAGTTCTTTGGCAGCTGTTTTTGAATATCTGGCTTTCCTTCTTTTGTAGGAAGAATTACGGATATTACAGCTGAATCAATATCTAAATAATTTTTGGCGACTCTTTTTAAGTCATCAGCAGTAACTTTATTTATATTATCCAAATAATTTTTATAGTATGAGGTATCATTAGTTAATGTAACTGTATAACCAATCGCAGAAGCAATATTAGAAACAGATTCTCTCGAATAAAAAGTATCACGTTCAATAATATTTTTTGCTTTTTGTATCTCTTCATTTGTTATTTCATTTTTTTGGAGTTTTTCGATTTCTGTAAAAATAGCATCCTTCAAGCGTTCAATATCTTCTGTTATATAATTCGCGGATATATAAAAAATTGAGTCGTCTCGCATTGAAGAATGAGAAGCTGAAATTGAATGAACCAATTGTTTTTGTTCTTTTATATTTTTGTACAAACGAGAGGATTTTCCTTCTCCTAATATTGTTGCAAGTACATCTAAAGCATAGGAATCTTTGTTTGTCATTGGATAACAGCCTTTAAAACCAATCAAGATGTAGCCTGTTTCAACATTCAGGTCCTTTTTAGTTTCAATTTGAGAAGATGGTCTTTTATCAAGCTTATATTTATTATTTGGTTTCTTTTCAGCAATATCGGCAGGTCTATTAAACTTTGTTTTTATTAAATCTAAGGCTTTTTGAGTATCAATATCTCCAATAACAACTGTTGTCATATTTTGCGGGATATACCAAGTATTATAGAAATCAAGTATTTGCTCTCTGCTTATTGTTTCTATAACTTCCTTTGTCCCAATAACATCACGTTTATATGGATGAATCTTATAAAAAGCATTAATCATATTTCTATATAAAATAGTAGTCGGTTTATCATTATTTTTAGAAATTTCTTCAATAACAACTTTTCTTTCTTTTTCAAGCTCTTTTCTTGGAATTAAAGGGTTCAAAAGCATATCGGAATGCAAATCTAAAGCAAGTTCAAAATATTGTGACGGTATAAGAATATAATAGTGAGTAAAATCTTTACTTGTGGCAGCATTTGTAATAGCCCCCTTAGATTCTAAAATTTGATCAAATTCTTTAGCGGGATGTTTGGATGTTCCTTTAAAAAATAAATGCTCCAAAAAATGAGCTACTCCATTATTTTCATCGGTTTCATTAATAGAACCTGTTTTTATCCAAGTATCTATTATTACAATTGGATTATCGTGCACTTCTTGTATAACAACATTATGTCCGTTATCAAGTTTAAAACTAGAATAATCAGCAGCATTACACACTAAACCAATAAAAACAAAAGCAATAACAAGTATGAATTTTTTCATTATTTAACCTCTAATTTCAATCCCCAATATTGATATTATACACTAAAACGAAACCTGTCTTACAACAATTAAACTAACCATTAAGAACACTTCTTAACAAACTATCCACAAAAGTAAATTTTTCACTGGCATATGTACTTTATATATTTATAGAGAAAGATAATAACATAATATGTCAAAAATAGAGACAAACAGAAGTCCATATTTATTATATACAAGTAAGCTTTCCGGAATAAATAATGTCAAAAATCAAAATATAAAAGCAACTGTTCCGGGACAAATTGCCAATGATGAATTTACGTCCAATAATAAATCAGATTTAAGAAAAGAATTTGAAGAGACTAAAAAACAACAAGGAATAATCGGAAAAGCTTGGGATGGTATTAAAAATCTATTTGGTGCGAAATCCGGTTCTAAACATATTGAGAAAGTTATAAAACAAGCTGAGCGTGGAGAAATTTCAACAGAAGAAGCACAAGAAGCTTTAAATAAATATAAAGAAGGACAAAAAACTTGCGTTGATGTTGTAGCTGACTTAGCATCCGGCATATTAGCGGTCGGCGCCTTTGCATTAGCAGTACCTACTGGTGGTGCATCTTTAGCTGTAGGTTTAGGCTTAGCAACAGCAGTTGGAGCAGGTGTCAAAGTAGGAATCAAAGCAGGTGATGCAATAGCTACCGGCAAAGAATATGCAGGAAAAGATTTACTTTATGATACATTAACAGGTGGAATTAATGGAGTATTGGCTCCAATTACAAATGGTCTTGGAAATACAGTAACAAAAACTATCGGCAAAAAACTCGGATTAAAAATAATTCAAGAAGGTGCTGAAGAAGTCGCAGAACAAGGAATTAAACTTGGTATTAAACAAACGGCTAAAAATATTGTTCTTAATCAAACCATAGATGTTGCAGAAGGAACAATAGGTAAAAGAGCATTAGCAATTGGGGCAGGAATGGCAATTGACGGTGCTTTAGGCGGAGCATCTGACAATATGCTAAGAGCTGGATTAAATGGCGAAAATGTTATTGAAGCAGGTATTCAAGGCGCTATAGGCGGAGCAATTATGTCACCTGTAATTGGTGGCGGATTCAGAATTGCAGGTAAAGCAGGTAAAGCACTAAACAACAAAATAACTACCAAATTTGTTCTACCTGATGGGGTCAACACTAAATTTAAACAAGGTGAAGTAGGAGATTGTGCTTTACTTTCAACAATCGATGGA
The DNA here is from genome assembly GCA_944323935.1 of Candidatus Gastranaerophilales bacterium. Lineage (GTDB taxonomy): Bacteria > Cyanobacteriota > Vampirovibrionia > Gastranaerophilales > Gastranaerophilaceae > Avigastranaerophilus. Next base: position 6,802 of record CALUUJ010000016.1, on the reverse strand, counting down.
ATGATGAATAACCCCAATACTGCAAAGACTTTCAAAAAATCTATAACAAAAACCATAAGTGGAGACTACAATGTAAGAATCGGAGACAATATTGTAAAAGTAGCCAAATCTTCACTCTCTGATGAAATGTTATCTGACACAACAGGAATAAGAATATTTGAACAAGCATACAAACAATTAACAGGTGATATTGATGGCGGTTTTGCTGAAGTTGTTGCAAAGCAATTCGGGCTAAATCCTGTACATATAGCAAATGAATCAATTACTGATGAACTTCTTGATACTTTAGCAACAAACAGAAGTAATACCGTTCTTTCTTTAGGAACATTAGTTGATACAGACGGAGCAATTAGTCCAATCGGTACGCAAAGACACTATTTTACAATAAAAGATATTGATTCAGCTAAAAAAACAGTCAAATTAACCAGTCCTATAGATACATCCAAAACAATAGAATTATCTTATGATGATGTCAAAGCACTCGGAATTTCTATAGATGGCGGAAGTATAAAGGAACTTGAAATTCCAAACAAAATAAGAAATTCTAATGATATAAAATTCAAAGGAAAAGAAATTCTTTCTGCTGATGAAATCAAAGAAAAAAGTCAAAAAAGAATTCAAGCAAAAATTGAAAATGGAGAAATAAATTCAGTATCTTCAAACGTAACAAGCGACCCTTATGAGCAAGAACTAATTAATAATATGATTGCAAAAGAAGCAGTTTATGTTGATGAAGTTATAGAAAAAGATATTATGAATGCACAATTTCATAATTTTATGAGACAACATCCTGAAATAAATCCGCAAGATATATATATTTATTCTCCAATGCCAAAACAACAAATTAAAAGTTATACAAGAAGCGGAAATATATTTGCAGAAGTAAATGGAATAGATAAAAGCAAAATAATAACTAACATGGCAGAATGCCCAAAAGGCTCCGTTGTATTTATCCCTGATGACTGTTCTATTACTGGGGCATCAATGGTTTTTGATTTATTTGAAACATTACCAAAAGACTTTGACGGTCATATTGTTTTTGCACCAACAGTTATGGGTGCCGGAAATGATCTAAACGATTTTGAAATGGCAGATTATGTTCTTGGTTTGATTTGTAAAATGAACAAAGAAGGAATATCTCGTGAAGCAATAGTTAATGACTCTATTGTTAATGGCCAGCTTGGATTAAATAGTTTAATTTCGGACGGTAAACCTCAAAATATTAGTATGCTAAATGAAATTTTATTGCCTGAAAATTATTCAAAAACTACTTTTTCTATTGCAGAAGGCGGATTAAGTGCCCCAAACTTTAGAAATAACCCGACATTTGAAAGTTTATCATTGGAGGATAAAAGACTTTTAGATGCTATATTTACAGCCAGCGGTATTAACAAAGGCTATCATTCGTCAGGAACAATGGTACTACTAACTGCAAAAACTCCAAATAATAATGTTGGTATTATGGAACTTTACGGAGATGCGCTTGGGTTACAAACAAAACCTAATGGGGCTTTAAGATATATAGATAGTATAAAATTAGCAAAAGAGAATAAAAGCAGTATAATATGTATCATTCCGCAAAGTAATAACCACGGTAATTTTAAGGATGTTATAGTTGAAAGTACACTGGGAGATAATAAACAAATAACAGCCGTACCGTTCAATAATAAAAATCAATCTAACATTAATATTGTTTTTAAATTGCCAACAGGTGAAGAAATAACGCTTCCTTATACTCCAAAAGCTGAACTAAAGAGTAATGTTGAAAATGGTTTAGAAAGAGATTTTGGAATAGAAATTCCAGAAAAATTATTAAAGTATATATCCATTCTAAAAGGAGAATACAAACCAAAATCTATTAAACCAAATAAAGGATATTGGGTGGATGTTGTTGCTCTTGCAGAAGGAGCAAGAATAAAAAGAATAGGAGATATATCATTCTAATATGATTGTTACTCGCCTTGAAAATACCCTCCCAATATATTAGAATATAAAAATAAAAAACTATCATAGGTATTGTATATATGGAAAAATTGCCGCCTAAAGATTTAAATATAATCAGAAGAATAGACTCAAATGGAAAAACTAGACAAATGCAACAAGAACAAAATTTGGGAAGAGCTACAACAAAAGGATTTGAGGACTTTCAAAAATGCGAATCTTTAAGAGATGTGTATAAATATTTAGAAACAAAATACAGTCAGGATCCATATTTTAAAGAATTAGGCTTAAACTTATTTAAATATAAAGATTTCCATATAAAAACAGGTAAAACAATAAATATGTTGCAGGAAGCAAGGAATTTATCTAGAATTAACAGCATAGATTTAAGCTGTGCTCCACAACTTGTTTTTGCTGTTGTTTTGCCAAATCAAGAGGATATGGTACAAATAACCCAGGTACCTAATAGCCAAGATTCTAGCTTTGTAAAATATCTTAGAGTAAAAGAACAAGTTCCTATTTCCCAAAAAAGACAGTTTTTACAAGATTTTAATAATCTTGCTGAATTAGAATTATATAATCCGGCTATGTTGGAGAGTTCAAAGAACTGGCTTGTTATGGTTCCTCAAGATGTAATATATATTGATGATTGGTCTAATCTTGGTGTATTTGTAAATCAGCAAGATAAAAGACTAGCGCAAAAAACTTTGAGCCAAATGTGCGGATTAATTTATTAGCAAATTCGTATTTAAAAACTTTTTTAATTTCGTGTTTTAAAATTTTAGCAAATTTCATTTTTTCATGTTTTATAAAAATAGTTTATAATACAAGACATAAAATATAAATGAATATATCATACGTAAAAAACATACCGAATTTTAAATACAATAATTCCTGTAAAAAAAGCTTATTTTTTAATTCTCCAACTGAAGCAAGAAACATTATTCCACATGTAAACCCAACAATAATAGGTATACCACAAGCTACATTATGTGATTTACAATATAGAGAAAGAATATCGGAAGATATAGGATTAGATAACGTTCATATCACAGACCTACAATGCATAGCTGCTCCAAGAGAATTTAAATCTGTTATCATAGAAAATAACAGAAATCCAAATTTCTATATACCCGGAAAACGCCCTGAAGATAAAAGAGATATTCCTGACTCTTACGGTCTGGAAAACGTAGAAGATAATATTTTTGGAGCTTCTCTCCATGTACACACCACAGCCTCGGATGGAGAAATGAGCGTGCAAGAACTATTGGATACATCCGTAAAATATGCAGATATATACAAAAAAAACACCGGGAAAAATTTTTATTTAGGCATTACCGACCACAATACAGTACAAGGTTGTAAAGAAGCCGTACAAATAATTGCAAAAAATCCTCAAAAATATAAAAACATTAAGTTAGTTTTAGGTCTTGAAATTTCAACAGTAGAAGATGAAATAGGACAAAACAAACCATTAAAACCATTCAAATTTCATATACTAGCTATGTGCATAAACCCATTTGATAAAAATTTAAATGAATTCTTAGATTTTATCAATGAAGGTCGAAAGAATCCAATGTTTCCACAAAAAATTAATATTCAAAATGCAGTAGACGGATTACAAAATCAACCAGATTGTCATATATGTTTTGCACACCCTGCATATCCAAACATAAAGCATAAACTTCCAGATGGAGCTGACTATCTTGCAGTAATAAAAGACTGTATAAAACACTTTAAAAATATAGCAGGAAAAAAAGCTCTATATGCAGAAAGCTATTATGGAGGTTACTACGGAGATGTCGCAACTGATGAATTATTACATAGTACAATTCTTTCAAGCTGTATAAAAAATGGACTATATAATGCAGGAGGAATAGATTGCCACGGGAAATCAATTTTTTATAATGATGTAAAATTAAAAAAAGAAAAAAAGAAAAAAATATAAATTCAACAGCAAAAAGATTCAAATACAAAATTGTATTTGAATCTTTTTGCTGTGATATTTTTACTAATCAACTAAACTATTGTTTTCTATATTTTAATTAATTTATTACATATAAATATCTTTTCTAATGGTTAATGTATACCAGAAATTACTTTCATTACTTCGGCTATTTGAACTGATAAATCTACTTGTTTGATTTTATCAATAGAATCAGGCTTTTTCGGTACACTATTTGTTACTATAATTTCTTTAACAGGAGCATTATTTAATCTTTTCATTGCTTCTCCGTTAAATAAACCGTGAGCAGCACATACATATATATCTTTTGCGCCTTTTTTCTTCAACAGTTTTGATGCTTCTGAAATTGTTCCAGCTGTATCAATCATATCATCAAATATTATACAATTTTTACCCGTAACATCACCTATTAAATCTTCTGCCGTCGCTTCATTATGAGTTTGACGATGTTTATATACAATCGCTTTATCACATCCTAAAGATTTTGCTAATTTATCAGCTCTTTTAGTACCGCCCAAATCAGGACTTACAACAACCAAATCTTCAATTCCTTTTGACTTAATATAGCTTTCCATTAATTGCATAGACTCTATATGTGTTACCCTCATTGAATTTGGAGCAAATCCTTCAATTGCAGGGGTGTGTAAATCTGCGGTGATTATTTGATCCACACCTGATGTCTTTAACAAATCCATATTTAAACGAGCGGCAATAGGTTCCCCTTTTTCTGTCCTTTTTTCTTGACGAGCATAATCAAAACTTGGAAGAACAGCAATTACTCTATCTGCACCTGCTCTTTTTGCAGCATCTGCTTTTAAATATGTCTCCATCAAATTGTCATTTACATTATTACCGCCTGCAGGCATAATATAAACATCTTTCCCACTTACATTGCCTGCTATATTAACGTATGTTTCTCCATTTTTGAACTTTTTTACAACAGTATCTACAGGCGCAATTCCTGTATTTCTTTCAATATTAAGTTCTAAATCCGTTGGATTTGATGATGGGATAATACTTGCCTTATCTGACAGAGTTGATGCACTCTTAAAGCAAAAAATATCCGCACCTTGAGATTTTGGTGCGGACATTGAAACTTTGCTTATGAATGCACTACTCTTCGGATAATTGTAAAATGGTTTTCCCAAAGTCGTAATTTTCATAAAACACCTTTTTCCTTTGTTATTAATACATGCCAGTGAACAAATAATATAATATTATTTTATAATATATTAATCTTTTACACAATATATCAATAAGATATCAGGTATTCAAAACTAAACAAATAAAAGAATTTAAGAGTAATAACCATATAAATGGCAAAACATTTTATGTTTACATTTTGAATAAATGTTATGAATAATGTTTCTTTCAAAGCAAATCTGATTGTAAATAAAAATTTATATACTAAAATGCCGGAAAGTACCCCTCCTAACTATACTGATAACTTGGTAAACGAGTACAAAAAATTTCTTGACCACAGAGTTATAAAAGAAGTTACGGAAGGAGATACTATTGAAATATATAAGGCTCCTTACAACAGAGGATTTGCCATTGGAATAAAATATACAAGTGATAAACTTAAAGAACCGATTGAAAGCGGTATTTATACTAATAAAAAAATTCCGGAAGTAAAAGCTGGTAGTCTAATATTTCAGACAATGCAATTTTTGATTATAAAATCTGGTATAAAATTAAAGTTTTTTGAACCACACTCAAAAACTTTTGAACGTGCTTTAAAAAAACTTTTTAATGATAAAGAAGAAGAATAATAAAAATTCAATAAATATGGCAAATTTAAAAGCAATTTATAATAACCATTTGTTTTAATTGCTATGAAGGAGTATTTATGACAAGAATTATTCAATTCCGTCCTAGAACAGAAACTTATGGAAAAACAGAAATTCAGGAACATAGAAAAATATCATTAGAAACAAGAGATAGACTTGAGTTATCTAAAAACAGAATAACAACAAACAATACAGAAACAATAGCAAGAAGTGAAATAATAATGAAGTCTTGGGAATATTATGATGAAGCTATTAGTGAAAAAGAACGAGTTGCTCAATTAATATCTCTAGCTGAAGATAACGATTTTGAAGATATGAAAAATCGAAATGGTGAACTTATAACATTTGCTGAAGACAAAATTGGAAGATATATAATGATTGAATGTGATAGAAAAGGCAGATATAAAACTCTAACCACATTTTCTCCTTATGAAGACAGAATATGGAAAATAGAAAAACTTCCCAATACAAAAATTGTCTTCTTTGATTTTGGTAAAAATTACACAGAAGTAATAAAAACATCATCAAACAATATACTTGGCCAATCAACAAAAGAAGTATATTGTTATGAAAACGGAAAACCACTATCATATAGTAAATACAGACAAAGTTTATTCAAAGAAGATAAATTAATAGCATCTCACAAACTATAATCTTCTTGAAAGAGAAATCCTGTGCGCCAATGAATGTTATGTAAAGTAATGAACATAACTTGAATAAATTCAATTTATTACCTAACATATAAGGACAATCAATTCTTCTATTTTTGTATAATCTTAAGTTAACTATTTATTCTATTATGTACTTTTCTCATTGCAGAAAAGTACCAAAAGGCTAGCAACTTGATATTCCGTTTCGATTTTGTTAATTTCAACCTGAAGCTTTGTAACTCGGACTTCGTCCTCAAACAAACAAAGCTTTGATGTTGTTTCTATAAACAAAATTACGAAACTACATATATAGTTGCATTCATTATTCAATATTGTTTTACAAGAGAAATCGTGCGCTCCAATGAAAGTTATGTGAAGAATGAACATAACTTGAATAAATTCAATTTATTACCTAACATATAAGGACAATCAATTCTTCTATTTTTGTATAATCT
>CALUUJ010000015.1 GCA_944323935.1 Candidatus Gastranaerophilales bacterium | reverse complement strand
TCACGAATTCTTTGAGTAATAACTTGTTTAGCACTTTGAGCTGCAATACGACCAAAGTTTTCAGGAGTAACTTCAATTTTTACTTCATCTTCCAGTTCAACTTCATCATCAATTTCTTTTGCATCTTCAAGTGAAATTTCTAAATCAGGATCTTCAACATTTTCAACAACTAATTTTGTTCTGAATACACCAATTTCACCTGTTTGTTCATCTAATATCGCTTCTACGTTTGGAACATCTTTTTGTTTTAAATGTTTTTTATAAGCAGTAACCATTGCATCACATAAAGAAGAAATAATAACTTCTTTAGAAATACCTTTTTCTCTTTCTAATTCTTCACAAGCTTCAAATAATGCTGTTCCGATTTTAATCATCTTACTCTCTCCTATATTTCACTTGAATATAATCTCGCAGATACTATATTATCTTTTTTTATTAATACATCTTTTTTATCTTTGTAAGTATATACAGTTAATCCTTCGTTAGAATCAAAATCAACAATTTTCGCCACGAATTGCTTTTCACCTGATTCATCAATTGGTTGTTTTAACTTTAGGGTTATATCCTTTCCTTTAAAAATAAGGTATTCTTTTTCTGATTTTATTTTTCTTTCAATTCCCGGAGAACTGACTTCCAAGTAGTATTTGAAAGGTATAAGTTCTTCTAAAAAATCAGATAAACTTCTGGAAACATTTTCACAATCATCAAGATTAACGTCTCTTTCAAAAGAATAAATAAATATTCTCAAAAACCACCTGTGATTTTCTTTGACAAGTTCAACTTCAACAGGAACAAGACCAAATCTCATAAGAGTATTATCTATTAATGGTTCAAGTTTTTCCATAAGTTCTCTTTTATTAACGTACTCAAATGGTGCACTATCATTTGTTTGAGATTTATTGTGTTTATCTCGCTTCAAGACTACCTTCCTTTCCGTTAAAACCCTTAAGTAAATAAAAAAGAAACGGAGTTCCGTTTCTCTAATCAACATAGTTTTATAATATCATAAGAAAAAAATTTTTTAAACAATCTTTCAAATTGTTTAATTAATTTTAACAATAATCTGAATTTTATTTTTAGGTAAAGTAATTAAATACAAAGATGTCTGTTTCGAATGTGTAGGATTAGTAATATTTTTAACTAAAATAGGTTATAATATATTATGAGAAAAGGATTTAAATATGAAATCAGTAAAAGAAGTCGCAACAGAATCGAAAATATTAGATAAATTGAAAAATTATCCCAAATGTACTGAAATGGTTCAATATTTGTTTTCTGATATTGAATTACAGGAAATGCAGGATTATGCAAATAATGTTTCAATAAAAAGACTCGGGTATAATGACCACGGTCCTGTTCATATGCGACAAGTCGCAATAAATGCAATAAAAATGCTAATTATTTTGCAAGAAGCAGGTATAAAAACTTCATTAGAAACAGAAGAAATAGGAACTTTTGAAGATAGTATGTGTGCTATCGTAATTGCTGCATTGATGCACGATTTGGGTATGATGATAGGAAGGCAAGATCACGAAGAAATGTCTGTTATGCTTGCAACTCCTATTATTGATAGAACATTAAATAAAGTATTCCAAAATGATATACATAAAAGAGTTGTAATAAAATCCTTAGCACTGGAAGCAATTATAGGACATATGTCATCAAGAAAGATACATTCATTAGAAGCAGGAATTATTCTTATAGCAGATGGCTGTGATATGACAAAAGGCAGAGCAAGAATACCTTTGGCTATTCATAATACTCCTAAAGTCGGAGATATTCATAAATATAGTGCCAATGCTATTACAAGAGTAGGTATAAGACACGGTGAAAATAAACCGATACAAATTGATATTGAAATGTCTTCTGAAGTCGGATTTTTCCAAATAGAAGAAGTTTTATTAACGAAAGTAGAATCAAGTCCTGCAAAACAGTACATTGAATTATATGCCGGGGTTACAGGTCAGGAGAAAAAATGTTATTTATAATGTTTTTTCATCAAAATTAATTAAACTTTCCATTATATTGCAAAGTTCCAAAAACCGTTGTTTGTTGTGAATATAATTATAACCAAGTACAACTTCAAGAGATGTAGCATTTGAATGCATGGCTCTATTAATCCTTCTTGCGGAAGAAGTAGGAATATTTCTTGCCCTTCTTGCAAGTTCAATTTCTTCTTCAGTCAGATATTGGGTTATTTTTTCCAGAAGTTCTGTTTGAAATGCTGCATTTACATAGTGGACAGTATATTTATGAAGACGTTTTAAATTAGATGTCATCATAATAGTTCTTTCTCTTATAAAGACTTCATAAACAGCGTCACCAATATGTGCATAATTTTTTATGTTTAATTCTTTCAAAATATAACTTTCTTTGCAGATAATACATAAATTTTATAATAAAATCAAATAAAGGCAAAATGCTTGCTTTTATTTAGCTGTTTTGTTCTACATCTTGAGTTGTGGAAAGTAAAATTTTACGTGTGAAATCTAAACAATTTGGAAATAATTCTTCTATTCTTGCTTGGAAGTTTTTATTTGTTAATTTGCCTCTGGTAACATATGAAACCATTTGGGCAAAAAGTTCCTTTCTTGCTGTAACATCATTAAAACAGACAGAGTCATAGGAATTATCATAAACACCAAAATAATATTTAAAGTCATTATCTTTCAGTAGTTCTTTAAATGTTTGTCCTTGCGGTTTTCCCTCTTTTTCATCTATCTCAAACATATGCATTAAATCTGCAGTAATTGCGTTATCAAATTCTTTACTAAATGATGGCATATCTATGAACCTGGAAAAATTTTCTCCATTGATAATGCTTACGAAATCTTGTTTTTGTAAATTTAATAATCTGCCTTGGTTATAATCAAATGCATGGGCCATTTCATGAGCCAAAGATTCGTAAGTATTTTGTTCAACACCATTAATTGTAATTGCTTGATTATTTGCTTTTTCAGCAAAAATAATTTCTTTTGTTTTTGGTGATAATTCGTATTCTATTGCTCCAAATTTATCTAAACGCGGTTTACCGTCTTTTAAAATTGGTTTTTTTGAATGTCTGTATTCAGCGTGAGAAGATGTTGGGAACAACAACATATCATCATAAATTTTTATAGATATTTCACTATCTATCATATTTTGTAATAGAATATTCTCAATCTGAGATAATTCTCTGATAAAAGATGTAATATACTCGTTTGAAACTCCGTCTTTACTTTTTGTCAGTAAAAAAGTTCTTTTAAGAAGTGATGATACCAGTTCAAATTTCTTCTCATCAGAGTCTTTTAAACTATTCAAAATTTCCTGAGCTTCCACAGATAATTTATCAATAATCGGCTTTTTCTTTACAGGAGTAGTTAATACATCAATATTGGTTAATTCTCGACCATAATACATTCTCATTGCATAAACAAATCGAGGATCAAGTTCTATATTGGAAACATTACCATTTGGAAGTATCATTCTGGAAATTTCTAAAGAACCATTTCTCTTAATAGTAATTGCACGTATTCTAAAAGTTTGTCCATTACTTAATTTAATATTTTGTCTTTCAATATAACTTGTTCCATCTTCTAATCTAACAGGATTTAATAATATTTCTTTACCCTCTATTTTATGTGGCAATTTATAAGGATTAGATTGTTCGCCATCACGTTGAATATCGAAAAATTTAGGATTTATTCCTTTTATTTCCTGCCAATAAATTGGATTAATTGGAGTGTTTTTTGCAGGAATTTTTCCTTTTCTTTCTAGCAAAGTTAAATCTTCATCACTTTGTTTCTTCTTTGGTGAAGAATCTATATTTTGTTTAATATTATGTATCTTATTAAATTCCATAAACTTACATTCCTTATAATAGTAACGACATAATTAAGTTTTTCTTTAATGTTCCATTGAAAATTATTTTAAATTATAAAATACATTTGTTGATATCATTGAAAAATAATAATATAGTAGTATTTATAATTATGAAGATACTATTGGTAACAGATTTATATCCTTTAGAAAATGAGCAAATAGCAAAGGCTCTTTATTATTTTGTGCAGGAGTGGCAAAAACAAGGTCATTGTGTAGAAGTAATAAGAGCAAATTTTATAATAAATACTCTTGTTCGCGGTCGTAAAATACAAAAAGAAAATATTTACTATGAAAATGGGACAAAGATTTATAATTTAAATTTTCATACACCGTTTTGGTTTGATGTATATAAAAAACTTCCTAAAGATTTTTCTTTAAAAAACTATGATGTAATTATTTCTCATATGCCTTGTGGGGCATTAATGGCTAATAAACTTTTGAAAAAGGATAGTATTAAGTATATATGTGCTGTACATTTTTCAGATGTTGTAGTGCTTAAAAGCTTTTTATATCTTCCATTTAGAAATAAACTTAAAAATGCATATAAAAAAGCAGATAAAATAGCAGCAAGAAGTTATGTTCTCCAAAAGAAAATAGAGAAAATTATACCTGAAACTCAGAATAAGACTTTTGTTGCATATTCAGGAATTGATACTGATTATATATCTGACTCAATTAAAGCTACATTTAATAGGGACGAAGTGCAAATTTCGACAGTTGCTTCTTTAATAAAAAGAAAAAATATAGATGTAATAATAAATTCAATTGCAAACGTTAATCATAAAATTCATTTAACAATAATTGGTGATGGACCAGAACGCAGAAGGCTTGAGAAGCTTACTCAAAAACTTAATATTTCAGACAAAGTTACTTTTTTAGGCAGTATTGCAAGAGAAAAAGTAATTAGTAAATTAAAAGAGTCTGATATTTTTATTTTACTTAGTAGAAATGAAACCTTTGGTATAAGCTATCTTGAAGCTATGGCAACCGGAAATATTGTTATAGCAAAAAAAGAAGATGGTATTGATGGTATTATTCAAAATAGCCAAAATGGGTTTTTAATTAATTCGGAAGTGGGCGAATTAAAGTCTTGCATTGAAAATATAATAAAAATGAGTGATGAAGAAATCGAAATAATAAGACAAAAAAGTTTAGATACAATAAAAAGACTAACTATAAAAGAGTCTGCTGAAAATTATATTAATAATATTGTGAACAATGATAATATATAATTTCATATAAAATCATGTTTGGTTTATAATAAATTTCGCTGTGCGATTAAGAAGATATGGAAAATATGAAACAGGAAACATTAACTGTTATAAATAAAATGCTCAGTAAAAAATCTACGGATTTATTTATACAAGAAAGTAAAACAACTGAGTTAAAGAAAACATTAAATATATTTGATTTATTGATTTTAGGTGTTAGTGCTGTAGTAGGAACAGGAATTTTTACAATTATAGGTAGTGCTATAGTAGGTAGTTATGATGCTCCTGGTGCAGGTACAGCGGTAATATTTTCCATGTTAATAGCAGCTTTAGCAAGTTTATTTTCTGCATTGGCATATTCTGAAATTGCGGCAATGATACCGGTTGCAGGAAGTGCATATACTTTTACCTATGCAACAATGGGTGAATTTATGGCTTGGATGGTTGGTTGGGTTTTAATGCTTGAATATGCAATTGGTAATATTACAGTAGCTACTGCTTGGACAGGATATCTCGCACAACTTTTAAAAGGATTCAGGCATATTCTTCCTGATTTTGTAGTTAATTTCCCTTTATGGCTAAGAAATGATTTTCGTTCAATGTATGCAATTTGTGATAAATATGGTTGGGATGTACACGATAAGATGCCTTTTATAAATCTTCCGTTTGGAATAGAAATACCTGTTGCAATAAATATTCCGGCTATTTTTATAGTACTTCTTTTGACAATCTTATTGATAAAAGGAGTCAAAGAATCAACAAGAGTTGCCGGTATAATGGTATTTGTTAATTTATCAATAATAATATCATTTGTAATTGTTGGTGCGAAATATGTAGCACCTGATAACTGGATGCCTTTTGCTCCTAATGGTATAGAAGGTATTTTAGCCGGTACTTTCATAATTTTCTTTGCTTATATTGGTTTTGACGCAATATCAACGGCAGCTGAAGAAACAAAAAATCCGCAAAGAGATTTACCTATAGCAATTATAGGCACTCTAGTTTTATGTACAATTCTATATGTATCAGTTGCTTTGGTTTTAACAGGAATTATTCCTTTAGGAAATATTGATACTCAGGCTCCTTTGGCACATGCTATGAGAGTTATCGGTAAAAATTGGTATGCAGGTGCAATCTCAGTTGGTGCTTTATGCGCTTTAACCTCTGTTTTACTGGTATATCAATTAGGTACTACAAGAATTTTCTATGCAATTGCAAGAGATAACTTTTTACCGCAAAATATTATGAAAATTCATCCTAAGTTTAAAACACCACATATTATAACTTGGATTTCGGGTTTAATTGTAATTATCGGTTCTTTATTTATGGATTTGAATATATCAGCAGAGTTGTGTAATTATGGTACATTTGCATCATTCGTAATTATATGTATTGAAGTTCTAATATTGAGGAAAACAGAACCAAACAGACATAGACCATTTAAGGTTCCGTTTTGTCCTTTATTCCCAATTTTAGGCATAATAATGTGCAGCTGTTTTATGATATATAAAAGCATTTCAGGCGGAGATTCGTCAAAATATTTTTTATTATGGGTAATTATGGGGCTTGCCATATATATATTCTACGGATATAAAAATAAACGTATTAAAGAATAGGTTAATAAACCTGTATTCAGAATAAAGATTAAACTTTTGTATTTATTCTTTTTTATGTTTGAAATAAAATAATAAAGAGAATAAGGATATTAAGATGAAACACACAAAGTATTCTGCAGTAATAGTAGGTAGTGGTATAGCAGGGCTTTATGCTGCAATAAAATTGCATAAAGAAGCAAAGCTTGAAAATGGTCTTTTAATTGTTACAAAATCGCAGTTGATTGAATCAAATTCAAAATATGCACAAGGCGGAATGGTTTGTGTAATGCCTGAAAATAAATTAGATTCTTGTACTTTGCATATAGAAGACACTATAAAAGCAGGGGCAGGTTTAACTGATGCAAAAGTTGCAGCATTTATTTCCGAAAAAAGTGCTGAGGTAGTAAAAGAATTACAAAAATTAGGTGTAGATTTTGACAGAGATGAAAATAACAAATTAAAATTTACAAAAGAAGCTGCACACAGCGTAAATAGGATTCTTCATGCCGGCGGTGACGCAACAGGCTTTTGCATAGAAAATGCTTTAGTAAAATATTTAATGTCTCAAAAAGATATTGATATATATGAACAAACATTGGCTGTTGAATTGTTAAGTGACTCTGAAAATATAAACAGAGGTCTAATAACATATAATTATAGTGAAAATGAATACGAGATAATTGAAACACCTGTGGTAATACTTGCAACAGGCGGAATCGGACAATTATATAAATACACCACAAATCCGGATATAACAACAGGTGATGGAATTGCATTGGCATATAGAGCAGGGGCGATAGTAAAAGATATGGAATTTGTACAATTCCATCCTACAGCCTTTGCTCTTGGCGAAAATGGAACAATGTTTTTAATTTCTGAAGCTGTTCGAGGTGAAGGAGCTAAGCTTGTTGATAAAGACGGTCATACGTTTATGGAAAAGTATGATAAAAGATTAGAATTGGCTCCTCGAGATGTTGTAACAAGGGCTATATTTAATGAAATGAAAGAAACAAATACTTCTAACGTATTCCTTAATGCAACACATATCAGTGAAGAAAAATTTGAAAAGCGCTTCCCTACAATTTTTGGAACTTGCAGAGAATATAATATAAATCCTTCAAAAGATTACATACCTGTTTCACCGTCAGCACACTACTTTATGGGCGGAATAAAAACCCATGTAAACGGTAAAACATCAATTGAAGGACTATATGCTATAGGCGAAGCATCATGTACAGGTTTGCATGGGGCAAATCGGTTAGCATCCAATTCAATATTGGAATGTGCTGTTACAGCTTTTGAGCTTGTTAATTTCCTAAAATCCAAAAATCTTGAAGAAAATTATATGCAAGATGAACAAATAAATAAAATAATAAGCTTCTATGAAGATAATATTCAGTTAAATAATAACGAAGAAACTGAAGAATTATTTAAAGAAATAAAAGAATTAATGTGGAACAATGTTGGGATTATAAGAAATGAAGAGAAATTAATGATTGCAAAAGCCAAAATAGAAGAACTAAAAGAAAAATTTGGTTATACATATAAGTGTCCTGACAGAAGTTCCTATGAAATAAGGAATATGCTAACAATTGCAGAACTTATAATAGAATTTGCACTAAAGAGAAAAGAATCAAGAGGTGCTCATTATAGAGAGGATTATCCTCAAAAGGATTTAATAGCAGAATCTCATCAATTATCAAGAAATACAACAATGAAAGGTTAAACAAATATGTCATCTGTATTATTACACGATTTTATAGTCGAAGAACATGTTAAAAATGCACTAAAAGAAGATATCGGTTTTGGGGATATAACAACAGATTATTTGGTTCCGAAAAATGAAAGAATAATTGCTAAATTAAATACAAGAGAAGATGGCATATTATGCGGTATTGATATAGTTGAAACAGTATTTAAGACACTTTCAAACGAAGTAAAAATACAAAAGTTTTTCAAAGATGGAGATAAAATAAAAAAAGGTAATACTCTTGCTATAATAGAAGGTCCTGCCAGAGCTGTTTTAATTGGTGAAAGAACAGCATTGAATTATATTCAGAGATTAAGCGGAATAGCAACAGAAACTAATAAATATCAGGTTGCTATAGGCGATAATAAAGCAAGGATTACAGATACAAGAAAAACAACACCCGGATTCAGAATGTTTGAGAAATATGCTGTATATACTGGCGGAGCAAGACTTCACCGTTTTAACCTTTCTGATTGTGTAATGATTAAAGATAATCATATTCAATATGCAGGTTCTATAACAAATGCAGTGAATAAAATCAGGGAACATCTTTCACATACTCATAAAATTGAAATCGAATGTGATACCATAGAGCAAGTAAAAGAAGCTATTAATGCAAAAGCAGATATAATTATGCTTGATAATATGAACTGTGATTTGATGAAACAATGCGTTGAGCTTATCGGTGATAAAGCTTTAATAGAAGCAAGCGGTAATGTTACAATTGATACTATTGGAGATATTGCAAAAACTGGAGTAGATGTTATATCTTCCAGTGCCATTGTTGCAAAGGCAAAAACATTAGATATTGCTTTAGATATGTAAAATATAATATTTGCACTAATATTGTTTTTGTAGCACAATAATACTTAAAGGGGTTAAAATATTGAACATTGTTGTGTTTATAAAACAGGTTCCTGATACAAATGATGTAAAATGGACTCAAAATAATAATATAGATAGAACAAAAATGGATTCTATTATAAACCCTGTTGATAAACAGGCAATAGAGGCTGCACTTAGATTAAAAGAAGCATATAGTGCAAATATAACTGCAATAACAATGGGTCCAAGTAAATCACTAGAGGTATTAAAAGAAGCAATAGCTCTTGGAGTAGATGATGCTGCAATATTGACCGATTCAAAATTTTCAGGCTCTGATACTTGTGCTACATCAAGGGTATTAGCTGCAGCAGTAAAAGAAAAATTTCCTGATACTGATTTAATATTATTTGGGCAAAGTGCAATAGACGGAGAAACTTCGCAAACCGGGCCTTCAACAGCTGTAAGGTTAGGTTATCCGTTTGTTTGTCATATTAATGAAATTGTTGAAATTAATAATAATAAAATAATAATTAATACAGAAACAGAAACATATAAAGAAGTACTTGAAATTCAAATGCCTGCTGTTTTATGCATAAGTAATTATGTTTTCAAACCAAGAATTCCAAAAATTAAAGGATATATAAAATCTCAGGATTATAATTATAAATCGTACAACATATATGAATTAAATATTTCTGAAACACAAACCGGAGTAAAAGGTTCACCAACATATGTTTCTTGCGTATATAAAACTGATGATGACAGAAATTGTAAAATGATATATGCAAAAGATAATGATAACTTTGCAAATGAAATAATGATGGAAATAAAAGAAATAATGGGGCATTAATGGAACCAAACGGCATATTAATATATGGAGAATTAACAGAAAACTACGGTATACGACCTGTAGTTAAACAACTGTTAAGTAAAGCCGTTGAATTAAAAGAAAAAATCTGGAATCAAAGAATAATGGTTTGCATTATTGGTCCAAGAATGAATTATGAAAAAATAATATATGAACTTGGAAAATATGGTGCCGATGAAGTTGTAATTATAAGTGATAACAGAATTACAGAATATAACCGTAATTACTTCCCTAAATTTTTTACTGAAATTGCAAAGAAATATCCGCCTAGAATAATACTAATCGGGGCAACCGTGCAAGGTAAAGAAATTGCCTCATATACAGCGACAAAATTAGATACGGGTTTAACCGCGGATTGTACAAATTTAGATATAGGTGAAAATAACTTATTATTATCAACCAGACCAACTTTTGGCGGTCAGCTTACAGCAGATATATTATGTAGAACATTTCCTCAAATGGCGACAGTTCAAGAAAATGTATTTAAAGAGAAAGAAATTGAACATACTGCGACTGCTATTTTCTCTTGGTTTGATATTAATGAAGAAGAAAATAAAATAAAAATTATAAAATCAACAAAAAAAGAAACTAAAAGTAAAGATTTAGCAACTGCCAAAATTATAGTTGCAGGCGGAAAAGGAGCATGTAAAGATAATGGTTTTGCATTGATTTATCAATTGGCACAAAAAATGAAAGCTTCAGTAGCAGGTTCAAGAGAAGCTTTTGAACTTGGATATATAACAAAATCGCAACAAATAGGACAAACAGGAAAAACAGTTGCACCAGAACTATATATTGCAGTTGGGATATCGGGCGCAAGTCAGCACTTAACGGCTATAAAAAATAGTGGTAAAATAATAGCTGTTAATAAGGATGTAAATGCACCAATATTTAAGCAAGCCGATATTGGTATTGTTGGAGATTTATTTGAAGTGCTGCCCGAATTAATTAAGAATTTTGAAACAGTTAATAAAGAGGAAAATGATGAGTAACGAAGCAGTTGAAAAAGAGAATATTTTAAAGCCATTCTCAACAGTACAATTATTAAACTTTTGCTTAGGTTTCTTCGGTTTACAATTCGCTTGGCAAATGAGAATTATATTGTCAGGTCCTGTTACTGAAGGTTTAGGTGCATCTCCATTGATTTTTGGTTTGATATGGCTTGCAGGTCCCGTGACAGGTATGCTTGTTCAACCAATTATTGGTGAATTAAGTGATAAAACACACACTATTTTCGGAAAAAGGAGACCATATTTATTTGCAGGTGCAATATTCGCAAGTTTGGCATTATGGGCATTTCCTAATTCGGCAGAAATATGGGAAAAACTTGCAGGTTTTTGTAATATTCCTGAAATAGCTTTTGGTGGTCTAATTATTGCTGCCATAATGATTTGGATTATTGATGCTTGCGTAAATGCTGCTCAAGGTCCATATAGAGCATTGGTTCCTGATTTAGTACCTCAAGAACAACATGCATTAGCAAATTCTTATTTGAGTTTTGCAATTGGCTTGGGGTCAGTTGTTGCAGCAGGTACTGCTCCATTTTTAAAATATGTATGTAAATATCAAATGAGTATTAATGCACAATTCGTAATGGCTGCTTTAGCCTTCTCTTTAGCTATGTTATGGACTTGTATAACGACAAAAGAACATAAATACAAAAAAAATAAATTTGTAGAAACATCAGCAGAAAAGAATGAAAAAGTAAAAGGTCCATCTTTTATGCAAAAGGTTGTAGAGTTTTTCAGTTCATCTCCTGAAGTAGCAAAAATATGTACTTTGCAGCTTTTTACTTGGATCGGAATTATGAGTTTAAATATTTTCTTTACTCAATACGCAATTCACACAGTTTTTGGTGTTCCTGATTTAACAACAGCTACAGAAGAAATTAAGAATTCTTATATGGCAACAATAAATAAAGCAACAAATTTTTCTTCTATATGTTTTGCAATACAAAATTTGATATGCTTTTTAGTTTCAATTCCAATTGGTTTATTATCTACAAAATTTGGTAATAAAAGAGTACATTTTATTTCTCTTATTACATTAGCATTAACATTTGTTGGAATGGGATTGTATAAAGAACCTGGTTTTGTTCTTGTATGTATGGCAATAGCTGGTATTGGTTGGGCTAGTATTTTAGCACTTCCTTTTGCAATGTTGTCTGAGTTTATAAATAAAGGTTCTGAAGGTTCTGTAATGGGTATATTTAATATATTTATTGCCGGACCGCAAGTATTAGTATGTACTTTATTGGCTTGGTTTGTAAGCCAATGTGCGTATACTATTCCTTCCGGTATAAATTACCATTGGGAATATGCTTTCCTAATTGGTGCAATAACTTTATTGATAGCCGCAGTTATTACAAATTTGATTAACGAAAAGAAATAAATGAAATAAAAAATAGCGGTTTAAAACCCGCTATTTTTTTTATTTAAAAATTAGTCTATAATAAAAAAAGTACAAAATTACAAAGAGGATTTAAAATGAAGTTTGAAACACTTGCCGTACGTGGATTTATTGATTTACAAAAACAAAATCATGCAGTATCAACACCAATATATGCAAATACAGCATATAGTTTTGATAGTGTTCAGCATGCTGTCGATTTGTTTGATTTAAAGGTTCCTGGTGATATTTATACAAGATTATCTAATCCATCTTGGGATATTGTAGAAAAAAGAATAGCAGCACTAGAAGGCGGTGTTGGAGCTTTATTAACTTCATCAGGTCAATCTGCAGTATTAATTACAATGTTAAATTTTGCAGGTGCAGGTGATGAAATAATAACATCCGATAAAATATACGGTGGTACTTATAATTTATTTTCTAAAACTTTCAAACAAATTGGTATTGATGTTAAATTTATAACTTCTGATAACTTAGAAGACTATGAGAAAGCAATTACAGATAAAACCAAATGTATATTTATAGAAACATTAGGAAACCCGAGTATAAAAGTAGCAGATATTGAAGCTTTGGCTAAAATTGCCCATAAACACGGAATACCGTTAGTTGTAGATAATACGGTTCCGACTCCATATTTATGTAAACCAATAGATTTTGGAGCTGATATTGTTGTTCATTCTACTACAAAATATTTATCCGGACACGGTAATGCAATGGGGGGAGTAATTGTAGATTCCGGAAAATTTGATTGGGCACAAAATGATAAGTTCAAGATGTTCACTACTCCTGATGAAAGTTACCACGGTGTAATTTATAACAAAGTATTTGGTGAAGCTGCTTTTATTGTCAAAGCAAGAACACATTTGATAAGAGATTTAGGCTGCTGCCAAAGTCCTTTTAATGCATATTTAACTCAATTAGGATTAGAAACTCTTCACGTAAGAATGGACAGACACTGTGAAAATGCACTAAAACTTGCAGAGCATTTAGAAAAACATCCTTATATAAATTTTGTTAATTATCCATTATTAAAAAACAGTAAAGATTATGATTTAGCCCAAAAATATTTGAAGAATGGTGCTTCTTCATTAATAGGTTTTGGTGTTAATGGTGACGGCACAAAATTTATTGAAGCGCTAAAATTATTTATCCACGCAACCAATTTAGGTGATGTTCGCTCTATTATAACTTATCCGGCAGGAAGTACCCACAGACAACTTTCTGAAGAGCAGAAAATCAAAGCAGGTATTACAAATGACTTTATGCGGGCTTCGATTGGTCTTGAAAATATTGATGACATAATTGAAGATATTGAAAATGCAATAAAAATTGCCCGTTCATAAAGGAATAAAAATGCAAATAGACAAAAATAATGTAGGACTTGTAGAAACTAAATTTTTTACAATTGATGAAAAAATCAAGTTTGAAAGTGGTGTTGAATTTGGTCCGATCACAGTTGCCTATGAAACATATGGCAAATTAAATGAAGAAGGTACAAATGTAATACTTGTAATTCATGCACTTACTGGTGATGCTCACGCAGCAGGATATCATAATGAAAACGATAAAAAGCCTGGTTGGTGGGATAATATGATTGGGCCGGATAAAGCTTTTGATACAAATAAATATTTTGTTGTTTGCACAAATATATTAGGCGGATGCAGCGGTACTACAGGCCCATCAAGCATTAATCCTGAGACAGGAAAACCTTATGGGTTAAGTTTTCCTGTGTTTACGATTGAAGATACTGTTCATGTAAAAAAGAAATTACTTGATTTCCTTGGTATCAAAAAACTCTATGCTGTAGCAGGTGGTTCAATGGGCGGAATGCAGGCTATGCAGTTTGCAATTTCCTATCCAGATTATGTTACATCAACTATATTGATAGCTACAACTTCAAGATTATCTCCTCAAGCTATAGCATTTAATGCCGTTGGTAGAAACTCTATAATCTCAGATCCCAATTGGAATAATGGTGATTATTATGATAAAGAAAATAAACCCGACAGAGGACTTTCTAATGCAAGAATGGTAGGTCATATTACTTATCTTTGTGAAGAAGCTATGTATAATAAATTTGGGAGAAGACTTCAAAATAAAAATCATTATGATTTTAATTTTGATATTGATTTTCAGGTAGAAAGTTATTTGCAGCACCAAGGTCAAATTTTTGTAGATAGATTTGATGCTAACAGTTATCTTTATATAACAAAAGCAGTTGATTATTTTGATCCTGCAGATAAATACGGTTCATTAAAAGAAGCATTTAAAAATACTGATGCAAAGTTCTTGGTTATTTCTTTTGATTCTGATTGGTTATTTCCTTCTTCTCAATCAAAAGAAGTTGTAAATACTTTAATGCAATTGGGAAAAGATGTTTCTTATTGTGAAATTAAGTCGCCTTGCGGGCATGATGCTTTCTTGCTTGAGTATGAAGTTCAATCAAAGATAATAAAAAGTTTTTTAAATACACATATACAAGGAGATACAAATGAATAACCATTATGATACATCGAAAGGGCTTCATTTAAATTATTCTCTCATTGTTAAAATGGTCGAAGATGGTTCTAGAGTTCTTGATTTGGGTTGCGGTAACGGTCAATTACTAAAATTATTGAAAGAAGAAAAACATATAAAAGGTAATGGTATTGAAATTTCGCAGACAGAAGTTATTCAATGCTTAGAAAAGGGGCTATCTGTAATTCAAGGTGATATTGATGAAGGTCTAAAACAAATTCCTGATAAATATTATGATTATGTTATATTAAATCAAACTTTGCAGTCAACGCAGAATCCGCATTATGTTATGGAAGAAATGTTGCGTGTGGGTAAAAAATGCATTGTAAGTTTTCCGAATTTTGCATATTGGCGTGTAAGGTTTAATTTCTTTTTTACGGGGAATATGCCAAAATCAAAAGTTTTGCCATTTGAATGGTATAATACGCCTAATATTCATTTATTAACAATAAAAGATTTCTTTGAATATTCAAAAATTAATAACATAAATATAAAAGAGTGTATTTATACAACCAGAGCTAAAATAAGAAAAGATTTCAGATACAGTAAATTTTCAAATTTATTTGCAGAAGAAGCCATTTTTGTTATAACAAAGGATTAAAATATATTCTTTATTAATCTCATTCCATACTTTATATAGTTTTTTAGAACACAGAGTTTAATTTCTTTATCAAAAAGCTTTTTTAATATAAATGATGGTCTTAGGTGATATTTTAATATTATTCTTTTTCTGATAGTTTCAAGTTCTTCTTTTGAAAGAAAATCGGTTCCTGTTGTTATATTTTTAAATGAGTCTTTTCCAAGAATATTTTTTTTATCTCCAGTCTTTTCAAAAACCATATTATACAATTCACTGCCTTTGAATGGTGTTGCTATAGAAATCTCAATAAAGTCTGTATCAAGTGCAAAGATTAATTTTTCTGTATCAGAAATATGTTTAATATTTTCCCAAGGAAAACCAATGAGGTAAAATCCAAAGATTTTTAACCCGTACTTTTTTATTAATTTAACAGTTGCAATATTTTGTGCAATGGTTGTACCTTTTTTCATTCTTTTTAAAGATTCTTCGTTTCCTGATTCGATTCCTAATGCTATTAAAGTGCAACCTGCTGCTTTCATCTGTGATAGCATTTCTTCATCAAGAGTATTAACCTTAGAATTCGCTACCCAATTGATTTTTCCCGATAAATCAGAATTTGTAATATAATCACAGAGTTCCATTACCCATTTTTTATTAATTGTAAATGTGTCTGATTTAAAGAAAAATTCTTTTATATTATATTTAAAATAGCATTCTTTTAGTTCTTCAAGAACCGATTTTGGACTTCTAAACCTGACTTCTTTTCCTGATATTATTGGTGAAACGCAATATATGCAAGAAGATGGGCACCCTCTTGATGTTGAAATTGTTGCAATTGGGTTATTTGTTGCAGGATTTATATATAGTTCATTTCTCATTATTGCTCTGTCTGGAAAAGGAATACTATCTAAATTTTGGCAAAATTCGGTTAATTTATTTGTTTTCCAATCGCCATCTTGTTTATATGAAATACCTTGAATATTATCAAGTAAAGAAAAATCATTAAAATGGGCATTTAATAATGGTAAAATAATAAATTCACTTTCGCCGCCTATTAGGTAATCGACCTCATTTAAGTCTAATTCTTTATATAAATCTTGCTCAGGATTAAAAAATAGAGCTCCTTTTAGTATTATAATTGTATCTTTTTTAATTGATTTTATTTTTTTTACTATATCTAAATCGTATAATATACTTCCATTTGTCGTGCTAATAAAAACAACATCAGGATTTTCATTTTTAATGTCATTGAAAAAAGTTTCTATTGTCAAATTTTCAGCAGGATAATCTTTAAGAAAAATATTATAATTTTCTTGCTTCAGAATGGCAGATATATAGCCTAAATCATTACAAGCTCTTATTGAATTTGAAACAGAGGCATTAATGTTTATTTGACATCTGTCTTCACTTCTTTGATAAATTTCCCCGGGAGGATATATGAGCATTATTTTTTTCATTATTTTATTATATACCATTATTAATTGTTTAACATATTTTTTGCAATATGTTAGAATTTTTATGGAGAAAAAATATGAATAATAAATATTTAAGATACTTTTTGGGCTTTTTACTTTTGGCATTAATTTTAATTGCTTTTTATTTTTCAGGAAGAATACTATTTTTAGTTTCAGCATTTTTCATAATAATCACAATGATGGAATATAGAAAAATGATGAAAAATAAAGATATTTATCCTCATAAATTTTTACCTGAAATAGTAGGAATATTATGTGCGTATGTTTTCTCTTTTACAAAAGGAATTGAAGAACATTCAATAATAACTCCTATTTTAATTGGGGGAGTTGTTTTTTCTTTTATTCTTACTGTTCTACGTAATAAAAAGCCATATATTATGACTTCATTATCGACTATTGCAGCAATTCTGCTTATTTTTTGCGGATTATATATAATCAAATTAACATATTATTTTAATGAAAATTCAGCTTGGTATGTGATTTGTGTATATTTTGCAGCAGTCTTAATGGGAGATTATGCTGCATCAATTCTTGGTCCCAAATTTAATCAATATAAGCTGGCTTCAGAAATAAGTCCCGATAAAACAATAGCAGGTTCATTTTTTAATTTGATTTTCACTTGTCTGCCTTGTTTTTTACT
The DNA here is from genome assembly GCA_944323935.1 of Candidatus Gastranaerophilales bacterium. Classification (GTDB taxonomy): domain Bacteria; phylum Cyanobacteriota; class Vampirovibrionia; order Gastranaerophilales; family Gastranaerophilaceae; genus Avigastranaerophilus. Next base: position 30,913 of record CALUUJ010000015.1, on the reverse strand, counting down.
AGTAAAGTTTATTGATTTATCAATTATAAAATGCTTATTTTTAGGAATTATAATATCTATATTTTCTCAATTAGGTGATTTAACAATATCGAGTTTTAAAAGAGATTTAGATATAAAACACAGCGGCAATTTATTTATGGGTTATGGTGGTATTTTGGATAGAATGGATGCTTTTTTATTTTCAGCCCCTGCTGTATATTATTATTTGTTTTTAGTTAGTATTGTATAAAGGTTAATTATGTTGAATTTAATATTTATATTTGTAGGTGGCGGTATTGGTTCAGTTTTAAGGTTTTTATCCAATATATTCTTTAAAAAGCTTACATTCTTAAATGCATACGGAATATTTTGTTCAACAATATTTGTTAATATTATAGGCAGTTTTATATTAGGGCTTGCTTATACTGTTTTTATTAATAAAGCGGATATACCTGATTATATTAAATTCGCGGTAAGTGTTGGTTTCTGCGGCGGACTTACAACGTTTTCAACATTCTCTTTAGAAACATATAATCTAATTAAGCAAGGTGAATTATTACAAGCTTTTATGTATATTCTTTTAAGCGTTATTACTTGTTTGTTTGCTGTTTCGCTAGGGGTTCAGGCAGGTAATCATTTAACCAAAATTATTTAGATTTTTCTTCTCTAAGTTTTTTCACAAAACGGCCTAAACGCTCCATTGCTTTTTTCAGATTATCTAAAGAATAAGCATAAGAAATTCTCAAATATCCTTCTCCGCTATCTCCGAAAGCATTACCGGGTATAGCTGCAACTTTTTCTTCCTGTAATAATCTTGTTGCAAATTCTTCACTTGTCATCCCAAATTCTTTTATACAAGGGAATACATAGAATGCTCCAAATGGTTCAAAACAAGGTAAATTCATTTCTTTGAACGCATTTAACAAAAATCTTCTTCTTTGATTGTAAGATTGACGCATCATTGCAACATCATTATCACCGTTTTTTAAAGCTTCAACTGCTGCATATTGACTTGTTGTAGGTGCACACATAATTGCATATTGATGAATTTTGGTCATTTGCTTGATTATTTCTTTAGGAGCACATGCGTAACCAAGTCTCCAACCTGTCATAGCATAAGCTTTTGAAAATCCGTTAATAAGAATTGTTCTTTCTTTCATTTGCGGAAGTGATGCTATAGATACATGTTTATCTTTATATGAAAGTTCAGAATATATTTCATCGGACATAACATAAATATCTTTTTCAATGATGACTTTTGCAATTTTTTCCAAATCGTCTTTATCCATAATTGAACCTGTCGGATTATTAGGAAAAGGTAATATAAGTATTTTTGTTTTATCCGTTATAGCATTTAAAAGTTCATCGCTTGTAAGTCTGAATTCATTTCCAGCTTTAAGATTTATAATAACCGGTTTTGCATTTGCAAGTAAGGCACAAGGTTCATAAGAAACATAAGACGGTTGAGGAATAATAACTTCGTCGCCATCATTTACCAAAGCTCTAATACCGATATCAATAGCTTCAGAACCGCCAACAGTAACAATTATTTCGTTATCGGGATTATATACAATATTTTGAGTTCTTTTTATATAATTCGAAATTTCTTGTCTTAGTGCTTTTAACCCTGAGTTAGAAGTGTAGAAAGTTCTGCCTTTTTCAAGGGCATAAATACCTTCATCGCGAATATGCCAAGGTGTGTCAAAATCAGGTTCACCAACGCCTAAAGAAATAACATCTTGCATTTCGCTAACAAGGTCAAAAAATTTTCTTATTCCTGATGGTTTAATTGCTATAACTTTTTTTGAGAGTTCTTTTGTCATGGTGTAACAATCTCTCTTTCATCTTCGTGTTTTTTAGATATTATTGTGCCGTGATATTTGTATTTTTTTAATACAAAGTGAGTCGCAGTACTTAAAACACTATCTAAAGTAGAAAGTTTATCAGATACAAAGTTTGCAATTTCTCTTAGTGATTTTTCTTCTAAGATAATAAGTAAATCATAACCGCCTGAAATAAGGTAAGCAGCACGAACTTCAGGATAATTGTAGATGCGTTCTGCAATGCTGTCAAACCCTTGTCCTCTTTGAGGAGTAACTCTAACTTCAATCAAAGCGGTAACTTTTTCAATAGAAGTTTTTTCCCAATCAATTAAAGTATGATAACCGCAAATAACACCTTCTTTTTCAAGCGCTTCAAGTTCTTGAAGTACGCTGGCTTCGTCTACGCCTAATAATACAGAAAGTTCTTTAAGTCCTATTTTGCTGTTTTTTTCAATTAAAGTAAGCAGTTCTTCTCTCATAGTGTTCTCCGGTTATAACTTCAATAATTTTATCATAAATCTATCTAAAGAAATTCCAAAAATATCTTTTTATGGTTTTTCCTGCGGTAAGTTTTTCAAATCCGATTTTTTTAGCACTTACGACAGGTGATTTTTCAGGCTGAATGGTTCTTGAGTAATTAACTGCTTTAGGACCAAACAACATAACATATTCAGGTTTGTAACCTTCAGGAATTTCCATATATTCACATAATTCAGGAAAAACTTTCATGCAAGTATCGGCAAAACCACACCAGCAAGTGCCTACGCCTAAACTTTGAGCATAAAGTTCAAAATAGCTAAGAGCAATATCTGCATCTTCTTTTGAGCAAGGTGCATTAACAGCGTTAGAAACAACCAACATATGAGGAGCACCCCTAAAAATAACATCATCACCCTTTAAGAAGAATTTTAAATATCCTGAAAATTTTTCAATAATAATTTTTATAGGTTTTTTAGTTAAAGCTGAAATGATTTTATTGTTAACATAAGTTCTGAATTCATTCATAACTTCAACATCGTCAATAAAAGAGAAATGAAGCTTGTGTACATTACAACCTGTAGGTACCCAAGATAACATGTCTTTAAGTTTATTCATTATTTCAGGGTTAAGATTTTCATTTTTATATTGCCTGTCACTTCTGCGAGATTTAATTAAATTTAAAATCATATCAGGATTTTGAGCATAAATTTTTTCAGAATCATCAGGATTTTTGCCCAAAATAGAAATAGCCCCGACAGGACAAATAGCTAAACAATGCTGACATTTAATACATCTTTGAGGTGCAGAAGCTTTTGGTGTATTATTTTCATCCATTTCTATAACGGAAGCAATACAATCTTTAACACAAAGCCCGCAATGAATACATTTAGATTCATCAACTTTAAACATAATATCTTGCATAATGACTCCTTTAACTAACCATAATATTTTAGCATAAGAATAACGAAGATAAAAAATAAGAAAATAAAAATAGTGCTTGACTTAATTTTTTCAGCAGGTAATATAATAATTGCTGAGGGCGTTTAGCTCAGTTGGTAGAGCGCCTCCCTTACAAGGAGGATGTCAGGAGTTCAAGTCTCTTAACGCCCACCATTTAAACACAAGGACTTCATCACGAGTCCTTTTTTATTGTGAATTTTTAAGTGTTTATTTCTTTTATTAAAGGGCTAAGGGTTGAAAAAATACGATGTTTACATTATAATGTAAATGGAGCTAGATAATAGACTTGAGTACGAAAAAAGGAAAAGGTGACTATTATCATAAAACTTCAGGGATAATAGCGTTTTATTATAAATAAAATTGAAAAAATTACAATATATTGAAAGTTTGAGAGGATTTTTTAGAGAAAAGTAAATGCTTTGTAATCGAGTATGACTTGATAGCAAAAAATAATAAATAATTAAAATAAATACAAATAGACAGGTTTTATAACTTGTCTATTTTTTGTGTCCATAAAAAGTCATAAACAAGAAAGGAGAAAAATATGGCAGTTTGGAATGAAGTTGATTTTGTGTAGAGTACAGACGAGTGAAACGAGCGAACTCGAAGAAATGAGAACCGAAATGAGCAACAGGCAAAGCCTAGCGAATGACAGGTTCGAAATAGAACAAAATCAAAGACATATAGAGAAAAAGGCAGTGGTAGTTCTGCAAAAGATAATTCAAATGTAAATAAAGAAAAAACAGTTTTGTATGGTGGAGTAGAGAAAAATGAAATAAAAAGAGATGGTATAAAATCTAGAATAGAGAACATAAAAGATAAAATAATATCAAAGGAACTCAAAGAAAAGAATAAAAATGAAAAGAGAGCAGCAATTTTATACCCTAATATGCCTGATAATAAAAAAATACAAGAATTAAAAAACATAGGAGAAAAAGAATTTAGTGATATTGAAAAAGAAAGGATACTTAACCATACAAAAAATATTGGACTAGCCGCATTAGAGATTGGAAGTGCATTAATACCATTTTCAGGAGAAGCAAAACTAGCAGCAGGAATAACAAAAGCATTAGAACCCAAGATAGGAAGGGCAATTGCAAAAGAAGTTGGGGAAGGTGCAGCAAGGGGAACATATTCAGGAGGTGTAACAGGAGGTATAAAAGGTTTAGGTGAAGGACTGGAAAATGATAAAAATTTAATAGCTTCGACTATAGAAGGAGGTTTAACCGGTGCTGCATTAGGTGGAATTTCTGGTGCTGGTATTGGAATAGCGAGCGGGAAAGGTATTCAAATGTATAAAGGGCTAAAGTTAAAAGATTTCAAACCTATTGACAATATGACAAAAGAGGAAAGGAAAGAATTTAGAAAATTTGCAAAAGAATATTATCAAGATTATCTACAAGATACAAATGTGTATAATAAAAACTTAGGAAAAATAATGTTTACTGCAAAAGGTGCTAAAGAAACGATAAGTAAAAATCCAAATATGTCGAAAGACTTTCCTTTATTAAGAAATGATGTCAAAAATGCAAAATATATTAGTGCAAATGAATTATACAAACAAAGGAAAGATAAGTATAAAAAGTTTTATACATTTGAAGGTGAAAATAAAATATATATAATTGCAGAAGACGAAAATGGTTATAAGTTCTATTTGTCAAAAGATAGAGCAAAAGAAAATTAATAAAAAATTCAATATATACAAAGGCTTATCTTGAATTTTTGGAAATAAAATTTAAAAACGAAGATAAACCTTTGTATATATACAGAAAGTTAAGTAATTTAGTTTTCTTATTTATTTTGATTTTTATCTTGATAATTTTTTATTTCTTTTATGCTAAGTTGTTCTTTTGTATCAAGTTCTTTTTCAAATTTATTCATTATTTCAAGAAATATATTTTTTTCAATTTCTATATCTATTGCAAAATCAATATGGTTCTTTTTACTTTCCCAATTTTGAATTTGAAATCTAATTTTATCATTATCCAATACCCATACAAACCATTTAGATTTACTTACTTCTTCTATAATTAATTGAGCATAGTTTTTTGTTTTTATATCATTAAAAAATTTTTTAAAATCGGTTTTCATAAGAGAATAATCTATACATTCTTGGTAATTTTCTTTATTTGTCTTTATTTCAATATTAAAATATAGATTGAAAGAATTATCTTTATCAATGAAACTTTCATCAATTTCATCATAAGTTACATTTATTTCTATATTTTCAATTTTTTTAGTTTCTCTTAATGGTAACGGTAATTTTTCATCAGGATAAATAAACCATCTTCCTGTATCCGAATTATATAACCAATTTGAAAGTATATGGATTTTGTATGGTTCTATTTTAGGATTCCAATTTGGTTTTGGTTTATTTCTTGTTATACCTGCAGCAAATACTTCATAATCTTTCCAATTTTTTTCTATTTTGTATTTTGAACATTGATACTCTGCAAATAAGGTGCTTCCTGGAAGTATTGCAAGTTTCCATCCTTCTTTATAATCATCTTTGTAAAATACATATTGATATGAATAGAATAAAGGAATATTTTTTAATTGAAGTATATTTTTTATATTAATTTCATCTAATTCTTTTTTCTTATGTATTCTTTCAATACTTTCTATTTCTTTATCTACTTCAGTTTTTAATTTTACATAAGATATTAAAGTTAAATTATCAAGAAAAATTTTGTAATTTTCATCAGAAACAATAAATCTTACCCAACCTTTTTTATATTTATAATATTGAATAACGCCTGAGTGTGGGATTTGCTTTATAAATAATTCAGAAGAAAGTTTATAATAGTAGGCTTGATTTAATTTAAAATCTTCTAATAAATTTAAATCTTTCTTTATACATTCTTCTTTTGCCAAATCTGCTGGAAGTATAATTTTTTTATTGTTATTAAGAGCTAAATATCTTTGAAAGAAAAGCCATTCATTACTTTCAATAACAGGTCCTTCCCATAAGTGGGAGATATAAGAATAGTAATATATACCTTTCAATGATTTGCAAAAGTATTCTTCTCCATTTGTATAAAAAAGACCATTTATAAAATCAGGTGTCTTAAGTATATCCTGATTATAAATTAGTATATCTCCAATATTTAATCCAAGTCTGTCACATTCTCCATTTGCAAGTTGAATAATATATTTTGTCTGATAACCTGATATAGAATTATTAAAAACGGAGCTTCGTTTTTTATATATTTTAATAATTGTCCCAATTTCATTACAAAAAAGTATATCAGAAGAAATTTTTATTTTATCAGTAAATACTTTATTTGGATATATTTCACTATAATCGTAGATAATTCCTATATTTTGTAGTGTTTTATCCTTAAGAAAAGAAGCATTTTTTTCTTCATCTGCTTCTAGTGTTCCAAGTGATAAATTAGCATATTCACCATTAATTTTTTTGATTTTATAATTTTGTATTTTCATATATCCACTTGAAAAGATTATGTTTTTGAAAAGATTCTATTGTTTGATTATATCATAGTTTAACTTAATTAATATATGAATATTTTGCAAATAGTGTAATAAAAATACTATTTTTCAAGAGATATCCCTCGCTAACATTCATACGACTAGTATGGGTTAGCAAGGGACAATAATATTATAACAAATTTTTATATTAAATTCAACTGATGTAATATAATCAAATTATTTATTTACAAATGATATCCTCGACTTGCAACGTACTACTAGCACGTCCAGTATCGAGGATATCATAAGTTATAATACAAATTACTACAGAAAAGTAGTATCTATATTCTTACTAATTATATTATAACAAATTTCAATGTTGTACTTCAATAAATACAACAGGAATGATAATATTTCTTATATTATAAAGGGGAGTGAAATCACGCTCCTTTTATCTTGCAATAATTGGCATTATAGATTATATTGAGAAAATGAAAAGAATATTTTTATGCATAACTTTACTAATTGTTTTATTATTAAATTATAATCTTTCCGCCATAAGTCTAGAAAAAAATGCATTTTCTTTTAGTGATGGTTCCGGTTCTTGTAGGGAAGAGACTGAACGACAAAATGCTTTAAAATATGCTACTAAAATAAAAGAAGTAGTTGTAGCTGAAAATTTTGAAGAATTTACAAGTATGATTCACTATCCAATTGCAATTAATGATTATTATGGTGAAGGTAAATATGTTGTTGTTGAGAATAAGGAACAATTTTTAAAATTGGATAAAAAAATTGTATTTAATGAACATTTAAAAAAATCTCTTAAAACAAATGAAATTTTTGGAAATTGGCGAGGTTTTATGATTGGAGACGGAGATATTTGGTTTGACACAGTATATCCACATACTTATTTCAAAATAAAGGCAATTAGTATTTTTGACTAAAATCTTTTGATAATGGGTGGGTGATTGATATAGGATTTTATATAATTGCCTTCTTTTGAGTAAATTTAGTTTATTACGTTTCAATTACAATATAATGTAATTGATATTTTTAAAATTAAAATTATGCTGTAAATTCAAAATTAATCTCTGTAAATAAGAATAAAAATGTAAAAAGATAATATAATATCATAATTATGTAATACACAAATATTCCACTGTTTAAAAATATTTTATAAAATAAACATTTCTTCTTTTTGGAAACATTGTTAAATATACTTTCTGTTTTACAATATAATGTAATGTTAGATTTTGATAGGTTGTTTCTTTAATTCTTCAAATTTTATATTTTCAAAAACAGGCATTTCTTGAAGTCGATAATACATCATATAATCTTTATCTAGTTCTTTCTTTAGTATTTTCATTGCTTTGTTTACGTCATCTAATAAAATATATGCTGCTGCTTTTGTTAAAGAATCTTTATCTTCTTTTAAAATATTCTCAAGATTATTTTCCCTTATTTTAGAGTGGTTTTTTCTTAATTTTTTTGCAAGTGAGTAATTTATTATTAATACAGAATTATTCTTATCTACATTGTTATATGAAGAATCATTAATTAATCTTTGATAAATATCGTATATTTCATCGTATTCTTTTAGTTTTAACAAGTTATATGTATATGTGATATAATCATCTGTGGATTTTTCACTTTTTTCAAAATTTGACATGATTTTTTCTAGAAATCTATTTTCATCAACATGGAATAAATTCTCAAGATATGTATCTAATTTCATTAGGATATTAGCATCTGGTTGTTCTTCTATAAATTTCACAGCTTTTTCATGTTCTGCTTTATTTGATAATAATCTCAAATACATTGAAAAATATCTAAGTCTTTCTCGTCCGGAAATTTTTAATATCCTTTTATCTATATTTTCCATAATATTTAATGCAAGATCATTGTCGTAATAATTATTAATAGCACAATTTGCTTTTTTTACTATATAAGGAATTGCATCAGAGTATCTACTATCAAATTCTTGAAATAATTTGTTAATGTAAGTTGTTTTGTTTAACCTTGATAAAATATCCATATATTCAACAACATAAAATAGATTTCTTTCGTATATATAATTGTCATTAATGTATTTTTCAAAGATTTTTTCTATTGCTTCTATATTTTCTTTTCTTTCTTTTATTTTTATATATTCTTGTTCTAGTTTTGCTTTATATACTGCATGTGAATAAAAGTCTTTATCTTCTAAGTTATCTATAATCTGTTTGCAGGTATTTTCAATATCTTCTTCTTTCTCTTTATACTTAATGACAAAATCCAGTTTATCTAAATAGGAAGGGTTTTCAGCGCTATTTTCAATAGAAATTGATTTATCATATATTTGTTTAATCTCTTTGTATGCATCATTATCTATGTTTCCTTGGTAAATCTTACATTCTGCAATACTATTTAAGAGTTTATAATCAGACTTGTCTTGAGAATATGCTGTTTCCAGTAATAATATTTTCTCCTTGTAAGAATCTACTATATTAGCTTTATCAACAAAATATTGTATATTTGAATTTAGTTTTTTTTCATTGTTATATGAAATTATTTTATCAAGATTAGCAATTGCATCTTCCTTTTTTTCTAATGCAATAAGGCAGGTAATTTTATAATTCATGTATTTGTTATATATGAATGATGGTATTTCATCAATATTTATTTTGTAGTTTATACTTTTATCAATTATTTCTAATGCTTCAATATATTGGTTATTCTTTATTAGAGTTACAATATCTTGTTCTTCTGGTGCAACAATCTCATTTCTATACTCTTTATTTATTTTTTTTGTATCCTCACTATATGTTGTTAAGTTATCTATTCTATTTGTTGGATTATTTTCTGATAAGTAGTTATTTATATCTGAAACAATATATTTACAATTATAATGTAACTTTTTTTGTAATGTAAAATATTCATTTTGTTCAGATGCTCTAGCACTAAATGGAGTTCCAATTGAAATTTTGGGTAAGACTTCATGAGCTAGTTCTGCGCAGAAAGAATCAAAATCATTAATAAGAATGTAATATACTTTTTCGTGTTCTAATAATTTTATTAATTTTGAACTTAATTTATTTGATTCAAAATCAGCTTTTCTTATACACCAATATATACCATTATTTAAATATTCATCTTTATCGACTAATTGTTCTAGTATGTCCATAATAGAATTATCATTACCTGCATATCCTACCACTATTAGTCCATATACTTTTAAAAACTCTTCAAATTTATCTTTTGTATTTTTATTTAGTTTGTTTACTTCTTCAGATGAAGATTTTATGTCATTAAATAAAAAATCTCCATGTAGTTTTATAATTTTTGTCCTATTCGAATGAACACTTAGATTAAAAATTGATGAATCATGAGCACATACTATGGGTCTTTTTATATTATTGTATGGAGAAAATGCTTTTTCTAATAGATCATCAAAGTTTGTAGTAAAAAATGTATCAATCTTATGTTCAAATGCAAGATTATTTAGATATTTATACCCAATCGAAGGTTCTTTTTCGTCTCCAATTTCTCTTTCGATAAAATTTCGTCTTTGTGATGGTAAGTCATAAATTTTACCAAATAAAGAAGCATATTCATTGTCTTTATTGTACCAATCATAACATTCTTTATCTAAGAAATCCCTTATTTCTTCAATGGTGGATTCTTCATTTTGTTGATTGTATCTTTTATATATATCTATTAACCATTGGTTTACTAACTGTTGTCCTGTTCTGATTCCAGATGAAGCTGAAGCACCAGAACCAAGTAACATTGAATATAAGGCTTTTTTTTCATCTTTATCAGGATTATTATTAATAAATAATGCTATGTCTTTGATGGTTCTTTGTTTTATCTTATTGATGGATCTATTCATAAAAATTCCTTTTAAATATTCTTGTATTGTTTTTTATATATTCACTTGCTTATGAACAAATGTTAAAATTTTATTATATTATTCAACCCATATAGACTGGATTTTGGCGTTGATTTTTGCTTGGTGTATTTCTATAAGTTTTTTACACTCTTCAATTGCTTTTTCTTCTTCTTCTAATTCTTTGACAATTTCTTCTTGAACTTCCAATGGTGGAAGTGGAATTTGAATAGATTCAATGTCTTTTTTAGTAATAGAGTCAAAGGCAGCTCCTTTGTTGCCTGTAATATTTTTTTCTTTATTTTTTAGAACATGAAATAAATAGCTTTGTATAACTTGTTCTTTTGCTCTTATTAATGCAAGACCTCTCCCAATACAGCATTTTTCAGTAGCAATATTTACAGGTCCAACTGGAGCTCTCACAGACATTAAAATATCTCCACACATGGCCTCTTTTGTAATTTGCGTTGTCCATTTTTTAGGTTTATCAATATATTTGTTTGTGAATTCTGTTTTTCCTTGATAGAATGGACAGCCTATACCATTTTCATTGTAATATATCCCTGCTGGAGATTGACCAGAGACAATTTCACAAATACTCCCAAGTGTAACAATATCCCATTTACAATTTGAATAGCCTTTTTGTTCTTTATATTTTGATGCTGTCAAGTTGTATTCTTCTTTTTTTGCTATTTTTGATTTTTCTACTAATGTAGCAAGTTCAGAGTTTTGTTCAAACTCTGTTTGGGTATTTATTGAATTTTGCCACTCATTAATCAGTTCAAGTGCTTTTGGAATATCATTTTTATCAATTTCTCGTCTTTGAGCACCTAAATCAAAGCCATCATTTTTTATTTCTACAAATAAAATTTTATCTGTTTTTTTAGCAAGCTGTTTATCCATAAAAAGAATAGAAGTTTTTACACCTGAATATGGTTGAAATACTCCACTTGGAAGGCTTACAACTGCATATAAATATTTTTCATCAACAAGTTTTTTTCTAAGTTCTTTATAAGCATTAGCAGATTGAAACACAATACCTTCAGGAACAATTACTCCAGCTCTTCCTGTTGAATTAATATGTTCCATAATATAATCAACAAACAAAACTTCTGAACGATTTGCTTTTATTGAAAATTTATTGTGTGGTTTAATACCACCTTTTGGAGTCATAAATGGAGGATTTGCTAGAATGACATCAAAATAATTTTCCCATCTTGTTTCTTGTGTTAAGGTATCATATTCATAAATTTTAGGGTCTTTAAATTTGTGCAGATACATATTAACAAGGGCTAATTTCACCATATCAGGTGAAATATCATATCCTTGAATATTTTCTGTTAGAGCTGTTCTTTCTTGTGGAGTTAGTTGTTTATTTTCTTGCTCTGCTGTTTTTAAAATATATTTATATGCAGAAATTAAGAATCCAGCTGTACCACAAGCAGGGTCTAGTATTGTATCAGTTTTAGTTGGCTTAACGACATCTACAATAAAATCAATAATATGTCGTGGGGTTCTGAATTGTCCTGCATCTCCTTGCGAGCCCATTATTGATAATAAATATTCAAAACCATTACCTAAATTTTCGCTATTTTTATAGGATAACTCATTAATTTCTTTCAAGAATAAAGTTAGAGTTTGTCCATCTCTAAATGGTAAATATGCACCTTTGAATATTTCTCTGAACAATTTAGGAATACTTTCTGTAAGAGGTAATTTATCAAGAGCTTCTGTATATAAATTCATCCTTGCTTCATTACCTAATTGGGGAGACATAAGTTTTGACCATGCGTATGATTCAAGTTCATTAACAAAGAATTGTCTTTCTCCGCCAAGTTCAACAGATTCTAAATCCATATCATCCATAAACTTATAAATCATTGCAATTGTTATTTGCTCAATTTGTGATTGAGGATTTGGAATTTTACCTACTAAAATATCTCTTGCATTGTCAATTGTTTTTCTAATATCCTTTGTTAACATAAATTTCTCTCTTACATAAATTTATTCAGTACAATATTATCTTTTATATATTCAGGCAAAGTTTCTCTATAACCGTTTAAATGCTTATAATCTTCAATAGTAAACCCTGCATAGAAATTAAGTTCTTGATACTTTTTCATATCAATAATATTTCTAAACTCTCCATCTGTTGCATAGGCTTTTATAAAGTTCTTGATATATGGAATATAATCAGATTCGGGTTTGTAGATTGAGATATATTTATCACACTCATCTTCTAATAATTCATCTTTGTTTTTGAATTTAGGAATAAAACCAAACGCTCTTTGGATAACTTCTTTCCAAGTTAATCTTCTATCTAAGTTCTCTGATTTCCTTATTTTATCTAATGTCGCAAATAAATTTGGTTTATTATCATATTTTTCTTTTGCAATAGTTTCAGCTCTATCCCAATCTTCATTTTTAGCTGCATTTTTAAGATCTTCATCTTGTACAACAGTATCTTTGAATTGTTGGAATAATTCTCTATCAATTCTCATTCCCTCTGTACCAATTTGAGTTTCTTTTAATTCTTTTAGCTTATCTGGGTCAAATATTTCAATGGTTTCTATTTGTGGTTGTTCTCCTCCTCCACCTGATGAACAAGTTCCTCTTGGTAATTTCAAGGCTTCATCATAATTAAAATCTTTTTCAAAATATTCGCAATTAGCAAAGAAATCAAATAATTTAAAATGCTCTTTTTCAATAAATTCAGTAGGTTTTGTTGTTGGATATTTAAAAGTATATTTTCTTGTCCCTCTTCCTTTTATCTGTACAAAATCTGTCGGTGAAAATATTGGACGCATTAGGGCAAGATTTAAAATATCTTGGCAGTCATACCCTGTTGTCATCATTCCTACTGTTACACATACTCTTGATTTACTTGTTTTATAGTCTTCTAAAAATCTTGAATTACCTGCTAAATTATTATTAGAAAATTGTTCTGTCATATCTTGTGCCGTTGGAACACAAGATGTAACTTGTGTAGCAAAATCAGAATTATATTTCCCTGGCCATATATCATGGGCCATTTTATTTAATATTTGTACTATTTTGGCACAATGAGGTTGACTTACACAAAAAACTATTGTTTTGCCAAATTCTCCTGAAAATGGGTCTTTTAAACCATTCTCTAATAACGTTTTACAAAATTGAATATTGGTATTCTCTGAAAAGAATTTCTTTTCAAAATCTTTTTTAAACATTTGGTCTTCGATTTCATCACCATCATCAGATATTTGCATTACAGAATACCCTTGTTCAGATAGTAGTTCTGTTGTTATATCAGTTCTTGCATCCACAACAATAGGATTGACTAAATATTTTGGAACGCCGTCTATTAAACTAAACCTAAAGGTAGGAATTCCGCTTTCGCAACCGAATGTCTTATATGTATCTAATAAAATTCTACGCTCTAAAGCTTTGGGGTCTTCGAATTTTAGTTTTTTTGTATCAACATTTTTTATGTAATCTTTTGGAGTCGCAGTTAGTCCTAACTTGTAACCTATAAAATACTCAAAGACTGCTCTAGCATTGCCACCTATACATCTATGAGATTCATCTGATATTATCAAATCAAAATCAGTAGGTGAAAATATTCTTTTATATCTATCATCTATCAATAAACTTTGTATGGTAGTAACAACTACTTCTGCTTTTTTCCATTCGTTTTTATTCTCTTTATATATTAAAGTTGTATAATCTTTCAAATATTCTTTAAAGTTTTTATCCGCTTGTCTTTCTAATTCAATTCGGTCAACTAAAAACAGAACTCTTCTTGCATTACCAGTTTTTAAAAACAATTTAATTATTGCTGCCGATGTCAGTGTTTTCCCCGTACCTGTTGCCATTTCAAATAAAAATCTATTATTACCATTTTTAGCAGATTCTTGCAATGCCTTTATTGCATTAATTTGATAATCTCTTAAAATTCTATAACCTTTTTCAAAGCAAAATTTATCTCTTTTGCTTTCATCAATATAGTCGGGTTCTTTTAGTAAATTTGGATTTTGCATTAAAGCTACATATTCTTTCGTAATCACTTCAGAACATAAGCTTTTGACATTTGGTTTAAAAGAAATTCTTTGTTCAAGAGATTCTTGAGTTGGCATTGATGTTATAATCTCAGGATTTCCAATTTCTATATCCCATAAATAACTTATATTTCCGTTAGAAAGTATTACAAAACGAATGTTCTGACTCATTGCATATGCTCTGGCTTGTTCTTTTGCATATAACGGATTAACATCATCTCTTTTTGCTTCTAAAACACATAGAGGAAAGCTTTTTGAATCTAATAATAGATAATCTAAAATACCAGTTTTAAATTTATCATCTCGTTTTATTTTTGTAGTATATTCTAAATCAACATTTGCTCTACCCTTTTCATCATCAATTAATCGCCAACCCGCTTCTTCTAATTGTTTGTTGATTTTAATTCTTGCTTTTGCTTCTGAGTCTACTGTCATATAAATTCCTAAATGATGTTAATATTAAAGTAAGTATACCATAAATTGTAACAATTTTGATGATAAAATAATATAAAAAGTTTGGTTAAAAGGAAACGAAATGAGTATATTAGGTATTAATGAAAACGGGGTTGAGCAAACATATAATTTAGATGAGTTTTTAGGTAAGAGGGTTGTTTTATATTTCTATCCTAAGGATAATACTGCGGGTTGCACTCAAGAAGCTTGCGATTTTAGAGACAGTTTTAACAGGCTAATTAATTATGCTGTTGTTATTGGCGTTAGTCCTGACAGCATTAAGAGTCATTTAAAGTTTAGAGAAAAACAAAGTTTGAATTTTATTCTGTTATCTGACCCTGAGCATATCTTAGCTGAAAAATTTGCCGTTTGGAAAGAAAAATCTATGTATGGCAAAAAATATATGGGGATTGAACGCTCTACTTTTATTTTGGACGAAAATGGCAACATTCAAAAAGAATGGCGAAAAGTAAAAGTTAAAGGTCATGTTGATGAGGTTTTGAGTTTCTTAAAAGAGAATAACTAATATATTTTAGGAAAATTCAATACTTCAAGTTCAACGGGGGTATTATCTGTATTTAGTTTAGTTAACGGAATATTTTTATTTGTTCCGTGGTAGTCGCTTCCGCCTGTTGTGTACAGGTTATATTTTTCGGCGCAGTCTGTAAGGAATTTTATTTCTTCCTTATTATAGCGAGAGTAATAACATTCCAGACCTTGAATATTATATTTAAGCATTTTTTCAAGTTTTGGAATAAAGGCGTTGAAATCAAGATGTTTTTCACCTTCCCCGCCCAAAGGGTGAGCCCAAACTGCTATTCCGCCTGCTTGTTGTATTGTTTCTATTGCTTCTTTACCGTCAAATCTTGTATTGCCTGTTTTACATCCGTTTAAATATTTTTCCATTGCGGCAATGTTATTTTCGGCAAGCCCTCTTTTTACCAAAATATTTGCCAAGTGTGTTTTTACTACGCTCTTTCTTGAATATAGCCAATCCAGTTCTTCTTTTGTAAATTCAAAATCCCAAGTATCTTTTAGGTAGTGAATTCGGGTTTCAAGTTTCTTACGTCTTAAAATTTTACCTTTTTCAATCAGAACTTTTAGTTTGGGGTTTTCAATATCTATGCCGTAGCCTAAAATATGGCATTTTATATCTTCTAAAAGACAGGTTAGCTCTATGCCTTTTATAAATCCTTTTTCAAATTTTTCAGACATTAGTTTACAGCCTTCCACTGTGTCGTGGTCTGTTAGTGCAAAAATTTCTATTTCTGCTTTCTTTATTTTCTCTGCTAATTCGTCTACTGTGTCGCTACCGTCTGAACAGTTGCTATGTATATGTAAATCAAACTTTGTCATTTCCTTTTGCCTTATTATTTAGTTTGAATAAGTCCAACCTTCATCATTATGATAAACCATTAATTTACTCATTCCGCCATCAATTACTATGTTTTCACCTGTTATAAATTTTGATTTGTTTGAACATAAGAACAAAACAGCGTTTGCAATATCAACAGGCTCGCCTACGCAATTAGACGGGTGCTGTGTAATATCTGAGGGCGAAAAATTATAGCCTATTGTATCAATCCACCCCGGAGAAATTGAGTTGACTCTTGCTTTTCCTTTCAAGGTTACTGCCATTGCATGAGTTAATGAAATTATTCCGCCTTTTGCTGCTGAATAGCTTTCCCAATCTGCTTGCGATTGAAATGCCCTTGTTGATGAAATATTTATAATTACTGCATTATCGTTTAGGTTATTTAAAAATAGCTTCACTAGGGCAAATGGCGCAAACAGGCTTAGTTTCTGCACGTATAGAAAATCATCTAAATCGCAAGAAAGAAGTCCGCCTTTTGATAATCCTGCGTTGTTTATAATAAAATCAACTTTTTTGTATTTTTCTATGACTTTTTGAGTAAAATCAATTATTACATCTTTTTCTGTTATATCGCCTTTATAGAAAAAATCGCAGGGGATATCGGGCTCTTTTTTATCTATAATTACAACTTTTGCATTCGCTTTATTGAATTCTTCACAGATGGATTTTCCTATCCCAGAAGTTCCGCCTGTTACTATAATTACTTTGTTTTCAAACTCTTTCATATCAAAATTTTAGCATAAAATATTTTTTCAATCCTGCCTTAGAATTGCAGGAAAAACTTTTATTCTTTATAATCGTTATAATAAGTATGAAAGGTGTTGTATGAAAAATCTTTTTACTTTCTTTGTTTTATTATTTTTCACCGGTTGCGCTTTTGCTGTTAATTCTTATGATAGTTATGGACGTAAGACAGGTTTTTATAAAGAAACATATTCAGGTTATAATTCTTACGATAAATATGGCTCTAAAACAGGGTCTTACAAAAAAACTTCATCGGGGTATAACGCTTACGACGAATATGGCAGAAAAACAGGCAGCTTTAAAAAAACATCAACCGGTTATAATTCTTATGATGAGTATGGCCGTAAAACAGGTAGTTACAAAACAAATTCAAACGGTGTAACAACTAAGTACGATAAATATGGCCGTAAAACAGGCTCTTTTAAAAAAGATCCTTCAGGTAGAATTACTGAATACGACAAATATGGAAGGAAAGTCGGCAGCTATAAATAGTTATTCAATTTAACTATTTGAAAAGAATAACATAAGCCTATTGTTTGAAACAAAAAGTTTCCCAAAAAGATTGACTTACTGGTTTTAAATTCTTTAAATAATCATTTATTACACAACAGTCTTCATTAAAAATAGGATCTTTCAATCTTTTTACAAAATCATTATATTTTTTATGCGAAGAATTAGATATATCTAATTTCATCATCAACTCATCTGAATTAATTTGTCTATGATAGTTTATAAAAAAGGCTTTAGCATTTAGTTTTTTTGCTAGTTTAACAAAATCCTTCATTTCTTTATAATTAATAGAAGTAACAACAAAGTTTAATTGTATATCTTGTAGAATACCTTCCTCTTTTAATTTTGATAAATATTTAATGTTTGTCATAATGGCCTTGAAATTGCCATGCTCAACAAGTTTATTATAAGTCTTTTCAGTTGAAGCATGTATAGAAATGGTTATGTTATTAAGATGTGTTTTTAAGTCTAATTTATCTATGTTTTCTTCATTAAACAATATTCCGTTAGAGATTATATTAAATTTGATACTTGGATTAATTTTTATTATTTTTTTTAGAATTTCAATAGAGTGCTTACTTGCAAATAATTCACCTGATGAATTTAATTCAACTACTTCTGCTTTTTGAATAATTGGAGTAAAAATTTTGTCAAAATTTTCTTCTATTCTTTTTTCTTTTTGTCTGTTGTATTCTTCTTCTTCTTTATTTTTTTCATTTCGACAAAAAATGCAACGTACATTACATCTTCTATCATAGCTTAATTCTACTTTTTTGGGATAATCTGCAGTATACTCAGGTTTAAAATCTTGATTAAAAGGATCACAAATATCTAAATTACAGTATTTATAGTTGTTTTCGATGAATTGTTTTCTAAATTCTTTTGCCTTTTCTCCATTCCAAATCTTATCAAATGGTTGTTCAAAAATATTTCCAAATGAATAAAAATTTGTCCAATAACAACAACAACAGTACACTTCGCCTGTATTTTGTATTTGTATTGTATTGAACGGATGTTTGCAACAAATTGTCATTAAATAATTCTATAACAAAAATTCTTCTTTACAAATTTATTAATAAAAAATTTATGTTAAAATTTAATATGAAGCATGATTATTAAAAAAAACAAATGAAGTATTCAAAAATTATATATATTTTTCTGTTTGCACTTATATCAATTATTACAATTTTATTAATATCTTATATAAATAGCGCAAATTCTTTTAGTTGTGATAATTATAACTTTGGATTGTATAAAAATGGAGAAAATATATTGTCGCCATTACTTAATGGTGTGGATAAAGCACATGGTGGAGGTTATATTGTTTCATTCATAACAAAACTTATTGATTTTGCTCTACCTACATTCTTAAATATTCATCCGGCTGATTTCATAGGAAAAGCACAAGGTACAATCCAAGGAATAATATTCTGTATAACTTGTTATATAATGGCAAATACATTAACAATAGGGAATAAGAATACTTTAACACATTTTGCCGGTTATTTTTTTACTATAGGAGTATTATTGTTTGAAATAGTACATACAAACTCACAATATCTCTTTTTTTCTACAAATGAATTTTATAGATATATTTTTATTTCACTTTTCTTTTTATTGCTATGGCAGAATATATATAAATTAACGTTCAATAAAGAAAAACTTTCTAATTGGAATATTGTATTAACCGTTATTTCATCATTTATAATTGCTACGAATCTTGAGCTTCTTATTTTTATTTCTTATATACTTTTTTTCTTTTTAATTTTATTCTTGATTGTTTATAAGATAAAGAAAAAACAACTTTTTTGCAAACAAAATAAAGCTATTCTTTCAATAATCCTAACTTTTTTTATATTCTCAATATGGTATCTACATTCAGATGGCTACCAAATATTAGCAGAAGCAAGAGGATTACAAAAAATATATATTTCAATTATTGAGTTAAAAAATTTTTCCATAGAATACGTTGAAAAAATATTTTTACAACAAATAATTTTTTGGGTATTTTTTTTCTTAATGCTTATTATTGCATTTATATATTCAATAAAAAAAGAAAACAATCAAAAAATTATCACTTCCATAATTATAGAATTTTCTATATTAATAACAATGTTCTCACTAGTATTTTGTGGCAGAACATATTACGATAAAATCAATTTTTGGTTATCCAGAGAAATTTTAATATTCGAATTTTCACTATTAAGCATATTCGCATTCTTCTTTATAGTCAATTCTATCTTAGAAAATACAAACAACAAAAAAATATTTGTAACTATAATATTATTTTTATTACTTACACCTCCAATATTAATATTAAATATTGATAAACATTTTATTAAAGATGAAACACTATCAAATAAAAAATATAAAATTCATAACTATATTGGGGATAAAATGCTAAGATTTTATTATTTAAGAAACGAGATACCTATATTACCAGATATACAATATAACTATAATCCAACACCAAGTTTATATAATTATGAACTTCCTGAAAATAGATGTACAACAACGAATAAGTACATATTAGACTATTATACAATTGTATATAAAAATAAAAAAGCTGCAAATATAGGATACTGTGTGAGTAAAAATGCTTTTGAAATTTTTTATGAAAAAGGAGGAAGTTTTACAAAATCAGAATTAGAAAACATAAAATTTTCGAACTTGTTAGATGATCATTTTATTTTGGAACACTCAGATAATGCTGTTGGCTATGAAAATCTAAATAAATATATTTTAAATGAAGAAATATATAACTTTGTTGAATATTTAAATTAAAAAATAGAGGTAATTATGAAAAAAAGTTATTTTTGCAAAAGACTAAATGAAACAATTGATTTCGATGCTTTAAAAATTTTATTTTGTTGTGCAACTAGAACAGGTCCTTCTATTGATGTAACGGGGAATATACATTCTACAGACAAAATTATAAAAAATAGAGAATCTTTGATTAAATTGCTAGATAGGGGAGATATACCAAAAGAATGTATTGGATGCTTTGATCTACAAGAACAAGACAAACCAAAATACACTGGGCTTAATATATTCAGAAAAATCCCAAAACCAAACACTCTTATAATTAAACATTTTAAACAATGCAACTGTAGTTGTATATATTGTGCAGAACAATATATCTCAAAAAGAAAAATTGTCTTAAAACCCCAAAAAAGTGATTATTATGATTTATTACCAATAATTAAACAACTATATAAAAAAAAATTGATTGAAAAAAATAATCTGACTGTATTATTTCAAGGTGGAGATATTTCTGTATTGGAAGAATTTGAAGATCTTGTAAACGTTTTTATCGATAACGGTGTAAAAAAAATAGAAATAGCAACAAATGGAATTATATACCTACCAATTATTGAAAAAATATGCAAAAAGACTTTTGTTGATATGGATATTTCTATTGACTGCGGTTGCCGAGAATCTTATAAAAAAATTAAAACTGTTGATAAGTTTGATGATTTAGTAAAGAATCTTAAAAGATATTCAAAATTACCTATTCAACTCAGATTAAAATATATTCTTGTAAGAAATTGCAATGATAATATTGAAGAAGTAAGTAAATATATTGAATTAATGAAAGAAATAGGTATAAAAATTTCTGAATTAACAATAGATCAATGTGATCCTGAATTTCTGGAAAATAAAGTTTTTAAAATCCCACCACATTACTATAAGATTTATGAATTTTGGGAAAAAAAATGTAAAGAATATGATATATACCCAAGTCTTTGGTCATATTTAAAAGAAATTTTAGATAGAGGGGAATTTTTTAGGTAAATTCAAGTGAAAGAAGCATATTGTGAACATATACAATCAAGTATAGTTTTAGGATTTGACGGTTATAAATACTGTAATTCTGTATGGAAGGGTCCTGATTTTATTCCATTCGAAGAAGATGATGCCTGGAATAAAAATGAAAAAAGGCGTTTAGATCTTATTAACAATCTAATCTGAAAAAAGGAGTTGTTCCAACCAATTGTATGGGATGTCCTGACTTGCATTATAATGAAAAACAATATGAAGATAATAATCTAAATAATAATGTAATAAACAAAATTACAATTTTTAATCATAATCATTGTAATTGTAAATGTTTTTATTGTTGTGTGAATTCAGTATATAGTGGAGATGAAGTTCGTAAAAGCCTTTTTTATGATGTTTTGCCTTTATTAAGACATTTAGAAGTAGATAACAGAATTACCAATAATACTTTTATTGCCTTTAACGGAGGTGAGCTACTATGTTAGAAGAATTTAATGATATTGCTAATATTGCATTAAAACATCATTGTAAGACAGAAATATTATCAAATGGAATAGTTTATAATGAAATGATTTCTAAACTATTAATAGATCGTGATGATAGTATTTTGTATATCTCGTTAGATTGTGGAACAAATGACACTTTTAAAAAAATGAAAATTGTTGATAAATTTAATGATGTAATTTTGAATATAAAGAAATATATTGAAGATCTAAAAAAAGCAGGAAAAGAACCTTATCAGATAAGAATAAAATACATTATCTTTCCAAATGTTAATGATAATAAAAAAGAAATTGATGCATTCTTTAAAGTATGTCAGGAATGTGGAGTACGAACTGTTGCCAGAGCAGTAAACCATAATGATAGAAAAATAAATTCAAGCAAAAAAAATATGTATCTAGAAGCATCGGTCATAAAAAGTTACGAATATTTTAAAAAGCAAGCAAAGAATTATTGTATGAATTTAATATTAGAACTTTGGGCAGAAGCAATCATTGAAAATAAATTCTACACTTGTAGAAAAATATCACCTATTACAAAACTAAAATCTGAACTCCATTTTTTGTTAGGAGAAAAATATTGAATATTTTAACAAAATACTACGTTACTTAATTTCTCTATACTTTTATACTTCTTCTGTAAGTAATTTTTTTTAAATAAATCAAAAAATTTTTTGCTTACTTGGTAATTAACTGTAGAGTAACTCGTTTTTATTATTTCTTCAATTATTTCATCATCAACAAAGTTTTCTATTGTAATATCAAAATCAAACCCAAGACGAAGAAATGACATTAGTTTTTCTTTTAATTCAGAATCTATATCTCTTGATATTTTAACAAAAATTTTTCTTGTTGGTGAAAATTTTTCATTTTGTATAAGCTTATTAATTTTTTCAATGATTTCATATAATGAAACTTCGTTAATATCAATGTATAAGTTTGAATAATATTGATTTCCATTTATAACTTTATTCTTTTTATCTAAGTATAAATCAATATATTTATCTTTATTTTGGTAATAAAACAATTTTTGCTTTGCATAAATCTGTTGCGTCCTATTCATAAATGCAAGGAATGATGTAATTTTTATATTATATTTTCTACCTAACATTTTGGTATATTCAAGCATTTTGATTGTTCTATTTACATATTTTTTGTTTGTACATTGCTCTGCTGATGATACACTATGTTCAGCATCAAATTGTAATTCAACAAACCCAATTTGTTTACAAATACACAGTAATTTTTCTATTTCTTTTGCTCTATCATTGTAATTAGTATATAAAATAAATTTAGGAATCACAAAATTTTTTTCTTTTGCATTACTAAGATAAATTTTCATATTTCTAAGAACTAAATCAAAAAACTTAGTACCCTTAACCTTTTCAAAAGTCTTTTTTGTTCCAGCATCTATACTCGCAACAATAGCTGCACTATCGACTCTTTGTAATGCATTGCACAAACTTTTTGAAAGTCTAATGCCAGAAGTTGGTACGTAAATCTCGGGTACATTATTTTTAGAAAATAATTCAACCAACCAATCAAATTCTTTCATTAATGTTGGTTCACCTCCAACAAATCTTAAAGAACCATTAAACTTTAATAAATTTTTAACTAATAATTCATTAATTATAGGCTTTATATCTATATCTTGCTCTTTATTGTGGCATTCAGGAATTTTGCCTATTGGACAATATGCACATCTTGAATTGCATTTAAGAATATGACCAGTTGTAATATGGTTTATATAATCATTGTTATCCCAATCTTTTTCTTGTAACTCAAAGCATCCATTACATTGGTACGGGAATATACCTTTCTTTGCGTTTTCTCTTAATTTTCTCTTTTCTTCAAATATATAATCCCAATTAATTAATGTATTATTCAGATCCGAATATAAATACAAGCGATGTTGAAAATCTAAATGATCTGTATTACAGCAATGTCCAACACACAACTTCATATATTCAGGATCTAAATGAAAATAAATACCATGCTCTAATAATCGGCAACTTTTATACCTCATATAGAAAATGGTACCACGTATAAAGTAAATCCACAAATTATTTGTGATATAATATATCGTGTATAATTAATAGGATATATAAGAAAATGTATAGGTGTAGATATTTGGCGCATGGGCTTTACATTCATTACGATTGTTTTAGACACTGTCATCTTTCTATACATTCTCCAAATGAAAGAAATAATAATTATATAATTCCATACACAGGTCCTAAAGATAAAGTTGATTGGAATAAGATTTTTGAAATAAAAAATAAACTAGTTAAAAATATGAGAAATGGCGATATACCACCTTTTTGCAAAGGCTGTCATTGGATAGAAGAGTTTGATGAAAATTCTAAGGAACGATTTCAATCTGACCTTGATAACTATATAGATATGATATGGATTGGACATTCTAACAAATGTAATGCAAATTGTATATATTGTTTTTCATATCAAGAAATATTAGAACATAGAACAATAAAAGGCTACGATATATTTCCTTTGTTTAAAGAATTGTTAGACAAAAAAATATACAATTTAGAAAAAGAACCAAATGCACACGTTTCATTTTCAATGGGAGAACCAACCATTCTCAAAAGTTTTGATGATATTATAAACTTATTTGCAAAATATGGGAACAGACATTTTGCTCTTTATACAAACGGAATAAAAACTAGTAAAATGGTTTTGGATGTTCTGAGAAAGGAAAATATTGACATTAGAATAGTAATTTCATTAGATGCAGGTTCAAGAGAAGTGTTTAAACAAGTCAAAAAAGTTGATAAATTTAAAGATACTTGTAAAACGATAAAAGCATATGCAAAAGCAGCAATAAACTCAAGACCAAATGCACTGGGTGTGAAATATATTATTATTCCTAATGTAAATGATACGAAGGAAGAAATTGATAAATGGTATAATCTATGTACTAAAGAACTTGGCGTAAAATATTTAATAGCAGATATTGAAGAGAAATGGTTTGTAAGACAATCAGGTGAAGTTCCCGAGTATGTGAAAGATTTACTAAGATATATCAGAAATAGATGTGAACAAGATAATATTGCATTTGAATTTTATGATCGGGCTTTAGTCTTGAATTTATAGGTTATATAATGAGTAAGAAATATTTTTGTGATGAATTAAATAATGTTTTATCTTGTTTTCATGATCGTATAATGTCTTGCTGTTCTGGTCAGATTGGACCTGTATATTATGAAGCATATCGCGGACAAAATATAGACTGGAATAAATTTAAGAAGGTTAAACAAACTGCTTTTGAACTCTTGACTGATGAAAATATAGATAAATCTCCTTGCAAAGGTTGTTTCTTTCTTCGGGAAAGAAAATCCGAAGATAAAGTTTCTGATGTTTTTACAACATTAAATATAAGTCATTGGACTCAATGCAATTGTGGTTGTATATATTGTGCGAGAATGTTGGATTCAAAAGGGAAAATAACATATAAACCTGAAAAGAGTGAATATTATGATTTTTTGCCACTATTGAAACAATTGTATAAAAACGAATTACTTGATAGAAAAAATTTGATGGCAAGTATTCAAGGTGGAGATATCTCCGTCCTGAAAGAGTTTGAACTAATAGTAAAAGAGTTTTTAAAACAAGGAATTGGCAGCTTTTATATTCTATCAAATAATATTAAATATCAGCCAATTATAAAAAAATTGTTAGATAGAAATATATGTACGTATACCACTGCTTTAGATTGCGCTACACCCGAAATTTATTACAAACTTAAAAGAGTCGATAAATTTAAGAATTCTGTAGAAAATTTGAAAAAATACTTAAAAAGTAAGCATCCTGAAGGCGTAGTAGTTAAATATATTCTTATTGAACACATTAATGATAATATTGAAGAAATAACTAAATTTATAAATTTGATGTCTGCAATTGAAGTACAAAACATTGAATTTATGATTGATAATAAATATGTAATGTTTACAAATTTAGATGAAAAACCTTTACCAAAACATTATGGTGCTTTATATCTTTGTTTTAAAAATTTATGTCAAGAAAAAGGTATAAACTTAAGACTTTGGTCAAAAACTGAAAATATAATTAATACATATGCTTTGAGACATATTAGTTAGGTATATTTTTTCTTATTTAAAAAGGTTGTTTTTCGAGTTTCTGATAAACATATTCTATATTAGGAAAAAGAATATATGGCAATTCTTTTTCTTTTGCTTTTAAGATCCAAAAATCAGCAAGTTGTTTCAAATGATTTAATAATTTTTCTTCATAGTTCATTTCATTTAAAAGTTGGTTATAAACATTTAATGCAACTTGTGTTGCTCCATTCTTTTTAGATTGTTTAATAAATTCTTCCAATTCTTTTTCTGAATCATTTATTCCAGGAACCAAAACGTATTTAGTACATAAACGCATAGTGTAATTTTTATTTCTAGCTTTTGAATATTTTTTGAAATTATGCCAGACTTTATCAAAAGATTTAACACCTTTTGTTTTTTCGTGGCATTTTTTAGTGCCGGCATCAATTGAAATCATAAGACTGATTGCATTTTCTTTAATGCCACGTTCTATTGCCTTTGAATATTGAATATTGTTGGTATGAATAATAATATTTTTAAAACTATTATCTATAAAGAAATTTATTATTTC
Organism: Candidatus Gastranaerophilales bacterium; assembly: GCA_944323935.1. Taxonomy (GTDB): domain Bacteria; phylum Cyanobacteriota; class Vampirovibrionia; order Gastranaerophilales; family Gastranaerophilaceae; genus Avigastranaerophilus. The sequence continues at coordinate 4,325 of CALUUJ010000015.1, read as the reverse complement.
ATCAAATTTAGGATAAAGAGTTGGCTCACCACCTGCAAAATCTATTTCTGCGTCTTTCGCTAAGACATCATTTGCAATCATATCTTTTATAATAGACAGCATATCATAAGGTTCTTCATACTCTTTATAATATTCATAATAGTTAGGAGCTTTTGCCGATATCACTTCAGCATGACCCAAACAATATATACAATTAGAATTACATATTTGCCAAGGTGAGAGCAAAACATAATGAATCTTTCTGTCATCACAAAAATTAATATCGGTTATTTGCTGACAGTCCTTGCATTCATGTCTTTCACAACCATTTTTGATAGCTTCAATTTCTTTAGAACGTTCTTCAAAAAATTTTGTCCAATTTATTTTTTCACCATCAAAAACGTTATCAGAGATTTTAGGCCATCCTTTCCCGTTTGATGCATTTGTAAGCGTACAATAAGTAATTCCTATATCTTTATAGTTAAAGCAAATTGACGTATTTAAATTATTACATATTCTCATATGATAAATTTACCTATATATCTGTCTAATAAGTTATTGTAGCATTTAATTAATGCGTAGACCAATAGTTTATAGTATGTTAAAATTCTAACTGAAAAAGGAATCGAAATGAAATTTAAGTGTTGTGAATGGGCTTTGTATCACTTAGTCATAAATGCAGATGATTTAACATATTGCTGTGCATCATTTGATAAGAAACTTACTTTTAAAGAGAATTATCACGGTGAACTGATTGATGTTGATGAATACATACAAAATCGTAAGAATTATATAGAACAATGTAAAAAAGGTAATTATCCTGAAGTTTGTAAAGATTGCCCAACTCTTATGGAAAGAGATTGGGATGAAGAACCTGGATTTATTGACGTTTCTGTGTCCAATAGAACAAATTGCAGTTGCGATTGCATATATTGTATTATATCAGGTGGAGGGAAAGCCGAAATTAAAAAAGATTTAAATACTAGAAATACATACGATGTAAGACCATTATTAACGCAGTTAAAAGAAAAGAATATGTTCAAATCAGGCTGCCACTTTATTATAGGAGGTGGAGAATGCGCTGAATATCCAAAAGGTGAATTAAAATGGCTTATAGACTTTGTTTTTTCACAAAATAGTTCAATAGAATTTCTTAGTGCAGGTATAACATATTCCGAAGATATTACTCAAGCCCTAAAATCAGGACAAACTAAACTAAAAGTTTCTGTAGATGCAGGAACAAAGAAAATATATGAACAAATCAAAAGGGTAAAAGGTTATGATTCTGTTTGGAAAAATCTTAAAAAGTATATAGAGGCTTCAAAGAAGAATCCAAATGCTGAAGTAACAATTAAATATATAATTATTCCCGGGATAAATGACAACATTAAAGAAGCAAAAGAATTTATAAAACACTGCAATAAATTAAAATGTGAAAGAATAGAAATAAATGTTGAATTTTATTGGATGAATGAGAATTATGACAAACCAATTTCTGATAATTTAAAAGAGGTATTAATGTTTTTTAAGAAACAACCTAATCTTTGTTTTTCATCAAATATATCAACACATGTCAATAATTGGCTAAAAAAGAACATTGAAAAATAATTTAATTAAAATAAATATAATAAGAAGAATATACTTAACAATAGTTTACTTATAAAAAAAGAATATCAATATTTTTTTTTACAATATTTGTTATTTTTACAAAAAGCAAGGAACAGTGAGAATGCAAATATCAAGAATTCTTCATCTAAATAACAGACCTTATTTTTCCGGAATAAAAAGTCCATATATGGACAAAAGTGGGAACTATATAATTCCAATAAAGGCTTGTCCTTCTGCAGATGATATTAATGCAGCTATTAAAGCAGCAACAAAAATTGATAAAACAGAAAAAGATATGGAAGGCTGTAATGGTAAAGCTTTCTTCTTTGGTGAAGATTTAATAGTAAAGACCTATAAAACGAAAAATAAAGAAGATTTTTCTATTCCGGAAAGAGAAATAAGAATGCTTGATAAAATGTACGATTTAGGTATTCGTTTCCCGAATTCGCAAAATGGATGTTACGCATTTAGAACACCTGCGTCAGAATATTATTTAGTATCTACAAAAGTAGAAGGAGAAAATCCAAATCCAAGTGCGATGAACTTAACAAAAGAAAATTTATTCAGTTTAATTAATATAATTTGCGCTATGGATAAAGGACAATATAAACCTTCACAGAAAACTTTTTATCGATTCATGAATTATGATTTTAACGGAAAAAACATTAAAGTAACACCGAAAAAAGCAGGAGTATATGACTTTGAATATTCTCAAGTTGAAAATATTACAAACAAAATTCAAGAAAGAATTTATGGTGGTATAAATGGTGTAAATTGCCATCAATCTGATACTTCATTTTTACCTTCCAGTTTAAGATCTTTTGAATTATGGACATTACATAATTATTTATTAAAATCACCAAATGCAGATAAAACTTTTAATGATTATTTATCTGCAAAAAGAAAATATCATTATGAAATGTCGTTATATTATAGAGAAATTGCCCAAGATTGTTATTTTAGTGAAATATTAGAAAATATTGCAAGAAAAGAAAATGCTCATGCATCATTACTTTGTAAAGATGAAAAAGGAAACATCTCACAAGATATAAAAAAGGCTGAAGCAATAAAAATTCAAATGGCCAGTTTCTTACATCAAAGAACACCATTTTGTGCAACAGGTATTGTGAATCCGGATCAACTAACTCAATATGTCGCTGATGCAATAGACTTTTTCAGCAAGCAATTGAATATAGCTCAAGAAAATAATGATAAAAACAGAATAATATATTATGAGGACTGCATGGAACTTTTTTCAAGTTGGGAAATGGTAATCCCTGAAATTGAAGGTCTTATTAAAAATAACATAAGCTATTTTATGCAAAAGATAACAAAAGAGAAAATGAAAACACTAAATGATGTTTTAACTTTAGAATAAAGAAAAAATAAAGCAAAGATATATAACTCAGACTACTATTTTTCTAAAGGTAATACATTAATTTTGCGAGAAATTAAATTAAGACCAGTTTCTTTGGATAGTTTTTCAAGATATTTTAAGCTCTTTTTAGATAATTTAATCGGTATTTCTTTATATCCTAATTTTAAAAATGAAGATATTACGTCTTTAGAATTATTTGGAACTTGAATTCTATAATTTTTTTTAGCCTCTGCACCTAATGTGCCTTTTGAATTTTCACTTGCACTAATAACGTTTAATTCCGGAACATTTATCTTCGTATCAAATAAAGCAATATGAAAAAGACCAAAGTTTGAATTTTTATCATGAGCTTTTATCTGATATAAATCAATATATTTTTTATATTCTTCAGTGGAAATGGCAACATATTCATAACCATCGCTAGGGCTAAAATCCCTAATACGAGATTGAAGCAAAGAATCAAATGAAGGCAATTGAGTTCCAATATTTTCTATATATACAAGAGATTTTGCTCTTAGTGCTTGCGCTAATTTTTCAAACTGAGGTTCTTTTTCCTCCGGAATATAAAAAGTTCTCAAATTACTGCCAAGATAGCCTATAGATGTTGTATCAGGTATTGCACTCACCATTGCTGAAGCCAGTTTCATATTCGCCTTTTTATTTTCATATGGGGAGACCTGATAAAATCCCTTGAAACTTATGTTATTCATTATTATTTATTCTTTCTTTATCCTTGTATATCAGTAATAAAACATCTAAAAATAAAATTTGCGTATAAACATAATTAAATACTGGAATTATGAATAATTTTATAATATAATCAAGATATAGTTTGTTCAGAAGGTGGAAAATGGCAAAAGAATTAGATACTGTTCCAATAGAGGTTATTATTTTAACTGCAGACCATGAAATTAAAGGCACTGTTCACGTATCAAAATATACAAAAACAAATAGAGAATTGACAGATTTATTAAACGACAAAGAAAAAAGGTTTTTAGCTGTTACTAATGCTGAAATAATGGCTAGAAACACTAATGTTCCGCCAAGAAGGTATAATTTTTTAGAAATTCATATCGATTGTATTATGATGGTTCACCCTTCAAGCCAAGTTGTGTTTAGAGAAACAGGCAAAGCACAAGAAGATATTGCTCGTTTTAGAGAATTAAGAAACAAATTAAATCAAACAAAACCTTTCTGATATGAATAATTATAAAAATATTTTGTTAATAAACTTTGGCGGAATTGGTGATGAGATTCTTTTTATGCCTGTAATTCAAAGTTTAAAGAAAAAGTTTCCTTCCGCAAAAATTACATTATGTTTAGAAGGTCGTAGTAAGGCTTTTGTAAAGCTTACTAATCT
>CALUUJ010000014.1 GCA_944323935.1 Candidatus Gastranaerophilales bacterium | reverse complement strand
TCTTTGTTTAATTCTTGCATACCTTCAATTGCTTTTATTCCTATTGGAGTTGCGGCATTAGCTAAACCTAAAGCATTCGCCGAGAAGTTCATTGCTACATCTCCAATTATTGGGCTATCTTTTGGAATTTCAGGAAAAATTTTTTGAGCTATCGGATTTAAAATTTTGGATAAAAATTCAACAATGCCTGATTTTTCAGCAATTTTCATTATGCCGAGCCAAAAAGTCATTATGCCGAGGAGTGTAAGTATAATTTTTACAGCTAATTCAGTGCCGGAGAAAATAGCATTGGCTACGTCATTTAATTTGCCGTTAACAGCTCCGAATATTATTGAAATAACAATTAGAAAATACCAAATATAGTTCATAAAAACCTTCTTCGCTATTTTATTTTATTTGATATTGAAAAAAAAAGCAAAACATCATAATATAGAAATAAGCTGTTGAGCTGATAATTATTTCTAGATTTACTTTGTACATTATATAAGAATAAAATTAAGCGAATATGTCGATGTGGCGGAATTGGTATACGCGCACGTTTGAGGGGCGTGTGGAGCAATCCTTGCGGGTTCAAGTCCCGCCATCGACAATTAAAAAAGGAGATAACTAATGTTATCCCTTTTTTAATATGCTTGATTGGAGAGGGCTTAAATCCGTTTTTGCGGGTTGCGGATGATTTAATTTTATTTATGTTACAATTACATTATGCAAGATAATCATATTGTAATATTTCAAACTAATGACAATAAAGTTTCTGTAGATGTGCATTTTCAGGATGAAACAGTTTGGCTTACTATTGATGATATGGCTAAATTGTTTGACAAGTCTCGTTCTACAATCAATGAGCATATTTTGAATATCTATGCAGAAGGTGAACTGGAAGAAAGTTCTTCAAAAAGAAAAATCGGAATTTCCGATTTTTCTACAAAACCTACTAATTACTACAATTTGGACGTTATTATTTCTGTTGGATACAGAGTTAAGTCTTTAAGAGGAACACAATTTAGACAATGGGCAACTCAAAGACTTAATGAGTACATAAGAAAAGGGTTTGTGATTGATGACGAGCGTCTTAAAGGAAATGGTTCTCGCTATTTTAAAGAACTTTTACAAAGAGTTCGTGATATTCGTAGTTCTGAAAGAAATTTATATCAGCAGGTTACGGATATTTATGCAACTTCTATAGATTATGACCCAAAAGCTGAAATAACTAGACATTTTTTTGCAACGGTTCAAAATAAAATGCACTACGCAGCACATAAACATACAGCAGCTGAAGTTATATATGAAAGAGTTGATAACGAAAAACCTTATATTGGAATGACTAATTTTAAAGGTAACTACCCAACTAAAGATGATGTGAAAATTGCTAAAAATTACCTTTCTGAAAAGGAATTGCAAATATTGAACTTGTTAGTTTCGCAATTTCTTGATTTCGCTGAATTGCAAGCACTTGAAGAAAAAGCAATGACTATGGAAGAATGGATTGCAGAACTTGATAGACAGTTATTAGGAAGTAGAAGAGAACTATTGACTGGCAAAGGTAAAGTTTCTCACAAGCAAGCAGTAGAAAAAGCAGAAAAGGAATTTGAAATATACAGACAAAGAGAACTTGCTTCGTTAGAATCTGATTTTGACAAAGCTATCAAAAAAATAATTCAAAAAGAATCCGATTAATTTATATCTCCCCCCCCCTATTTAATATCATTTACATATTATAATATTCTATAGTAGATTGTTTTATCAGCAAAACTAGTTCGAAACAAAGGTTATTCATAAAACCCATTTGCAATATATTATTACATTTGTTAGGCAAATATGCCTAACTTACAAACTAGTTTATAAGTGTCTATTTTGGTGTTTCTGTACAAAGTTGAGTAATGTATTTTTCAAATTCATTTTTGGTAAAAATACCATAAGGCATTTCATATTTACTTAGTTTAGGATAACCAAATATATTTCGATAGACTATCATTTTGGCATTTTCAGGAGTGCAATTTTCTCTTTGTAAAAATTCCTTTAAAGATGTTCCGATATTAATTCTTTGTGCTAATTTCATTGAAAACAATATATGGCTTTGGTTTGAATTATTTATTTTAAACAAGTATTTGCTTCTAATATTTTTGCATACAGCTATTCTCTCATCCTCTAGATTATCTGCTCCGACACCCAAATTTTTCATAATCTGACAAAAGTATTGCAAGTTATATAGAAGTGTCAAAAACAACTTTTTATTCTTTTTAGAGAAAAAGAAAGTATAACTTTGCACATTTTCATATACTATACCTAATTTATCTATTATCCTATCTATTTGGGTCATTGCTAATTCGTAATTGTTAAATTCAATGCTATTTTCAAATTGTCGTATTAAATCTAAAATAATTTCAAGATTGTAATAAATATTTCTTCGATTAATTCCTACATTTATAAAAAATTGATACGAAAGATTACCCAAAATCCCAGTTAAAACCCCAATTAAAAAACTAGGAACAAAAGCGCACGAATTCATAATATTCCTTTCTTTTAAATTAATACAATATCATCAATACTTTGCATAGTTTCATACTTCTCTCTTGAAATGCTATAATGTTATAATACCTAAAAATGTAAAAATAGGAACTAAGGTTAAATAATGTATAAATATCCTGTCATATTTTCTTTTTTAATAGGAATTATAATAACTGTACAGTTTCTGATGAATAAGGTTGATAATATAGAATATTACAGTTTTAAACAGAATATAATTGATGATATTCAAACGTATTATGATTTATATATTCCGACTTTAATATTTTTACTTATTCTTTTTTTTAAAGATAAATTTAAAAATAATATTGGTCAAAAATTTATTAAAATAGTCAACATTATAATTATAATATTGTCTATATTATATTTTATATTTATTGAGATGATATGGTTTGCATTTAGAGAGTGGTAATAAATATAGTTAAATGTATTCTCGCCCTAATACTATTCTTATATTGTGGTATACAAAAGTCGAGTTTTTCATTATATCAATCAAAATGGTATATAAATTGCTATTGGAAGACTTTTTATTTTATAATAATTGAATGCGAGCAAGAGCAAGACAGGTTTCTTTATCTGCTTTTTACTTAACATTTATAAATAATCCGCTTTACAAACTGGCAATTTTATTTATGTTTATGCGATATTATAATTGTGTTTCACTATGTAAGAGGAATTTTAAGTGTCAGTAAATGGTGTATCTTTTGGAAGTGTAGTAGCTGTATCTGGAAAGCATAGTAAAATAAACAAGATTAATAATAGGTTGCGTCCGCAGGCAAAAATGGGTAATGTGATAATGAAAGATGTTACAGACCATTATAGACATGCTTCTTCTTCTGGCTTAATGGCTCAGTCTGCTCAACAGGGTAATAAAGTTGAAATATATATTACCGGTAAAGATGTAGAAAAAGTAAAAACAAGACAATCTGGTTGGGATACATTAGATGGTATTTTATCAAACTTAAGTTTTTATTTGCATGTTGATAAAATGTCTGTAAGTGCAGTTGTTGATAAAATTTTTAAAGTATAGTTAATGAAAAGTATGTTTGAAAGTTTTATTAAGGAATTCAAAGAGTTTGCAATTAAAGGCAGTGTTATTGATATGGCTGTCGGTATAATTATAGGCGGGGCTTTCTCTCCAATTGTTAATTCTTTAGTTAAAGATATAATTATGCCTCCTATTGGATTTATACTTGGTAAAGTTGATTTTTCAAATTTGTATCTATCTATTACTCCTTCGGTAAAGAAATATCAGACTCTTGCTGAGGCTAATGAGGCGGGTTTGGTTACAATTAATTATGGACTTTTTATAAATACGTTGATTAGCTTTTTAATAGTTTCGTTTGCTGTGTTTTTGCTTGTAAAAATAATAAATAAACTTAAAGCAGAAAAAAAAGAAGAAACTTGTGTGGCTCTTGAAGTTGTAACTAAAGAATGTCCTTTCTGCTGTTCAATAATAAATATTAATGCTAAAAGATGTCCAAATTGTACTTCTGAATTATAATTTTAAATAGCAATTCTTGTAGAAATTTATTTTTATATTAAATATGAGCGAAGATAAAATATTAAAAATTAATATCGATGTTAAACAAAATGATGAGCAGGTTAAAGAAAAAGCTCATAATTTGAGTTTTCAAACAAATCCAATTATTCAAAAAATGTTATTTCTTAATTTAAATAATAAAAAAGGTAAATTTAAGTTTAAAGATTTATTTAGATAATTATATTTTGTTGGACATGTTGTACAATGAAATTATGTATAGAAAAGCTTTTATTAATACTTATTTGAAGAATAAATTTCCTTTTGATGAGGCAAAATCAGAAGTTGATTTCGCTTTGGAAACACTGTTTAATTTTACATATAAAGATTTTATGCTTGGGAAAGCACTTGAATCGTGGCAAATAACCAAGCTTGAAAAGGTAATTGAAGAAAGAACAAAAACTCATAGGCCAATACAGCAAATAATTGGACAAGCTTATTTTTATGGTAGACGTTTTTTTGTTGACGAATATACTTTGATTCCGCGTCCTGAAACAGAGTTATTAGTCAATAAAGTTCTTGAAATTTCAAAAGAAATCGAAAAACCTAAAATATTGGATATTGGTACAGGTTCAGGCTGTATTCCGTTAACATTAATTCTAGAAAATCAACAAATAATAGCGCATGCTGTTGATATCTCATCTGAAGCACTTGAAACGGCAAAAAGAAATGCCCTTTTCCACAATGTATTAAATAATATTAGTTTCTTTAAATCTGATTTATTTGAAAATGTTACTGAAAAATATGACATTATAGTGTCTAATCCGCCATATATACCTTTAAAAGATAAAGAAAATCTGCAGATTGAAGTGAAAAACTATGATCCGGAATTGGCTTTATTTACAGAAGATGGTTTTGGAATTGAATTTTATGACAAAATCGTTACAAAAGCAAAGGACTATTTATTACCAGATGGATATCTTGCTTTTGAACTTGGAATTAATCAAGCTTCTTTAGTTTCGGACATTTTACAAAAGAATAATTTTTCTTCAATTCAGATATTTAAAGATTATAATTCCATAGAAAGAGTTATAATTTGTAAAAAATGATATTAATTATCACTTTTCTTTTTTATGATGATATAGTATAATAGATTTATAAAAAAGTTATAAGACAAAAAGGAAAGACGAGGTAAATTATGTCAAAATTTGTATGTAGTGTTTGCGGATATACAGTAGAAGCAGATAAAGCACCTGAAAAATGTCCATTATGCGGAGTTGGTGCTGAAAAATTTAATAAAGTTGATGAAGCACAAGGTTTAACTTGGGTTACAGAACATGTAATCGGAGTTGCTAAAGGCGTTGATGAACAAGTATTACAAGGTTTAAAAGATCACTTTGCAGGTGAATGTACTGAGGTTGGTATGTATCTTGCAATGAGCAGGCAGGCTGAAAGAGAAGGATATCCTGAAGTTGCTGAAGCATTTAAAAGATATGCATTTGAAGAAGCTGAACATGCTGCTAAATTTGCTGAATTGTTAGGTGAAGTTGTTACTTCTTCAACTAAGAAGAATCTTGAAATGAGAGCTGAAGCTGAATCAGGTGCTTGTTCTTCCAAAATGGAAATTGCTAAAAGAGCAAAAGAACTGGGCTATGATGCAATACATGATACAGTTCATGAAATGGCTAAAGATGAAGCTCGTCACGGACAAGGTTTCCAAGGGTTATTAAAAAGATTATTTTAGTATTATCTAAAATTATGCGGCGAGGAGTTCCTCGCCGCATTTTATTTTTTCTTAAATATACAAAAAAAAGAGCTTTTCAGCTCTAAAATGGTACTCCCAAGGGGATTTGAACCCCTGTCGCATCCGTGAAAGGGATGTGTCCTAGGCCTCTAGACGATGGGAGCCTATCGACAATTATTAGTTTATCTAAAGCATAAAATAGAGTCAAGCTTTTTCTTTAAAATATTTTTATAATTTTTTGCACTTTTCCAAAATGAAAAATGGCAGCTCTGTATGTGCATTTATTTCTTCGTCAAATATTAGAAAATTGGCTCCTTTTTTTTCTGCGTCTTCTATTTCTTCATTATTTGATACAACTTTTCCTATTATTATTTTTTCATTGGTTAATTCTTTTGCTGAAAAGATGTCAATAGAAAATTTATTTAGGAGAATACCATCTGCTTGTATAATTTGAGCAATATCTATTCTGTCATTAATAATAAATAAAGTATTGAATATTGAGCATAGTTCTCTAATCTTTTTTCCTATTCTTATGATTTTATCAGGTGTTGAACAAGATTCTCTAAGTTCAATTATATCTATTCCTTCTTTGAGTTCTTTAGCTATCGCATCTAGAAAATCATCTTCATTATTGAATGTGTTTGAATTTACTATCATATAAGTTTTTTTATTTTTTAGTCTAAGTTGATTTATATTCATATTTATTCCATATATAGCTGGTTGTTTAGGTCGGTTAGGTCATAGTCTGTATTATAAGTTTCGCTTATTTTAAATTATATAAAAAATATTTTTGGTTTTATAGGGGTATATTCATTGAAAGGGTTAGCTAAAAGAAAATACAAAGAAATGAATTTGTATGATTTAATTTGTACTGCTCAGGAAGATAATTATGATGCGCTTGAAGAACTGATTAAGCGTGAACAGAAAAATGTTTATGCTTCCTTTTGTTATTTGGGTGCGTCTAAGGAAAATATTTCTGATTTAACTCAAGAAGCTCTGTTTCGTATGACGAAAAATATAAAAGCATTAAAAAATCCTAAGTTATTTAAGTCTTGGCTGGGACAAATTATTACTAATCTTTTTTATGATGAATTGCGGAAAAAACAAAGAGTCCCGAATTATGTTTCCATTGATACTTTTTGGCAAAATGATGAATTAAATGATAACTGTGCGCTCCATGTTTGTGATAATAACTTAAAACCTGATGAAACAACTATTGGTAATGAACTTACAGATATAATTAGGGAAATGATTTGTAAGCTACCGGAACACTTTAGAATTGTAATTATTTTGAGAGAATTACAAGGACTCAGTTATGAAGAAATCGCTAAGATTACGAAGACAAATGTCGGGACCGTTAAATCCAGAATATCACGTGCCAGAAATAGATTACAAGAATGTTTGAAACCGTATATAACATAAAAGGAGATAAGAATTGGATAATCCAATATGTAAAAAAGTAGTGTCTATGCTTTCTTTATACATAGAAAATAAGCTTGATGATGTTGACAGAAAATTTATTGAACATCATTTTTCTAAATGCAGTGAATGTTATCAAAAATATTTAGAAATGCATGAAATTATTACTAATCTTCATTTTGAATATGAAAAACTGCTTGCAGAGTTTGAGCGTATTGAAGCTAATAAGATGTTTAATATAAGGGAATATGAACAATTTTATAAAAATATTTCGCCTTATATTGATGATGAATTGTGTTATGACGATTGTATCAAATTCAGAAAATATTTATTGAAATCAAAGCCGGCTAGAGCTGAACTTGCAAGTGCTTATGGACTAAAAAATAATATTAAAAATTCAGTTGCTATGTTTAAAGATAAGATAAATGTTAATTTTTCAAAAAAAGTAATAAACCGCTTGCAAAGTGAAAATAAAGATTCATTTGAGAATGTTTATAGAAGAGCAGCTGTTGTTCTTGGTTTTATGATTTCTACTTTAATTATGGTTTCTTTGTATATGGGATTTAGTTATTTGAATAAATCTTTTGCTCAAGATACAAAACAAGAAATTGTCCGGTGTATTAATTTCCCTAAAGATGATGAACTTGTCGAATTTTATTTTGATGAAAATAATGAAGCTCTTTTAACAGCCAAATAGTTTATTATATAATATAATTAATCTTTATATGGAGCTTGAAATATGAAATTCTTACATTCAATGATTAGGGTTAAAAATATACAACAGTCCTTAAAATTTTATATGGATTTTTTAGGCTTAAAGTTAATAAAAAAGAATTCATTAGACGATTGTGATTTATATTTCTTGGGAGAAGATGAAAATGCTTGTCAGTTAGAACTTACATATAATTATAATACACCAATAGATGGTTATAATAATGGTAATGCATTTGGGCATTTTGCATTTGCTGTTGATGATATGAATTTAATTTCAGAAAAAGTAAAAGAATTTGGTTATGAATTTTTGTGGGAGCCTTTTGAACTTTCTTTGAAGAATGAAAAAGGTGAAACATCAAAAAAGTTGATAGCTTTTATAAAAGATCCTGATGGAAATGAAATAGAATTAATTCAGGAATAATTAAGATGCAAAGACTTCCTCAATATCTGAAACGCGGTATTATTGATACTGAAAAGACTAAAACAGTAAGGCATATACTTAAATCTCATTGTTTGAATACTGTTTGTGAGGCTGCAAGGTGTCCTAATAAAAATGAATGTTATTCTAAAAATACGGCTACTTTTTTAATAATGGGCAATAATTGTACTAGAAACTGCAGGTTCTGCAATATTAACTGTGCAGTTCCGGAATCTTTGGATGTAGATGAACCAAAAAAAATCGCAGATGCCGTTAAAAAGTTGAGACTTAATTATGTTGTTGTGACTTCTGTTACACGTGATGATTTGCCGGATGGTGGTTCAAATCATTTTGCAAATGTTATTCGAGAAATTAGAAATATTGACCAAAATATAAAAATAGAAGTTCTAACTCCTGATTTTAAAGGTATTAAAGATTGTATTGATACTGTTATTAATGCCAAACCTGATGTTTTTAATCATAATATAGAAACCGTTCAATCTTTGTATAAAAAAGCACGCCCACAGGCAGATTATTCTCGTTCATTAAACTTTTTAGAATATATAAAGAAAAATTCTAATATTCTTACTAAAACAGGTTTAATGGTTGGACTTGGTGAAACAAAAGAAGAACTAATTAAAACATTCGAAGATTTAGCTAAAGTTCAATGTGATATTGTAACAATAGGACAATATATTGCTCCTACCAAAAATCATCTGGAAGTAGCTCGCTATTACGAACCATCTGAATACGAAGAACTTTCTTCTATTGCAAAGAAAATCGGAATTAAACACACTTTCTTTTCGCCACTTACAAGAAGTTCTTATAAAGCTTATGAAGTTTTTAATGAAGATTAAATTTGTTTTTCTCTTCTGTAGTTTTGGATATATTGGATTATTCTTTCTTTAAACATTAAGAAAAATATTCCTACTCCAACAAGCATAACTGAGTTTAAAAATACAAATAAAACAATTCTGTTACCGCTTACTAATTGTGGCATATTAAAATATAAAACACCAATAAGCATCATAAACGAGAGTAATAAAAATATTACTGAAAAACACGTAGCAAACTTTTGCATACAATACCGCCTTTTCTTCTTTTAAAAATTAAAATGTGACACTAAAAACGAAGCCACTCACTTCAGGTGTCAGATGAATAAGAAGATAAACAGTTTAATAATATTTTTCTCATGCCTCTATTATATCATTTTCTTTTCCAAAAAAAAAGCCCCCCATCATGAGAGACTTTTTGTATTTATTTATTTCTCTTCACATTCAAATACAATTTTTTCATCTTTTAATTTTAGAACAATTTTGTTTCCTGATGTGTATTTGCCGGATAGAATTTCTTCTGCTAAGCCATCTTCAATTCGTTTTTGTATTAAACGTCTTAATGGTCTTGCACCGTATGCTTCAGAATATCCGGCTTCACCTAAGTAATCTTTAACTTCATCTGTTACTTCAATTGTTAAATTCTGAGACTCTAAACGTTTGAATAAATCATTTAGCATTAAATCAACAATTTGTCTTATTTCTGGTTTAGACAGATGAGCAAATACGATAATATCATCGATTCTATTTAAGAACTCAGGACGGAATGCTTTTTTCATTTCTTCCATAACGGTATCTTTTAATCTTTCATATTTATCTTTTTGTTCATCATCGGCAACAGAGAAGCCAAGCTTGCTTGTAGTTGTAATCATACTTGCACCAACATTGCTAGTCATAATGATGATAGTATTTTTAAAGTTAATGTGTCTTCCTTTTGAATCTGTCAAACGTCCGTCATCCAATATTTGCAACATAATATTGAATACATCAGGATGAGCCTTTTCAATTTCATCGAAAAGAATTACACAATATGGTTTTTTTCTGACTAATTCAGTTAAATGACCGCCATCATCATAGCCGACATATCCGGGAGGTGAACCAATCAATTTTGCTGTTGAATGCTTTTCCATAAATTCAGACATATCAACACGAATCATGTTGTCTTCACTTCCAAACACCGCTTCCGCTAATGCTTTTGCAAGTTCTGTTTTACCTACGCCTGTTGGTCCTGAAAATATAAAACTTCCGATTGGTCTATTGGGTGCCTTAAGTCCTACTCTTGCACGTCTTATTGCTTTTGATAATGCAACAACAGCCTGATCTTGACCAATGACTCTATTATGAAGAGTTTCTTCTAATTTCAGAAGTCTTTCGCTTTCACCTTCAGTTATTTTTGTTGTAGGTATACCAGTCATCATACTAACCACTTGTGCAACTTGTTCAGCTGTGACAGTTGGCTTGTTCTCTTCATTATCTTCCCGCCATTTTACAGACATTTCTCGAATTTTTTCTTTTAAATCAGCTTCATCATCACGAAGATTTGATGCTGTTTCAAACTCTTGATTTCTTATTGCTTCTTCTTTTTGTTTGATTATTGCTTTTAATTGTTTCTCAAGTTCTTTCCCTTCAGGGGGAAGTGCACTTGTCTGTATTCTTAATTTAGAAGCAGCTTCATCTATAATATCAATTGCTTTATCTGGTAAAAATCTATCTGTAATATATTTATACGATAACTCAGTTGCTGCAACAATTGCTTCATCTGAGATTGTTAATTTATGGTGTTCCTCATATTTCGGTTTTAAACCTTTTATTATTTCTATTGTATCGTCTACAGATGGTTCTTCTATTATTATTGATTGAAAACGTCTTTCAAGTGCAGGGTCTTTTTCTACGTATTTTCTATATTCATCTAATGTAGTAGCACCAATAACTTGAATTTCACCTCTTGATAGAGCCGGTTTTAGTATATTGGCAGCATCAATTGCCCCTTCTGCAGCTCCTGCACCAATAAGCGTATGCATTTCATCTATAATAAGAATAATATTTCCAGCTTGACGAATTTCATCCATTATTTTCTTAAGGCGTTCTTCAAATTCACCTCTGTACTTTGTTCCTGCAACAAGTAATCCCATATCTAGTTGTATTACTTTTTTACCTTCTAAAATATCAGGAACCTCAGAATTTACTATTCTCGCAGCCAAACCTTCAACGACCGCTGTTTTACCGACACCGGGTTCCCCTAATAATACGGGATTGTTTTTTGTTCTTCTTGCAAGAATTTGTATAACACGCTCTATTTCTTTTTCTCTTCCTACAACAGGATCAAGACGCTGCTCCTGTGCTGCAAGTGTTAAATCTGTTCCAAATTCATCCAAACTTGGTGTTTTTGTCTTACCCGAAGATGATCCGGCTGCAGCAGCCGCTTGTGTTGGTTTTGTTTCTCCAAGCATTTTGATTACATTACTTCGTACTTTATTTAAGTCTACACCTAAATTTTCCAATACTCTTGCTGCAACGCCTTCTCCTTCTCGGATTAATCCCAAAAGAAGATGTTCTGTTCCTATATAATTGTGTCCAAGTTGTCTTGCTTCATCCCAAGACAATTCTAATACTCGTTTAGCTCTGGGCGTAAAAGGAATTTCTACCGCAACAAAGCCTGAACCTCTGCCTATAATTTTCTCAACTTCTACTCTTGCATCCTTTAGTGTTACTCCCATTGCCTTTAATGTTTTTGCTGCAACACCTGTTCCTTCACCTATTAAACCGAGCAGAACCTGTTCTGTACCTACAAAATTATGACCTAGTCTTCTTGCTTCTTCTTGTGCAAGCATTATTACTTTTATAGCCTTTTCCGTAAAACGTTCAAACATTGCTTTACTTCTCCTAATAAGACTCTATATTATCTATTTTACACCATAATTCAAATTATACAATTAGTTAGTTTTTAAAACTTTCAGCTTTTTTTTTGCCGGAAAATAGCCTCCGTTAACTTCATTTGCCAACTCATATGACTTTTTGGCATTAAATAGTCTTTTTTCTCTTTCGTATATTTCTCCTAACATAAAGTGAGTTTCGGGGTCTTTATAAAATATATCTAAACTTTTTTGTAAAAATTTTTCTGCCAACTCTAATTGATTATTATTTAATAATACTCTGCCGCTATATTTGTATACCTCTTTATTGAAATGCTCCAAGTATTTATTTTCACTGATTATTTTTTTTATATAGTCTGTTTTATTGTATTTGAACAACATATTTAGGTCTTGTTCATAAAAGTTTCTTATTTGAAAATATGTCGGTATCTCACTATAGTTATCTTCTAATATATTTATCAGAAATATTAGCCATTTAGCTGCAGAAGAGGATTCTCTTATTAGGTTTAAAAGGGTTTTTGCTTCATCTATTTTACCCATTAAAAAATTACAATAACAGCATCCGTATATTAGTTTAGCTTTATTAAAATAATTATAGGCTTTTTTTATGTTCCCTGTGTATAGTTCAATTTTTCCCAGAATACTAAAACTCCAGAAATTAGAAGAATCTTTTTGAAGTTTTCTTATTCCGGAGTAATCTTTATCTATATAAAATAATTTTTCTATTTCATATTTTAACATTTTAGAATGTAGTAGGCATCATATTCGACATCATCATCATTTGTACCATTTCGGGAGTGATAGTTTTATTTTCATTATGATATTGTCTTATTACTTCTGCATAATTACTATTATTCTCTTGTGAATTTGAGTCAATCATCATTGCAAAACTTGATATATTATTATTTTGCTCTTTTAATAGTTTAACAGCTTGTGCTAATTTATCAGTAGATTGCATATATGCTTGATTTGTATTAATTTCGTTTTGTTTCATTTTTGTTTTTTCTTGTCTTATGAACTCTCTGGCTTGAGGGTGCAAATTTTGCGGATATGAACCATTAATTAAATTTTCTATTTCAACTGTATCTGCATCTTTATTTGTATTATTCAAATTTGCAAAATATTGGTCTAAAAACCCCGCCGGATCTGCTTTTAGTTTTTTTATTTCATCATATGAAAAATCTTGATATTCACACTTCACAGGATTTTCCATGCATATTTGTGCTTGTATTGAATATGAGGTTAGTTTTGGCACTGTATTTAAATTAATAACTTTTTCGAAAGCTGCATGTGCTTCTTGTTTCATTGCAATATTCATATATGCATTGCCTAAATAATACCAGCCAATCGTACTTGTTGGGTCTTTTTCTGTTAGCATTCTTAAATCAGAAATACAACCAACATAATTTTTATTTTTATATTTTGTAATTGCTTCTTTTATAATTTTTGAGTCATCGTCTTGAGCAAATACTTTTTGAACACTGCCAAAACTTAATATTAAAGCTAAAACTATACCCAGCATGAATATTTTTTTCATATACTATCCTTTTTATGTTGTTTTAATTTATAACTTGTTTAGAAAAACAACTAAACCTATTATAGATTATATACCCAAATTGGTAAAAATTCCTAATTCATTTATATTATTATATGTTACAACTCTTTGTATAATTTCTATAATATATTTGTTGATTGCTAATAATTCCTTATTTCCTTATTTTATAGGAATTATATTGTTTTATTTCATACAAAAGAATGAAATATTATAAAAATGGTATGTTAATATTTGTAACATATGTATAATATTATATATGTTTGTTGAATAAACTGCTTGTGGAGGAAAAATGAAAATTAAAATAAAAGAGACAATTAAAATAAAAAAAGGATGGAGCTTATATAAATTGGCTCAAGTCTTGAATTTGCCTCAGCAGACAGTATATTCTTGGGCTAGTGGCAGAACTCAACCTTCCTATGAAAATATGGATAAATTATGTGAAACAATTGGTTGTAGTGTTGGTGACCTATTTGAAGCTGAACCTGTTCAGCAAAAGTTAAATCTTGCAGTTAATCAGTAAATTAAGTTTCATTATGTGCTATTGTAACAACATCTTCTATCGAGATGTTGTTTCTTGTTTCTTGATTTGTTAAATATATCAGATATTCAATATTGCCTGCAGGGCCTTTTATTGGTGAAAAAGTTAATCCATTTACATATAAATTTATTGTTTTGCAGTATTCCATTATATCTTTTATTACAGTAATATGTACCTCTTTATCGCGCACTACACCATTTTTCCCAACTTGTTCTTTTCCCGCTTCGAATTGAGGTTTTATTAATGATATTATTTCAAAATTTTCTTTATTAGTCAGTTCTAAAAGATTTTTTATAACTTTTTTTATCGATATAAAAGATAAATCCATTGTCAGAAAATTTGCTTTTTCATCTCCATCAGAATAAATATCTGAAAAACTGCAGTTTTTAATATTCGTTTTTTCAATTACTTTTACTCTTTCATCTGTCCTTAATTTCCAAGCAATTTGACCATAACCTACGTCAACGCTATATACTTTTTTTGCTCCATTTTGAAGCATGCAGTCTGTAAATCCGCCTGTTGATGCTCCTGCATCTAGACAAATTTTATCTCTTAAATCTATATTAAAGGTTTTAATTGCTTTATCCAGTTTAAAACCGCCCCTTGATACAAATGGCATTGATTTTATTTCGAAAGTTGTATTTTGTTTAAGTTCAAGTTGAAATCCTGCTTTTGTTATTGTAATTCCGTCAACTTTAACGTCTCCCGCCATTATTGCGGCTTGAGCTTTGCTTTTTGTTTCAAAAAAACCTTTATCTGTTAGTATTTTATCCAGTCTTTCTTTTGGCATATTAAAATTTAAATATCCTTTTTGCGTTTATTGTTGTTTGTTCTTTTACTTCTTCTATACTTATTTCTTTTATATTTGCTATTTCTTTGGCTATATATTTTAAATAGGCTGGTGTGTTGATTTTTCCTCTATATGGTACAGGTGCCAGATATGGGGCATCTGTTTCAAGCAATATTCTGTCTATAGGAATTATTTTTGCGCTTTCTTTCAAATCTTTTGCATTTTTGAATGTTACTACTCCGCCTATACCTATATAATATCCTTTGTCTATACATCTTTTTGCAAAGTTTGAGTTGCCGGAAAAACAATGAAATATAACATTACTTAATTTGTATTCTTGTAAAATTTCAAAAACATCTTCATGTGCTTCTCTATCATGAATTACAACAGGTAGTTTGGTTTCCTCTGCTATTTTTAACTGCTTTCTGAGTATATTTTTTTGTTCTTCCTTTGAATCATTTCCATAATGATAGTCGAGTCCAATCTCTCCTATAGCAACAATCTTACTATTTTCTATAAGTCTATATATTATTGCTTCAACTTTTTGATTATATGTTTGAAATTCTGACGGATGTACACCTATTGTACCGTATATCATTTCGTATTTATTGCATAAAGAAATAATCTCATTGAAACTTGAAGGTTCTACTCCCGGTATTATTACTTTTTCTACTTCATTATGTTTTATTTCTGACAAAAATTCTTCAAAATTCAGCTTATAATCTTCAAAATTTATGTGCGAGTGTGTATCAATCATTTTAGTTATTGCCTCTTAACTTTTTTTATTTTAATATAACACTTACAGATAATTCTTATATGTAAATAAGAATTAACAAAATGACAAATTTTTTTTTGTTGATGTTTATTATAATTGAAAAACTAGGGGAATATATAAAGTGAATGTAGCCGATACAATATCAAAGCCGAAAACTAATATAAATGATAAAAATTATAAAAGAAAAGTAGTTGCAGCTTCAATAGCAGGTAGTGCAATCGGTATAGCGGGGGCTGTTGTCGGGGGCTATGCAATGGCGAAGAAAGGAAATCCTGCTTACGGATTAAAAAATTTATCTTATAATGAAAAAGATGTTCTATTGATTGGTGCAGGTTCTGTTATTGGCGGCTTAGCCGGCGGTTTAGCTGCTGATAGAAAAAAAGAAAATGTTAAACCTAAATTAAGAGAAGCTTCTCAACAATTTTTCGGTAATATGCTTTGTCCAATAGGTTTAATGGGGTTAGGAAATAAAGTCCTTGAAAAAACTAATTTTAAGTTACCTAAGATAAATTCAGCTTCCAAACCCGCTCAAGCGTTAAATGGCGTGTTATCTGTTCTTCCAAAAGCGGTTGTTACGGTTGCATCTTTGGTTGCTGGTATGGAAATCGGCAACAAAATTATGAATAAAGTTAATAATAAAATCTTTAAAGAAGATGTTAAACATAATGTGAATGTGGAAGATTATTTTGTTCACGCTGATGATTTATGTTTAACAGCTAATATGTTATTAAAAGATGCAAGAGTTATATCGAGACTTACTTCTAAAGTTTTGCCAGCAACCTTTATTGTTGCCGGTTCTAAAACCGGAATGCAAGGTATAAATGAGGGATAGGCGGTTAACTAATAAATTCAGACATTATTTCATTACTTAGAAGAAATCCTTCTTCTGTCAGTCTTATATTTTTGTTAATTTTTTCCAGTAATTTGAGTTCACTATATTTTTTTATTATTTTTTTATAATCCTCTAAAAAATTAATATTGAATTTTTTATTTATTTTTTCAATGTTGAGACCTTCTTTTAATCTTAGTGCTAGGAATATTTCTTCTTCCATTATTTCTGAGTTTGATAGTTCTGTTTCTTCCGTTTTTAGATTTGGATTTTTTATATAATCATAAAAATTATCTGTATTATGATATCTTTTATTCCCCTCATAACCGCTTGCACTTAGCCCAAACCCATAGTAGTTTTCATTCTTCCAATAAGCGCAATTATGTTTTGATTTATAATTAGGTTTTGCAAAATTACTTATTTCATAGTGTTCAAAACCATTTCTTGATAATTCGGAAGATAATTCTATATACATTTCTGCTTGTTGTTCATCATTAGGGAGATCTTTTGGAGGATTTATTCCAAAAAATGAGTTTTTTTCTATCTTTAGACCATATGTAGAAATATGTTGTATTTCAAGTTTTAAGCTTTTTTTTAAATCCTCTTTTAATGTATTTAAGTTCTGATCTGGTAATCCGTATATTAAGTCTATGCTAATATTATTAAAACCGCAGTCCCTAATAATTTTGTAAGATTTTAAAATATCTTCTTCCGAATGATTTCTACCTATATTTTTTAATATATTATTGTTAAAACTTTGTATACCTAATGAGAGTCGGTTTATTCCGATATTTTTTATTTCTATAAATTTATTTTTTTCTACAGTTTCAGGATTAACTTCAAGTGTTATTTCTGCATTATTTGTTATATTAAAGCATTCTATAATTCTTTTTATATCTATTGTGTCCAGTAGTGAAGGGGTTCCGCCTCCCAGGTATAGAGTCTGTATAGGTTCATGTTTATATATGCTGTTTATCTGTTTGATTAATGCCTCTATATAAATATCTTTATATCTTATATCTATTCCGGATACAAAAGAACAATAATGGCATTTTCTTAAACAAAAAGGTATGTGTATATATACATGTTTAATCATAAAAAAAATTATATCATCTTGAAAAGCTGAAGATATAATTTTTTTTATGATTTCTGACGATATTGACTACATGTATAAGAAATTATCTCTTAATACAGTGAGACACTCTTCTTTATTTCCCGTAATATTTTGTTTTTTTCCGTCTTTATCAAGAAAAACCATATTATATCTGCCTTCTGCTATTTCTTTAATTGCACCGCGTGTTAAAGATCTGTTTTTCAATAAATTCTCCTCACTAATATATCTTGTTCTTTTTTCAGAACCTAATTCTTCTGATTGTTGGTTAATAATATAAACTTTATCTAAATCTTTTACAGGTCTTATATCTACAGTACCCAGACTTAATATAACAGGACGAATAAGAACTGCACCATTAGATAACTTTGTACCTGAATGGAACTGAATATCAAACAAATCTTCAGATGATAATTTTCTTATACTGGAAATACCAGGAAGAGGTGTTACAATTGTGACTCCCTTTGGTAATTCAAAGGAATCTCTCAAACTATATTGATGTTTCTCTGATACGTTTTTTTGTGGATTTATATGACTTTTGAATTTGCTTGTACATCCACTGTTTATTTGTGAAATAGACATTCGAGTTTCTCCAATAATTAGAACACTTATGTAGGCTGAAAATATCAAACATAAAATTTTTTGCTAAAAATATGAGCTATTTGAAACTTTTATTACTCTCTGTTACAATTCACAAGGGATAGTTTTTATATGAAAAAATGTAAAGTTTTAAAAATGACAACAGATGATATTGATGCGGTCTTTCATATAGAAGAACTCGTTCATCCGAATCATCATTGGTCAAAAGATTCCTTTTATAATGAACTAAATAATAACCTTGCTTATTATTATTGTGTAAAAGACGAAAATAAAAAAATACTTGCATATATAGGACTTTGGCAAATTATAGATGAAGCACATATAACTACATTGGCTGTTCATCCTGATTATAGAAGAAAACAGTTAGCACAAGTACTTCTTATACAAGCAATAAAAGATTGTTATAAAAATATGGTGAAATATATTACATTAGAAGTCAGAGAAAGTAATCTTCCTGCTATTTTGTTATATGAGAAATTTTTATTTGAGTCAATTGGTATGAGAAAAAATTACTATCAGGATAATGGTGAGAATGCTATTATTATGTTTACACAGAATATTTGGTATGATAAGTTTAAAAATAATTTTGAACAGATAAAAGAAGGGATTAATAAAATATTAGTTTCATATGATGAATAAAAGATTAAAAGCCGGTATTAAAAAATTTCATAAATCTAATCCTCGTATAAGATTTTGTCTTGGTACATTGGCTCTTATTGCTGCATGTATAATGCTATTAATTATTGCAACTTTTACTCAGATTAAAATTAGCTTTAATATTCCGGAAGCAGGTATTGCTTCATATTTAAAATTTGAATATATACCGCAAATTCCTGTTGTATTATTTATTGCCGCTATTCTCGGTGAATGCTGGGGTTTGTTGGCCATTCTTATATATATACTAGCTGGTCTCTTTATTTTCCCTTTATTTGCTTTGGGCGGAGGGTTGTCTTATGTTTTTCAATATAATTTCGGATATATTTTTGGATATATCTTTGCTGTTTTATTGGTTTCTAAAGAATTAAAGAATGCTAATTCTGTCGCACATATATTATTGTCTGTTCTATACGGAGTATTTATAATTCATTTAATTGGTATTCTTTATCTCTCAATAATTGCATTGTTAAAACAAGATGGGTTTGATTTTATAAGAAATGTAATATATTTCCAATCTTTTTCTAAAATGCTCTATGATATAGTTTTTGGCTTTATTGCAATATTATTAGCAAAAGTATTAAGGAAATTTCTATGGATAATAATGGGGTAATTAAAGGCCAAAGTTAATTAATGCCCTTACAATTATTTGTTCTGCTATTTGCAAAACAATAAAAGCCACTAAAGGTGATATATCAATCATTCCAATGGGCGGGATAATTGCTTTAAAAGGTGCCATAATATAATTGTATATCTTAATCAATGATGCTAAAGGTTCTTTTCTTGAATCAAAAATTGGCGGGAACCAGCTTAATAAGACAACAACAAGTATAATAAGGTAAATTATTTTAAATAAAATTGATACAATATAAGAAATCATTATATGTCCTTTTATGAAGTGTGCGATACGTTATAACATTCACAATTATTTCTTTCAAGTGGAATGTTTTCTATAATTGCGATTAATAATTTTTTTAAATTTACAATGTTAGATTTAAAGACCTGCATAACTTCTTGATGAGTTACAGGTGGAACATCCCCTACTAAACCAGCATCATAATCCGTAATTAATGCTATGGTTATTGGACACATATCAAGTTCATGAACAAGATGTACTTCAGGATATTGGCTCATATTTATAACTTCCCATCCTTGATTTGTGAATAATTTTGATTCGGCTTTTGTGGAAAATCTTGGACCGTTTATTATAACAACAGTACCTGTTTCGTGGACAGTTATACCTAATTTTTTTGCTTGCTCAATTGCAATTTGTCTTAGTTCGGGACAATATGGATCAGCAGCACTCGGGTGTATGCATTGTGGGCCTTCAAAAAAGGTGTTTTTTCTTCCGTCTGTCCAATCAACAAATTGATCGCATATTACAAAATCACCTGGTTTTACATGCTTTTGTAAGCTTCCTGCTGCGCAAGGAGAAATTACTCTTGTACAACCTAATGATTTTAATGCCCAAACATTTGCTCTATAGTTAACTGTATGAGGTAAAAATCTATGATCTCTTCCATGTCTTGGTATAAAGGCAACTTTTTTACCGAATAATTCTCCTATTGTAATAGAATCTGAAGGTTTTCCATATGGTGTATCAATTGTTACCTCTTGAACATTTGCTCCGGATTCTTCAAAAAAACTATAAAATCCGCTTCCGCCTATAATACCAATTTGAGCATCTATTTTTTTACTCATACTAATCTCCTTGAAATGATTAATAACTATTTTTTAACATAGAAAATTTGAATATACAAGTAAACAAAAAGGGAACTATTTATTTTGTTCCCTTTTTGTTTTTATGTTATATTTCTTTATTGCATTTTACCTGCGGTTACTTGTAAAGAGTTTTCAATTAATTCATTTTCAAAATCAAAGTTTTCGCTATCAGTACTTTCCGGAGTATCGACTTTACCATCGTATCTGACTCTGATTTGTAAACCGGTACCATCACCAATTTTACCTCTTTTTGCAGCAATTGTTCTTAATTCTTTTGTTCCCAAACCACGGTCAACGTAAATAGTACGGGTATCACCGGTAAATTTACCTTCTAATCCCCAGTATCTAATACCATCTGTTGTTATAAAGTTAGGATTAACATAAGATGATGGTCCAATACAATCGACTCTGCCTGATGTATTAAGTGCATCCGCCACAGCCTCGCAAAAATCTTCATCTCCAACATTTTCATCTTTCCAATATGCAGATGAATTTGCAGCCATTGAATATAAAGTTGAATCCATTGCATTTGAAATGGCACTTTGCAAACTGTATAGAGCTTTTTTGTAGGTGATTTTATCTTTATCCGGTCTTACGTTATCAATTACCGGAATTAATATTGCTGCCAAAACACCTATGATTGCCAGTGTAATAAGTGCTTCTGAAAGAGTAAATGCTTTTCTCATTTATTTTTCCCTTATACTCACATAAAGTAATTTATTGTATATACTATTAATATAATACCACATTTTTATATTTTCAACTCATTTATTTTCTCTAAATTAAGAAAATTTATAATCTTATTTTATCAATTGTTACGTTTTTGAAAATAAAAATCAAAACATTACTTGATATAAAATTTTTAGGTGTATATAATTCAATAGCTGATAATAATTTATAGAGGTATATAGAAATGAAAAAAGAAATACATCCTGATTACAAAAAAACAGTTATAAAATGTGTATGTGGTAATGAAATTGAAACAGGTTCTGTTGTTGAGAATCTAACAGTTGAAATTTGTAATAATTGTCATCCGTTTTATACCGGCAATCAGAAGGTTGTTGATACAGAAGGAAGAATTGAAAAATTCAAAAAACGTTACCAACAAAAATAACTTACGCTGTGCTTGTTTTATTACAAGCACAGATTTTTTATACCCGCTGCAAAGTGGGTTTTTGTATATAATGGAGGAAATGTATGGATAAAGATAGATTTGCACAAGTAAGATTAATTTCCAAACCTCAAAATATGCTTAAAACTATTTATACGGCTTGTAGGACTTGTTATAGTGCTGATTCTCCGTTAAATATATACGATTGTGATTCTGCTCAAGATGAAGAAAAAATGTTAAAACTAATAAGCAGAGTTGTTTCTTCCGGACATTATTCTACTATTGAACATATTCAAGTTAGTTTTGCAATAAGTAATATATCAAGAGCATGTTCGCATCAATTGGTTAGACATAGACATATGTCTTTTTCACAGAAATCTCAAAGGTATGTTAAAGAGAAAGGTCAATTTGATTATTTAACACCGGATACGATTGAAAATAATCCCGAATTAAAACAAAAATTCGATGATTTTATGGAAAAAATATCTGAGTTTTATTTGGAACTTACTTCTGCAGGAATTCCGGCAGAAGATGCAAGAGCTGTTTTACCGAATGCTGCATCTACGTCGATGGTTGCAAGTTTAAATTTAAGAGAACTTATTCACCTTGCAAATTTAAGATTGTGTACAAGGGCTCAGAAAGAAATCAGAATTCTTGTTAAAAGAATGTGTGATGCATTAATTGAAGAAGAACCTTGGCTAAAAGACTATCTTGTTCCCAAATGTGAAAGATTTGGTTTCTGTGATGAAGATAAATCTTGTGGAAGAATGCCAACTAGAGGATAGTTATTATGAAAGACATGCTAGATAAAATCTTACAAATTGAAAGTAAGTATATTGAATTGGGGCAAATATTATCAGACCCTGAAGTTATACAAGATTATAACAGATTTAAGACTCTTTCTAAACAGAGAAAGGCAATGGAAGAAACTGTAGAAACATATCACGCTTGGAAAGATGCTGATACTGCTGTTAAAGATGCGCAAGAACTATTAAAGAATGAATCAGATGAATCAATGCGTCAATTTTTGCACGATGAAATTTCCGCAAATGAAAAGAAAATGGAAGAACTGAAAGAGAAAATGAAAGTTCTTTTATTACCTCGTGATCCGATGGATGATAAAGATATTATGCTTGAAATTAGAGGGTCAGCTGGCGGAGATGAAGCAAATATATTTGCAGGTGATTTAATGAGAATGTATTTGAGATATGCTGATAAACAAGGTTGGCAGACACAGATACTTTCTAAAACTGATTGTGAAGCAGGTGGTGTTTCTGAAGTTATTATTTCAATTAAAGGAGATAGTATTTATTCTAAGTTGAAATATGAGTCAGGTGTTCATAGAGTGCAAAGAGTTCCTGCAACAGAATCTCAAGGAAGAGTTCATACCTCAACAGCAACAGTTGCTGTTATGCCTGAAGTTGATGATGTTGAAGTTGAATTAAATATGAATGATATTGAAATTACAACTGCAAGAAGTGGTGGTGCCGGTGGTCAAAATGTTAATAAAGTTGAAACTGCAGCAAGAGTATTTCATAAGCCGACAGGAATTATGATTTTTTGTACAGAAGAACGTTCTCAACTTCAAAATAAAGAACGTGCTCTTCAAATATTGAAAGCAAAGCTTTATGATATGGAAGTTCAAAAACAAATGAAAGAAGTTACTGACTTAAGACGTTCTCAAGTCGGTACAGGAGATAGAAGTGAACGTATAAGAACATATAACTTCCCTCAAGGACGACTTACTGATCACAGAATTGGACAGAACCTTAATGTTTGGACTGTAATTGATGGAGATTTGGATGAATTAATAGGGCTATTAATGGCTCATGATCAAAAACTTAAATTAGAAAAATTAGCAGAGATTAATTAATCTCTGCTAATTTTTTATTTGTAGCTTGCTTCTGCTTGAATTCTATTTAATTGTTCAGTTTGTTGTATTGGTAAAGAGTAAAATTCGCCTGAATAAATTCCCCAAGGTCTTGTTGTAACTACTCCATTTCTTAATGCTTGAGGATTAATATTTAATTTTTTGATTACACTTTTGGTATCTTCAAGATTTTCTGCGTTGCATATTATGTTTCCATTAAGTTGTTGTAACCCGTTTAAATCTTTTAATTTAGTGAATAAAGGGATGACTAAATCTCCTCTTATTTTTTTGACACTACAAAGATTTTCCAAATTTGAACCGGTTAAATCACAATAGCCTTTGATCTCTGTTACTCCGTCTAAAAGTTTTTCTTCGTCAATTCCGGCTATATCAAATGAAAAACTGCTAAATGGCCATCTATAATGGCTTATTGATTTACTTCCATTTTCATTATATTCAACTTCTATTCCTAATATATCGAATATTTCATCATTAGATTTACCTTTTATTAAAGTTTGAAACTCTTGTAAATCTTCCTTTGTGCATAATATACGTTTATGTGGTGGAGTTGGTTTAGTATGATATTCGATAGTGAGATTATTTTCCCTTAGAAATTTTGCCTTTTGTTCTTCTTCAGCTAATGTTGCTAAAGACTTATTGTTCATTGCTCTTTTTATAATGTGCTTTGTGTCGCAAGCAGGGTGAATTAGACTCATTTGGATATCTCCTTTTTTTAAATACACAAAACATATGAAAATATAAAAATGTTAAAATTATTAACCAATGAAATATATTTTTACAAATACTTTTTAACAATTTATTTATATTATTTGTTTTGTATGTAGAATTAATTCAGAAAGATTTTGAATTGGGGAAATAGATGCAGGAATTTAAGCATTATCCTGTAATGTTAAAAGAAGCAGTAGGAGCGCTTGAATGTCAAGACGGCAAGCTATATATTGATGCGACGCTTGGTGGCGGAGGATATAGTGAACTTATTTTGCAAAGAATTTCTCCTAATGGTAGATTAATTTCTTTTGATGTTGATCGTGATGCAATTTCTGCTGCATCTGAAAAATTAAAACATTACGAAAATTTAATTATTGTAAACGATTCTTATACAAACATTAAGAAATATTTAGCTGAAAATAATATAAAAGAAATTACAGGCGGAATTGTTTTTGATTTGGGTGCTTCTGTTCCTCAGTTGACCTCAAAAAAAAGGGGGTTCAGCTTTTTAAGTGATTCAAAATTAGACATGAGGTTTAATCAGTCGGCTAATTTTACTGCTTATGATGTTGTTAATGATTATAAAGAGGATGAATTGGTTCGTATCTTTAGTGAATACGGCGAAGAAAGGTTCTCAAAACGAATTGCTAAAAAAATCGTAGAAACTAGAAAAAAAGAAAAAATTGAAACAACGAAAGACCTTGTTGATATTGTGTTTGAGGCAACTCCAAGAATAAAATCCAGAATTCATCCGGCTACAAGAGTTTTTCAAGCTATAAGAATAGAAGTTAATCATGAACTTGACAACATAAAAAATACTTTAAATGATGTGCTTACATTATTGGGAAATAATGCTATACTTTCAATAGTGACTTTCCATTCTTTGGAGGACAGAATAGTTAAAAATTTTTTTAGGTACTATTCTAGAGAATGGCTGGGAGCAGATGGGATGTTTGATTATAATCCGCCTTTACTTGAGCTTGTAAATAAAAAACCTATTATGGCAAGTGAAGACGAAATTAAAATCAATCCGCCTTCAAGGTCGGCAAAGCTCAGAATCGCCAGAAGGATAAATAAAAATAATAATTAAAAAGGGGAGACATTAATTGAGCAGAAGTTCAATAAGATATATAGATAGAACATATATCTACGGTCAACAGGTAATACCTGAGACTGTTACTAACCCTGTTATTTATGGTCGTTTCCCTAAAGTTATAAATGCGAAGTCTCCGATTAAAAAAATAAACAAACTTTTAAGTTCTGTCTTATTACTTTTGGTTCTTTTGTCTTTGGTTAGCTATTATTTTGTTTCTGATGGACAAAGAACTATGAATAGTTTAACAAGAGAAATAGTTGCCTTGAGTAATGAAAATATTGAACTTCAAAATAAAATAGATAATCTTCATTCTTTTAATAGGGTTGATTCAATAATAAAAGGTAATTCGACTTTAGATACGGCAAAGAAAGTTATAGAAATACCGGCTGTTAATGTTGTATCGGTTCCTAAGCTTAAGCCAATACCTGTAAATTATAACTGGTCAATCGGTTACTAGGTTAAGTTAAGTTAAATTGTTTAAACAATTATTATATTGTGATACCCTGTTTTTAGGGATTTTGTTGTATGAAAGAAAGAAATGAAAAGGACAAAATAAAACAAGTAGAAGGACGTATTAAAATAGCCCATGTCTTTTTATTGGGAATGTTTTTCATTTCTGTTATATATTTATTTTTGTTGCAAATAGTAGACATAAGGCATTATAAAGCTAAAGCAAATAGTCAAAGATATAGTAAGAACTTTATAATGCGAGGACAGATTGTTGACCGTAATGGTGTTCGATTAGCAACTGACCAAAGTTCTTATAATGTATATGCTCATAGAGAATATTTTGATAATACACCTGAAGAATTAGCAGAAAAGTTAGCGCCATATTTAAATTTAGATAAAAATACAATTATTAATAGTATAAACAAAGGTGCTACTGTCATTTTGCTTAAGAAGGATGTTGATAGACAAACTGCGGAACAAATAAAAAAGCTTGGTTTAAGAGAGATAAGTTTAGATAAAAAGAATGAAAGAG
This sequence comes from Candidatus Gastranaerophilales bacterium, assembly GCA_944323935.1. GTDB lineage: Bacteria > Cyanobacteriota > Vampirovibrionia > Gastranaerophilales > Gastranaerophilaceae > Avigastranaerophilus. Next base: position 32,618 of record CALUUJ010000014.1, on the reverse strand, counting down.
TATATCCGCAAGATGAACTTGCTGCTCATATTATAGGATATTATAATCCTGATGCTGATACTGCTTCAGGTGTTGAATTAACAGCGAAGGATAAGCTTGAAAAGGTAGATAATAAGATAAAGGTTCAAAGAACTCCACGTGGTGATATTATTTATGATACAGATACAGATCCTGTTTTAGCTTCTACTCCTCAAGTAGGGGAAACTGTCACTTTAACAATTGATTCAGCTATTCAACATGTTTGTGAGCGTGAACTTTTAAACATGATAAACGAAAAAAAAGCTTCACGCGGTGCTGTAATTGTTATGAATCCAAAAAACGGTGAAATTTTAGGATATGCTGTTTATCCCAGATATAATCCTAATAATTATAAAAAAACATCTGCTATAAATTTAAAAAACTGGACATTATCGGATGTTTACCCTCCGGGTTCTACATTCAAAACTTTAACTGTTGCTGCCGGAATTGAAACAGGTAGAATTAAGCCTTGGACAAAAGTATTGGATACAGGGAAAATGAAACTCGGCAACTGGACAATACAAAACTATGATTATAATAAACATCCGAATCCGGGTATGATTAGTTTGGTTTATTTGCTGGAACACTCAAGCAACGTAGGGAGTGCTAATATAGCATTAATGATGACTCCCGGTGAATTTTATACAGTTTTATCCAAATTGGGAATAGGAAAGAAAAGCGGAATTGATTTGAATGGTGAATCATCAGGTTTATTACCCAAACCTTTTAAATGGGATAAGTCAAGGCAAGCAAGTATGGGGTATGGTTATGGTGCTTCCGTTACCGCTATGCAGATGGTAAGTGCGGTAAGCGCATTGGCAAATGACGGAGTTAGAGTTACCCCTCATATTATAAAATATTCACCTGAAGAAGAAGCAGAAAAAATTGAGAAAATTCAAGCTGTTAGTCCTGAAACTGCAAGAATAGTAACTCAACTTTTGGCTCAAAGTGTAGCCAATTCAAAATCTTATATTAATTTAGAAAAGTATACTGTAGCAGGTAAAACAGGAACATCCAAAAAACCTATGGAAAATAAAAAAGGATATTCGGATGCTTTATATGCGTCTGTTATAGGGTATTTACCTGCAAGTAATCCTCAAATTTTGATATATGTGGTTGTTGATTCAGCCAGTGCGGGAGGTCCTGTCTGGGGTAATACAGTTGCTGCTCCTATATTTAAAGAAGTTGCAAATCAATGTGCAAGAATTTTGAATATTGCACCTGATAAGAAAATTATGGAAGAATAGAAGAGGTATTAGATATGTTGTTAAGTAAAGTAATAAGACTTCTTGATGAATATAAAACAAAAAATTTTAAGGATGTAGAAATTGAAGGACTTTCATATAATTCTCTTTTAACAAAAGCGAGAGACTTGTTTATTTGTATAAGAGGAGAAGTCTCAGATGGGCATAGATATGCAAAATCTGCTGTTGAGAAAGGAGCTTTAGCATTATTTTGTGAGGAAGAACTTGACATTGACGTCCCACAAATTATTGTATCGGATACAAAGAGGACTATGGCTCAAATTGCTGCTGCATTTTATAATGAACCTTCTAAGGAATTAAATTTGATTGGTGTTACAGGTACGAATGGCAAGACAACAGTAACTCATTTGATTCAGAAAATAATTGAAGAAAATAATGAACAATGTGCCTTGATTGGTACTTTGGGTTATAAGTTTTCAAGTGCTGACAGTTATAAAGAAGCAAAACATACAACTCCTCAGCCACCTGAACTTCAGCGAGATTTACGTTTAATGGCTGATAAAGAAATAAAAAATGTAGTAATGGAAGTAAGTTCGCATTCTTTGGAGCAACAAAGGGTTGGCTGTTGTGATTTCGATGGTGCTGTATTTACGAATTTGACTCAGGATCATCTTGATTACCATATAACAATGAAGAATTATTTTAAAGCAAAAGCAATTTTATTTGAGAATTTAAAAGAGGGAGCTTTTGCTGTTATAAATGCCGATGATGAATATGCTGCTGATTTTATTTCAATTGTTCCTAAAAATGTAAAATTATTAACTTATGGAGTTAAAAAAGATGCTGATGTAAGAGCTGAAAATATTGATTTTTCTGTTGATGGTGCAAAATTGACGGTGGTTTTTGCAGATAAAAAAGAAAAAATGAATTTGCATTTGAACGGTATGTTCAGTGTATATAATGCTTTAGCTGCATTTGCAGCAGCCATTGCTATGGGAATAGATTATAGGATTATAATAAAAGCATTGGAAAATACAAAAAGTGTAGCTGGCAGATTTGAAATTGTGAGTAAAAAACCATTGGTAATTGTTGATTATGCACATACTCCAGATGGATTGGAAAATGTTTTGAAAGCAGCAAGAGAACTTACACCAAAAACATCTAAGTTGATTTGTTTGTTTGGTTGTGGCGGAGACAGAGATACTACGAAAAGACCTAAAATGGGTAAAATTGCAGATGAATTATCAGATAAAGTTGTAGTAACTTCAGATAATCCCAGAAGTGAAGATCCACAATTGATAATCTCGGACATAATGACAGGAATTAGAACTGTAGACACTCAAAGAATATTTGTTGAACCTGACAGAGGCCTTGCAATTAAATTTTTAAAGTCTATTTCAAATCCGGAAGATGTAATTGTTATTGCAGGTAAAGGACACGAAGATTACCAAATTTTAAAAAATGAAACAATACATTTTGATGATAGAGAAGAAGCAAGAAAAGTTTTTGCTCAAGTGTAGTGTATAATAAAATATAGTTTATAGATATAATCGGAGGTATATATGAAGTTAACTGTCTTAGGACCCGGATGTTGGGGATTAACCATTGCTTGGCTTCTGAATAATAATTTTGATGAAATATGTGTATGGGGAAGAAGTCAGGATTTATCCGACGAGTTAAAAGAATATAAAAGAACAACAAAACCTTTAACCGTTCAATTGGATAAGAAAGTTGAAATTACCGACGATTTACAGAAAGCTGTGGATGGTGCAGAAATAATTTTTCTTGTTGTTGCAACATCGGGTATTCGTAATGTATGTCAGCAGTTAAAATCGGTTGGATTAAAAAACAATCAAATTTTAGTAAACCTGTCAAAGGGTTTAGAATTACCTTCATTAAAGAGAATGTCAGAAGTTATAAAAGATGAACTTCCCGAATCTAAACTTGTTATTTTATCCGGTCCAACATTGGCAAAAGAAATATTAAACGGATGTCCGACGGCTGCTTCCGTTGCAAGTGATGATATTAAAGCAGCAGAATTTGTACAAAAACATTGTAGTGTTCCATCAAAATTCAGATTATATACGAACTCTGATGTTATTGGAGTTGAACTTGGAGGTAGCCTAAAAAATGTAATTGCTATTGCATCAGGTTTTGCTGATGCGATGAAATTGGGTGATAATTGCAGAGGTTCTCTTTTGACAAGAGGTATGGCTGAAATCGTAAGAGTCAGTGTTGCACTTGGGGCTAAACCTTCTACTTTATACGGTTTATCAGGCATGGGTGATTTAATCGCTACATGTTCAAGCCCTTTTAGCAGAAATTTTACAGTTGGTTCTATGCTTGGGCAAGGTAAAAAGATAGATGATATTTTGAGCGAATTGGGTTCTGTTGCAGAAGGTGTAAAAACCTCAAAGGCACTTTGTGAGTTGGCTCAAAAACTGGGAGTTGAAGTCCCTGTATCATCGGCGATATATGAGGCTGTTTATACTGATATTACTCCTGATGAAGTTCTGAATAAGTTAATGAACAGAAAATTAAAACAGGAAGAAGAATATAACTTAAGTTCTAAATAAAAGGATAAAAAATTTGGCAAACGAAGAAAAAAAGACATCATTTCAAGAGCTTATGGATGAAGGACAAGCTCTATACGAAAAGAATGAAATAGTAGAAGCTATAAAAATCTATAAAATAGCGCTTATAATGTCTAAAAAACTTGACTCCAATTCCATAGCGGGATTATACATAAGGCTTGCTAATGCATATTATAAGTTGGAAGATAAGGATAAATCAACTTATTATTATGAAGAATATTTAAAGTTATTTCCACAGGGACAAGTTAGTGTTTTTTCACGTTTAGCTCATTCATATTATTATATTGATACTGATAAAAGCATAGATTATCATAACAAAGCTTTAAATATAGAGTTAAATAAATATGATTCAGCCTGTAAACTTTTTGCTATGACAAAATCATCATTCTATGATCAGCAAGATATAAAAGATGAATCTGAATATGAAGTTGAACAGATTAGGACTAATTTATTTAAAAATATAGTTCAATATAACCATAATGATAAAAAGAAAGAACCAAATAAAAAGTTAAATATTGGCTATTTTTCATCTGATTGTCATGCGCATACAATGATGAATTATATTCTACCTATTTGGGAGAATCATAATAAAGAGGAATTTAATTTTTTTATTTTTAATGGTTCAGAAAAAAATGATTCTACAACTGAAAAAATAAGAAATATTGGTTTTGAGATGATAGATATTTCAAAAGCAGATGAAAAGAAAATCGCAAAATTAATATATGATAAGCAGATAGATATTCTTATTGATTTAGGGGGGTATACACATTTAAAGACATATGCAATGCTGTATAAGCCCGCACCAATAATAATATCATATCTTGGCTATCTCAATACTCTTGGTATGAAAGAAGTAGATTATATTTTGACTGACCGTTATACAATACCTGAAGATAAAGCTTATCTTTATACAGAAAAACCTTTGTATTTGGACAAAGGCTATCAAATTTTTACGGAAAAAAATCTTCCGGATATACAGGAATGTCCATTTAAAACAAATGGACATATTACATTTGGTAGTTTTAATTGTACTTCAAAATTTAATGATACAAATTTTTATATATGGTCTAAAATCCTTGAAAAAATGCCTGATGCTAAATTATTAATTTATAGGACTCGTCTTTCTAAAAAAATGATTAAATATTTTAAATCCAAACTTGAAAAAAGAGGGATTTCTTTAGATAGGGTTATATTTAGTTCTAAAAATTATAGTCCGCATTTTAAAGCATATTCATTGGCAGATATTTCTTTGGATCCATATCCTTTTAGTGGAATGTCGATAACAATAGAGACTGCTTTAATGGGAGTTCCGACAATAACATTAGTTGGGGAAGGAATGCAATCAAGAGGTGCCGGAAGAATAAATCATATAATAGGATTGGATGAATTTAATGCTTCTTATGGAGATGAGTATATTGAAAAAGCAGTTAATTTAGCAAATGATAAATCTAAACTTGAAAAATTAAGAAAAGAGTTAAGAGAAAAAATTAATGCTTCTGATTTAAGGCAAAGTGCTGTTGAATTTACTCGTGACTTAGAAAATAAATATAGAAAAGTATGGACTGATTTTATAAATAGTCCTTAAAACTCTTTTTTTGAACTTTAAATCCGCAATCTTCAATCATTTCAGCGTTAAATGATATGGATTTTGCAGGATAGTTTCTGCATATATTTGGCCTGTTTTTGTATACGGAACATAATCCGTTATCAAGAATATATTTACAGCTTAGTACTAGATTATTGTTTGCATCTGTCTTAGAAATGTAAAAACGTTTATAATGAGGCAGAAAAAATTGCATAATTTTTAGTTCTTTTTCATTCTTCAATCCATATGAACGTATTTCTTTACAGCATTTCCCACATTTTTTGCATTCTCCAATTACTTTGTATTCTATTTTTTGCGGAATAAAGTAAGACAGAAATTCATAATATAGTGACTTTATAAAATCTATAGACATTTGTTTACAATCTCGTTTCTTGATTTATTTATTTGGTAAAATATAATCACAAATATATAATAAAAAACCGAGGAATAAAATGAGTCCCAAAAAGAAAAAAAGAAATAATATATTCTTGTCTTTTGTTAAATGTATATTTATTATCGGAATTGCAATAATGCTTGCCTGTTATGTTGCTGTAAAAATGTATCTTAATGATTTAGCTCCGATTCCTAATTTGGAAAATTATAATAGAAATATTGTTACTCAGGTATATTCTTCGGATGAACATGTAATTAAAACATTTCAGACATTTCATTATGAACAAGTTTCTATTGATGAAATTCCGAAGTACCTCAAGGATGCTATTATTTCAACAGAAGATAAGAATTTTTATAATCATGATGGTTATGATATTTTTGGTATTGCTCGTTCTATTCTTGTTAATATTATTAATAAAAGTGCTCGTCAAGGTGCCAGTACAATTACACAACAACTTGCAAGGCTGTTATTTCTTTCTAACGAAAAAACATTAGTAAGAAAAGTTAAGGAGATAAAAATCGCAGCCAGAATTGAAAAATCAATTTCTAAAGATAAGATTTTGGAAATGTATTTAAATAATGTATATCTTGGTTCCGGTTCATATGGTGTAGGGGCGGCTGCTTCTACATACTTTAATAAAGAGTTGTCTCAATTAACATTGGCAGAGTGTGCTTTAATTGCTGGGTTGCCACAGGCTCCTTCTCAGTATTCTCCCTATAAAAATATTAAATTGGCTGAAAAAAGAAGAAATAAAGTTCTAAAAAGAATGTATATAATGAAGACTATTACGAAAACTCAATATGAAGCTGCGTTAAAAGAGAAGATAGTATTAAATAAAAAGCCAAGTTTGCACAGAACTAATATTGCACCATATTTTATTGATTATGTTTTAAAAGAACTTGAGACTTTAGGTTTTGATGAAACGGAAATTTCTCAAGGCGGATACAAAATATATACAACGTTGGATTATGATGCTCAGGTTGCTGCAAATGAGGCAATTGATAAAAATATGAAGGCTTGGCATTTAACAAAACCTAACCAACAAGCGGCATTATTTTCATTTTCTCCAATGACAGGTGCAATTATTGCATATTGTGGTGGTAAGGATTATACTCAAAGCCAATATGACCGTGTTACTCAAGCAGTAAGACCACCGGGATCATCATTTAAACCTATAGTATATGCAGCGGCTATACATAAAGGATGGATGCCAACTGATATGGTAGAAGATTCTCCTATTACAATTGGTGATTGGAGTCCAAGAAATTATGGAAATAAGTATAAAGGTAAGATGCCATTATATAAAGCTTTGGTTATATCTTCCAATGTAATTGCTGTTAAACTTATAAAAGATATTGGTATTGCACCGGTTATAGATATGGCAAGAGCATTAGGAATAACAACACCTTTAACTCATGATTATACAATTGCACTTGGTTCAAACGGGGTCAAACTTTATGATATGGTTATAGTCTACGGTAATTTCGCAAATGGTGGATATAAGGTAAAACCGTATGCTATTGAAAGAATTGAAACACAAAGAGGAAAAGTTATATATCAAGCAAAAAGAACAAAAATTACAAAAGTTTTAGACAGAGATACCGCCGGTATTATGACAGCTATGCTAAGAAAAGTAATAACATCAGGAACCGGTCGCGGAGCAAATATAGGTAAACCTATGGGCGGTAAAACAGGTACTACTAATGAAAATAAAGATGCTTGGTTTATTGGATATACTCCTGATATAGTTACAGGTGTATTTATCGGAAATGATAATAATAAAAGTATTGGTTTAACAGGTGGTAGTGCTCCGGCCAGAATATGGAAGGATATGATGATAGTTGCTACTAAAAAATATGGCAGTCCTGAGTTCGATTATCCTGAAGTCAATTTGAACGTTGAATATGATGATGTACCAATAGATCCGAATGTAGATTTGGAAAGTGATAATCAAGGTGTGGCGGATACACAAGTAGAAAAAGAAAGAAAGTTTTGGAGATTCGGTAAAGATAAAGAAGAAAAAAAAGAAACAATCAAAGATAATAAAAATACCCAAGATAATAGTTCTCAGCCGGTAGAAAGTTTTAAGTCTATTCCTGTTCAGGTTACAGTGCCTTTAGATTTAGCAAAATTACAAGCAGAGAAAGAACAAAAAAAACAAGAAGAAAATAATGCTACCAATATCCAGACTCAGCAAAAAGCTATTAATATCGGATATCCACAACCATAATTGTGCTAGAATTTACTTAGTTTTGGTATTTTCATTTGAAATACATCTTCCAAATCTATTCCATTCAAGATTTCATTAAAAAGTATGCTTGACTGTATACTTTTTTCTTTAAAATTTCTAATAAGACCAAGTACTTTCACATCTGTATATTTTTCAATTAATGAAGGAAAAGCTTTAATATCGGGATTTTCGGAATATACGGGAAATTTGTTTATTATAACTCCCAAAATGTTGGCATTTGCTGTTTTTGCCGTGTTTATTTCGTTTAAATAGCTATTTATTGTATTTTCAGAAGGATTAACAATAAATAAAATAGGTAATTTCAACATTATTGGAATTTGTATTGAGAATTTATTTTCATTTAAGGGTGTCATAAGACCACCGGTTGATTCAATTATAAGTATGTCTGTTTTTTGTTTGAGAATATTATAATCTTTTTCTATTTCATCTAAGTTAATTTTAACGTCTTCCATTTTAGAAGCCACAATAGGCATTGTTTTAGAAACCATCATATATGTTGAGTGAGTTGTGATATATGGATCTAACATTTTTACAAAAGATAAGTCCGGAGAAATAAGATAATTACCTTTGTCTATTGCTCCGGTTTGTATTGGTTTATATACTCCGGATTTATATCCTAAAGATTGCATGACAGCAGCAATGCCTGCAGATATTACTGTTTTACCGCTTTTATTATTTATTCCCGTTATGAATATGTTCATAATTGAATTATATCAGTATGTTATATTAATAGAACATACATAAGGTGGATAAATTGTAATATTAACGAAATACATGTAAAATAATATATAGACTTATCAATAGAAAGAATTAATATTTAAAACATGAGAAAATTTATAATTATAATATTAATCTTATTATGTTATTTCGTTTTTATAGATAAAATAAAAGCGGAAGATGATGAACATCAGGTCTTAAAAATAAGAGAAGGCACTTTTGCTAAGGTAATGACTCGTGATGAGTTTTCAACTTTAACAGCTGACATAGGTGATGAAGTCACATTTATCAATACGCAGGATATGTACGTTTATGAAACTAATGCAATTCCGGAAAATACTATTTTTTACGGTGAAATAGAAGATGTAAGAGAACCTGTTGAAGGAAAAGATGGTGCATTAAAAATATTGATATACAAAATGATAACACCTGATAAAAAGGTCTATCGTTTGTCAGGACATATATATGGTGAAAATGATAATTATATTGGCGGAAGAAATACACCGAGTATTTATTACCATAAAGTTCCGCATTATAATCAAAGGCTAAAACCTATGCTAAAAGCAGTACCTTTGAATGTATATGAAATGGGTAAACATACTGTTGTCAAACCGGGGGCTGAACTTTTTGTTATTTTTGAAAAAGATATTATATTAAAATGAACTTTTTTTTAATTTGCTCGTTAAAATTAATATGTAATATAGTAAAAGTAGTATAAAGGAGAAATACATGAGGAAAGAATTATTAGCATTATCAGTTATTATTTCAATGGCTTCTACCCCATGTCTGTGTTTTGCCGATTCTAATTATAATGTTATAACACCTGCTGTTCAGGAAATACCTTCATCATCTGGCAATTATCAAACACAATATCCATTGCCAGTCAATTCATACCAGTCTCAAGGATATAATTATAATAATTATAACTATGGTAATTACAACAATAGTCATTTACAAGGAAATGTAGTTATGGTTCCGGCAAACACTTCATTTTCTGCTACATCAATGACATCTATATCTTCCGAAACGGCTAAATTAGGTGATAATGTTTCATTTTATCTGGGGTCAGACTTTTATTACGGTAATAAGTTAATTGCAGCAGCAGGAAGCAAAGTTAACGGTACTGTTATTAAAGCTAAAAAAGGTGGTTTAGGCAACCGTAACGGACAGTTACAAGTTCGATTCACAAATATTATTACCCCGACAGGTCAAATGATTCCTATTAGTGCAAGTATACAAACAAACGATGGTTCAGGAATCCTTAAAGCCGGAACAGCAAAAGATGTATCCAAAGAATATGCAAAAGATGCGGCAATAGGTGCGGCTGCAGGAGCTGTTCTTGGTACTGCTATGGGTGCATTGTCCGGTGGAAGTGTTGGCAGAGGTGCTATATACGGAACAGCTGTTGGTGGTGGTATGGGTATGGCTCAAAATTTATTTGAACGTGGAGGTAATGTTGAAATCCCTCAAAATGCACAAATGAATATTGTTTTGGACCAACCGGTAACAGTTTCTTCTAATACTCCATATTAGTAGGTAAACAGGCTATTTGTTTTATCGTCGTTTTTTTGATAAAATAACTAGCAAATGGGAATTTAGGGATGTCAGTTATAAAAAACGATGATAATATAAAACCAAAAAAAATGAGGAATAAAGCACAGGTATATGAGGTTCCTGCTGTTATCAGAAAAGAAAAAGAGGAAATTTCTTTTGAAAAAGCATTAGTTTGGGCCTTTATTTTACATCCTGCGGTTATTCTTATTTTGTTACTTTTTTCAATAGTATTAAAATTTTTAGGTATTGATTTTAATTTATTCAATAAACCTGAACTAAAGCCAAAAGATATAGAATTTGTACTTGTTGAGAAAGAAGCTCCGCCAATCAATAAAAATACGAAAAATAGAGCGGATAAAAATTCACAGGCAGGTGGGAAACATGATCCAAAACGTCCTGTTTCGTTGCCTCAAACTGCAGCGCCAAAGGCTCCGGCAAAGAAGCCTTCATCGCCTGCTCCAAAGAAACCGGCTGCACAAAAAACCAAACCACAGGTTAAACCACAACCTGCTGCAAAACCTCAAGTGCAGAAGCCAGTTGTTCAAAAACCTCAACAGCCAGCTCCCCAAAAACCTGCGCCAAAACCTCAGGCTCCAAAACCAACGGTAATGCCATCTGTTCCAAAGCCTGCTGTTAATCCATCATCTAATTTTAATATTCCAATACCAAAATCTGCAATTCCGCAGATAGCACAACCAACGACAGCTCCTGTTACTTCTGCACCTAAAATTGGTGGTGGTTCATCAGGTGCTGCAGGTAAATCCGGTTCTGCGGCACCTAGCTTTTTGCCAACTACTTCAAGTAGAGGTGGTGCCGGTGGTACTGGCAGTGGCTCTGGTGGTGGCGGAAGATTCTCTAATGCTACAGGTTCCGGAAGTGGAAATATAGGAAATCCCGGTCCCGGAAATCCAAATGGTGCGCCTGGTATTGATGCTATAAAAGAACCTGATTTCGGTCCTTATATGAAAGAACTTCAAAGACGTATAAAAATGAATTGGGATCCTCCTAAAGGAAATGAAAGTAAACGTGTAATACTTTTATTCTCAATTGCAAGAGACGGTAGACTTCTAAATGTTAAAGTACATCGTTCATCCGGACTTGAGGCGGCAGATAGAGCAGCTATAGATGCCGTAAAACTAACGGCTCCTTTTAGGCCTTTACCTCCAGAGTTTAAAGGAAACAGTGTAGATATCCAATTTACATTTGACTATAATGTATTCGGAATATCAGGCTAAGAAATTATAATAAGAAAAGAGGAAATAAATTATGGAATTACTATTACATTCAATTAAACTGGACTGGCCCGTATTATTGCCAATTCTTGTTTGTTCAATTTTAACTGTTGCCGTTGCTATTAACAGATTTAGTTTTTATAACAAAAATAAGCGTGATGTTGTTAAATTTATTAGAGCTTTAAAAACAGAATTAGTTAATAACAGGCTAGATGCAGCAAAAAATCTTAGTATTCAATTAGGCGGCGTAATTGGTGAAGTAGCAGAAGAAGCTGTAAGAATTTTTTCTGAACAAAAAGTTGGATTTTCTCGTTCTTTTGATATTTCTGCTAATTTGGCTACAAGAAAATTGGAAAAATATTTAACTATTTTAGGTACAGTAGGCGGTGTTTGTCCTTTCTTAGGTTTATTTGGTACTGTAGTTAGAATCCTTTATACATTCCAAGATTTAGCTTCTCAAGGAAATCAATCCGCTGCAGTTGCTATGGGTATTGGTTCAGCATTAATTGCTACTGCTTTCGGTCTTGGTGTTGCTATTGTTGCTGTTGTTCTTTATAACTTATTCCAATCTACTGTTAAAAGATATGAAGATGATTTTCAGCTTATTAAATTGTTATTCTTAAGCTTTACTGATTCAGAAGAAAAAACTCAAGCAAAAGCATTAGTATAGGGAAATAAAATGTCTTTTTCAACAAATTCAGATGATAAAAAAGGTTTATTCACCGAAATAAATATAACTCCGTTAACAGATATTTTCTTGGTATTGTTAATCATAATGATGGTAATTGCACCCTCTTTTCAATCTATTGATACTGATATAAATATACCAGAGATAAATAGTGGAGTTTCTGTAGAACAAAAAAATGCTGAAATTTCAGTGACAAAACAAGGTCAATATTATATAAACGGCAGACCGATTTCAGCAGATAATCTTGTTAATGAACTTACAAATTTGAAACCTTCTTTAGAAAAGGCTGAAGTTGTTGTTAAAGCTGATACTGAAACTAAAAGCAGTGAAATTCAAAAAATTATGAAAGCTGCTCAAGAGGCTCAATATGTTAAGTTGGTACTTGCTGGTGAACCACTTACTAAGAAAGAACAGAGAAGCCTTGAACAACAAGCAAATACGGAAAATTTGCAAAAAGATAATAATACTAAATCAGTTAATACTAATGATTACAACTGGGATGAGTAAGGTAAATCAATATGGCAGGACAAAGAAAAACATTCAACGAAATTAATATAACTCCTTTAACGGATATTTTCCTTGTTTTACTGATTATTATGATGGTTATTGCACCATTGTTAGATCAGCAAGGTTTGAATTTGGCAGTGCCGAATATGATTGAAGTTCAGGATGAAATTAAAGACTCTAAATTGATTAAAGTTCTTGTTACTGACGAAGATAAATATATGCTTGATGATACTGAAATTCCGGTTAATGAACTGTCTAATATGATATCAGAACAAGCAAAAGTTAATACTGACGGGCTTTTAATAATGACCCAAGACAATGCCACACACGGTGCTGTTGTTAAATTGATGGATGAAGCTCGCAATTCCGGTGTTACTAATATATCAATTACAGAATACTAATTTATTATTATTCTGTAATAAGTAATACAATACTTTGTGTAGCTATAGATTTTTTCTCTCCAACTGAGTCTTGTTCTTCCATTGTTTTTGCTTTTATTGAAATTAAATCTTTATCAATTTCAAGTATTTGAGATAATTTTTCTCGTATTAACGGAATGTATGGTTTCATTTTGGGTTCTTGCGCAAATATTGTATTATCCAAATTATTTATTTTATAGCCTTTTTTTTCAATAAGTTTCTTTGTTTCTTTTAAAAGTATAGTACTGTTTATATTTTTGTATTTAGAGTCATTATCAGGAAAATGCGTTCCTATATCACCAAGTGCTAATGCACCTAAAAGGGCATCTATGATTGAATGAATTAATACATCAGCATCAGAATGTCCTAAAAGACCTTTTTCGTAATCAATTTCAATACCGCCAATTATTAATTTCCTTCCTTCAACAAGTTTGTGAATATCAAATCCTTGACCGATTCTAAACATTTTCTTTTCCCCATACGAATTTATTTATTGCCTTTACAAAGCCTTCATTATCAACTGTATCGGTAATATAATTTGCTTTCGCTTTTATTTCTTCGGTGCCATTTCCCATTGCTACACCTATTCCTGCTGTTTCAACCATCTCTATGTCGTTATTTTGGTCGCCTATTGCCAAAACTTCTTTCTCTGTAAAACCTAATTTATTTGCCAAAAATTTTATGGCATTGCCTTTTGTTGCATATTTATTTGCTATCTCACAGAATATATCTGTTGATTTTACTACATATATTTCAGGGTATTTTGTTTGAAGTTCTTTAATTAAATTTTCAATTAATTGCGGGTTATTGTCAATTGCAAGAATTTTATTTAGTTTTGAAAAATCAAGGTTATCAAACGAGTTCACCTTAAAGTAATCTATCCCCTTGTTTCCCACATAGGCCTTTATATAATCATTATCATTTTCTACATATAGAACATCTTCTATATAAACATTCATATGAATGTTTCTGTCTCTAAGTTCTGTTACAATTTTTCTTGCAATATCTTGAGGCAAATATTTAACATCTAAAATTTTACCGTCATAGGTATTTATTAATCCGCCTTGGTAACATATTAAAGGACATTCAATTCCAATTTCATCCGCAACATATTTTGCACTTGCGTATGTTCTTCCTGTTGCAATTGCAACGTGAATTCCATTTCTGATTAAGTTTTGCAAGCAAGCTTTAACATTGTCTGTTAAACCTTGTTTTTCAGAATAAATGGTTCCATCTATGTCGGTTACAACCATTTTTATCATAATTTATATGCCCTCATTAATGCAGCAATGGTCTTTGCATCATTTATTTCACCGTTTTTCACCATTTCAAAAACTTTATCTCTATTTATAGCTGTATAGTTAAGTATTTCACCTTCATCAAGATGTTGTCCTTTATATGTTAAATTGGTAGCTTTAAATAGATATAATTTTTCATTGCAAAATCCGGGGCTTGTCCATATAAAGCCTAGTGATTCCCAATCTTGAGCAATAAATCCTGTCTCTTCTTCCAGTTCTCTTTTTGCTGCGGATAAAATATCTTCATTACCTTTATCCAGTTTCCCTGCGGGAAGTTCATATAATATTTCTTTTGTCGGATACCTGAATTGTTGTACCATCATAATTTGTTCATTTGTTTCCGCAACTATAACAACACCGCCTGAATGATGAACAACTTCTCTTATTGTTTTGTAACCATCAGATAATTCAACATCATCTTTTGTTATATTAAATACTTTTCCTTCGTATATATTTTTTGAATTGATTGTTTTTTCGTATAATTTTTCCATAAGTCAATTATACAATGTTAATGAATAATTTTCAGTATTAATTTATTTTATATATTCAAAATAAGAAAATTTGCCTGTGTTATAATTGACCTATGAGCACAAGAAATATAATAGGTTTTTGGGGTTATCCTCATCCTGATTTGATAGAAAAATATAAAAAATTATACCCAAATGCAATTTGGATTGATTTTGATATTGATTATGGACTAACAAAACAGGATATATTACCCGAGTCATATTGTGCGATAATTAAGAATATTATTAATTGTGCGTTTTATTATAAAAATCAATTATTGGTTATTTTGGCACCAATAGGTAAGGATAAATGTGATAGCGGTTGGTTTGCATATGAAATTTTGAAAGATATGGGATATCCTGTTATCTCTTCTATTTTTGAAGAAATAAAATATAAAAAAGAAGTTAAGATATCTACTTCAACTCTTCCTTTAAGACAAAAAGTTGAACTTATAACAAAAGGAATATATGAACCGCAAGTACCAGAACTTGAACAATGCCGTGCAAAATTTGGTTTTTGGGGGGTTCCGCCTAATGATTTATCAATATTAGAGTTGTTTCCCGATGAAACTCATTTATATGGCTGGACAAGATGTGTTGAAGCTATGGCTCCTGCTGATATTGAACTTGAAATGTATATAGATATTAATGTTCCCACTGTATTTTATTCGCAGTCTTTTTGCTCAAAGGCACAGATGGCAAAATATTTGGCTGATAAATATAATGGATTATATATTGATATTGATGATACTGTTACTAATTCTACAAAAGCAAAGATTGAGGCCTTTTTGAGGTTGCGATGAATAAAACAGATATAGTATTAGATGCCGGTACAACTTGGTCAAAAATAATAGAAAGAAATTCATCTGATTTAATGAACGGATATAAAAATTTTATTGTTAAATCAGAAAATGGTTTTAATTATTATGTGTTGCCATCTTCAAAATTAAAAGAAATGAAAATTAAATTTGATAAAGCGACGGGGCATATGTCTTTAAGTATGCTAAAAAATAAAGAAGACTATGAAAATGAAGTTATTGCATTGATTCAGGGATTTAGAAAAAAAATTACAGAAGATGCAATTATCTTGGATATGGGAAGTCGAGATTCTAAATGGGCACAGTATAAAGACGGTAATTTTAAAGATTTGGATTGGAATAATTCCTGTTCAAGTTCAACAGGTGCAACGATTGAAATGCTTTTAAAATTTTATAATATAAAACTAGATAATTTGAAAGTATCGGATGAAAAATATGTTATAACTTGCGGTATTTTCGGCTTAGAAAAAATAATGGACGATATTGCAAAAGGTGTAAACTCTGAAATGGCAGTTTCAAAGTTTATCCATGGTATCGCTTTTAATGCGTGGAATTTTGCTAAAAAACCGGCTAAATTATATTTATCGGGCGGATTTTGTGAAAATAAATGTTTCATTGATTCTTTAAGTAAATACTGTGAAGTAATTCCATTGGGACGGTTTTTACTTTGTGAAGGATTGTTTTAATTCCTTAAGAATGTTATTCTATCGATATTAGATAATAGGAGAAAAACATGAGTATAAATTCTGTAAGTTTTGGTCGTACTATAAAAGTTAATGCACCATTATCTGTTGCAAAACATGCTGTTGATTTGATTAATACTATTCCGCAAAGAAGAGGGGAATCAAGAGTTCAACAACAATTAAAAGATATATTCTATGATACAGATAAAGGCAGAGCAAGAGCTGTAGCTGCTAATGGTGAATCAGGAGATGTATATATAGTTAGCGGAATGGCCGGTAATGATGTTGGTTTACTTATTAAAGACAGAAATTTCCATATAGATGAGGCAAAAAAGACATATGGCGAAGATTGTTATACATATGAATGTATTAAAGAAGCTGAAAATGAACGTTATACAGATTTGTTAACGCTTGTATTATTTGAAACAGAAGAACCGATTGAACTGGATATTAATTATTCTAATAGGAAAAATCGTATTAAATCTATTGATATCAAAATATAAAAATAGGAGGTTTTAAACCTCCTATTTTATTATAAAGATTGTTTTATTTCTTTTTCTATTTCGGACAGAACAGAAATTAGGTTAGTTTTATCTTTTCCTGCCCCTTGTGCATATTGTGGTCTGCCTCCGCCTTTACCACCTGTTTGTGAAGCCAGTTTGTTTACAATTTGTCCTGCATTTATTCCTTTTTTTACAAACGAGTCGCTTATCTTAACAACATAAGTGATTTTATCTTCATCAACAGATGCTAAAATGATTATGGATTCACCCAGTTTTGAAGCTAAAAGTTCACTTCCGAGTTTTATAAGGTTTGCAGGATATGCCTCCATTTGAGTTATAAATAATTTACCGCCATTGACGTCTTGAGCTTTTGAAACAAATGATTGGAATTTTGTTTTTGCTTGTTCTGCTTTTAAATTTTCAACTTCCAATTGAAGGTTCTTATTATCAACAGCAAGTTTCATTATTCTTTCACCAAGTTCTGATACAGGACATTTAAAGGCTTGTGTCATTTTATCTATGATATCAGATTTTTCACCTAAGAATTTTAATGCAGTATTTCCGCATACGGCTTCAATTCTTCTTGTTCCTGCCGCAACTGCACTTTCAGAGACAATTTTTGCAAGCCTTATTTTTCCTGTTGAACTTACGTGTGTACCACCGCATAGTTCTGAAGATATATTTCCGAATTTAACAACTCTTACATTATCATCATATTTTTCTCCGAATAAAGCCATTGCACCTGATTTTTTTGCCATTTCTATATTCATGACTTCTGTATTTTGATTAATATCTTCATTTATCCAATTGTTGATAATATCTTCAACTTCCTGAACTTCTTCTTTTGTCAGTGCTCTTTGGAATGTGAAGTCAAAACGAGTTCTGTTTTCTTCAACAAAAGAACCTGCTTGGTGTACTTCTTCACCTAATACTTTTCTTAATGCTGCTTGAATTAAATGTGCATTAGAGTGATGTATAGTTATTTCTTTCCTTCTTTCAATATCGATAGAAGCTTTTACAGAATCTCCAACTTTTGCTTCTCCGTTAACCATTTGTACTCTGTGAACAAATAGTTTATTAACTTTAAAAGTATTTAAAACTTCAGCTTTAAAGTCTTTTCCTTCAATTATACCTGTATCACCGATTTGTCCGCCTGATTCTGCATAAAACGGTGTTTTATCAAGCATAATATCTATAAAGTCACCTGCTTCTATAATTGCAATAATTTTTGCTTCTGCTTCTGTTTGATTGTAGCCTACAAAATTGGTTGAACCAAATTTATTTTCTACATCAACATATACTAAATCATCAGTAAGACTGATTTTGTGTGCAGCTGATTTTGCTTTTTCTTTTTGTTTTTGCATTTCTTCTTTATAGCCTTCGGTATCAACGCTTACGCCTTTTTCTGCGGCTATTTCTATTGTTAATTCAAGCGGGAAACCGAATGTATCATATAGTTTAAATGCATTTTCTCCATCAATTCTGTTTGAGTTTTGGATTAAATCTTCTAATAATTTATAACCTCTGTCTAAAGTTATTTTAAATCTTTCTTCTTCTTGTTTTATTGTAGATTTGATTTTTTCAGCGTTTTTTGCTAAGTCCGGATAAGTTTCTTTATATTGACTGATTACAGTATCTACTATTTCACTTAAGAATGGAAGTTCTAATCCGAGTAATTTACCATGTCTTAAAGCTCGGCGTAAAATCATTCTTAAAACATAGCTTCTTCCTTCATTACCGGGAATTACTCCATCATTAATCATAAAAGTTACACATCTTGCATGGTCTGTTATTATTCTTAAAGAAATATCTGTTTTTGAATCTTTTTTATATGGTACTTTTGACATTTCGGAAACTTTATCCAAAATTGGTTTTAAAAGGTCTGTTTCAAAAGTTGAATCTTTTCCTTGTACAACCATTGCAATACGTTCTAGACCCATTCCGGTATCTACGTTTTTCTTTTCTAATGGAGTTTGGTTTCCTTCTTCGTCTTGGAATAATTCTGTGAATACTAAGTTCCAAATTTCAACCCAACGGTCGCATTCACAAGTTGCTATAGAACAATCATCGCTACATTTTAAGTGTTCCCCTAAATCGTAGTGGATTTCGCTGCAAGGACCACAAGAGCCTGTTGCACCCGGAGGTCCCCAGAAATTGTCTTTTTTACCTTTTCTTATAACACGCTCTGGAGCCACTCCAACATCTTTTGTCCATATATCATATGCTTCATCATCTGTTTCATATATAGTAATCCATAAACGTTTAGGATCTAATTTTAAATAGTTTGTTACAAAATCCCAACTCCAAGGAATAACTTCTTTTTTGTAATAGTCACCAAAAGCAAAATTTCCAAGCATTTCAAAAAACGTGTGATGTCTTGGTGTTCTTCCTACATTTTCTATATCGGAATCTTTTCCGCCTGCTCTTGCACATTTCTGGCATGATACTGCTCTTGCAGGTTCAAATGGTGGTTTTTCCAAACCAAGATAATATGGTAAAAATTGCAACATACCTGCTGTTGTTAATAAAACTGTAGGGTTATCAGGCACTAAACTTGAACTTGCAACTTCTGTTGATTGGTGTTTATCCCTGAAAAATTCAATAAATGCTTTTCTTATTTCATTCCCTGTTAATGGAGTTGTCATTGTATATTCCTTTTTTATTCTTTATAGGAATATTTTACAACAAACAATTACAGCGTGATTAAATAATCTGGAATAAAACAATTGAAGTGTAAAAAAGGCTTACTTTATGTAAGCCTTTTTATTTTCCCCAATTCTATTCCCTAGTCTGTAGTACGCTCTTTAGTCAATTCTAATCCAGCAATGTTTCTAATAAACTTGCGTTCTTTATTGCCAGTGCATTTTCCTTAACTTTTTGTTTATGTATATATGTTCTTAAAGCTTCACGAATCAATTCACTTCTCGTACGATTTTCACCTTCGGCAACTTCATCAATTCTTGTTAAAAACTCTTCGGGCATTGAAATCAAAACTCTAGCCATTTTATATTCCTCTTCTTTATTGCTCTCGTACTTATATAAAAACAATTTAGAAATAAAAATTGCATATTTTGTATATAAAAAAGAAAAACCCCATATCTGACAAGGGTTTTTCATGTTTACATTTGTTTACAATTATAAATCTTCGTCTTCGAATCCGGGAGAACGAGTTGGCAGCTTTTTGTATCCGGGGTTTGTGTATACTGCTTTCTTTATGTATTTGTTAGTATAATCACCTTTTTCAAATAATTTCATTAGCATATTTTCTCTTGTTACCAAAGAAGAAACACTATTTCTTGCGGACGGATTTTTTTCTGTAAGTTTCATCCAAGTTGCAGCCTCTAGAGTCCACGCATAAGTTTCTTCATTTAGTGATGCAAATTCATCTTGATGAATAGCTTCGTGGGCTAATAATGCGGCAATTGCTTCAGGTGGTGCATTGCGGTGTTTTTCATTAATGTAAATATATAATCTGCCTTTTTTCTTCCAGCCTAAGGCATCAAAAGATGCGTATTCGGGATTTATTTCCGAAATATTCTTGAATTCAATTTTAACTGGTTTTTCTGTTAAATTGTTACCCATTAGTGCATTGTATGAGTATTTGGATATATTTACAGTCTGCATTAATTCCATTGCCTGCATGACTGCCCCGTCTTTAGTAACCTTTTTATATTTCTTGGCGTGGGCATCAGTATCAAATTCTGGTTTGTTAACACTCATACCATCGGCAATTTGTGCTTCTCTTAGTCGATTTTCATCTATACCTGCAGTATTCTCCGCAAATGAAAAAGATTGTACTAATATTACAGATATGAATGTATAGAATATTATTTTATTTTTCATGTATCCTCTATCTTTTTACGCTATATTAATAATATTATGTCTTATTTAATTTTTAAGGACAAATTTTTTTAAGGCAAAATTTATTAATATATATAAAATTTCTTATGAATAAAAGCTTTTGTCATATTTGTAAATTTAGATGAAGTTTATTTGGTTATAAAAGTATACATATTTTTTATATTTATTTGAAATCATGTCTGATTTAGTATATTCTTTTTATGTAGATTACGGGTGAATGATGTATTTTAATAAGCCTTGAGAGAAGAAAAGAGAAAAATATGGAACAATTTCTCAATGATAATATGTATGTGATAGACTTAGGTGAACTTAATACTGCGCCTGAGATTATATTTGAGCTAAGCTCTATTCTTGATAAAGATGAAGTTAAAAATAAGAGAATTTGTTTAAAACTTGGAAATGTAGACTTAAATCAAGCACAGCTCCTAAGTATAAAATCTTTAATTACAGGTATTGATTCTACATTATCTTGTGTTGATACCAAATCTGTTGAAACACAGAAAGTTGCTTTATCTTTAGGAATAATAGTTTCTAATATTTCAGCAGAAAATTCTATGGAAGTAGCACCTACAATGCCTTATAAAATGGCTGAAGAGTTAAAAGAAGATATTACTAATATAGAAACTGACGATAATGAAGATATTGTTGAAGAATCTGATATAAGTGAAGAAAATATAAATGATGTAATTGTAGAAGATAACGAAAATTTAACATCTGAAAAAATTGAAGGTGCTTCTGAAATCAAGGAAGACAATGAATTTATACAGCAAGATTCGCAAATTGAAAAAGAAGTTTTAATCGAAGAACCCAAAGAAACAATTAATTCTGTAGCAGATAATAGAATTAATACTGAAACAACAAAAGAAGAAATACAAGATGAGTTGGACGTAATTTTTGGTTCAACTCCATCTCAAACTGTATTTTATGATATGGAAAATCCTTCGGAAGTTTATGAAGAACGCGAAGAATTAACAGATATTATTGTTCCTGAACAAGAATATACAAAGGAGGATATAGAACTCGAGTCATTCCCGACAAAATATATAAAACAGACAATTCGTTCAGGTCAAGTTATTAATTATGAAGGTAATATAGTTATAATTGGAGATTGTCACCCGGGGTGTGAGGTAACAGCATTCGGTGATATTACTGTATGGGGTATTTTGAGTGGAATTGCACATGCTGGTGCAGGTGGTAATCAAAAAGCGAGAGTTCGTGCATTAAAAATGAATGCGATACAATTAAGAATAGCAAATTGTTATTCAAGAAGACCGGATTCTTTGAATACAGTTTATGTAGAAAAAACAAATTCTTTTACACCGGAAGAAGCAAGAATTGTAAATGGTGAAATAGTAGTATTTAAGATGAATGATTAAGGAGCAGATTAAATGGCAGGGAGAGTTATAGTAATCACATCCGGTAAAGGCGGGGTAGGAAAAACTACAACAAGCGCAAATATCGGTACTGCACTTGCTAAAAACGGACATAGTGTTGTTCTTGTAGATACAGATATCGGTCTTAGAAATCTGGATTTGTTATTAGGACTTGAAAATAGGATTGTTTATACACTTGTTGATGTTGTGGAAGAACGTTGTAAATTAAAACAAGCATTGGTAAAAGATAAGAAAAATCCAAATTTATGTTTGTTAGCAGCAGCTCAAACAAGAGATAAATCTTCTGTTAGTGCGGAACAATTAAAGAAGATAACTGAAAAATTGAAAAAAGATTATGATTATATTTTAATTGATTGTCCGGCAGGAATAGAACAGGGTTTTCAAACTGCTATAGCCGGAGCTACTGAAGCAATTGTTGTTACTACTCCCGAAATGTCTGCAGTTAGAGATGCTGACAGAATTATTGGTCTTTTAGAAGCTGCTGACGGGATAGAAAGTTATAAGCTTTTATTGAACCGTGTAAGACCTAATATGATTAAGTCTAAAGATATGATGAGTGTAGAAGATGTTGAAAATATTCTTTCTTGCCAGAAAATTGGTGTAATACCTGAAGATACAGGTATTATTACTTCGACAAACAGAGGTGAACCTATTGTTAATAATGAAAAATCTCTTGCCGGTAAAGCATATATTAATGTAGCAAGAAGAATAGATGGTGAAGATGTTCCTTTCTTAGATATAGATGAGCCGAAAGATATAGTTGGAAAATTAAAAAAGTTTCTTTCAGGCCTGAAGAAACAGGGAAAGGAGTAAAAAATGAAAACACTTTTTTCTGATATTTACAATAAAATAATGGAATTATTTCAGATAGAACGTTCTGAAAATACCAGTGAATGTGCTGCAAATAGACTTCAAGTTATTTTGATGCATGATAGAACAAAGCTGGATCCTCTTATTATGAATAAAATGAGAGAAGAATTGATTGATGTTTTTTCAAAGTATGTTGTTATAGATAAGGAAGAACTTGAAATTGGCTTGAAACAAGAAGGTGATGCTGCTGCTTTAATGTTAAATATTCCAATTATCCGTGCTAAAACTGAAGAAGAACTTGAAGAATTAAGGAAGAAACTTCAAGAAGAAGAAGAAAAGGTTTTAGATGATGATGAAGAAGATGATGAAGTAACTGAATCGGAAATAGTAGAAGGTGAAGTAACTGAAGTTATAGAGGAAACAGCGGTAGAATCACCTTCAGTAGAAGATATAATTGTTGAAGAAGACGATATAAAAGAATAATAGTTTTCTATGTTTTTTAAAAAAGAGAGATTAATATCCCTCTTTTTTTATTTCTTTTAATAAAATATCCTGAGAATTTATATTATTCATTATTTGAATTGATTTATTCGTGCTTATTTTCTCTGTTGTTTTATTTATTGGACTTTTTTGCGTATTTAATGCCATTTTTATATCACCAATAATTGCAATTATTAGTAATATACTAACAAAAATATTCCAGATGATTTTTTTCATAAATGACCTTTTTATTATTTGACTAACAAAATTATATCATTTTGTATGCTTTCTGTAAAAAATTAATTGTTAATATATTGTCTTATGTATTCTTCGGGAGAGATAGAATTTTGCTTTATTTCTCCTGTTTCATCGTTTCTAATTATTTTAAAATAATCTCTTATTAGTTTTCTTTGTCTTTGTAAATATCTTGAATAATCTTCTTTTGTTTCGATAGGAAGACTTTCTGTTGCTTCTGTAACAAGTGGAGCTAATTCAAGAAGTAGTTCTGCTGCTTTTTCATCAAAATTACCAGTCACAGGATTAAATATTTGAATAAGAGCTGCTTCGAAGTTATTATTTGTATCATCTATTTCCAATACTGATGATAATTTGACAATTGTATCTGTGATTTCGTTTTGTTTATTGGAATCCATCGCAGAAAATATGTTTATTATGTCACTTCTATGTTTCACAAGTTTATCCGGTATAAAAGAGTTAGAATTTTTAATTAATTCAATAAGTGCTTGAGCAAAGCCAATATTGAATTTTCCGGTTTTATCTTTTGAATGTTGAATAATATCAGATGTTAAATCTTCTTCAATATCAATTACGCCATAATTTCTTTTTATATCTTCAAGTTTTATTGCAATTTGTATTTTTTGTTCGATGTTGCTGAAATCGTATCCTTCTTGAGTTTTGCAAATTTCGAAAACGCAAGATGTTCTTTGCATTGCTTTGTCAAATCTACTTTGAGGTGCTTGATTGTATTGGGACAGGAATTTTTTTGCAAAATTTTGTCTGAGCTTATCATCTTTTATTCCATTGAAAAAAGAATAAATAAAATTATCAGAAGGTTCAGATAAAGAAGATAGTATAGAATTTCTCAAATCATCTTGTGGATTCAGATAAGAAACATTGTCTATTGGCGTTCTTGGACTTTCACCTTTTGCAACAGCTTCAAGAAATTGCTTTTCTTTATTTTCTTGATTTGTTATTTCTTGTAAAATAATTTTGTATATCGATAAAAATTTTTGAATTGAATTTTTATCTAATTCACCATTATTCTGGGTAAGAAACTTTTCAATTATATTCTTGCTAAGAGTAATTGTAACTTTTTCTCCTGAATCTAAAGTGAGTATACCTAGAATTTTACTTGAGCCTCTTTTGTTATCTTTTAATATTAAATAACTTGGCAGTTCTGGATTTTCATTAGCTTTTCCAAATGATATATTATTGTGTGGTTGGTAAAAATATTGATTACATATAGCTGGTGTACTATTTTTAATAATATCCTGATTATTATGGGAAGAGTTATCTTTATGATGTATTTGGGTAAAATTATTTCGTAAAAAATTGAAATTATTAGAAATATTCATTTTTATGTCTCCTAAGTTTTTCTTTTATAAAAGGAGTGAAAAGATTATATTGCTGAAACTTAGTCTATTATTAAAAAAAATTAATTTTTCTCTAGGGTTGATTTTTTGTTTTTAGCATATAATAATAAATATGTAGCGCGGGATGGAGCAGTCTGGTAGCTCGTCGGGCTCATAACCCGAAGGTCGTTGGTTCAAATCCAGCTCCCGCAACCAATTATAAAAAGAGGGTTTCAAGGTTTTTGACTCCCTCTTTTTTAGTGCCAAATTTCGCAAATAATTCAACTATAATTCAACTTTTTATAAAAAACATATTAATTTGTAATATAGTTTTTTGTCTAGATTATTTGTTGTTGAAGAAATTTTATATATTTGATATATTTTAGTTGGGAAGGTCATTATGAGTAGTGAAAAGTTTCATTTGGATAATCCTCCAATTAAAGAGGTTGCCTTAGCTTTATGTATAGATAGTGCCAAGTATGATATAGATTTTATTGAAAAGTTTAAACAAGAAAATCTAAAAGATTTTCCTAATGTTGCGCCGTTTCAATCTGTAAATATCAAAATAAAAAATAATGATGAAATTCAGGTTGATTCAGTTAATAAGTTTAATGCATATACGCTTACAAATGAAGCAAATGATGAACTATGGAATATAGATCTAAATCGAATTTTATTTGCAGATAAAACGAAATATGTATCATTCGATACTTTTTTGGATAAATTCCTAAAAAAATATAATTTAATATATTCTTTATTAAACGAAGATTTTAATGTGAAACTTATTGCTTTGAGGTATTCAAATGAATTTGCTTTTAAAATTCAAGATCTAAATAATAATTTTGCAATACTACCTCTATTTCAACAGCAATATAAAGGAGAGTTGTATGCTTCAAATGCTTCACATTTAAGTGTTGCAAATGTAATTGATATTGGGAATAGTAATATTAATGCAATGGTTAATACAATGTTTAAAGTTAATCCTATGAACACAAGTGAATTATTAATTAATTTTGATATTGAAGTAAAATATAGCATTGAAAATAAAATTAATTTGAATGTTGAAAATTTAACCAACCTTTTATCAGAAATGCGAATATTTAAAAATAAAATATTCTTTTCTAATGTGTTAAAAGCAAATGAGGTTTTTAATAATGATAGCAACCTGTGATATTCCTAAACCAACACCATATAATGTTAATTTTTATTCAAATGATTTAATACAAATTCTTAATTTTTCAACAAAAGATTTTGGTGTTAACATTATAGATTCTGATGTTGAAATTATAAGTTTGTATTATAATCCTGTATCGAAAGTTGTTTCAGAACCAATTTCGAATTCTATAGATTGTAAATTAGATTCTTTATTAACTGAGTGTGGAGTTAAAAACTGGGATAATGAAAATGCAAAACCAATTTCAAAAAGAGCCGTTTCTAACGCAAAGAAATTTGTTTTGGATATTGAAAATTTGAGAATGCCAGAAGTTATTCCATTTCCCAATTCGGATGTCGGTTTTTCATGGAAAAAAGAAGATAATACTTTAGATATTGTTTTCAAACAGAATAATCAGGTAGTTTATGTTAAAACACAGAACAACAAAATAAGTTCTGGCTTCTTCAATATAGATGATATTAAGGTTGTTAAAGGTATTGTTGAGGATTTTGGACTGAATGACGAGCTCTAATCACACAATATTAACTCGCTTTATTGGTTCTTTAAAAAAACTTTCAAGCAATTATGAACCTCTATCAAATGTATTTGTGAGAAGAGAGAAAGAAGAAGGACTTTCTGTTTGGGATGTGACAAAATATATCCAAAAAAACGAGGATGAAAAAATTTTTAATATTGGCGATAAAAATTTTGCGAAGAAGTCACCACATACAATTGCACGATGTGATTTAAAACGCGTTGAAATAGATATGGTTTTTGAGGATATAAAAAGAGAAATACCAAACATTAATTATTATATTAAACATAATATTTTTAATGAACATAAAGAAATAAGATATTCTCTTTTCGATAATCCATCAACAGAGTATGTAATAGCCAGAAAACTTTTAGATATCTCAACGTTTAAAAAGCATCCAACTCGATTAAGTTAGCATTTTTCTTTAACAATATATTTTCCAATGCAGTTGCGGCTGATTTGTCAGCTTTTTGCATTATGTGGCTATATATATCTGTTGTTGTACTTATTTTTGCATGTCCTAAACGTTTGCTAACTGTTGCACAATCTAATCCATTTAATATCAACATACTTGCTTGTGAATGTCTAAATGCGTGTGGGGTTATATGTGGTAATAGTGGGGTTTTAGTGCCTGTTTCTTTATTCTGTTTTTCTATCTTTTTATTGTATTTTGCAGTAAATTTTGTACAATAATCTGTTAATGTATCTGGGTGCATTGGTCCACCATTTTCTTGCGTAAATACAAAGCCAGTATCAAACCAAGCAGAACCCATTTGAAGCCTTTTTAAATTTTGTTCTCTTTTATATGTTTTTATTAGTTCAATTACAGATGAAGGAACATTTATCTTTCTTTTTGACTGTTCTGTTTTTGGGGTATCTTGATAAATCCCTTTTTCTGTTGAATATAGTAGGTTTGTATCTATTGTTATTAGGTTGTTCTGGAAATCAATTTTATTCCACTTTAAACCCATTATTTCGCCACGTCTGCAACCGGTAAATACTAACAAGTTTATAGCAACTTGCCATTTTAACGATTCAGATTTTGCATATTCTAAAATTCGTTCTATATCTTCTGTTTCTATATAATTTGCTTCTTTTTTATCCATTTTAGGAGGTGTTGCTTTCGAAGCAGAATTATATTGCACAAGCATTTCCTTTTCAGCTTGAGATAATATTGTGCGTATAAGCCTATGATGTTCTATTATGGTTTTATTGCTTAATTTTCCACCTGTGCTTTTGTTCATTCCATCTTTTGATAGTTGTTCATAAAAAGAATTCAAATGTTGAGGTTTTAGGTCCGCAAGTTTAAAATGACCAATTGCAGGATTTATTCTTTCAAGTAATTCTCTATATCTAACAATTGTTCTATGTTTTACACCAGTACGTTGTTTTAGTTCTAGAACATATTGTGCATACTTTTCAAAGGTTTGTTTGTTATCTGCAACGATTCCGTATTTGCATTGTTCTTCAAATAAAACAACAGCCTTTTTGAGTTCAGCTTGTATTTTGCGTTCTGACCAAGTTGGATCAACCTTAAAAGTCATTGCATAAGGTTTTAATTGTTTGCCATTCAAATCACGACCTTTGTGAACACGAATAGAGTAAGAAATAATCTTGCCGTATTTGTTTTTCCTTTCTTGAATGTTTGCCATAGTCTATATCCCTTTTTAATCTATAAAATCTTCCATTTGTAGTTCTCGTCTATGTTTTTTAAAGTCTATTATTAGTTGTTGAATATTCATTAATTTGCAGTTTTCCAGGTCTTCTAGTGTTATTATTTCTGTTGTATTATCTTCGTTTAATATTTTTATAGTTTGTTGGTCATGGCTATTTGTTGATAAAAATTTTATTGGTTCAGAATATACATATTTTGCTAATTCTAATAAAAGAGAATAACCTTCTTCTGTAGACAACAACTCATTAACAACAGTATCAATCTTTAAGTTGAATTTTTTAGAACGTTTAATTAGTGTTGCAGCTTTATCACTAAAATTAAAAGGATTAACTAGTTTTCTTTTTCTTGAATTTGAAAATCCTAATAGATATTCCATTGGAGTATCAAAAAACATTGAATATTTTTTTAATTCATTTGTTGAAGGTTCACGTTTGCCATTTTCTAAATCAGATATTTGTGTTTTTGATATTTTTAATTTTTCTGCCAACATATCTTGTGAACAACGTTTGCCATTTTTATCTAGCTCTTTTCTCAATAGTTTATATCGCATGCCGTTTTTATTCAATTACAATAACCCTTTCAAATGTTCGTAATTTACGAATATTAAGTTTTATATTTTTATTATAGAATATTTTATTGCATTTTTCAATATAATTGGATATACTAAAATTATTAGGAGGAAATCACAGTGATTTCCCGCAATAAAAAGGAGGACTAAACAAGGTCAAATAACTTTTTAAATGAAATGGTGCCAACAATGGCAACAGTAAACGAAACAGCCAGGATATTTGGTCTGGCAAAACATTTTGTAAGAAGACTTGCTTTAGAAGGAAAAATAAAGCATGTCAGAGCAGGAAAAAAGATTTTAATTAATCTTGAACTGTTTAAGAATTATTTATATGAATGTCCCGTTGAAGATTCTGAAAATAGAATTTCTAACAAATTTGGGATTTCAAAAGTAGAAGGAGGTCATAATGAGTAATTATAGACCTGTTTATGGAAAACAACTTTGGAACAATGATGTTTTTGTATCAATTTCAGCAGAAGCAAAAATTGTTTATTTCTACTTATTAACAAATCCCGAATCAGAAATTACGGGTATTCAAAAAATTAGAGTTGGGCGAATTGCATACGATTGTGATATAAAACAAGATCTAGTTCATGACGCATTATATGAGTTATGCGGAAATGATTTAATTGTATATATGGACGAAGCAAAGCTTGTTTATGTATATCGCTATTTCCATTTTTCAAAAGGAACAATTAAAAATCCTGCTTTATTAGCAAAATGCATACAAAGACAAAGGGAACTTATACAAAATAAAGATATATGGAACCTTTTCGATGATGAATATAATGATGAACTTTTATCTATTAATAAAGTATTAATGAATAATCAAACTAATAAAGATAAAGATAAAGATAAAGATAAAAATTATAATAAAGTTAAGACTAACAATAACAATAACAGTAACAGTAACAATAACAATAATAATAATTAAATCTTAATATATAGTTGTTTCATTATGATCTAAAGTAGATAAAAGTAGAGGATAAAATGGCAAAGGGAATAAAAACAGGTGGTAGAAAAAAGGGCACTCCAAACAAAAAGACAAGAGAGTTGCTTGATTTAAACTACTGTCCAGTTGAAGAGTTATTAAAACTTGCTAAACGTAAAAATATTACAATAGAACAGGCGATAACAATTCACAAAGCCCTTTTGCCATACTTCTATCCTCAACGCAAAGCCATAGACTCAATGATAAATGATGAAGTAGAACCAGAAGTATTTTGTATAAAAGGTTTGGATATGGATAAGATATAGAGGTAGTTATATGAAGCATTTAGTTGAGCCTATAAAAAAGAAGGAAGATGTTAGTAGAATTGAAAAGTATTTAAATACAAAAAATGAGAGAGATAGGTTAATTTATGTATTTGGTATAAATACTGGATTAAGAGTTTCTGATATATTAAATCTAAATGTATCTGATGTAAAAGATAAAACATATGTAGAAATCAGGGAAAAGAAGACTAAAAAATACAAAAGATTTCCACTTAATAATAAAATCAGAGAATTATTGAATGAATATTTGGTAGACAAAGATATTAATAAACCATTGTTTGTAGGCAAAAACAACAAAAGACTTCATCGTTCAATAGTATATCGATTTTTAAACAATGCTTGTAAAGAAATAAATTTATCCATAAATGTTGGCACTCATACAATGAGGAAAACATTTGGTTATCATCATTATAAAAAATTTAATGACATTGCTCTGCTTCAAAAAATATTGAACCATTCATCTCCATCAATAACATTACGTTATATCGGTATAACTCAAGAAGAAATAGACTATTCTTATAATAACTTTGAATTATAAAATGCAACACTATATTTAATTTGGAGCAAATTGCTCTAAAAATAGATTTAATAAGAGTTTTTGCCTTTATAATTAATTAATTTTACAAAATTGATAATTACCAAATAATGCTCTAATATTATTTTTACAGAAGATTGAAACATTATAAATATTTTGGAGCATAGAATGAGTGAGTCATTGGAAAAAGAAAATCATTGTATAGGTTTAAAAGAACGAATTGAATTTAATCAAGATTTTAAGCTGGACTGGCATGATAAAGATGAAATTAGAGATGGTTATCAATTAAAATGGATAGGAAAAGACTACGCTCGTTTGCAAAGTGGAATGATGACTGAAACTGTTATTATTCCAAATAATGAACATAATAATAAAGAAGAAAATAAAAACTCTAAAAATTTATTTTTTACAGGTGATAATTTAGAAGTTTTAAGGCATTTACAGAATGCATATGCAAATACAATCGATATGATATACATTGACCCTCCGTATAACACGGGTAGTCAAGATTTTGCATATAATGATAATTTTGAATTTTCTGATGAAAAATTAAAAGAAATGCTTGGTTTTACAGATGAAGAAATTAAAAGGTTACATACAATAAATGGAAGAAGTTCACATTCTGCTTGGTTAACGTTTATGTATCCACGTTTAAAAATAGCAAAAAAACTTTTATCTAATTCTGGAGTAATTTTTATTTCCATTGATGATAATGAACAAGCAAACTTAAAATTATTATGTGATGAAATTTTTGGCGAAGAAAATTTTATAGATACATTAATGGTTGAAATGTCTAACACTGGCGGAATGAAAGTTGGTGCTGCAAAAACTGGTACAATAACAAAAAATGGAGAATTTGTACTCTTATATGCTTGTAGTGAAGAATATAGAAAAATAGAACGAACACCATTGTACGATTTTATACCTGGTTATGATACACATTTTAATCTGTATTTAGGTAAGAACAAAGAAATAATTGATTTTTGTGATGTACTAAAAAGTAATTATGTAATTGTAGAAGAATTCAAAAAATTCGAAATAGAAAAAAATAATATTTCAGTGAAAAAATTGTCTGAATTTTTTGATAAGTCAGAAATTCTACAAAATTTTGTATTAGAGGAGATTAATAATATTGTTCGTCCAAGAGATGAAGTTCCATTAATTCCTTCAGATATTAAATTAGAAAATGGAAAATGGCTTGAATATCATAGTGAAAAAAGGATCGAACCTTATTTTTTAACTATAAATGAATCTGGAACAATTATTCAATTGGTACCAATGTTATACAACTATCGAAAAACAGATGATTTCAAACCTAAATATGGTCGTTCTGTTATTAGAGGTGATTATTGGAAAAACTTTTGGCTTGATATGGGAAATATATCGAAAGAAGGGGATGTAGAATATAAAAATGGAAAAAAGCCAGTTCGCTTAATAAAACAACTTGCGAAATGGGCAATAAGATCAAATAAAAGAGCTTTTGTACTGGATTTCTTTGCTGGTTCAGCAACAACTGCCCATGCTGTTATGCAATTAAATACAGAAGACAATGGATTTAGACAATATATAATGGTACAGATTGCAGATAAAATGAAAGAAGGAACAGTACCGAAAAATGCTACTTTTTCTACTATAGATGAACTTTCAAGAAGGAGAATTGAACTTTCAGCAAACAAAATAAAACAAGAAACAAATGCAGATATCGACTATGGTTATAAGCACTATTATGTTAAAGAAGTAGATGTAAACACGATTAACAAAATAGAAG
>CALUUJ010000013.1 GCA_944323935.1 Candidatus Gastranaerophilales bacterium | reverse complement strand
GGGACGTAGCGCAGCCTGACTCTGCCGAGAAAAAATGATTGAGTATCATTTTTGCGAGAGGTAGCACGTAGTGCGCTCAGGCCCCAAAATAAAAAAAAAGTAAATATTTCGGGACGTAGCGCAGCCTGGTAGCGCACTACCTTGGGGTGGTAGGGGTCGCAAGTTCAAATCTTGTCGTTCCGAAATTTTTTGTTGGCTCGCAAGTTCTTCCGTATCGTGATTTTCTAATAAAACAACAATAGAAAATCATCTCTCGGAACCCGTTAAACTACGGCTCAAAATTCGCCTTGTTTGTCGTGAAATCTTGTCGTTCCGAAATTTTTATCTATTATGAAAAAGTTAAAATATAATTTGAATAAAAAATAACTTTGCTAAAGGTTTGTTTTTTTGATATAAAAAAGGAAACGGGGCGTTAGCGCAGTTGGTAGCGCACAACACTGGCAGTGTTGGGGTCAGGGGTTCGAGTCCCCTACGCTCCATTCTTTGTCTGTGAATGATAAACATTATTTTTTATATGCTTTGTTAACATTTCTTCATATTCTGTTCAAAAAATTTTTCTCTTAGTTTTTGTATTTGTGAAAAATATTAGGTGTATAAAATGAATATTAATAGAAATCCAAATTTTCTTCCTAATTTTAAGGCATTATATGTTGAAAAAACAGGGATGGGAGGAACTGCATCGTATTTAGCTGAATCAATAGCTAACAGTATTGAATATAGTGATTGTATTGATAAACTCGATAGAATGGGTATAGATACTATTATTATTAAAGATAGCAAGGATAGTGAAGATAGAGTCAAGGTTGCTTTCATTGATCCGAAAAATAGATTATTTAAAATTGATGGGAAAGATCATATTAAAACTATAAAAAAATATGATATTGGAAGACGTTATATGGTATATGATGAAAATCTAGATGCGATATTCGATGCAGCTAAAGGAATTGCTAATGGACATTATACAAAGAAAACCTCGAAAGTAACACAAACTCTTACTGATATCCTCCATTCTTTCCCAATTAGAAGCAATTCGGATATGAGCATTGATTTTAATATATAAACTGAATTATATGGTCGGGATGACACGATTCGCACAACAAACAAGGCGAATTTTGAGCCGTAGTTTGATGGGTCAGGTGAGATAATTTTCTTAGCAAAACTTAGAAAATTACAAAACGTGGAACGTGCGAGCACGTAAGAATAAAACAAAAAGGAGACATTTAAGTCTCCTTTTTAAATGGTCGGGATGACACGATTCGAACGTGCGACCCCTTCGTCCCAAGCGAAGTGCGCTACCAAGCTGCGCTACATCCCGTTTTGGTTTTTAATTGGTGAAGCGCACTACGTGCTACCTCTCACAAAATGATACTTAATCATTTTGCTTCTTGAATTTTGCTGTCTCTCGAACCTGTCGTTCCTTTCGCTATTGCTGTCGTCACTTCGGTTCTCGTATACTTGGGTTTCACCCTTTCGCAAAATTCGCTCGGCAGAGTCAAGCTGCGCTACATCCCGTTATATATTCTATTTTCAAATACAGCCACAATTTCGACTGCATTTAAACTTTATCAACAACATTATTAAGAGTCAAGTCATTTATTACAAAATTTATATACTAATCTATTAAAACTTTTACAGGAAATTTTTCTATTTTTAGTTTATATATAGCTTCTGTCCCAAGTTCTTCAAAGGCTATTATATCTGATTTTATAACCTTCTCTGATAAAAGTGCTGCAATACCGCCTACTACAATAAAATATTTTCCTCTGTTTTTCTTAATTGAATTAATAACATTATTACTTCTGTCACCTTTGCCTATTGTGGCAAGTAGTCCTAAATTATATAATTCTTCTGCGTATTTATCCATTCGAGATGCTGTAGTAGGACCAATGGATCCAATAACTTCATTTGGTCTGTTAGGGCATGGACCTGCATAAAAAATTATTTTATCTTTTATTTCAAAAGGCAGTTCTTTATTATTATCAATTAATTCTTTTAGTTTTTTATGTGCCATATCTCTGGCAACATATATTTCTCCGGTCAGTAATATTTCATCACCTGTTTTTAATTCTCTTATTTCTTTAATATTACTTGTGAATATTTCTTTCTTAGATTCTTCTTCTTCAAAATCTATAAAATTTGGTTTATTTTCTTCAAAAGTTATTTCATTATTTACTATTTTACATTTTGCTGTTCTGTCAGAATGGCAATTAATTGTGATTGCAATTGGTAAACAAGCAATGTGAGTTGGGATTGATTTTACTTTTACCTCAAGAACATAATTGTTGTTTGTTTTGGAATTTACATTTTCTTTTATTTTTAAAGCTAAATCCTTTTCTTTTTCATTAAAAGAATCACAAACAAATACTTCTTTAGATAAAATAGCCGCTTTGTCCATAGTCCCCCCAATACCAATACCTATAAACATAGGCGGGCATGCGTTTTCTTTTGCTTGCAAAATTAATTCTGAACATCTTGCAATAATTTCTTCTTCACTGGAAGTTGGCAGCATCATCTCTGTTTTGCTTTTGTTCTCTGAACCTGCACCTTTAATCAAAACTTTTATACAAAGATTATCCCCCTCAACTATTTTGGTATGTATAATTGCAGGAGTATTATTTTTGGTATTTAATCTGTCAAAAACAGCATTTTTTACTACAGATTTTCTAAAATAATTTTCTTTATAACATTCAGATACAGCAGAATTAACAGCATTTTCTATGAACTCACCTGTTAATTTTACCTCTTGACCCATTTCAAAAAAAACAATAACCTGACCGGTATCTTGGCATAATGGAAGTTTTTTTTCATATGCAATCTTTGCATTTTGAAGGATTGCTTTTAGAACTTTATCTTGAGTGTTTTTATAAGCTGATAAAATTTTGGAATATACATCTTCACTAAGGCAAGTATTAGCTTCAAAACATAATTTGTATACTGCTTTTTTTATTAATTCCGTTGAAATTTCACTCATAATTCAATCATATAATTTTCATCATCTTCTGTAAAGCAAATTTATTGTATAATACACTTAAAGGGGTTTATTTATGCCGCATTTTTTAATAGAAGCAAAAAATATTCAAGATAATAAAATAACAGTCCGTGAAAAGGACTTATATCAACATATAATTAAATCGCTCAGGGCAAAAATAGGTGAGAAGATTCTTTTTCTTGATGAAAACGAAATTCAATATGAGACAAAATTATCACAAATTAATTCGTTTGATTTTGTTTGTTCAATTGAGAAAAAATATCCTTCAAACAGAAAGTTAGGTTTGAATTTATATGTGGCGCAAAGCGTTTTAAATTCGGATGCACAAATAAGTTCTATTCAAAAAGCAACTGAACTTGGAGTAAAAGGAATTATCCCTTTGCATACAGATAATTGTTCTGTAAAAGAATCTGTTATAAAAAACAAAATTGAAAAATGGCAAAAAATAGCATTGGAATCTGTTAAACAATGCGAAAGAGCTGATATCCCGATTGTATATGAATCTGCTTCTATAGAAGATATGTTAGAAAAATATGAACAGGTAATTGTTTTTGCGGAGAAATATGCAGAAAAAAACTTTTTTAATTATATAAAAGAAAATAAACTCGATAAAAATAAATCAATATTGGTTATTATAGGACCCGAAGGAGGTTTTTCGCAAAGAGAGTTTGATATCTTTATTGAAAAGAAAATACCTTTAATAACGCTGGGAAATCTCATATACAGAGCAGATACAGCATTAACAGCAGCACTTACAACCATTATTAACGGAGTTCAAAATGAATAGGTATATTGAACTTATAGAAAATGATGAAGTAATAAAGCAGATAAAACCATATATAACTGATACTGAAGCATATATAGTGGGCGGATTTGTAAGAGATATTTTTATGAATAAAAAGAGTCCGGATAGAGACTTAATTATTTGTAATTGTGATATTGAAAAATTCTCAAAAAATCTTGCTGAAAAATTGAACGCACACTATATAGAACTTGACCCTATTAATAAAATATACAGACTGGTGTTGGAAGATAAAATTAATTATATAGATATAACCTGCCCAATTGAAAATGATTTTGAAAAAGATATAAAAAGACGTGATTTAACAATAAATGCAATAGCTTATGATATAAATAACAGAAAGTTTATTGATATTACAGGCGGTATAGAGGATATTAAAACAAAAAGAATAAAAGGAATTCTTGATTCAAACTTTGAAGATGATCCTTTAAGACTTTTAAGAATATTCAGATTTTATTCCAAAACAGGGTTTGAAATAGATAATTCTTTAATAGAAATCACGAAGAGACTAAAAGAAACAATAAATAAACCCGCTAAGGAAAGAATAACCGTAGAACTTTTAAAAATGTTTGAAGGAAAATATTGTGACTTAGCACTTAATAAATTGTATGAAGTCGGTCTTTTAGAAGAGATTTTTCCAATCTATAAAGAAGTAAAAAAAATTCCGCCTAATTCACATCATCATTTGGATTTGGTTCATCATTTAATTGAAACGGTAAGACAAATTCAAAATATATATGAAAATTCTACAGGCGAGATAAAAGAATATTTAGACACTATAAAATACGGAGCTGTAAAAGAGATAGCATTTCTTAAATTAGCCGGTTTTTTGCATGATATAGGAAAACCTTCTTGTTGGACCATAGAAGAAGATACAGGACGGCATAGATTTATACAGCATGATTCAATAGGTGCTGATTTATGTATACCTATTTTGAAACAGCTAAAATTCTCAAAAAAACAAATTGAATACATAAAAACACTTATTAAATATCATATATATCCATCAAGTTTAGTAAGTGCACAAGATGTTCAAGATAAAGCTTTTTTGAAATTCTATAGAAAAATGGATGGTTATGTAATTGATGTAATAATTCTTTCGATGGCAGATAGATTATCAGCTAGAGGGGTAAAAGTAACAGATGATATTGTGAATAAGAATATCAGCAATTTGACGAAATTATTAAACGATTATCTTGAAAAATATAAAAATCTGAAACCCTTGCCTAAACTCTTAAACGGTAAAGAAATTATGAATATACTTAATATAAAACAAAGCCCCAAACTTGGTGCTGTTATAAATGAACTTAAAGAAGCACAAATTTCAGGTAATGTTAATACAAAAGAAGAAGCAATAGAATTTGTAACTAATCTGATGAAATAAATATCCGAAAATTATTTAATTAATTTGTATCAAATCTTTACTATCGCAAGTGTTTTTTTGCAATTCTTGAAGTTTTTTCTTATAATTCTAATGTAGTAAAAAAGGATATAATCATGAATTCAGTAGTAATTGTAGGTAGAGCAGGACAAGATCCTGATGTTAAATATTTTGAATCAGGAAAAGTTAAAACAACATTTTCAGTTGCTGTTTCAAGATGGGATTATAAAAGCAAAGCCGAAACTACAGATTGGTTTAATATAGAATTATGGGATAAATCAGCAGAAATAGCTGGTGAA
Organism: Candidatus Gastranaerophilales bacterium; assembly: GCA_944323935.1. GTDB lineage: Bacteria > Cyanobacteriota > Vampirovibrionia > Gastranaerophilales > Gastranaerophilaceae > Avigastranaerophilus. The sequence continues at coordinate 58,960 of CALUUJ010000013.1, read as the reverse complement.
TATGTAAAAAAAGGTCGTCAGGTTTGTATAGACGGTCGACTTGTTTCAAATAAATGGACAGGACCTGATGGTGAAGCTAAAGAACGTTTTGTTATACGTGCAAACTCTATGCGACTTTTAGGCAATAAAGGTGATAATTAAAAATTCTTATGGATACATCTAATTATATAGGTATTATTGCAGACGATTTAACCGGTGCTAATGATACTTCACTCCAGCTTTTTTTAAGAGGCTGTAAAACACAAGTAGCTTTTGGTGAAGATATCTCTATAGATGAGAATCTTAAAACAGAAGTTTTTGCTATGTCTACTGAAACAAGGAATGTTGATGCAAAAACTGCTCACGAAAAAGTTTTGAATGTTTCTGAAAATATTTTGAAAAAATACAACTTCGAATACATCTATAAAAAAATAGACTCTGTTTTGAGAGGAAATATAGCAGTAGAAGTTGTTACTTTGTTAGATTCTTTGGAATATGATGCGGCAGTTATATTCCCGGCTTTCCCAAATGAAGGCAGAACGACAATTGGTGGTTTCCATTTGGTAAAAGGTATTCCTCTGCAAAGGACAGAAGTTTCAAGAGATCCGGCATGTCCTATTATGGAGTCAAATATAATTAATCTTCTTAAAAGCCAATTGCCGGAAGAAATGGCGGATTATACGGATTTAATAAGTCTTGATATTGTAATGAAAGGTGCAGGCCCTATTCTTACTAAGCTCAATGATTTAATATCAAAAGGGAAAAAATTAATAGTAGCAGATGCAGTTTCAACTACAGACCTTGAGCAAATTGCTTTTGCTGTTACAAAGAGTTCATATAAAATTTTACCTGTTGGTTCAGCAGGCGCTGCCCAAGCACTTGGTAAAATTTGGCATCCTGATACTGATGAAGACTTAGTTAAAGAACCTCAGGTGCCTAATCTTCCTAAACTTGTAGTTTCAGGAAGTGCAACTGATTTAACCGCATCTCAAATAAAACGACTTCAAGAAAATGATAATATTGAAAATACTTATTTCATCGCAATAAAACCGCAAAATATATTTTCTAATGATTTTGAAGAAATTGCACAAAGAATTTTAAATAATTTGATAAAAGATAATACTGTTATTATCCATTCTTCTGAACTTATAGAAAATACGGAAGAATTAACTTCATTATTAATAGAAAATGAATTAACAAAAGAAGTATTTATTTCTAAAATATGTGATTATCTTGCTTCTGTAACTAAAACGGTTTTATCTCAAAAAGAAGCTGTTTTAATAACTGTAGGCGGAGAAACATCTTATAAATGTTGCAGAGCAATAGGAAGTAAAAATTTACAAATTATAGATACCGTAGCACCTGCTATTCCTTTAGGTGTTGATCATAAAGGTCAGTTGATAGTAACTAAGTCAGGTAATTTAGGTACACAAAATACTTTAATTGATGTTGTAAGATATTTTGAACAGGATAAATAAAAAAATGAAAAAAATTGCAATCACACTTGGTGACCCAAATGGAATTTCACCTGAGATTACTATAAAAGCATTAAATTTTTTAGATTTACCCAAAGATAAAGTTATACTTATTGCCAATAAAACAATTCTTGATTTCTATCAAGAAGAATATAATTTATCATTAGAAAAAGACTATGAAATTTTAGAAATACCATATAGAAAAGAAGATATAAATATTGGTAAAGAAACGGAATTTTCAGGAGAATTTGCCTTTAGGGCAATAGTCCAAGCTTGTAATCTTGCAATAAATCAAGAAATAGATGCAATAGTTACTGCGCCAGTATCAAAAAATGCAATGAAAATGGCAGGTCATAACTATAACGGTCAAACAGAAGTTTTAGAACAATATTTGGCACAATCAAACCAAAAAGCAGAGATGATATTTGTTTGTGACAGATTTAATGTCCTTCTTTTTACAAGACATATTGCGTTAAAAGATGTAGCAGAGAAAGTAAAAAAAGAAGCTATAATATCAACTGTAGAAAGATTAGAAAAATCATTAAGATTACAACTTGGAATAAGATATCCCAAAATAGCGATTTGTGCACTAAACCCGCATGCGGGAGAGAATGGGATGTTTGGTGAAGAAGAAATAAACGAAATCATTCCTGCCGTAAAATATTTAAAAGATAAAGGAATAAATATAGATGGACCTTTTGCTGCAGATGCATTATTTACAAATTGTGCGCAAAATGTTTGTGAATATGATTGTTATATAGCAATGTATCACGACCAAGGGCTTATCCCGGTAAAATTATTAGAACGAGATAATTGTGTTAATACAACAATCGGACTTGGTGTTCTAAGAACATCTCCTGCGCATGGTACGGCATTTGATATAGCAGGTAAGAATATTGCAAACGCAAACAGTATGATATCTGCAATAGAATTAGCGTTAAAGTAATTTTTCATAAAATCAAAGATTATTGAAAAAATAGTCAACCCAAGCTACATACTTTTATACAATTATAGATTTTTCTGTTGGGTTATGGGAAACCAGACATTTTTCAAAAATCAAAGATTTTGGAAAAAGCAGTCAAACCCAACCTACAGACTTCGTTTATATAATCATGCAAAGTTTGATATTTTAATTATTCTTATTATTATTTGACAACCAATTAGTATATTTTATGTTTAGATTTTAGTTTTTATAAATTTGTGAGAAATGTGATAACAAATAATCAGATTCTTTATTTTTTTCGGAAACAAAATAAACTTGTTGTTTTGCCCTAGTAATAGCGACATAGAATATTCGAAGTTCTTCTTCTAACATTTCTTTTATCGTTTTATCAAAAATTAAACCGTCCTCATAATTTTGATGAATCAAAGGAAAATTATCATCATTACATTCTAATATTATAACAATATCCGCTTCTGAGCCTTTAAATTGATGTATCGTGTCGCATTGTATTCTTGCTTTAATTTCCTCTTTGGTAAATTTTTGTTTTGTTACTATCATATATTGAATTATTTTTTGAACTAATGCATTTTTAAATAGGCTTAAATCACTATTATTAGATAATTTATTTTTTCTATGCATTATTATAAAACTTTTATCAAGATTTTGTTTTACAATTTCAAAACATAATTTTAAATATCTGTGTTGTAAATTAAAATATTTTTTTTCTTTCTCATCATATATAAATTGTTCATCTATTTCATTTTTTTCGTTTTTTGAATTAACATCGTCAATATAAAGAAGTTCCAAATTAAAGATATCGGAATTATTATATGCAATAGCAGGTTTTCCTTGACCATACATTATGCAGTTTCCAAAATTAACTATATTTTTTTGACTTCTATAATTATATAAAAGATTTGCATTCCCACTATTTAAATATAGTTCATTATATTTTTTAAAATACCTTAAATCAGAACCTGCAAAACTATTTATTGCTTGCCAATCATCTCCAACACAAAATATTTTTAAATTCAGATTGTATTTCCTTATTGCTTCAACCAAATTATAATATAATTTTGAAAAATCTTGAAATTCGTCTATAAGCAAAATCTTTAATTCCTTAATTTTAAGAATATTTTTACCAAGCAATATTTTGCAATTGCCTTTAGTTTTTTCGATTTTGTCAATTGCATCTAATATAACATTATCAAAATCTGTTTTGTTTTGTTTCTTTAATTCTGTCTTATATTCTGAATATAAATTTATTGCCAATTCAAGATATAACTTGCTTTTAGGTGAAAAATCTATGCTATTCAGTTTCTGTCTTAATTCATCTGGTGTAAGTTCTATTTTTTGAGCATATTGAATAAAATTCGCAAATCTTTTTGAAATATTATCTTTGAATTGAACTTCCAATCTATTTAATATCTCTTTTTGGGGAAGTTTTTTACATATAATTCCTAATCTTTCCAATTTTTCTTTTAATTTATTTTCGAAAACGACACGACCATCTTCCATATCTTTGATAGATGTTTCAATCAGGGGTATTCCTTTTATTTTGCAAGTTTTTCTTTTCCACTGCATTTCTTCATGGTATTCATCCCAACTTTTTCTGAAATTTTTAGCAGTTTGTTTCAGCATGTCATTTTCATCAATTCCCCAATGTTCAATAATATAATTTTTATTATTTACATACAAAGTAAAATCAGGACGATATAATTTTGCTTTACTATAAGTTAATAATTTTGAATAAGCATATTTTATATCATGTTCAAATAAGAAATCTGCGATCCATTTTTCACCATTAGAATCTACTTTTCCACCATTTAATGTTACTCTTTTCTTATTTCTTAAAAAGATATACCTTTGTTCATCTGATAAATTTTGCAATATAAATTTTTGATTTATATTTGATTCATCATCTCTATATACTTCATATAATTTATTTTTAAATTCTTCATTCCATATATTTTTTGTCTTATATAAACATTGAATAAATGAGGTAAGCTTTTGTTTTACATCATTGTCCCTATCGTCCCAAATAGGTTCTTCTTTTGGATTAACAATAGCCCAAGCTAAACTATGAAAAGTCCTTGCCGTATATTTATTAAAACGAGTATAATTAAAATCATTTGCTATTCTTTGTTGAATTTCTTCTGCAGCCTTTTTGTTAAATGCTAACAACATTATTTCTGTAGGTTTCAAATTTTCTTTTTCCATTGCAAATATTGCGCGACAAGCAATTGTTCTCGTTTTACCAGAACCAGCTCTTGCCGTAATTAATGTATTTTGAGTATTTTTTGCAATAGCTAACGACTGTTCATTATTAATTTGAATCTTCTGCTTTTCTTCAAACCATTTTTTTATATATTTCGCTTTTAACTTTTCGTATTTTTCATGTAATAAAGAAACAGGCTTATTAAAAAAATAACTATCTGCTTCTTCAAAATTGTATTCACTAAGAATATTTTCTAAACAAGTTAAAGTTTTAGCATGCTTAATTTGTTCTGACAAATAGAATTTTATTTCCTGTTGTCTTTTTTGGGGTAATTCAGATAAATTTTCTATAAAAGAATCAAATACCTCTTTATCAAGAAACTTTTCCGAATTTTTATCTATATTTTGTTTTACTCGGATAACATATTCGTCAATTTTTTTATTTAATTCAATAAAAAGTTCAATTTTATCTTTTTCATCAAATAATTTATTAAACTTAATGTAATCAAAACAATCAATAAATAAATTATTATTCAATGTTTCATAAAATAATGAAAAACATTTATTTTTTCTTTCTATTAGCTTTTCATTTTTATATACATATTTTGCTATAATTTCAAGATTCTCCCATTCTTCTTTGGTAGAAATATTTTTAATTTTACTGATAATTTCTTTCTCATTATCATTAGCTTTGTCTAAAGAAATTTTTAAAGAGGGAAGAAGTTTTTTTAAATATAAAGACTGATAAATTTCCCAGTTACTCCAACTGCTAAATAACTTAACAAGTAACTTATATAATTCGGATTGTTCATCAATATTAAAATTCTTACTATCTTTTTCTTTTTTCAAAATGTTATCCTTATTAACAAATTCATATTAAAAAGTTCCAAGCTTGGTTTTAACTCCATGCTACTTACTAAATGTTCTGTTCCAATGTTAATTTATAAATAGAATTATTATTACTATGTATTATTGCTTTATTTTCAGAGACTTTTATTAATTTTCCATATAATTTAAGTGGTATTTTTGTTTCGTAAAATTTATTTTCTGTAAATGAATATATTATGAATTTATATTTGTTGCAGTCATTACCGACTATAAATAAATCTTCATTGTTTATTGCAAAACCAATTATATTCTCCATTCCTTCATATATTCTTAACCCTATAAATGGATAGTTAAAACTATTAATAATTCCTTCTTTTAAGTTTAAAATAAAATATTTTTTTTCTTCTTGCGGAATTGGATAAGATAAAGGCATATATGGATTATCACAGAACTGCCTATGGTAATCTATGCAAAGATCTTTATCTTTTGCTAAAAAACAAATCATATGTGTATATGAATAAAAATCAGTTTCAGTAATAAAGAATTTTTCTTTTTTATAATCAAATATTAATATTTTACCTTTATTCTCTGTTGTTAAATTATTATATCCACCTGAAATATAAACATTTTCATCTATAACTTGCGAAATATGATTCATTTTAGGAATTGGCATATTTGAAATTTGTTTTATTGTTTTATTTTTTGTATCAGCTATAAATGCAGTATTTAAGTATCTTTTTTCTTTCTCAACATATCCACCTGTTATCAAAATATTTTCATCAGGTAATAATACATATGAAATGCCTGTAATAAAATCATCATCATTAACATTTAAAATTTTTTTTAAAGATTCCCCTTCCCACATGTAAAATTTATTATTGTTGTAATCAAATGTTTCAAATCCGTTTGAATCGGCAATCACAATATCACCGGATTTTAAATTGAATTGCCTGTGCTTTACATGCGGAATATTCATAAGAGGACCTTCTTTATGAATATTTTTATTTATATCGATAATTTCTGTTGTATTTTGAGGAATATTTTGACCATTTGTAAAACCACCGGTAATTAAAATATTTTCATTTTTTAAAATACTATATTGATAGTTATCTCTATTTAAAATTATTTGAGAAGGAAAAACTTTTATTTTATAATTACTTATTTTATATTCTATAGTTTTATTTATATGGCTAAAACAAAGAAAAAGAACAAATATTATAAAAAACACACAAATTTGTTTTAAACCCAACAATTTTCTCAAAGAGCTTTTATTATTTATTTTTTCTTTATTTTCGTCAGTCATTAATTTTTCCTGTTTATTAAAAAGTAATATTTAGTTTATATTCCCTTTTTTTATTTTGTTGAAACATATATGTTTTTTTTAATTCAATATGTTCATATATATAAAAAGACTCCTTTCAATACAAAAGGAGTCTTTTTATTATTTACAGCTAATTTTTATTAACAGCAGCTGCAACCACATTGACAATTACCGTTTAAAGCTTCTTTTGCTTCATTCATTCTTACTTTAATACGACCGTCAACTGCAATGCCTTCACCTGTTTTTTCTGAAATTAACAATGGATTAATATCAAGTTCATCAATGAATTTGAAATCAGTAACTAATTGAGACAATCTCAATAAAGTTTCTTGAATTTGTTCCATTTGAGCAGGTTTTGTACCTCTTGCACCTTCAAGAAGTTTGTATGCTTTTACTGATTTAATCATTTCTTCAGCATCAACATCTGTTAAAGGAGCAATTCTGAAAGTAACATCTTTCATAACTTCAACAAATACACCGCCTAAACCAAACATCATCATTGGTCCGTATTGTGGGTCTGTTGCAATACCACAAACCATTTCACGGTTGCCTTTTACCATTTCTTGGATAATTACACCTTCTAAACCGTCAATTAATCCTTTTTCTGTTAATTTTTCGATTAAATCGTTATATTCTGCTCTTAATTGTTCTTCTGATTGGATGTTTACTCTTACACCGCCAACATCTGTTTTATGTGATGTTGTTTTTGATGTCATCTTCATTACAACAGGATATCCGATTGAATTACCTACTGTTACAACTTCATCTATATTTGTTGCAAAGCCTGATTTACATACTCTGATACCATAAGCATCTAAAACATCAATAGATTCACGTGTTGTTAATTGTTCTCTGCCTTCATCAATTGATTGTTTAATTATTGCAGCAGCTTTTGCTCTGTCAACATCATAACAAGGTGCTTTACCCATTGGTTTTGCCATCCATTGTCTTTGTTCATCCAATCTTAACAATGCTTCTGCAGCTTCTTCAGCATACATATAGAATGGCATATTAACTTCCATATTTGATATCTTTGTGAAGAAATCACTTGTTGTCATAAATACGCCAACGATTGGTTTTGTTGGATTTTTTGCTTTTATTTCCATTAATGCTTTTGCTACATCAATATCTTTTAAGCCTAGGAATGGCAAATAAATAACCATAATCATATCAACATTTTCATCAGCGATAACTGTTTCTAATGTTTGAGTGTAATGTTCAATTGGAGCTGATGCGATCATATCAATAGGATTCTTTACAGAAGCAGCAGATGGCAAGAAGCTTCTTAATTTTGCTTTTGTGTCATCTGTAATTTTAGCCATTTGCATACCGCTTTCGCAAATAGCATCAGTAGCCATGATTCCTGGACCGCCTGAGTTTGTTATGATTGCAACTCTGTTACCTTGCGGAATCGGACAGTTTGAAAATGCTTTTGCATTAGCAAATAAGTTTTTCAATGAAAATTCTCTTATTACACCTGATTGTTTCAATAAAGCAGCTGCTGCTTTATCTGCACCGGCTAATGAACCGGTATGTGATGAAGCTGCGCTTGCACCGGCTGCACTTCTACCTGATTTTAATGCTAATATTGGTTTTTTCTTTGTTATTCTTGTTGCTAATTTTCTAAAGTTAGCAGGATTTTGTATTGATTCCATGTATAACAAAATTTGTTTTACATCATCATCTTTTTCCCAATATTCAAGCATTGTTTCAGCGTTTATATCTGCTTGGTTACCAATTGAAACAAATTGAGCAAAACCTAGGTTTAAGTCTTTTAATATATTTAAAATACCGCCGCCTAATGCACCTGATTGTGAAACAAATCCGATATCGCCTCTTACAGGTAATGATTCAGCAAATGTTGCATCCATCATAATTTCAGGGTTTGTATTTAAAACACCTAAACAGTTTGGACCAACACATCTCATTCCGTATTCTTTTACTTTTGCAAGTAGTTGTTTTTCCATTTCCGCACCTTCTGCACCTGTTTCTTTGAAACCTGCAGTAATGATACATAAACCTTTAATTCCTTTTCTGTGGCATTGATCTATTGTATCTAAAACAAATTTTGCATTAACTACGATAACAGCTAAATCAACTTCACCAGGAACTTCTTCTATTGAAGTATATGCTTGAAATCCTTCAATAATTCCGCCTTTTGGATTAACAGGGTAAATTTTCCCGTTAAATTTATAATCTCTTAATCTTTGCATAATTTCAGAACCGATTGTTTTCGGCTTAGTAGAGGCACCTATTACAGCTATTGCTTTCGGCTTCATTATCTTGTCTAGAATATTCATTTATCTGTCCTTTCCCTTATGAACTTCTATCTTTTAGTAACCATTTTCAATCCAAGGACGTTCTCTGAATTTTGCGCCCAAGTCTTTTGTAATTTCTATACATTTTGGCATATCAACATTATAGTTTTTATAACCTGTAACTATTGTTGCTGTTGTATCAAAACCTTCTTTTACCGCTTCTTTTATGAAATCTTTAACGGCAGTATATGCTCCTTCAATTTTCGGTAAAGAAATTCTATTATAAACTTCTTCATTTTCACCATTTAAGCTTACAGAGAATCTGTCTATTAAACCTTTTAATTCGGGTAATACATTCCTTTTGTATACTAAATTAGCTTGACCGTTTGTATTTATTCTTATTATCGTGTTTGGATATTTTTCTTTAATATATTTTGCGACTTTCTTTATTATATCCAGTTTTAACATTGGTTCGCCATAACCGCAAAATATTATTTCAGATGAAAGTTTTTCATGTATTTTTTCCAACTGTGCAATAACATCTTCAGCTTTAACATTTTCACTGCTTAAAAACAGATTAGCACCTACAACATCATCTTTTATATCTCGGATACAGAACACACAATTATTCGTACAACTATTTGTCAGATTAATATAAACTTTACCGTCTAATAAATATACTAAATTATCTTCTGTCATTTGAGCTCACCTTAAGTAAATTATGCTACAAAGAACTTATGATAACAAGTGCTTTTTTCAACGAAATATTAAGATTTAGCATTCAAGGCTCTTTTGTGCTATAAACAAAAGTATGATTGAGATTTTGATTTTATATGTCATTCATAAAAGAGAAAAAACTCTTTATGGAATAAGAAAAGAAATTATAGAAATATTTGGTACTTTTACTAAGCCAAGTATTGGTACTATTTATCCTGCATTGCAAAGATTGTTAAAAGATGGTGCTGTTTCTGTTTTTGAAAAAATGTCAGAAGGCGGTAAAAAATCATCATATTATTCAATTACAAAAAAAGGGCATGAAGTATTTAAGAAATTGTTTTTTAATTCGGCAAGTGAAAACCCTTCTTTGTTTTATACTCAACTTCAAGCTCGTTTCGGAACAATGGGACTTTTAAGTGTTGATGACAGAAAATTATTTTTGTCTGAATTTTCTAAAAAAATAGATATATATCAATTTGAGTTGGAAAATAAACTGAAAGACGAATTTTTGGATTTGGATTATTATCAAAGACAGCTTTTAAATAAAACTCTAACAGAATTAAAATCTTTAAGAGAATATATTAAAACATTAAAGGTTGACCATGTCGGCTAAAATTTCATCAATAGAGAAAGGTTCTATTGCCGAGGAATTAGGAATTGTAGAAGGTTCTGAATTACTTAGCGTAAACGGAATGAAACTTCGTGATTATATTGATTATCAATATGCCGTTATGACTGAAGAATTAACTTTTGAAATAAAAAGCCCGGATGGAAGTATTGAAGAATATGAAATTGAAAAAGATTTTGAAGAAGAACTCGGATTTATATTTGAGTCTGCTATCTTCGATAAAATAAAACCATGTGCCAATAATTGTATATTCTGTTTTGTTGATCAACAACCAGATGGTTTAAGGGAATCTCTTTATATAAAAGATGATGATTACAGATTATCTTATCTTCAAGGAACTTACGTTACTTTAACGAATTTAACAAAGAAAGATAAGGAAAGAATATCTAAACTTCATTTGGGTCCTATTTATGTATCTGTACATACAACTAATCCCGAATTGAGAGCAAAGATGCTTAGGAATAAAAATGCATCAAATATATTAAAGGAACTCGATTTTCTAAAAGAAAATGATATTCCTTTCCATGCACAGATAGTATTATGTCCTGATTATAACGACGCTGAAGAATTAAAAAGAAGTCTTAATGATTTATGGAAATATAAATCTGTTCTGGGTTCAATTGCAATAGTACCCGTCGGGATTACAAAATTTAGAAAAGAAAAAATAAAACAAGTATCCCAAGAAAAGGCAATAGAGACAATCAAAATTGTTGAAGAATTCAATAAAAAAATCAAACGAAATATTGCTTGTGTATCTGATGAATTTTTCTTAATTGCACAAATGCCTTTGCCTGAAAAAAATTATTATAACGGATATTCTCAGTTAGAAGATGGCGTTGGCTCTTTAAGATGTTTGATTGATGATTTTAACAAAAGAATAAAGAAATCACATAAAAAAGTTAAAGAAAAAAAAGAATATACAATAGCATGCTCCGTAAGTGCTAAGAGTGCTTTTATTTTCTTTGCAGAAGAACTTAATAAAATAGAAAATATCAATTTGCAGGTTCTACCAATAAAGAGTGAATTTTGGGGTAAAGCTGTAAATGTAGCCGGTTTAATAACAGCAAAAGACTTGATTAATCAAATAAAAAATAAAAACTGTAAAAATGTAATTATTCCATCTGTTATGTTAAGACCTTACACAATAGAATTTCTTGACGGATTAAATATAAAAGATGTTGAAAAACAAACAAAAACAAAAATCCATGTAATAAAAGACGTATACAGCGTAAAAGAATTGTTTAAACTGCTTTTTGATGCTTAGTTTTCTAATAGGTAAAACTTTGATATTCTTTACTTCTTTTATCATATATAGAAATATTTAGTTGAGGTTTAGCATCTTTAGGTATAAGTGTCATTGCATTAACAGATTCTCCTGGTGTGAGTTCACTTGATAAAATTGTATTTGTATATTTTGTGCTCTCTTTTTTGGTTCTTTTATCTTTTTTATTGCCTACTATTAAAACAATAGGTGTTGCAATAATTCCTACCAGCCATCCTACTCCTAAAGAAAAAACTCCTGCAGGTCCACAAACAGCCCAAAGAATACCTACTGATTTTCCTCCTTTCGTTGAAACCGTTGAATAAGCATTATTTCCGTCAATGCCGTTAACAATTTGTGCATTAACAATATTTATTGTACTTTTTGAGTTATTTGTAATTTTATATGAGTAACCGACGTATTCTTTTTTTAATCTTGATTTTAAAATTTGTTTTTCAGCCTTTACAGTTATATCTTCCTGTTTAATAGCAAATACTATATTTTGTGTGCATAATACAGAAAATAAAATCAAAATGGAAATATATTTTTTCATTAATAACTCCTTAACTCATTTTGCATACGTGCAAAATATTTTTGGATAATAACATTAAAATTGCATATATGCAACAATATGAACTAATACAATTAGGTGAACGAATTAAAGCTCTTCGGCTAAAAAAAGGGTTGACGATAAGTGCTATGTGTTATAGAAATGCCCTTGAACCTTCTACGATAAGTAGAGTTGAAGCTGGTATTGTTGACGTAAAATATTTGACGCTTGTCAAAATAGCAAAAGCTTTAGAAGTTAAATTAGAGGAATTATTGAATTTTGATAAATTATAACAATGAAAGTTGTTCTGATTTTTCAAAATGTTTTTCAAAAAACTTTTTACGGTGCCATTTTGTAAGACCATATTTATCGACAGCATCCAGATGTGATTTTGTCATATATCCTTTATTTTCAGCCCATAAATATTGCGGATATTCTTTATCTAGTTCTTTCATAAATCTGTCTCGTGAGACTTTCGCTAAAATACTCGATGCTGCTATCGATGCTGATTTAAAATCCCCCTTAACAATGGTTTCTTGATTATAATTAAAATCAGGAATTTTTTTATTTCCGTCAATTAATATCTTAACATTTTCAGAATTAATCTTTTTTATCACTTCAGCGCAACATCTTTTCATTGATAAAAGAGATGTCCTTAAAATATTTAATTTCTCAATTTCTTCAACACTTCCTTGCGCAATGGAATAAACAGAATTTTGTTTTATTACTTCAAAAAGTTCTTCCCTTACTTTTTCTGATAATTGTTTAGAGTCATTTAATTTTTCTAACCGTTCATCATAAGATGTAAAACATACAGCTGCCGCAAAAACAGGACCGGCTCCGGGACCTCTCCCCGCTTCATCTGTTCCTATTAAATAATCAAACTCTTGTTTTTTCTCTTTATCAAAATTAAAACGTTTATTCATTTACATCCAAAGTAAGTTTACCTAATCTGCCTGTTCTGAAATCATTTAAAATATTTTGTGCACATCTTTTAGTATCAGCTCTGCCGCCTTGAACTATCCAATTCCTTCTTAATGCTATATTTGCAATATTAACTTCTTCATCCTCTAATTTATAATAGTTTTTAATTAAATCAGGATAAATTTCATTAACATTTTTAATGAAAATTTCTGCAACAGCTTCAACATCATAAGCATTTTCACCAATAGAATCAACAAAGGCTAATTTGTATGCTTTTTGTTGATTTTCTTGTTTTAAGGGGATAATCCCAGGAGTGTCAAGTAAATCAACCTTTGGGTTTATCCTAACCCATTGCTGATCACGCGTAACACCCGCTTTTGCACCTGTTTTTGCCTTTGTTTTTTTTATTAATTTGTTTATGATGCTTGATTTACCTACGTTTGGCATTCCTACAACCATAACTCTGACTGCTCGGGGTAATAAACCCTTCTTTACAAGGGCTATTATCTTTGGTTGTCCCAATTCAATAACTTTATTTAATATTTTTGATAAATCTTTGTTATCAGATGCGCTTGTTGCCAAAACAGGACAGTTTGTTTTTTCTTTTATTGTTTTTAGCCATTTTTGAGTTTGTTCATTATTTGCTAAATCTGATTTATTCATTAAAATTAATCGAGGCTTATCTCTTAAAAGTTTTTCAATATCAGGATAAGTAGAACTTTCAGGTATTCTTGCATCTAAAACTTCAATTACAACATCAACAATATTAACTTGTTCTTTTAATTTTTTTTCTGCTTTCGCAATGTGCCCCGGATACCAATGAATATGTTCCATTTTAACCTCTTATTTAATTTATTCTGATAATATAAAAGCCATACTCAAAGTATAAACAATGACTATGGCTTTTATGTTTTCTATATTCCTAATCTATTTTTTTTCGATTTTTTCTCTAATACGAGTTGCTTTACCAGAGCGTTCTCTTAAGTAATACAACTTAGCACGTTTAACATCACCGCGTCTTACAACAGTGATTTTTTCTACACGTGGAGAATATACAGGGAAAACACGTTCAACGCCTACGCCTTGAAAAATCTTTCTTACTGTAATAGTTTTGCCTATTCCACTTCCTCTTTTCTTAAGAATTGTGCCTTCAAAAGCCTGTGTTCTTTCTTTGTTACCTTCAACAATTCTTACAGAAACTCTAACGGTGTCTCCCGGGTTTAATTCCGGTAATTCTTTATCTAAATATTTTTTTCCTAAACTTTCAACTATAGGGTTCATGACTACATTCCTTTGCATTGTATTTATACGTTACTATATAATATTTAAAACATGTTTTTTCTTCAAGCACTTTTTTCAATTTTGCAAAAAATTAATTAATAAACTGTTAACAAATATTAATAAACAGATATTTGTTATTAAAGTTTTGTTCTATTGTCGCCGATAAATAAAACATAAGTTATTGGAGAAAAGGCAAAAATGGGATTAAATGTGGGTTCATTGTATGGTGCAAATTATGCCAGACCTATCATAGATAGTCAAGCATTAGCACGCGTTACTGAACAAATCTTAAATCCGAATAATAATCAAACAGTCGATGTTTCTAAATTAGATTTATCTAAATTTAACAGAGTAAACATTGGTACTGATTTGTATTCTGCAAGAACAAACGGAGAAGTTGCTCTCCAAGCCTCAAAAGCTGCAACTGACTTTGGTGTTAATTTAAGTACAAATTTTAACGCCAATGTTCAATATTTGAATGCACAAGCAGCACAAAGTTTATTTACATCTAAAGAAAATAATGGTCAAGCCGCTTTCTCTGTTGAAAATACTCAGAAAGCACCTGAAGATCAAATAGTTTTAGCTTCTTCTCAAGTTTCTGAAACAAAAAATATGAATAAAGATAAAAGAGGTTCTAATCCGTTTTCATTTTACATGCCTGCAGAACAAAAAGCAGAAAAGGAAGAATCTGATTCTATCTTTACAAATTCTATAAATATTTTTGCCTAATATACATTGTTACTTGTTTTTCCGAGACGAAACGTTGTTTTCGTCTTTTTTTTAGTATTGACTATCAAATATATCAATTTATTTGGCGTTTTATCCATTCCATAATTATAGAGACAAGATATTCTTGCTGAGAAGAATTAAGTTGAATATCTTTAGGTAATTTATGCCATTGTTTAATACATCCTCTACAACAAGTAGCTGTTGCATGTTGTGCTATAAAAACAGGGTGTCCTCTCATTGGAGTTTGTTTCCCGTCATTTGGTATATAAACGGGAGAAATTCTTTCTCTTATAAAATCGACTGCGTGCGAATGAATTTTATCCAAGCCTTTATCTCTAATAAATTCTATATCTTTTGCTTTAAGTTTGAACTTACTTCTGAACTTCGATTTTTCTAGTTTTTCTAAAATTTCCATATCAGTTTATAATATTTGTTTCAAAATTATTATAGTACAAGTATTTTCTTGAATGAATTAATTTTATATTTTAATATTCTTTCCATTCATAATTCTAATTTTCCCAAAAATCTGATGTTCAGTGAATGCTCTATCATGTAAACCTGCAAGTGCCCATAAGACATTTGTATAACCATTTGATGACGGAGCATCATAAGCATATTTATCATTCAAATATATAGCAATTTCTAAAGCTTCTTTATTTGTTTTTGTCCATTCAAGAATTTTTTTTGCCCAATACATTCTTAAATACCCATGGATTTTACCTGTTTCCATAAGCTGGTTTTGAGAATAGTTCCATAAAGAATCGTGTGTTTTTGCTTCTTCTAATTCTTTTTGAGTATATAGAAATTCCCTATAATCATTTTCATGCTTTTTTAAAGTTTCTTTAGCCCAATTTGGTATACATTCCATTGACTTATAGTTTTTACAATATAAACAATAGTTATCAGAAAGTTCTTTTCTTATTATTAGTTCTTCAAGGAAACTTTCTTTGTTTTCTACAGAAGAGTTAGATTTTATAACTTCAATTGCTATTCTTTGTGGTGATATAAAACCAAGGTTCAGATATTTTGATAAATTTGAAGTTATATCTTTTTGTGGCAAATTTTTATATTCTGAATAGAAATCTAGTTTATTATTTATAAAATCTTCAAGTTGTAATTCTGCTTGTGTCTTAAAAGAATTAATTTTAGGAAATTCATTAAGAAAATTATAAATATTAAAATAGACTTTTCGCCTGAAAGTTGCTGCATTATATTCTTGTTTATCTGAGGCAAATCGAGAGGGAATTATGTTATGTGAATCTATTTCTAATATTTTGCAATGAATATTTTGCAAATAATCTTTATTATCTATAGGGTTAAAATCTATTATTAATAAACCAATTGAAAGATTATTTATATTATCTGCAATTTTAAAATCATATTCTGCTAAACTTTTTTTTAATTCTTTTATTTGATTATTATAAAAAACTTGTTTATTTTTATTTTCAAATTTTTGTTGCAAATGAACAATTTTAACTTTTTTATTTAGTTTCTCTGCTTCTTTAATAGTAAAATTAAGAACAAAATTATCTTTTAACCTTAATTCTCTTGTCATTAAATAGACAATATCACCATCTTCAATAGGATTTTTGTTATATTGAAAAATACGTTCTTCTTTAACATTTGCTTCTATATAAAATGTTTCAGGTATGTAGTTCAGTAATGTATTTCTTTTAACTCTTGGCATAATATAAACATTAGCATTTTTATATTAATTTTTAATCGCTTTAAGAATTGTTTTTAAGATTAATTTTTCTAGCTTATATATTTATATATATTTATTAATAATTAATATTTTGTTAATAACAATCAAAATAATGAAATCCGCAAATTTCATATAATTAAACCTTAAATCAGAATAGAAATTTCAATTTTGATTTTGATTGTTATTTTTTTGTTAAAAATAAAGAATTTTTGCAAAACAGATAAATAATATAAATGTAGCAAGTAAGAAATCGAAAGGAGATAGATTATGAGATTCTTAGTTAAAAAAACACCGGACAATTTTATAAGAACTGTGAACGATGAAATTAGTTCTTTGTTAAACAGACACTTTGACAGCTATTTCCCTGAAGCTGCCTATTGGGAAGAAATGGATAAATTATCGATGCCGATAGAAATGGAAGACAAAGGTAAAAATTATGTTGTAAAAGCAGAATTACCGGGTATCAAAAAAGAAGATTTGGATATTGATATTGATAAAAATTACATTTCAATTAATGCTCATAAAAAAGAAGAAAAAAATGAAGAAGATAAATCTTATAAAAAATCCGAGTTCAGATATGGCGAATTTTCAAGAACCGTATATTTTAATGAAGAAATTGATACTGAAAAAACAGAAGCTAAATTGGAAAACGGTATTTTGGAAATAGTTCTTCCTAAACGTGCATTAGAAAAGGAATCAAGAAAAAAACTAACAATTAAATAATAACTAATACTTATCAAAGAAACCGCTTCTATTATGAAGCGGTTTCTTCTGTAAAAACATTTTAATCATATATTATAGACAATGAGACTACAAAATGATAATATATATTTGATTTATCATCAACAACACTCCTTTATAGATTTTCTATAAAGGATTTCTTTATGTAGTTTCGTCAATAAAAGAGTCGTTTATAGCCTCTATTCCATCAGAACCGATAGACTGTTCGGCATATTTATCTGCTAACATTGAGACATTTGTTGTAAATTGGTCATAGTCGAAATCTTCAGGATTATAAAGAATTGTTCCTATTTTTTCGGCAAGCATTCTATCTAATTGCATGCCTGTTTCTCCTGTACCTTTATTCCATCCGTAAGCACAATATTCAGCAACATTCATTTCTTGACCTTCAGCAGTTAATGCATATCTGATAAAGTGCAAAGAATCCTCTTCTAATTTAAAATCAGCTGAATTATCAGCAAGAAGCTCATTTAACTTATTTAATTGAACTTCTTCATTATATTCATCATCAACACCTTTATCCCCAACTTTAGAACCATTTGTTGATAAAAACCATTGTTTAAAAGTTTCTCGAATTTCTATTTTTTGACTATCCGAAGCTCCTTTATAAATCTCATAAATATTATCAAGGAGTTCATTCCCTCTTGCTTCAATTTCCTCAAGTTTGCTTGGGTCCTCTGCTATAGATTCACCAATTTTTTCATGTTCTGTTTTTAAAACATCTTTATAATTATCATAATTTTCATATATAGAAGTTAAAACAACCATAGTCGCAATAGCTGCTTTATCGGGATTATTGTATAAATTATCATCAGATACACTATTTGCCTCGATACCATGACTTTTTAGTATATCTTTTTGTTCATCAGTTAATTTATCACTATTTAAAAAATCATAGATTTTCATTTGGGTTAGTCCAGAGGAAGCAGAAGCACCACCGCGCCATACATCAAATTTTTTAGCTATACCTCTGAAAAATTTACCTATTCCTGTATTTTCTGAGTCATATCCGGTTTCTTCTCCCATACCTGTTTCTTGACTTGCAAGAGCTAATGCAACGCAGGCAAGACTGTCATATTGTTCTGATGTAATTCCTAATTCACTACATAGACTATCCTTATTTTCTTTTAATCCGGATAAGAACTTCTCGCCTTCTTCTGAATTATTAAGCGATACTTCTTTAAATGTTTCACTAAATGTTGATCTATCTTTTTCAACCTTTTCAGTTGTATATAAAATACTTATATCTTCTAAATCAATATCATCTTTTTCGTATTTTGTTTTTATTTCATTCGGATTAAAATTACTACCTTTAATTGGACAATTATTAATTTCCACAGTTATATTTCCTTCTTTACTACTTTTTATTTTTAATCGGCATTGAAGCAAAAAACTTTAATCAAAATTAAAAAAATTAAGAACTCCAAAAATAATTGACTTAAAAGAAAATAATCTTTATCATTTATATATATAAAGTTGTAAAATTATGAGTTTTTCATTTGTTCATATTTCTGATATTCACCTAGGACGACCTTTTTCAGGCTTGTCGAAATTTGCATATGACGAAAAAATTAACAACCTATATAAAACAGCTATAGAAAAAGCTTTTTACAATGCAATAGAGTACGCGATTATAAAAAATGTCGATTTTGTTTTCATTGCAGGTGATACTTTTGATTCAGACGAACAAGATTTTTCATCAAAATTAACTTTAAAAGAAGGATTAAAAAAACTTGCTGATGCTGATATTGATGTATATCTAATATGTGGTAATCACGATCCGATAACTTCTTACAATAAGAATACATTTAATTATGATGTTGACTCAAATATAAAAATTATTGGTCTAAATACACCTAAATACATAGACATGGACTTGTACAATAAAAATGGCGAAAAAGTTGCTTGTCTTCATTCATTAAGTTTTACAGATGACAAAATGAATGAAAATCCTATAGATTATTTTAGTAAAGTTTCAGATAATGATACATTTAATATAGGTCTTTTACATTGTGATTTGAATGCAGATTCAATAAGCCCTTATGCTCCTTGTAATATAAATGAATTAAAAAGTTTGGGATATGATTATTGGGCATTGGGACATATTCATGTACCTTCTTTAAATGATGATATTATTCAATATGCCGGAACAATTCAAGGAAGAAATACAAAAGAAACAGGTTGTCACGGAGTAAGATATATAAAAGTTGAAAATAATAAAATAACTAAAAATAGTTTTATTCCGGTAGACATAATCCGATTTGAAGATGTAAATATTGATATTTCTTGTATTAATGATACTACTGATGCTTTAGCAAAAATTGAAGAAGAATTATATCAGATAACAAATCAAGATAAAAATTCCTGTGAGTTATTTCTTATAAGGTTAAACCTAACAGGATGTACAAAATTTTATTCCGAGTTAAATGATGAGTTTTTTAGTGCTATTGCAGATAGAATAAAAACAAATTCATACAATAAAATATATATTTCTCAGATAATAAATGAAACAATACCAAGTATAGATGAAAATATTTTGAAAGAAGATGAAGGTATTGTCGGTAAAGTTTATAATATTGCAATAAATCAGGATATTATTCAGAGAGTATACTCAGAAACAGAAGAAAAATATAAAAATTTTATAGCTTCTTGTAATTTTACACAACAAGATTATAATTCGTTTACTCAAAATATATTGAAAAAATCAAAAGAAGAATGTATGAACCTATGCAGCTTTTTATTTGAATCCGAAAGCAAAGAGGATTAGTCTATGGGTAAATTAATAATAGAAAATATAGTAATAGAAAAAAGCGATAAAGATATTAAAACAGGTATTAACTACAACTTTTCAGAAGGACTAAACTTAATTTGCGGAAATAACGAAGCAGGCAAGAGTTCTTTAATGAAATTTATTAAAGAAGGCTTTTTTAGAGTAAAAGGTATTGATACAGGAAAAATTTATTTCAGTATTATTGATAATGAAAATCATTCAAAATATAGAACAGATATAAAGGATCATCGTTCACAAGATCAAAGGTGTAAATTATTTGATGAAAATAATTCGGAGATAAATTACGGCTTTATTGAAAAAACAATAAATCAAAGATATTTTGAACAAGGTTTTACAATTAATTTGGATGATTTAATGAACATCCAAAATAAAGACACTGCAACTTTGATTGATATTATAAAAGATCCGTCAGGTGAAAAATTATCTGATTATTTAGAAAAAGTGAAGTCAGAAACTAAAAGAATATTGGGAGATAATGGCAGATTAACAAAAGAAACAAATTCTATACTTGATAAAATCTCGCTAATAGATTCCAAAATAAAAGAACTTTCAAATAAGGAATCATTATATAATGACGCTGTTCAATCAATAAAAGTATCAAATGAAAAACTTGATGAAATATTTAAATACGAAGGATATTTAAATCTTTGTACAAAAGGTGAAGAATTAAAAAAACAGTTAAATACTGCACAAGAAGAATATAACAGTTTGTATTTAAACTTTAATGAAAAATTTTTTAAAGATAGAGAAACTTATCTTTCTATTCTGCATAATACAGGGAAATATGAATCTAATTTAAGTATTCTTGCAAAGCAAAAGGAAAAACTAGATGCTTTAATGTCCAAAATAAACTTAAATATGAATTGTTTAAATTCCAATTTTGCAATAAATATAAATGAATCAGATGTAGTTAATTTTGCTCTGGATTATTCAAAAATTAAACAAATCAAAGATCTTATATCAAGTAAAGCAGCTTTAGATAATGAATTGATAGTACTAAATGCCAATAAAGAAAACCTTGAAGAAAATATCCTTAAATTAAAACATTATATTAATCCGTTAAAAGATAAAATACTTAAAAAAGAAGAATTCGAAAGATTAAACGGATTATATAAGTTTATTGATGAGAAATTAAAGCAATACAATTTTTTATTGTCAAAAATAAATAATGCAGAGAAAAATACTAAAATTAATGCAAGTGGTATTAATGCAAATAGAAATTTATTAATATTATTTTCAGTATTATTTATTATGACAGTTCTAAGTGCAGTTATAAGTTTTTACCAAAAGGTTCCTATTGCAGGAATTTTTGCAGTTATGATGGCAGTTATATCAGCATCAGGATTTGCCACTTTAAAAGTTGCAAGCTATAAAGACAGGCAGGATGATGAAATTAATAAAGATGAAGAAGAAAAAAATAATTTATTAAATTTATTAAAAGAAAAGATTAAAGACTATTATAATGAGATTGATAATGTAGAAAGCTCTTACCTTCCTTTAAAAATAGACAGTATAAAGCAAGAAATTGGGACAAAAATTCAAAGTCATATAAATATGGAGGAAATAATTGTTAAAAGCCAATCAGAATTTGAATATAATAGCGAAAAAGCAGAGAAATTAAGAGGAAAATTGAATCAATTGAAAATCAAAATTGATGAAATAGAAAATCAAATAAAAAATCTTATACAATCTGAAGAAAATAGTTTTAAAATAGACGAAAAAATATATACTGAAGTTATAGATATAATAAAAGTACTAAAAGAAGATATCAAAGAAAAAAATATAATTAATAAAGAAATAGAAGAAATTTCAGATGAAAATAATACAATATTGAGTGTATTTAAATCATTTATTATTAATAATGAAATTAATATTTCAATAAGTGAAAAATATGAAGATAATATTGGAAGAATAAAAGCTGAAAACGAAAAAAATTCAGGAATAAAAATTCAGCTTGATATTTTATTATCTGAAATTAAAAATTTGCAAGAAAAATTGAATAAACTTGATGAGGAAAAGAAACAATTCAATATTCCGGATACATATAAATACAATACAGATGTTGCACCAATACTGGAAGAATTGTTGGATAATAAAAAAGAGATACTAAACAAGAAAAAAGAAGCAGAATTTAAAAAACGAGAGCTTGAAAGTTTTGAAGGGTTAAACGATTTAAAAATTCAAAAAAATATATATTTAGATGAGTACCGAAAAAAAATTGAAGAATTGATAAAAAATAAGGTAATCATTTCATTAATAGAAAAAGCTAAAAATAGTTTTAATGAAACCCAACCTGATTTAAAAAATGCTCAAAAGTATCTTTCTATACTGACAGATGGCAAATATTCCAAAATCAATTTAGACCTGATGGAAATTCAAAATGAAGAAGGTACAATTACAAAAAAATGGCAGGATTTATCACGAGGAACAAAAGAACAATTATATTTAGCTTTAAGACTCGGCTATGCTTCAAATTATTCAAAAGATAAAATAACTTTAAAAACAAATGGCAGAGTTGATTTACCGTTAATTATAGATGATGCCTTTGTAAATTTTGACTTTACAAGGACTAAAAATGCAATTAAATGTCTTAAAGAATTCTCAAAGACAAATCAAGTTTTATTTTTCAGCTGTCATACAGACTTAATGAAAAAGCATTTTGAATCACTTGGTGCAGAATTTAATATTATAAACCTGTAAATTAAATTTAGTTTGAACTATACTTAAGTTATGAGTTTTTATGATGATGAAATAAAAAAACTTGTAGAAAAAGATAGTTTCAGACAAGTTCATAATATTGAATATAAAACAGGTAAATATTTATCTATAGATGGAAAAAATATGCTTAATTTTTCTTCCAACGATTATTTAAATATTAGTACCGATAGAGATTTACTTAATGAATTTATTGAGAAATATAAAAATCACGAAGAATTTATATTGTCTTCAACATCATCGAGGTTACTGACAGGTACATCATCCGCATACAAAAAATTAGAAGATAATCTTGCAAAAATATTTAATAAAGAAGCTTGTCTTATATTTAATACAGGCTACCAATGCAATTTAGGAGTTGTATCATCATTAGTAAATAGAGATGACGTGATTTTTTCTGATAAACTAAATCACGCAAGTATAATTGACGGAATGAGATTGTCCTCGACACAATTTTTCAGATACAAACACTTTGACTACAATAACTTAGAAGAACTTTTAATAAAACACAGAAATGAATATAAAAAAGCAATAATAATATCAGAATCTGTCTTTAGTATGGATGGCGATGTTGCAGATATAAAAAAGCTGATAGAACTTAAGAAGAAATATAATTGTCTTTTAATGATAGATGAGGCACATGCTTTCGGAATATATGGTAAAAATCTGGCAGGAATTGCTGATAGAGATAACCTTCTAAATGATGTAGATATAATTACGGCAACTTTGGGTAAATCATTTGCATCAATGGGAGCTTTTTGTGTTTCCAATAGAACAATAATTGACTACTTAATAAACAAAGCAAATTCATTTATATTTTCAACAGCTATTCCGCCTGTAAATATAATGTGGTCAAATTTTTTAATTGAGGAAAAGTTCAATATAGTAAAACAAAAAGCAGAAAAATTAAATACTCTTATAAAAGAAGCACACAATTATATAAAAGACAATGGTGAAACACAGATAGTACCTGTCATTATAGGTGAAAATAACAAAACAGTTAAAATAGCGGAACAACTAAGGGCAAAAGGCTTTTATATATTACCGGTAAGACCACCTACAGTACCGGTAAATACATCACGTTTAAGATTATCTTTAACAGCTGATATTACTTTTGATGAATTTAAAACTGTAATTGATACGGTAAAAGAGGTTTTATAATGCAATATAAATGGTTAAATAAAGAAAATAATAAAAATCTTATTGTATTTTTTAACGGTTGGGGAATGGATGAGAAAATCGTTTCTGATTTATATGCACAAAATTATGATATATTAACACTTTTTGATTATAGAACTATAGAAACACCTGATTTTGATTTTTCTAATTATGAAAAGAAATACTTAATAGCTTGGTCAATGGGCGTATTTGTTTGTAATTATTTCTATGAACAATACAAAAATTTTAACAGATATATTGCAATCAATGGAACATTAAAACCAATAGATGATAATTATGGGATTCCAAAAAACATATATGATTTGACTGTTTCTAATTTTAATAAAATGTCTTGCTCTAAATTTATGAGGAAAATTTCTGCAACAAAAAATTTACAAGAATATACTTCTCGCTCACTTAACGAACTAAAAGAAGAATTAATCGCAATAAGAGATTTAAAAGTAAATAACTTTCTACCATTTGATACTGCTTTTTTATCAACAAAAGACAGAATATTTCCGTTTAAAAATATGTTGAACTTTTGGGAAGAAAGAAATATAAAAATTAAAGAAATAGAAAATTCGCACTATATTTTTGATTCGTACAAAAACTGGAGTGATTTTATATGATTGATAAATCACTCGTAAAGAAAAGATTTAAAAAGAGTTTAAAAACATATGATGAAAATGCCATAGTACAAAAAAAAATGGCGAAAGAATTAATAAATTTACTTCCAAAGAAAGAATATAATAAGATTTTTGAAATTGGCTGTGCAACAGGAATACTAACAAAAGAAATAGCAGATAAACTCATATTTTCAGAACTGTATTTGAATGATATCGTTGAGGAATCAAAAAAATACGTACAAGAAATATATAAAGAATGCAACTTTATTGCAGGAGATATTGAGAATATCAACCTAAATAAAAAATATAATTTGATTATTTCTAACGCCTGCCTGCAATGGTGTTCAAACATAGAAGATACTTTGTCTAAATTAATAAATGCTTTAGATGATGATGGCATTTTGGCAATTTCTATTTTTGGAGAAGATAATCTAAAAGAAATTAAATCCATATTTAATATTGGAAAGGAAATATCTTCTATATCATCAATGGAAAACTTTCTAAATACACAAAAAATTATTATAAAAAAAGAAGATAAAATTAAAATTGATTTTGAAACCCCAATGGAAGTTTTAAAACATTTAAAATACACCGGAACAAACGCAATAAAAGAAATTAAATTAACAAAAACAAAACTAAAAGATTTTGAACAAAAATATAAAGAAAACTATACACAGAACAATAAAGTATATCTAACTTATAATCCTATTTATATAATATGTACAAAGGGATAAATTGTAGTTTATACAGGCACTTGTTATGTCAGTATGTGTTTAGTATCATAAACGATGATAACAACTAAGGAGATAGTTATGACAGCCCAAACATTAGAACAAGAATTATATAAATCAGTTGAAAAAAATACTCCTGAATACATTAAGAACAATAAATATATAGATATAAATAATAAAGACGAAATGGTATTTGTATTGAAGAAAGAACATTTAATGCCATACGATGCAAATACAAATCCAGAAGGTTTAAATTTAGATAACTGGCTGAAAAATTATGAAAAAGAAGCCGCTGTTTCAACCGCAGGAATTAGAGGACCACAGAATATATTATACCCATATGATGTTCGTTTCCCAATAAACAT
The DNA here is from genome assembly GCA_944323935.1 of Candidatus Gastranaerophilales bacterium. GTDB lineage: Bacteria > Cyanobacteriota > Vampirovibrionia > Gastranaerophilales > Gastranaerophilaceae > Avigastranaerophilus. The sequence goes on along the minus strand of CALUUJ010000013.1, from coordinate 33,017 downwards.
AATGGGGATAATGCTTGCTACTTATGCAAAAGCATTAGTTGCTAAAGAGAAGTACAAAGGTAAGAAACTTATTAAACTTGCAGGAAGAGAAGTAAGATATAATTCCGATAAATTTTTAGATTTAATAGCAAGAGTACAAGCAGCACAAGGAATAGAGACTCTTACAATATATGAAAGAAAAACCATGCCGATATGGCTTGCATCATTTTTATGCTTTAAACTTGATTTATTAGGCGGTGAATATATAACTTCAAGCCACGGCATAAGTGTTAAGAATGCAACGAAAGATTTAAACTCTCAAGGCAGCCAATATTTACCTGAAGAATCAATGGAATTTGTAGATAAAATTAAAGAAATATTTGCAATCGTAAAAAAAGATGGCAAATACGAAATCAAAATTGCAAAATCTGATGACGAATTAATCAATGAATCCTTTATGAAAACAATCAATAATGGTATTGATTTATATAAAGAATATTTAGAAAAAGGCGTTGCAAATAAAGAAAATCTTGATTTAATAAAAGGAATCAAAAACAAAATTATTATAGAAAATGTTGGGGGTAGTGCATATAATACTCTAAGTAAAATATTAACTGCATTCAATATTTCAGAGAAATTTGATTGGATGAATATAGAAGAAGACCCATTCTTCCATGGAATAGGCAAATATGATACAGATCCAAAAGGCAATAAATGTTTTTACGATTATTCCGTTGATGCAACAGTACTTGGTAAAAAACAAGACGGAAGTTCATATTTCCCTGTTATTGATACATTAAACTATGATAAAAAATTAAAAGAATATCCGATAGGAACAGTAGTTTTAATTACAGACCCGGATCATGACAGGTTAACCGTATGCCAAATAGAAGACAAAAAATCAATAGATTTTCTTGATAAGACAGGTATAAGTTATTCTGAGCTTGATAATGACAGAATATTATGCATATATACTGCAAATCAATCTTTCTTATTGATTATGGATTTCTGGGCAAAACAATTAAAAGCTTCAGGACAATGGAATAATCATCCGAGATTTATGATAAAAACAACAGCAAGTGCAAAATCTTGGGATGAGTGGGCTAAATATAACAATATAAAAGTTGTAAATGTGCCCGTTGGCTTTAAAGAAATCGCAAATATTATGAAAAAAGTTGAAATGCAGTTAATCAATAATCCGGAAAAAGATGTAATTGTAACTGATGTATTCGGCTATGAAGTAAATCTTGGCAAAAATCCAAGAATGATATTTGGCGGAGAAGAATCAGGCGGAATGATTATAGGAAGCGAAGAGTTAATAAAATCAAAAGCAGGCAGAATTGCAATAGCAATGAGAGAAAAAAGTGCTTCAGAAGCAATTATAGTTGCTTCCGCTCTGGCTGCAAAACTTGAAGCAGAAGGTAAAACTTTATCGGTTGCATTGGATGAAATATTCAACTTGAATGAAATTATAGCAAAATATGATATGAGAGAAGATATTGCATACTATAATGAATCAGAACCTGATATTGTAAAACTTACACAAGCAAAAAAAGACGGCGAAGCATTAAGAACTAAAAATGATTTATTCTATCTAACAATGGCACTAGCAGAGTTTGACGGAAAAATTACTTTAGATAATGTAAAATCAATTTTAAAATCAACATTCCCAACTTTAAATTTTGATAACTTAATTGATATAAAATTTGTAGGTGATGGTACATTCTTGAAATTTACAGATAAATTTATAGAAATTCGTCCGTCAGGAACTGATGCTAAAACAAAAGCATACGGTGCAGGAAGTAACAAAGATGATATATCAAAATTTGCAAAGATTTTAGGAAACTATTCAGGCGATTTGAACGAAGAATATCTTGCCTTAATTTCCAAAGATTATTACAATAATGCTAAAGATAAATCAATGGAAGAATATCTTAAATTCACAAACAAAGATTCTGATACAAGAATATTTGAAGTTCCGAATTATAAAGAAACAATAGGTATATAAGAGGTAGATAAAATGGCAGAAGAAGCAAAAATATTAGCAACAATTCCAAGAAATGCAACTGAACAATTACAAATAAGTATTAATTCTTATAAAGACAAAAAATATTTAGATTTAAGAATTTATTACACAACAGATGACGGAGCTACTTGGCTTCCTACAAAAAAAGGAGTAACAGTATCTCCTGATAATTTGATGTTATTAAAGGATGCAGTAGAAGAAGCAATGCAAGAATTAGCTTCCGAATTGGAAGAATAAACTTAAAACAACAATTAATTATGTATATTCCAATATAAGCAAACATAATTTGATATGATTTGACTTATATTGGAATTTTTTATTATAAAATTCAAAAAAGGCCTGCTTGTTATTTGAAATTCATAAAAAAGCAGATAAAATAAAGTTATGCAAGAAGTAGAAAAAGAAAACAAAAAATATGCACTTTGCCTTGTAGATGTTATAAATCTTGGTACAAGAACATTTTCATATTTAATCCCCGATAATTTAAAAGATGACATTAAAGTAGGACAAGCCGTATTAGTTCCGTTTGGATACAGGAAACAAAATATCGTTGCATTTGTCACAGGGTTTTCTTCATATTTAGAAGAAGGAATAAAAGCAAAAGAGATTATAAAAATTATAGATAAAAGAAGCGTATTTTCACTTGATTATCTCAAACTTATAGATTGGATTGCAAACTATTATTGTTGTGATATCAATACCGTTTTACAAGCTGCTGTTCCAATGAAATTTTTAAAAGAAAATACAGGAAAAATACAAAAAGAAAAAAAAGAAAAATATATTTCATTTATAACAAAAGAAAATGCCCCGATAAGACAAATTAAAATATTGGAAAAGCTTGAAAAAAATAATGAGGTTCCTCTAATTGAATTTGAAAAAGAAGTCAAAACAACAAGAGCCACTATTTTAAAATTGGAAGCAAATGGTTTTGTTAAAATAACCGAAAAATCCGTTTATCGAGATCCGTTAAATGTATTCAAAAATATAGAAAAAGATGATTTCCCTCCTCTCTCAGAAGAACAGCAAATTGCTTTTGACAAAATTTCAAAAAAAATGGATAAAAAGCAATATGAATCCATATTAATAAACGGAATTACAGGAAGCGGAAAAACAGAAATTTATTTCCGAGCAATCAAAAAGACACTTGAGGAAGGTAAAAATATATTATTCTTAGCACCCGAAATTGCACTTGCTTCACAATTAACTTTAAGGTTAATCAGACGATTTAATCAGGAGGAAATAGCTGTTTGGCATAGCAGTATTTCGGAAGGCGAAAAATTTGATGTATGGAATAAATTAAGAGAAAATAAAATCAGAATTATTATAGGTGCAAGAAGTGCTGTGTTCGCACCATTAAATAATATAGGTTTGGTAATTATAGATGAAGAACACGAAAACACCTATAAACAAACATCACCTTCTCCAAGATATGATGCACGTTTGGTTGCAGAAAAAATATGTGAATTAAATAATGCAACCTTAATCAAAGGAAGTGCGACACCGGATATAAGTTCTTATTATAAAGCACTTTCATCCGACAATTTAATAACACTAAAAAACAGATACAATAATGTAGATTTAGCAAAAGTAACTGTTATAGATATGCGTGAAGAATTCTATAAAGAATCACGCAGTATTTTCTCTAATACTTTAATAAATGCAATAAACAGTGCATTAAATAATAAAAAACAAACAATTCTTCTAATGAATAGAAGAGGTTTTTACACAAGTGTACAATGTAAAAGCTGCGGTGAAGTCATAAAGTGTCCTAACTGCGATATTCCAATGATATACCATAATGCAGATAAAACATTAAAATGTCACTGGTGTGATACAACAAAAAAACTGCCTGATAAATGTCCTAAATGTTCTTCAACGGAAATAAAAATGTCAGGGATGGGGACTCAAAGAATAGAAAATATTGCTTCAAAACTATTTCCAAATGCAAAAATAGAAAGAATTGATTCGGATGTACTTTCTTCGAAAACAAAATATATCGAAATTCTCGAGCGGTTCCAAAATGGTGATATAGATATTTTAATAGGTACACAAATTATAGCAAAAGGGCTTGATAATAAAAATGTCACATTAGTTGGAGTTGTAGATGCTGATATAAGTTTTTCATTACCGGATTATCGTTCAAGCGAAAGAGGATTTCAATTATTAATGCAAGTAGCAGGCAGAGCAGGCAGAGGCGAATTTGACGGAAAAGTTATTTTCCAAACATACAATCCTGATTTATATGCTATAGAAAATGCAAAATCTCAGAACTATTTGGAATTTTATGAAAATGAAATTAATAGGCGTGAAATGTTTGGTTATCCGCCATTTTGTCAAATTATAAAAATTGTAATATCTTCTATAAATGAAGATAGAGCCTATAAATGTGCACAAGAAATTTCAGAACGACTAAAAACTCAAATAACAAAATTGGGATTATCTGAATATATAGAAATAAATGGCTCAATGAAATGTATAATGTATAAATTAAATTCAGAATATCGTTTTCAAATAATAATAAAAAATAAAATGAACAAAAAAGGTCAATATATAGTATCAACGTTTATGAAAAATACTTCTATAGCAGATGACATAAAAATGATAATTGATATTGACCCTGTTGATGTAATTTAATGAATTATTTTTGGATATTAACTTTATGTATACGATGTTGACCTCTATGGTTTATTACTTCTATAGAAAAAGGAGCTTTTCTTGTCGTAATCAGATGACTTAATTCATCGTTTGTTTGTTTGGTAACTTTACGTAGAAAAGTCTGAAACTGTTCTTTATTAGTCATAAAGATTTTAGCAACACCTAAATCTTTTCTTGCTCTTTCAATAGTATTAGCTGCAATTTCTGATTCTTTCCCACTTAATAGAAAGATATCTTTTCCTTTATTTTGAGTAAAAACTCTAACAGGTCCATTCTTTGTTCTATCTGAAAATATTTTTTTTGCATCTCTTTGAACTGATTTGTGTGTTTTATCTGGGACATCTGAATTGGCTAGGGCTAAAATATTTTGAGCCGTAGATTTTGTACCATTTACTCTTATTACTTTTCCGAAACTAATAGGCTGTACATTCATTATTTAATTCCTTTCTTTGTATCATATTCCATTGCTTCTTGTATAGGTCTAACCTTATCTTTGACATTATCAAGAGATATAAATTTTTGTATCCTTTTAGAAATACCATTTAAAGAAGACCAACCATAATCCATAAAAGAAACTTTATCGGTTGCTTCTTTTCCTGTAATAACAAAATTTATTTTTTTACCTTGTGATGCAGCTTCATTACATAATCCATTAGTTAAACCTTGAGTATATAGTTCAGTAGCATCTAAGATAGTTGCTTTACCATTTGTTTTTTCAATAATTTTCTTCATTTCTTCAATTTGTTGTTCAGTACCTGAAACAGCATATACACTATCATATTCTCTTGATACAGATTTTACCCTTGTTTTTTGAGGATTATAGATTGCACTTATACTAAAGTTAGTAGCAGAATCTAAAAGAAAATCCCTTTTTTGATTAAGATATCTTTTATATTGTCTATCAAGAGATTTTTTAAACTTTTCACTCTTTCCAAGAGGTAAAAGAGAATCACCTGCTTGTATTATTCCGGTTGCTATTTGTTCATTTAATAAATCAATTTTTTTACTTTCTTTACCACTAACAATATATACTTCTTCTTCCCCCCAACGATTTGTATATGTAGCTACTTGAGCAGGCGCAAATGATACATCATCAAAAATAGCTTTTACTTCTTTTTGTGCACTTTTTTCTGATTTTGAAACTTTCTTTTCATTTGCTAATCTTGCAATATCAAAAGCAACATCACTTGTGGCATTAACTCTTACTGTTTTCCCGAAACTTACAGGTGAAACATTCATACATTTTTCCTTACTCTTTTACTCTCATATAATATCTTATTATGGTTAAAAACATATAATTTATTTTTTTGCTAGAAAAATTTATAATATTTAAATATTAATATTGTATATTTATTTTAATGATTTTGAACATAAGCCCATTACTATATGGATTAAATCATTGTATGTTCTACAATTTGTGGTACCATTTAAATTTTGTCTGACTATTTGTCCTGCAATATATGCTTCTTCTTCATTTTTAAATGATTCCGCACAAATTTGTCTTATTGTTTCACGAAGTTTTTCATATCCACCATATCTATATATGGTATCAACAATTATAGGATCACTTTCATAGTGCATTGTCTCAAGTAATGAATCAAATGCTTCATTAAATATTGATATCATTTGCTTTTTCTGTTCAGTAGGATTTGTACCCAACCCAAGAATCTCCGCTATTTTATTTTCACTCATCTCTATTGTAATAGGAGAATCCATAAATTTATTAAAGTCATCTGGTGTTTCTAACTTTGTTCCTGTTTCTTTTATTAAAGATATTGCAGTGTGAGTGACCATATTATCCGTGAACTTGTCCAATAATTTTTTTTGTACATAAAACATAAACTTACCCGACATAGTTGGTTTTAAGTATTCGCTATCTGATGCTTCTCTTCTAATTGATTGGTTAATATGAGTAAATTCGTGAGCAAGTTTATCAAGGTATTCTATTAGTTTTTGTTCATTTTTAGAATCAATTTCGGGTAAAAATAAATCAACTTTTTTAAGTTGAACATTCTCATCGTAACTGGGTCTGACCACTGCTGCCAAATTTTGGTTTTTTGTACCTGCGGGATTGTCATATTCAGACATAGGATGAACATTAATTTCTAAATTTGGGAAATGTTCACTAATAATCTTTTTAGTACTATTATAAGTTGAATTTCCATTTTGTATTAAACAAAAAACTTCCTCTGCAATATCTATACCACCGTATATATTGGCAGATATATTATTTGGTCTGTAAAAACTATTACTGTTGTTTTTTATGTTATTATCAGTTGTATTAATTTCATTTTGTTTGGTCTGTGACAATCCCATTCCCATATCAGTTTGTTTATTCTTTGTTTGAGGTTTAATATCGGGTTCTTTTTGAGAATTTACATTTGAATTGGGTTTTTCTGGAAGTAGATTATTTGAATCTTTATTTTTTGCATTATTTATAATAATTGCAATTGCAGCTATAGATGCTATAGTACCTGTTATAGTTCCAACTATATATTTTAAAATATTCTTCCTTTTTTTATGAGGGTGTTCTTTATTTGATAATAATGTTTCATCGTTTATCCGTTCAAATCTAGAAAATTTATTCTTTTTAAAATTTATGTTATTTTTTGAATTATTCTGTTGTATTTGTGATATTACTAACATTTCAAAATCCTTTTATATATATAAAGTTAAGAGAAAAATAAATTGCGTCAGAGAAAAAATTATGAAGAAAAATTTACAAATAAATATTAAAAGCGCACTATTAAAAGACTCGTGGACACTTGTATACTCAATAACATATTATTTCTGATAAAGAAAATATAATTGATTAGTTGTGTTCAAAGCATTTAAGCTTTTAGATTAATGGTTTGTTAAGTATTAGTTTTTATATTTTTTAATGCTAATAAGATATATCTCCATAAGATTTGTAAAGTAACACACTAGATAACTATTTGTAACATATAAAACGATTATTTCCGACTGGCAAAGGGCAAACACAAAGTCAACTTTGCCAAATAATCTTTTTATGAGTTCAGATAAAATTTTCCGTTAAACTACGACAAAACTTCGTTTTTGGAGGATTCTCATCTCTTTTATATCTACAAAAAATAAAGAAAAAACGGAGGGAGAGTAAGTAGGTTGGGCATATTTGCCCAACAAAATAAATATTGTGTTAAAATCAAATTATGAATTATCGTAGAGTATTTGTACCTAATGGATATGTACATATTATCATAACTTCTTATGATAGAAAATCAATATTTATAGATAATATTGGTACCCTAAGAAATGCATTTAAAAATGTTCGAAAATTGTATAAATTTGAAATTATTGCAATTTGTGTTTTGCCAGAACATATCCACTTGATTTTACATCCTGAAAATATAAATAGTTACCCTAAAATTATATCATCAGTTAAACATTATTTTTCAAGAAATGTTGGGCAAGTATGCCCAACCGACAACTTAAAAATTGGGTACAAAAACAAGAGAGAAAAAGGCATTTTTCAAAGACGTTATTATGAACATACTATAAAAAATGAAACCGAATTAAATAATCAAATTAACTATATTCATTACAATCCCGTAAAACATGGACTTGTCAAAAATGTTAAAGACTGGCCGTATTCTTCTTTTCACAAATTTATAGAGCAAAGTTTATATGATATTAATTGGGGGAGTGAAGCTGATATTAAGAATATTCTTGATTTAAATTATGAATAATCAAACTTATTGTTAAAAATATTCAAATTGGCTGTTAATTTATAAACTCACCCAAAGTCTGTAGGTTTGGTTTGACTGTTTTTTCCAAAATCTTTGATTTTGTGAAAAATGTCTGGTTTTACATAACCTAACAGAAAAAATTTATAAAAGGCTAATTAGCTTTTTATATTTAATTAGAAAATCACGAAACGGAAGAACTTGCGAGCCAATAAAAAATCGGGATGACAAGATTCGAACTTGCGACCCCCGCGACCCGAACACGGTGCGCTACCAAACTGCGCTACATCCCGATAGTTTAATTTTAGTTTTGTAGCGCACCTACGGTGCTACCTCTCACAAAATGATATTTAATCATTTTGCTTCTTGAATTTTGCTGTCTCTCGAACCTGTCGTTCCTTTCGCTCTCGCTGTCGTCACTTCGGTTCTCACATACTTGGGTCTTACCCTTTCGCAAAATTCGCTCGGCAGAGTCAAACTGCGCTACATCCCGATATATGTTTTTTTATTTATTTTAATGTTCTATATGATATCTGTTTTTATTATAAAAAATAATAAACCAGCTATCAACTTCCCAATTGTATTACACATATAAAATTTTTAAAAGAGTTTTAACTTATTTATTTATTTATTTTTTATTATTAAGATATTAATTAAATAACTGAGAAAATTTGTATAATAGACTTTTTTATGCCTTTATTTTATAATTGCTTTGGTATTAACGAATAAGGAAAAAAATGACATCAGACAGTGTTTCGACCCCGCAGCAAATAGATAATATTGACGCGGCAGGTGAAAAAAATCAAGCTATTAATCTTAAATTTAGAGCAGTTGTTCGTGCTTTTCTTGCAAATATTTTTATAACGTTAATAAAATTGGCATCTTGGTATTTTACGAAGAGTTCTGCAATGTTTGCAGAAGCTGTACACTCCGGAGTTGATTCTTTTAACAGTATTTGCCTTATGGTCGGACTTAAAAGAGGTTCAAGACCTGCCGATGGTGTACATCCCTTCGGACACGGACTGGAAACAAATGTATGGACTATTGTTGCCTGTATATTAATGTTTTTCGGTGCAGCTGTTTCTTTATTAAGTGCATATAACAAAATATTTATTAATACACACGGTGTTGATGAATTATTAAATCATTACGGTGTTTTGGCTATAATTCTTATTGCAAGTATTTGTTTTGAATCTTGGGCTGTAAATAGCGCTGTAAATGCTGTTATTGATGAGGCAAATGTTAAACATGTTAATCCTTTTGTTGATTTTATAAAATCAATAAAATATGTACATAAAATTAATACTCCAACAACAAAGTATGTTTGGTATGAAGATGTAGTTGCCTTAACAGGTGTAATTGTTGCGTTTATTGCAGTATCAATTTCAAAATATCTTTTACCAGAAAGCCTTGCTCACATTCCGGATGGTATAGCATCCGGAATTATTGCTTTGATGTTATTGTTTTTGGCCGGTTATATGTTAAAAAATAATGTTAATCTTTTGACTGGGCTGTCTGCTGAGCCTCAGGTTGAAGAAGTTATAAAACAAATTGCGGAAAATCTTCATTGTGTCAGCTGTGTTAAAGAACTTAAAACAATGAATATGGGGACTTCCGGTTTGATTGTTAATATCAAAATTGAAGTGGATCCTGAAATACAAGTGAAAGAAGCTGATGATATTTCTGAAATGGTTGAAAGAAAAATTAGAGAACGCTTTAAAAATATATCTCATATTTCTGTTGAAATTGATTCTAATGATGCAGAAGAAAATTGGGAAAATAAGTTTGATAAAATAATTCAAGAAGGCGAAAAAATAGATGTTTTTGATGATAAAGAAGCTGATATGTTATCAAACTTTTATTCTTTCTCTCAAACGGTTGTAAAAGAAATTATGGTTCCAAGACCTAAAGTATTGTTTGTAGATGCTGAAGATAGTTTGGATACTTTGGTGGATTTAATAATTGACTCAGGACATACTCGTATTCCTGTATATGAAGATACGATTGATAATGTTATCGGTGTTATTAATGCTAAAGATGCACTTAAGGCTTTAAGAGATAAAACTTATGAAAAAGAAGGTTTTGAAATAAAATCTATTGCTCGTGAAATAATGATAATTCCTGAAAATAAATTTATAAGTGATTTACTTAGTGATTTTATTTCAAAGAAAAATCAAATTGCTGCTGTGGTTGATGAACACGGCGGTATAGCAGGTATTGTAACTTTAGAAGATATTATTGAAGAAATCGTCGGTGAAATTTATGATGAGTTTGATGAAGCACCTACTCCTGAACTGATTAAAATTGATGATAATACACTAAATGTTTCATCCCAAATGGATATCGAAGATATTAACGAAAAGTATGATCTAGATATACCGAATGAAGATTTCCAAACTATTGGCGGCTATGTATTCGGTCTACTTGGAAGAGAACCTGAAATAGGTGATAAAGTAGAAGATAGAAACCTTTCTTTTGAGGTTATTGAGCTTGATGGAATAAGAATCTCTCGTGTAATTATGAGAAAAGATACTCCTTTTGTTGATAAAGAAGAACAAGATGAGATTGTAGAAGAAGATGAAACATTATAAATTCGGTTATGTTGCTATTATAGGCAGACCTAATGTTGGTAAATCTACTATATTAAACAGATTAATAGGTCAAAAGATTGCAATAACAACAAATAAAGCTCAAACTACAAGACGAAGAATTAATGGTATTCTTACAACAGATGAAGCTCAGATTGTTTTTGTTGATACTCCCGGTATTCATAAACCTATTGATAAGTTAGGTGAATGTTTGGTTGATGAAGCTAAAAGCGCTATTCCTGATGTTGATTTGGTACTTTTTGTAGTGGATGGTTCAACCTCTGCAGGGCGAGGAGATAAATGGATTGTTGAAAATGTCCTTAAAGATTATAAGAACGAAATGATTTTGGTCGTTAATAAATATGATTTAGTTAAAGATATCCAAAAACGAGAAGAAAATTTATTAACATATAAAACTTTGTTCGAAAAAAATTACTCAAGTGTAAAAATATCAGCCAAAACGGGACGAAACTTTGATACATTAATAAATAATATTATAAGAAAGTTACCGGCAGGTGAAAAAGTTTACGATGATGAACAAATAACAGATGAAACAATGCGAAATATAGCAAGAGAACTTATAAGAGAGAAAATTCTTTTATATACTCATGATGAAGTTCCTCATAGTGTTGCTGTTGTTATTGAAAATTATGAAGAGAAAGAAAATATTGATAGAATAGAAGCAAAAATTATTGTTGAACAAGAAACACAAAAAGGTATTTTAATTGGTAAAAACGGTTCAATGTTGAAAAAAATAGGGACTGAAGCAAGAAAAGAAATAGAATTTACAGCTGATAAAAAAGTTTATTTGGATTTACAGGTCAAAGTTATAAAAGATTGGCGCAAAAAATCTAAAGATATGGATAAAATGTATTAATAAAAAACAGAAGCAATTGCTTCTGTCTTTTATTAATATTCTGTATTTTTATACTTTTTCTAAAACTTTAGATTTTGCTTCTTTTTGCTTTAGTACCGCATTTATTAACCCTGCAAATAATGGGTGTGGTTTTTCCGGTCTTGATTTGAATTCCGGATGGAATTGGCAAGCTACAAACCAGTCATTTTGTGGTAATTCAACCATTTCGCAAAGCATTCCGTCAGGTGAAAGTCCTGAAAATACTAATCCTTTCTCTGCTATTTGTGTACGGTATTCGTTATTAACTTCATATCTGTGTCTATGACGTTCAAATATAATATTCTTACCGTAGGCTTGTTCTGCTTTTGTACCTTTTTGTATATGGCATTCAAATTGTCCAAGTCTCATTGTTCCGCCATAGCCTTCGACATGTTTTTGTTCTGTCATTAAATCAATAACAGGATATGGTGTATTTTCATTAAATTCCATAGAATTTGCATCTTTTAATCCAACAACGTTCCTTGCATATTCAATTACCGCACATTGCATACCTAAACATAGTCCTAAAAACGGAAGATTATTTTCTCTTGCATATCTTATTACATTTAGCTTTCCTTCAATTCCTCTTATACCAAAACCACCGGGAACAACTAAACCATCAACATCAGATAATGCTTCTTTGGCTTTTTCAAAATCTATACAATCTTCTGAATTTATCCATTTAATATCTATTTGAGCTTTGTTTTCATATCCGGCATGTTTCAATGATTCTACTACTGAGATATAAGCATCAGATAATTTTGTATATTTTCCCGCAATTGCTATTTTGATTGTTTTTTCAGGATTTTTTATTCTGTTAACAAGTTCTTTCCAAGAATCCAAATTTGGTTTTACGTCTTGCATAAATAATCTTTGAAGTACTACACTTGCCATATTTTGCTCTTCTAATGCAAGAGGAACTTCATATATACTTTTCATATCTCTGCATTCTATAACGGCATCTTTTGGAACTGAACAAAATAGTGCCAATTTCTCTTTTTCTTTTTTGGGAATTGGTTTTGCCGTTCTGCAAACTAATATTTCAGGTTGTATACCATAACTTCTCAAATTAGTAACACTATGTTGAGATGGTTTTGTTTTTAATTCACCTGATGTTGGAAGATATGGAAGCAAAGTTACGTGTATAGAAATACTATTTCCGAACCCTGCTTCACTTCTGAATTGTCTTATTGATTCTATAAAAGGCAAACTTTCAATGTCCCCAATTGTTCCGCCGATTTCAGCAATAATGAAATCAGGTTTGAATTGTTGAGTTGCTTTTTTTATTCTTGATTTGATTTCATTGGTTATGTGAGGAATTGTTTGAACAGTAGCCCCTAAATAGTCTCCGTGACGTTCTTTGTTTATTACTGTTTGATAGATACTTCCTGATGTGACATTGTTGATTCTTCCTAAATTTGTATCTGTAAATCTTTCATAGTGACCTAAATCTAAATCTGTTTCTGCACCATCATCTGTAACAAAAACCTCTCCGTGTTGGAATGGACTCATTGTACCCGGGTCAACATTTATATAAGGATCAAATTTTTGTATTACAACGCTAAAACCTCTTGCTTTTAACAAACGACCAAGGGACGCTGCTACAATCCCTTTCCCTAAGGAGGATACAACACCGCCTGTTACAAATATATATTTTGTGCTCATATTTCCTCAATTCTTTCTAATCTAGTGTTACTTATTACTACAAACGCTAGTTTATTTTCGGAACTCTAAAAAATCCGTCTTCTTCAAACGGTGCATTTGCCATCATTTCTTCTTTTGTTTGTTCATATTTAACAATGTCTTCACGCATTACATTGTAGACAGGAATAGCATGTGGCATAGGTTCAATTCCTGTTGTATCAATTTCATTCATTTGTTCAACGTATTCTAATATAGAACCAAGCTGCTGTGAATATTTATTAACTTCTTCCTCTGTAAGTTCAAGTCTTGCAAGTTTTGCAACATGCTTTACTTCTTCTGTACTTATCATGTTTTTCCTCCGAGATACTAATTAGAATTTTAACATAAGCATATTTTTTTGGCATGTTGCATTACTAATTTTTGTATTTAATGTTGTATTTTGTATTTTCTTGTTTATAATTTTCTACTATTTGTTTTATATTGTCGAAATTAAAATTTGTTATCTTTTTAAAATCACGGTTTTTATTGGCATATAATGCTGAATCGTATAATTCGAATGACATTTTATTCTCTTTGGCAAAATTTTCTATATAATCCATTAAGATAAATATGTGAGGGGAAATATTATTAATATGTGTGTTAGCGTAAGTGTATTCGATATCAACAATAACACTTCTTATATCAAGTTTTTTTAGTGTCTCCATAAAAAGATTTATTTCATCTAAATTATCATTGATACCCGGGATTATTATGTATTTTACTTTGACAAGACTTGCATAATTTTCATTTAAATCTTTTCTGTAGTGTTTGATATTGTCCCAAACTTTATTTGATTTATCTACTCTTTTAACTTTTTTATATGTTTCTTTAGTAACCGAATCAGGAGAAATGACAACAGTTACACAACCTTGTTTTAGTCCGTTTCTTATTGCACGACTGAACAAAATACCTGAAGAATGAACTCTTATTTTTGAACCTTCTTTTATAAAGATTTTTATTAAATCCTCAAATTCTTTTAAGATTGTGGGCTCTCCACCCTGAAAAGTTATTTCCCCGTTATTTTTAAATTTACCTGATTTTATAAGTTCTTTTATTGCTTTTAATGTGTTATTTTTAGTTTTTGGCTTATTTTTTTGTACACCGCAATAAATACAGTTTGAATTACATTGACTCCAGTGATCAAAATTTATATATGAAATATAATCTTCATCATCCCAATCTTCTATTCTGAGATTATAGCATCCTTCACAATCAGGGATATCTTTCTCCTGTTGATATCTTCTTTGTTGTCTTTTTACTTTAAAGATATGTTCCCAATTTATTATGCTGGCTTCAAATTGAGGGATAAGAATCGGTTGTCCTTTATTAAATTCTCTGGATAGACAACAAGATTTAATTGAATCTACGTCAATTGAAATACCATGTTCTATTAAGTGACAGCTTCTATATTTCATAATTTCTCCTGAAATATTTTATCATAGTTCCTATTTATGAAAAAAAGCTTTTATCTTGTTAATAAAAGATTTTTTTTGCAATTTATTTGTTTTAAATATTTTCTTTAATACAATATTTTGTTCTGTATAATCCATATCTAAATAAAAACTGTATTTTTTTGCAATTCTAAAGAAGTATAAAATTAAATCACTAAAATCTTTTTTGCAGTTATATAGTGGGATGGCACTATTTATCCAATTAGAAATATCTTTGTAATCCAGTCTCAATCCTATTACATTTATGCCTATTTTATACATTGATTCGATAAAATTTTTAATGTCTTTTTTACTATCATTGCAATCTTTTATTAATGTATAGTATATTTTAATTCCATTTTTATCTTTTGCGTTCTCTATATACATTTTAAGTGTTTTAGAAAAATAATTGATAGATAAATGTTTTTTGTCTCTGTTATCAAAAATGACAGATAAATTACCTTTTCCTTGTTTTAGTATTTCATCTATGATGGGTCTATATTTTACATTATTTATGAAAAAATTAATTTGTTTATATCCGTTTGCCTCAAAAAGAGTTATGAGCTTATTTAACTCTTTAAAATTGTCTATGTCGCCACTTTGGAATTCTATAAGCATGTTATCCGTATCTAAAAGATTTTGCTTATATAAATCCAAAATTACATCAAAAATATTGTATTTTAACGTAATATTATTCCAAAAACTTAATATTATATGAGTATACTTGGATGGTGTTTCTTCATATTCAGTAAGTTGACAACATTTATAACAGGGAAATGACTTTATATTTTCACTATTTATTTTTTTTAGAATCTCTTGTTTTTTTTCTTTAAAATTTATATTTTCGTATTCTTTAATATTAAAATTAAAGTAAAAAGGAGCCTTGTTTGAGAAACAAGAGTAACAAGGAGTTATATTATCAGAGGTAAATATAAGTGTATTATTAATATATTTGCAAGTTTTCATTTTCTTTTCAATATGATTTGATAATAAGACTAATTTGATTACAATAAAACTTAATTATATCAAAACAGAAAATTCATAACAAGAAAGTATACATTAGTTAAAAATTTTTATTGTATAATGTATAAAAGGTTAGATGAAGGGGTTTGCATGACGTCTGAAACAATTATTGCTAATAAGTTCGCTTTTTCTTTTAAGAAAAATAATATTGATGAGATGTTTCATAATTTAACGGAGAATCCTGTCGGTTGTGAAAAAAAAGATTTTCGCTTAATGATTAGCACTATATATCAGCTTGTTGAAGATGAATTTGCTACTACATTCCAAAATTCAAGTCATGTGATAAAAAATACATATTTCTATTTAATTAAAGAAGGAAAAAATTACGAGGTTTTTGTTACACCGACAAATAATTTTGACTTCTATTTGAAATCAAAAGGCTCAATGTACAGATTTTCTTCTACAGCTTATGAAATTGAAGAAAATGGAAATAAAGAAACAAAAATAGGATATAAGGTTCCTTTAGAACTAATTTGGGAGTATTTTTCAGGCTTCGATTCAATTGTAGACAATCCTCATATTACTGAGTCGTTCAAAATCTTTAATATAGTTACTCAGTTTGTTAAAAAAATTGTTGAAAAACTTTATTTTTTACCCAAAGTTAATAAAACCGATAATTTCTTTACGATAACTTATGAAATGTTTGCTATTAATGATTTATTGCAAGATTCTATTGATGAAGTGAATAGTTTGGATTTCACAAAAGTTTCAAATGAAAAGCATATTGCCGATAAGTTAATTGAAGATTATTTGAATTATGTTATTTTTAAGTTTTTAAAATTTAAAGCATATAAATTCAAAGAAATAATTTCATCAATATATTTTATAAAACCGGCTAATAATAAACGATATCTTCGTTCTTTGGATTTGGCTGAAGCTATTAGTGAATGGTTGGATGAAATATATATTGGAAAATATCCTGTAAGTCCGCAGTTGGATATAGAAAAAATAGAAGAAGATAAGTTCTTGTTAACAATCTCTGTTAAAGCGAATAATGAAAAATTGAATGAACAAGAACCACCAAAACAGCTTCTTGAAATATACCAAGATGGTACATATTGGGGTTATCAGAACTCATATCTTATAAATATTGTTGAAAAACAATTGAATTATGCGCTTCGTTATTATAAGGAGCTTGAAATATTATTTGAAGATGAAGATAACTTGAAAATGTATTTATCTTTGAATGATGTTTATAAATTAATGATTCACACTGCATATTATTTGAATAAAGCAGGAATAAATATTAATTTCCCGCCAAACTTTGGTAATATAGTAGTTCCAAGGGCATCTATAAATGCAAAGATTAAGGCGTCAAGAGAACAAGATGTCGCTGATATTCTAAATGGTAAAGGTGGAAATATTAGTTTATCAAGCATTTTTGATTTTTCATTCCAAGTTTCAATTGGAGATGAGAAAGTTTCTGTAGAAGAATTTGAGAAACTTATTAAAGATGCAAATGGAATAATAGAGTTTAAGAATAAATATATATTAATTGATCAAAATGAAGCCCAGTCTATCATAAATAGATTAAAGAATCCGAAAATTGATAAAATTACAAGGATGGAAATGTTGCATGCTGCGTTTTCAGGTCATTTAAGTGATTATGAATTTGATTATGATGAAGCGTTTGCAAATATTGTCAAAGATTTGGGAAAATCAGTTGAAGTCGTAGCGCCTGAAGGTTTAAATGGTATTTTAAGACCATATCAAATGGGTGGACTAAAATGGTTATATACAAATACTACAAAGGGCTTTGGCTCTTGTATTGCTGATGATATGGGCTTAGGGAAAACGATACAGGTTATAAGTTTAATTTTAAAGTTAAAGGAAGAAAATAAATTAAAAGATCCTGTTCTTGTGATTTGTCCTACAACTTTAATGGGAAACTGGATGAAAGAATTGAATATGTTTGCGCCGTCTTTAAAGGCAAGTGCGTACCACGGTCCCGAACGTAAACTTGATTTAAAATCTGATGTTATAATTACAACTTTTGCAATTTTGCGTATTGATATTGAAGAAGTTAAAAAAATTACTTGGGGGATGGTTGTTGTTGATGAAGCACAAAATATTAAAAATCCTGATACATCTCAAACCGCGGCAGTTAAGGCTTTAAAATCTGATATTAAAATAGCAATGACTGGTACTCCTGTTGAAAATAAATTGACAGAATTATGGAGTATATTTGATTTTATTAATAAAGGATATTTAGGTTCAATTAGAGATTTCCAGAAGTGTTATGCAATTCCTATTGAAAGATTTAAACAATATGAACAAGCAGACAAATTAAAATTATCCATTTCACCGTTTGTTTTGAGACGTTTAAAAACAGATAAAACAATTATAGATGATCTCCCTGAAAAAATGGTTTTAGATGAATATTGTTATCTGACAAAAACACAAGCTGCTTTATATGAGAAAACTTTGAACACATTAATGACAGATATCTCTGGTCAAAAGGGTATAAACAGAAGAGGTATTATATTTAAACTTATTACTGCGTTAAAACAAATATGTAATCACCCGTTCCAATATTTAAAATATGGAGAAATGACAAAAGATGTTTCAGGTAAAACTGAGAAATTCATTTCTTTATTATCTCAGATTCTAGAAAATGATGAAAAAGTTATAGCTTTTACGCAATATAAAGAAATGGGAAATATTCTTTCAACAATTATAAAAAATGAATTAAATATATCTCCATTATTTTTCCACGGTTCATTGAATACAAATCAAAGACAAAATATGTTACACGAATTCGAAACAAATCCTGATCAAAAAATAATGTTGTTGTCATTAAAGGCTGGTGGAACTGGTTTGAATTTGACATCTGCAACGAATGTTATTCATTATGATTTGTGGTGGAATCCGGCAGTAGAAGAGCAAGCAACTGATAGAAGCTATCGTATAGGGCAAGATAAAAATGTTATGGTTCATCGTTTAGTTACAATTGGTACCTTTGAAGAAAAAATTGATGAAATGATTAAGCAAAAGAAAGAACTTGTAAATTTAGCAGTATTCGAAGGGGAAAAAGTAATTACAGAACTTTCCGATGAAGAAATATATAATATATTCAGTTTGGGAAATAGCTAAGTTTAAGCCTTTTCAATTATAATTCTTTCAACAATATCAGGTTTATCACTTGGTGATAAAGGTTTATTTTTCCATAGCTTTATATAAATTTCTTTATTATATTCATATGGAGTATTTGGTTTGTGTGAGTTTTCAAAATCTAACATTGGTTGTGATGGTGAAGCATTATTACATCCGCTTTCATGTCCGCAAGAACCGCCTTTGTGAAGAAAATCCTGAAATTCGGCAACGTTTTTACTAATATTGATTGTATTAACAAACTGTAAATTATATGTTGATTTTTGAGTATCAACAAATGCATATTTGTAGCCTAAATCTCTGGCATTAATTCCACAAAAAGAGAAATAGCTGTTGTTAGAAAGAGTTTCTTGATTTAGTTTCTCATATGTAACTATTATTTCATTTTCATTTCTTATATATTTTATGCTTTTTAATGTCAAATGGGGTTTATATTGACCTTGTTCGCACCAGTTCGAAAATGGGAAATTTATTTGAACTAAAGCAGATGGATTTAGAATGAATCTTGATTCTTCAGAAGCTCCTGTTATAATACTTTTGAGATTATCATTTAGCATACAGCTGTTCATACTAATCCAAGGTTTCCTGTCTTCAATTTGACCAAATACTTCTTCTGAAGGCTCATAGTTTCCAGAATTAAAAATAGATTTTTTAACAGCATTTTTTCTAAGGTTATAAATTTCTTGTTTGCTTTTATAACTCAAAGGTATTGGTTGCTCCACCTTAATATTTTGTTCATTAATATTATCCAGAGTATTATTATGATTATAATTTATCTTTAAAACAGATTGCGGCATATAATTTTTATCAATCAGGATATTATCAGACTGAATGCTTTGTATTGTAAATTCTGCAACTGCTTTATTAATCATTAAAAAGGATGTAATGATTACAAATATAAAAAAAATATGTTTAATTTTCGTAAATCTCCTTTTTATTAATTAGATTTAAATAATTTATACTAATAGTTTCTTTCATTTTTTCATATATAAAATCATTTATTTATATTAAATAAATAAAAGTTGTCCAGATGATTTTGGGTTGTATATTATATACAATTGATTTTGTTTGAAATATAATTTAGTAGACCGATATTAGGTTAGCGTATAATTATTTATAAAATAATGGATAAAGAAACAGGAGGTAATATGCAAGTTACACATGAAATCGAAAATCAATGTTGTGTAAAAAGAGGTGTAAAAGGCGTGCCTGCTCCAATCCCTCAAGAAGGTGAATGGACAAAGTGCAAAGAAATTAAAGATATTTCAGGTTTAACTCATGGTTGTGGATGTTGTGCTCCGCAACAAGGTACTTGTAAATTAACATTAAACGTTAAAGACGGTGTAATACAAGAAGCTTTAGTTGAAACATTAGGTTGTTCAGGTATGACTCACTCAGCAGCTATGGCGGGTGAAATTCTTCCGGGTAAAACAATATTAGAAGCATTAAATACAGACTTGGTTTGTGATGCTATAAACGTTGCAATGAGAGAATTATTCTTACAAATAGTATACGGAAGAACTCAAACAGCATTTTCTGAAGGCGGACTTCCAATCGGTGCCGGCTTAGAAGATTTAGGAAAAGGTCTTCGTTCACAAGTTGGTACAATTCACTCTACAAAACAAAAAGGTGTAAGATACTTAGAACTTGCTGAAGGTTATATTTTAGAACTTGGTTTAGATAAAAATGACGAAGTAATCGGTTATAAGTTTGTTAACTTGGGTAAAGTAATGGATGCTATTAAAGCAGGAAAAGATCCAAAAGAAGCTTATGAAAAGAATATTGGAACATACGGCAGATTCCAAGATGCTGTTAAAACAATCGACCCGCGTAAACAATAATAAAATTTGTATAACTAATTAAAATAAGGAAATAAAACTATGGCAAAATTTGAAGGACAAGATAGACGTCAAAAAACTATAGATAAAGTTCTAAAAGAATATGGCTTCAAATCTTTAGATGAAGCAAATGAATTATGTCTATCAAAAGGTATAAATGTAGATGAAATTGTTAAAGGTATTCAACCAATTGCATTTGATAACGCATCTTGGGCATATACATTAGGATGTGCAATTGCAATAAAGAAAGGTATCAAAAATGCAGCAGATGCAGCTGAAGCTATCGGTGAAGGTTTACAAGCTTTTGCAGTTCCGGGTTCAGTTGGTGATACAAGAAAAGTAGGCTTAGGACATGGTAATTTAGGTGCTATGTTATTAAGAGAAGAAACAAAATGTTTCTGTTTCTTAGCCGGTCACGAATCATTTGCAGCAGCTGAAGGTGCTATTGGTATTGCAAGAAATGCAAACAAAGTAAGAAAAGAACCTTTAAAAGTTATTTTAAACGGTTTAGGTAAAGATGCTGCTTATATCATTGCAAGAATTAACGGTTTTACAGCTGTAGAAACTGCATATGACTATAAAACAGGCGAATTAAAAGTATTAAAAGAAACACCGTTCTCAGAAGGAGAAAGAGCAAAAGTTAAATGCTATGGTGCAGATGATGTATCAGAAGGTGTTGCAATTATGATAAAAGAAGGTGTTGATGTATCTATTACAGGTAACTCAACAAACCCAACTCGTTTCCAACACCCGGTTGCAGGTACATATAAAAAATGGTGCTGGGAAAACGGCAGAAAATACTTCTCAGTAGCATCAGGTGGCGGTACAGGTAGAACACTTCACCCTGATAACGTTGCTGCTGGTCCTGCTTCTTATGGTATGACTGATACAATGGGAAGAATGCACGGTGACGCTCAATTTGCCGGTTCATCTTCAGTTCCTGCTCACGTAGAAATGATGGGTGTAATTGGTATGGGTAATAACCCAATGGTAGGTGCTACAGTTGCAGTTGCTGTTGCAGTTGAAAATGCTATGAAATAAGATATTATTACATATTATTTTAAAAGGAGGGGTTTAACCCCTCCTTTTTTATGTTGAAAATTTTATAATTTAAATTTGGTATATACAAGAATGAAAAAAAATTGTAATATGGAGTATAACAAAAATTTTAAGAATTAAGATGAAAAAGATTTTAATTTTTAAAATAAGTGAGGGAAGTTGAAGAGATATTTTGCTTTCTAAAAAGAAGATAGAGCTGATGTGGTAAAGACCATATCAGTGTTTTGCGTTTTAAGACATTTAATAAGGTTTATACTATGAGTGACGAGAACAAGAATATAGAAAATAATCAAGAAGAAAATCAAAATAGAGAAGAACGCAATAAAAAATGGTGGAAAAAATTGTTGGGTTAAAACCCAATCTATGGACTAAAACCCAAATTTAAAGTAAATATATATAGGGTATTAATTGCAGCATTAATATTTTACTTGGTTATTTTTTTATTTGCAAAAAATATAAAGATAGATGATACAGAAAGTATAAAAACGGAAAAAATTGCAACCAATAATGAATTAAAAGAAAAAGGTTTGCATTATATCGGTAAAATGAAAGTTCCAAGAGAAGGTCATTCAGTTGTTACAATTGGCGAAGATAAACTATTAATTGTTGGTGGTATTAGCAAAAATGGTGTAAAGCATATAAGCTTGCGACTTATAACTTCTTTACAGAATGTACCTGATATAGAAGAACATAATGCGGAAATCTTTAATTTAAAAACAAGAAAGTCGAAAGTTGTTGCTAAAAACTTTGATGATTATTTATATAGTGTCAATTATTTTGACGGCGATAATATTATGTTCGTACCCCAAAATAAGAATGACTTAATGATTTTTAATATTAAAAAAAATAAAATTAAAACTTATGATAAATTTTTTCTAGGCAGCAATCTTTCATATTCAAAACAAGCATTAGTATTCGCAGATAATATCGTCGTATGTGATGGATATTCATCACTTACAGATGGTCCAAGTTGTATTTTATACAATAAATATTTGAATAATATTCTCCAAATTAACAAAGATATAGTAGATACAGAACAATTTAATACTTTAAAACTTGTAAAATTAAACGAAGATAAGTTTATTATATATAGATATTTATATAATAAACTTGGTTCTAGTTCAAAACTATATATAAATATTCGATAAAAAGTAAAACATATAATAAGATAATTAAGCACGAAAATGTTGGTAATTTAATAAGTATTACTCCAATTACAGAAGATTTAATATTAATTTCTAGTTGTCTTGAAAACAGAGTAAGACAAGAAATTGAAAATTTTAAGTTAGAACTTTTTGATATAAAAAAAGATAAAATTATAAAAAACTACAATGTTGATGAATTAGTAAAATTCGCACCTATTGCAAATAATGATGGAAAAGAAAAAAAATACAATGTTATTCAATATATACCATTGAATAAAGATGAGTTAATTTCTTCAGACTTAAAGTATAAGTTTAATTTAAATGATTATTCATTAAATAAAACCAACATTAAATTGCCAGTAAATAGAGCTCAGATTACAGTGATAGAAAATAATAAGATAATTATAACTGGCGGAATATATAAAGGAACAAACAATATAGTAAGTGACAGAATATATTTATATAATTTTTAGGAGATTGAAGTATGTTGGTTTTGTTTTAATTCAACAATTTTTCTCATAAAATTATTCCATTTTACATTGAGGAACGGTATTGTATTGCTTGTGCAATATGTTTAGCTTGTATGTTTTCTGATGAATCCAAATCTGCAATGGTTCTTGCAAGTTTTAATAATCTATCATATGCTCTTGCCGATAAACTAAACTTTCTTACAGCTTCTTTTAAAATGTTGGAGCTTGTTTCATCAAGAATACAGAATTTTTTAATTAATTTGGGCGTTAGTTCTGAATTTGTATATATTCCAAGCCCTTTATATCTTTCAAGTTGGATATTCCTTGCTTTTACAACTCGTTCTCTTATTTGTTCGGAGGATTCTCCCTGTGGTATATTTTTGTCTGTTAGTTCATTGATTTTTAATCTTGGAACATCTATAACAATGTCGATTCTATCTAACAATGGTCCTGATAATTTTGAGCGATATTGCTTTATTTGAAAATCACTGCAAGTACAATTTTTTTCGCTATCGCCCAAATAACCGCAAGGACAAGGATTCATCGCCGCAAGTAATATAAAATCGGAAGGAAATTCAAGTCTCATTTTGGCTCTTGCAATAACTATTTTTCCGTCTTCAAGCGGTTGACGAAGAACTTCAAGCACGTTCCTCGGAAATTCTACAAATTCATCCAAAAATAATACCCCTCTGTGAGCAAGTGTTATTTCTCCTGGTTTTGGATTTGTTCCACCGCCTATTATTCCTATTGCAGAAGCTGTATGATGAACGCTTCTGAAAGGTCTTGTTGTAATTAATGGTTTAGATGGATTGATTAACCCGCTAATACTGTATATTTTAGTTAGTTCAATTGATTCTTCAAAAGTTAAAGGCGGTAAAATTGAAGAAAAACATTTAGCCAATAATGTTTTTCCGGAACCCGGAGGTCCTGACATTAAAAGGTTATGAGCTCCTGCAGCGGCTATTTCCATAGCCTTTTTGGCCTTTAGCTGACCTTTTACATCTTTAAAATCAAAGTAACCGTCTTGCTCAGTTTTTTCTTGCATAAATTCATTTATATCTACAATAGTTGGTTTGATTTCTTTATGTTCAGGTGATTCAGTATTAAAATGGTTAACTATTTCAATCAAAGATTTTGCACCGATAACGGTTAAACCTTGAATAATTGCGGCTTCTTTTGCATTATCAAACGGAACAATCAGCGTTTTTATTCCTTGCTGTTTTAATCCTGCAGCAATAGGTAAAACTCCGTTTACAGCTCTAAGTGAACCATCTAGTGATAGTTCTCCGATGAATGCAATATCTTTAAATTCATTCTTTTGAATAGTATTGTTTTTTGAAAGTATCCCTATTGCAATTGGCAAATCATAATAACTGCCGATTTTTTTTATATCCGCAGGTGCCAAGTTTACTATTACTTTTTTATTGGGGAAATCATACCCTGAGTTTTTAATTGCAGAACGAACTCTCTCTCTTGCTTCTGTTATTGAAAGGTCTGGTAACCCTACAATAGAAACAGAGGGGAGTGAGTTGTTTACGTCAACTTCAACGAGTATTTTATATACATCAAGCCCTATTACGCAGGCTGTTAAAATTTGTGATATCACTATAAAAAACCTATATACTAGCTACTAGAGCAAGTATACCATAGGTTTTTATTGAATAACAATTATAATTTTATCCGAGTTTCTTTTCTGTTTCTTCAATTTTATTTAGTATTATTTCAAGTTGATTTTTAAACCATTGAGTAAATAATTTGATTTCGCTTTTAAAACTATATGCTCCTGGCCATACCGAATTGTAATAATACATATTAATACCTCACTTTTTAATATATTTTTTATAATCGGAATATTTGTCTAAAACTTTAATTTTTAAATAAGCATTTATAAAAAACATGTAAAGTATTGTAAAAATGTTGCATTAAATGCGCATAAAAAAATATTCAGGGTTATTAAAGAAAATGTAAGACTCATAAAAGTCTAAAACTGAACAACTATCTACCAAAACTAACCTAGTTAACGCTCTTTTCCTAAGAAAGAGCTTTTTTTTGTTTGTATTAATATTGCATACCCAAAAGAAAACATATAATATTAAACTATGAAACAACGTTCATTATTTGATGTTATATCACCTATTATGACAGGTCCATCCAGTTCTCATACTGCAGGTGCTGTCAGGCTTGGTTTGTTGGTCCGAAATATTTACGGTGAAACTCCTACAAAAGTTACCTTCAGATTGTATAATTCTTTTGCTCAAACAGGAAAAGGCCATGGTACAGATAAAGGCTTATTGGCAGGGCTTTTAGGCTTCAATGTTGATAGTGACGAAATAAAAAATATTTATGATAATGAAGAAGCAAAAAGAATAAAATACAATTATGAATTTGAACAAAATTTGGATATGCATCCTAACTCCGTTGATTTTATTTTAGATGGAAAAATCCCAATGATAGTCTCCGGGAATTCTGTAGGAGCAGGGAATGTTGAGATAGTTAAGATTGATGATTTCGCAACTAAAATTTCAGGTGAATATAATACTCTTGTTTTATTTTATAAAGATAAACCCGGGATGATATCAAAAGTTTCAACATTAATTCAAAAAGAAAATATAAATATTGCTTCACTTGATTGTGACAGAAATGCAAGGGGAAAAACTGCTTCAATGTGCATTTGTTTAGATGGTAATGTTTCTGATATTTTGCTTGATGAAATAAAAAAAATTGATGATGTGTATTTTGTTAGAAATGTGAAAAAACTAGAGGCCTAAGTTGGAATATTCTATAAACACTTTTGAAAAACTTTTGAGAGCTTGCAAAGAAGAAAATAAAAAAATATATGAAATAATGCAGGAAAAAGAAGCTTATGACTTTGAAATTACTGTAAAAGAAGTAAGAGAAAAAGTTCTTAAAAATGTAAATGCAATGAAAGAAGCAATTGTTAGCGGTCTTACTTCAAGTGAAAAATCTTTTAGCGGATTATGCGGGGATGATACATTAAAATTAAAAAAAAGATATGCTCAAATACCTGCATTGTTTGGCGATTTATATGAAAAAATTACAACTTATGCCCTTGCAACAATGGAAGAAAATTTAAGAATGAATAAGATTGTTGCATGTCCAACAGCCGGTTCTTGCGGAATAGTTCCTGCCGTTATTATTTCTTTATCAGAAAAATATAACTTAACGGAAGAAGAAGAAATAAATGCACTAATTACTGCTGGTACAATAGGATATGTTATATCATCAAAAGTTGCAATGGCAGGCGCTGTAGCGGGATGCCAAGCAGAATGCGGCGTTGCTTCCGCTATGAGTGCTGCTTCTGCTGTGCAAATTCTTGGCGGAAACGAAAATCAGATAATTAATGCAGCAGTTTTGGCAATTAAGAATATTTTAGGTTTGACTTGTGATCCGGTTGCAGGCTTGGTTGAGATCCCCTGTGTGAAAAGAAACGTATTTCTTGCTATACATGCAATTACAGCGGCAGAACTTTCTATGGCAGGAGTTGAAAGTAAAATACCTTTTGATGAAGTTATTGATGCAATGGTCCAAACAGGTCAATTGATGTCCCCATTGTTAAAAGAAACATCGCAAGGGGGTTTAGCAACTACAAAATGTGGTATATTAATTAATAGGCACTTGAAAGATAAATATTTTAGAGAAGGATAAGAGTATGGCTGAAGGAAAAGATCCTGTAATAACAGAATTAGAACAATCATTGATAAATCTTCTTACTTCCAAAAAGGATATAGAAGAAAAAGTTTCAGGCGGAGCCAAAAGAGTTCGTGGTTTAAGTTTTAATATAGATGTTAAAAACCCTAAAAGTCCGTTTTTTACAGTTCAAATCGGAATGTGTGAAGCTGCTTTTAATGTTACGAATGGATTAAAAGAAAGAGGAAGTTGTTTTGGGCTTGAACGGTATATTCGTGATTGGTACGAAAGACCTTCTGTTTCATCAGCTATATTAAAATATGTTGAAAAAGCAAAGCATAATTAATAAAAAGAGGAGTTTAAAACTCCTCTTTTTAAAATAATTTTGAAAATCTTTCCATTGCTTCAATTGTTTTTTCACGGTTGCCGAAAGATGTTAATCTGAAGTAACCTTCACCATTTTTACCAAATCCTGCCCCTGGGGTTCCAACTACTGCAATATTATTTAAAAGGTAGTCAAAGAATTCCCAAGAAGACATGTTATTGGGGCATTTCAACCATATATACGGTGAGTGTTTTCCGCCTGTATACCAAATGCCTTTTTTATCCATAGTTTCTGCTATAATTTTGGCATTTTCACTATAGTATGCAATGTTTTCTTTAATTTGTTCTTGTCCTTTTTCTGAAAATATTGCTTCTGCACCTTTTTGAACAATATAAGGAACTCCGTTGAATTTTGTTGTTTGTCTTCTTAACCAGAATTTATGTAAAGAAACACCTTCTTTAACTAATTCTTTCGGTACTACGGTATATCCGCATCTTGTACCTGTAAAGCCTGCAGTTTTTGAGAAAGAACAAAATTCTATGGCACAATTCTTTGCACCTTCAATTTCATATATACTGTTTGGAAGTTCTTTTGATTTTATAAAACATTCATATGCAGCATCAAATAGTATAACCGCATCATTTTTTAGTGCATAGTCAACCCATTTTTTTAGTCCGTCTTTTGTATAAACAGCTCCTGTCGGGTTATTTGGTGAGCAAATATATATAATATCACATTTAACATTTTCATCAGGTAATGGTAAAAATCCATTTTTTTCATTTGCGTCTGCAAAAATTATTTTTCTTCCTGACATAACATTTGTATCAACATAAACAGGATACACAGGATCCGGTACTAAAACTGTATTTTCAAGTCCAAAAATATCTAAGATATTACCAAGATCACTTTTTGCACCGTCTGAAATAAAAATTTCATCAGATTCTAAATTTACATTCTTACGAGAATAATATTTTTGAATTGCTTCACGTAAAAACGCATAGCCCTGTTCAGGTCCATATCCTTTAAATGTTTCTTTTTCCCCCATTTCATCTGCTGCATTTTTTATTGCTTCAACAACTATAGGAGCCAAAGGTAATGTAACATCACCAATACCAAGTCTGATTAAATCTTTATCAGGGTTTTCTTTTACGAATTGATTTACTTTTTTTGCAATGGTTGAAAATAAATAACTATCTTCCAATTCCAAATAATTTTTGTTGATTTTCATAACTTCTCCACATTAAATACTCTAAAGTTATTATACCTAAAAAATTTTGTTAAAAACTTTGCAAAAAAACAAAAATATTACACAATGTTTTTATAGTATAATTTACTTAAGTTTTGGTTAAACAAGAAGGATATAGATATGGCAGTAAGACAAAGACAACATGAACAAGACCCTATGGTTAGGCGTACTAATTTTGAAGCAGTTGAGTCAAATTTGACTGATGAACAGGCTAAATTAGAGGCTTCACGTTGTTTGAATTGTAAAAATCCAAGATGTGTACAGGGGTGTCCTGTAAATATTAATATTCCAGGATTTATAAATGCATTAAAAGAAGGTGATATTGAAAAATCAGGAGAAATTATTAGAGAATCAAGTTTATTACCTTCTGTATGCGGTAGAGTTTGTCCTCAAGAACGTCAATGTGAAAGCAAATGTGTATTAGGTATAAAATCAGAGCCAGTCGCAATTGGTGCACTAGAACGTTATGTTGGCGATGCAACAAGCCTAAAAGTAGATGAAATAAAAGAAACAGGTAAAAAAGTTGCAATCGTTGGTTCAGGTTGTGCCGGTATTACAGCTGCTGCTGACCTGAGAAAAGCAGGACATGAAGTTGTTGTCTTTGAAGCATTGCATAAATTAGGCGGTGTATTAAGATATGGTATTCCTCCTTTTAGATTACCAAGAACTTTCCTTGATAAAGAAATTGATAATTTAAAAGCAATGGGTGTTAAATTCTATACAAATGTTGTTGTCGGAAAATCTATCACTATAAAACAATTAAAAGAAGATGGATTTGATGCTATTGTTATAGGATCCGGAGCAGGATTGCCCAAGATGATGGGAATCCCAGGAGAAAATTTAAATGGAGTATTCTCTGCAAATGAATTTTTAACAAGAGTTAATTTGATGCAGGCTAATTTGGAAGAAACAGCAACTCCGATAAGAGTTGGCGAAAAGGCTGCAATAATAGGTGGCGGTAATGTTGCTATGGATGCTGCCCGTGTTGCGGTAAGAGTTGGATTTAAAGAAGTCTATATCGTATATAGAAGAACAGAAGCTGAATTACCTGCCCGTTTAGAAGAAATCAGGCACGCAAAAGAAGAAGGTGTTGTATTTAAGTTCTTGCATGCACCAAAAGAAATTTATAATAAAGACGGTTATGTAAATGGTATGCAGTTTGAAATTATGGAACTTGGGGAACCTGACGAATCAGGCAGAAGAAAACCTGTTCCTACAGGCAAATTTGTTGATTTAGATGTAGATACAGTTGTTGTTGCATTAGGTACAGGACCTAACCCTACAATTCAAGCATCTATGTTAAAGGATAATATGGATTTGAATACAGATAAAAAAGGTTATATTGTAATTAATGCAGAAACAGGTGAAACCTCCGTTGATGGAGTTTATGCGGGCGGTGACGTTGCTCCGACCGGTTCATCTACTGCTATTAACGCAATGGGTGCAGGTAAGAGAGCTGCAAAAGCGATTAATGAATACCTTGCTAAAATATAATAAAATAAAAATCATTAATAACAAAAAAGATATTGAGAAATCAATATCTTTTTTGTTTTATGCAGTAGTTGAAAAAACTCTTTGACCTTTCTCAAGTGCTTTATTTGCAGAATATCCACCGGCTGCAGTTAATCCCAATAAGGGTAGTAATTTTTCACCTAGTCCGGTTTTAATTCCGCGATCTATGATTTCTATAGGTACTACTTTTTGTATACAATCTTTACCCGTATTTTTTACAAGTACATTTTGAATATTTTTTTTGTACAATGCTGTTTTTGTTGCCTTTGAAGAGCTAATTTTTTTACAGATACTTCTTATTATATTTACAGGCTGAATACTCATATACTTTCTCCTTACTTTTAATTAGATAAAGAAAGAAAGTAATTTTAATTGCCAAAAGAATTATATTTTTTACAAATTGTTAATTATTTCAATTTCTTAAAATGTTTTTTGAACATCTCTTTTTAAATCTTCAAAAGAAATATTATTCTTTAACAAGAACAATAATGCAAAAATAGAAGTTACAATTGTGACTATTGCTTGTTCAACAAAAGATATTGCAAGAGCTGTTTCTTTATTGACATTGTATATTGAAAATGCGGTAATTACTGCCAATTGATATGGACCAACAAATATTGAAGTAGAGGGAATCATACAAGCAAGTGCAATGAAACATATAATAAAAATTGTTACAGACCAATGCAGATTATATCCAAATCCTTGTATAGTTATGTAAAAATTTAAACATTCAAAAAACCATATTCCAAATGAAGCAATTAAAGCTGCCAATATTTTTTTTGGAGCATTTATTATTTCAAAACCATTGAAAAATGAATTACAAGTTTTATTGGTAAAATTTATTCCTTTTTGAATTAAATTAGAAAACGGAAGTGATTTTGTTTTATTAATTATAAGATAGCAAAGTTCATCTGTTTTATTATACTTAAAAGTAACTATAGCGAAAGTAATTCCAATAAGAATACAAATACCGGCAAAAGAACACAATTTAATAGCAATTTCATTTCTGTGGTAAATAAAAACACCTACTAATAAAAAACAGAATATCACGAATACATCAAATATTCTTTCTAACATAACTGTGCCAAATATTTTTATTTTGCTTATGTTATATTTCTGACCTATAAAAAAAGCTCTAAATATGTCGCCAGCTCTTGCCGGTAAAACAATATTTAATGATGCAGCTGTTAAACATAATGATACAAGTTCTTTTAATGGCACATCTACAGTTTTTGATATAAGTTGTTTAAAGCAAATCCCTCTGCAGGTAAGCGATAAAATTATTGAAATGCTTAGGAGAAAAATATATTTTAAATCAAATTTTTTTATAATTTCTAAAAGTTCAATTAAATCTATATTCACAAAAACAAAATATAAAAATATTATAGTTATAATTAATAAGACGATTCTTTTTATATGATTTTTCACTATTTTGTCTTTCTAACCAACATTTTAAACTATTTTTAAATTAGATTTTTGAACTTTTTTCTGCAAGTCTATTTTCTTACTAAGTAATTCATAATTAATATTATAATCTGCAATAAAAGATATTTTTCTAAGATTATTTTTAAAATTGATAAAAGTAGAATATGCTTCTTTGTATTTTTTTTGCTCAAATAGAATATTTATTTTTATCTCAAGTATTTGAGAATATAGTTCATCATATCCCCAATTCATCTTATTTATTGATTCTTCTATATAAAGTAAGGCTTGTGAATAATTTCCTAAAACGTAATTGCAATTAGCAATTGCAGCTGTTATTTTGCTATTATTTGGTGAAATGTTTTTTGCAATTGAATATAAGCTTAAAGCTTTTTTGATTTTACCCTTTATGAAACAAATATCAGCAAGTAAAATAATACTTTTTAAGTGAGTAGGTGTTAGTCTTACTGCTTGAGTAAGTTTTTTGTATGCGTCATTTGTTTTGTTAAAGTAATAAAAATCGTCTTCTGCTTCTCGGCAAAGAAGTTCTGATTTTATATTAATTACTTTATTATCTATATATGAGTAATTACTTAAATTTTGCATAAAACCTATTAATTTATCTACCTTTATAATCATAGGTTTTAGGCATGATACAGGGCTAGAACCCTTATAAACCTTATTTCGAATAAAACCATGGAAAGCATGATGGCACATGACTTTTCATGATATAAAATTTAAGTTTACATTTTTTAATATATATACGGAGCTATATTCTAAAGCGTGCAAAGCATGATTGTACATGAGTTTACGTCTGTTTACAAAAATTAATATTTCGTTTTTTATAAAATATTCATTGCTTGATATTCAAAAATGAGCATAGTATTATTAATATATCTGAAATTACACTGGAGGAATTTATGAACCAAATTATAAAAATAGCATGGGATCTTAATGAGACAACTGAAAACAGATATCAATTAGTATATGAAATAGCAGAACTTGCTAAAAGATTAGTTGATGAAAATCAGTTAAAAAAAGTGAAAGAGGAATACAGTTTTGATGAGGTTCCTTTTGATACTTCTATTAAAAAAGAGAATCCCGTAGAACATGCTATTATGGTAAAAGCTTCAGAATATGATGATTCTGGTTTAGTTGGTTAATTGAAAATTAAGTATAAAATATAAGGCTATGTCACAACAAACAGTTGATAAATAGCCATTTTTATAGGGGAGTATCAGAACTCCCCTACAAACTG
>CALUUJ010000012.1 GCA_944323935.1 Candidatus Gastranaerophilales bacterium | reverse complement strand
GGAAGCATTCTACCACTGAATTACTCTCGCATCCTCTTATGGATTTTATTATACATGCACAATTTTTTATTTCAAGTATTTTTTGTAAAATGACTTTTTATCTGCCTAATAATAAATCAAAAACATTTCTGTATTTTACAGTAGTATAACCGCCATCTTCATGTTCTATAACTTTTTCTTGTCTTGCTTTTGCTGCTGATTCATCAAAATAACTGATGATGCCATTAAATAGTCCTGCTTGATATGCAAAATATATGCCTGCAAAAATAATTAACCAAACAATTAATTTAAACATATAAATCTACCTCTTTTTTATTAAGATAGTTTATTTTTTCGTTTTAGTCAAATTCTTATCCCTTATTAGATATGGTTTTACAAAGTTATATGTTCCGTATATTGAAATTATGCTTCCTGCTATTTTTAATCCTTTTGAAAATTTATTGTCTTTTAGTAGGGAAGCAATAGCATTTAATGTTGTACCAGCCGTAAAACATAAATAACCTTTAAATATTGCTCTGGGAGTTGTTACCATATCGTCTATATCTTTTTTATTCACAACTTTTTCACTAAATATGTCTAAAATATCTGGTTTATATTCATTCTTAGAATTTGATTGTTCAATTTTTGTACTATTGTTTCTGCTATAATCTCTTGTTGTGATTTGTGAAAAATTATCAAAAACATTCATAATTATATATCCTTGTTAATATTATAAAATTTGAACAAAAAATAATTTGTCACTGGCAATTTTAGTATTTATAATAAAATAATAGTTATAGAGGATATTTTGAGAATGTTAGTGGAAAAAGAACTTGGGATACTTAATCAGTATTTGGTTAATAGTTTAATTGATGATAAAAATCGTATATCAGATGATATATGTGATTATTTATGTTCAAAATCCAAAAGAATTAGACCTATGCTTGTTTTTCTTTTTGCAAAGGCTATGGATATTGAATTAGATGATAAAGTTTATCATCTTGCTTGTAGTGTTGAATTGGTTCATAATTCTACATTGGTACATGATGATATTCTTGATAATGCGGATACCAGAAGAGGAAAAGTTTCTTTAAATTATAAATTGGGTAATAATTTAAGTGTTCTGGCAGGGGATATATTGCTTTCAGTTGCTTTAAAAGAACTTGTTAAATGTGATAGTGTCGAAGCTATTGATACTTTTGCTGAATCTATATATTTGATGTGTAAAGGTGAAATAAATCAGAACTTTACAATAGGAAAGCTTCCTACTATGGAAGAATATATTCAGAAATCTGAATATAAGACCGCAGAGCTTTTCAAGGCTCCATTAACATCACTTTGTTTCATTAAAAATAAATCTGTAAAAGATAATGTTTTATCTTTTGCAAGGAACTTTGGTATTGCTTTTCAAATAAAAGATGATTTACTTAATATATTGAAGAATGATCCTACAAAACCTGTTATGAGTGATATTCATAATGGTATTTATACGGCACCTGTTTTGTTTCTAAATGATGATATAGGCAATGTTATTAATCTTTCTGAAGAGGTTATTATAGACAAACTTCAATCAGATAGAAAATACATTCATAAAACGGTTGATTTAATAAAAAAATACGCAGATAAGGCAATTGAAACAATAAGTTTTATAGAAGATAATCAATATAAACAGGAAATTATAAGCTTAACCAAAAACCTTTATGAGGCAGGAATATATGAATAAAGCAGTATTAAAAGAAACTGTTGAAACAGTTGTATTTGTTGTAGTTGCAATAATTATAATAAGATTTTACTTGGGAGAAATACGTTGGATTCCTTCAGGTTCTATGAAACCTACATTAGTAGAAGGGGATAGAGTTTTTGTTGAAAGACTTTCAAGGTTTTATAGAACACCGACAAGAGGTGATATAATGGTATTTTATCCGCCTAAAGAAACTTTAAATGCAAATCCAATTGCAGTTTTTTCTCGTTTAACAGGTTTTTTCTGTAAAGATATTGCTTATATTAAAAGAATAATAGGTCTCCCAAATGAAAAGATCGAAATAGTTCAAAATGAAGATGGTTCAACTGATGTATTTATAAATGACAAAAAGTTGGAGGAACCATATATTATGGATAGATATGAATATCCTATATGTAATACTGATATGAACTGCGGACCTATGGTTTTAGGTGATGATGAATATTTTATGATGGGAGATAACAGAGGTCATTCTTTAGATTCAAGGTATTGGGGTGTACTGAATAAAGATCGATTTATTGGCAGAGCTAAACTTCTATTCTGGCCTTTTACTCATTTTAAGTATTTTGAAAGGAAATCATATTAGTAATTTTCTTTTATGAAATCTAAGAGCAATTCAAGTGCTTTTGTAGAAAACGCATATTTCATTATTCTTCTGTATAATAATGGATTCGCTTCAAATTTATATGATTTTTTATTTTTTTTGTCTGCTATTCCGATATATATAAGTCCAACAGGCTTTGTTTCTGTAGCGCCTAAGGGCCCAGCTATTCCTGTTGTGGCAAGTGCTATTGTACAATTATATTTATTTAATAAACCTTCTACCATTTCTATTGCTACTTGTGCACTTACGACTCCATTTTGTTCTATTGTTTGAGGATTTACTCCTAAAATGGAAATTTTGGCTACATTCGCATATGTAACAAAGTTTTGGAAAATATATCTGCTGGAGCCTGAAATATCTGTTAATCTTGAACTTATTAAACCGCCTGTACAAGATTCTGCTATAGAAAGTCTTAATGCATTTCTTATTAATAACTTTGCTATCTTTTTTTCTTTTGATAGCAAAATTATTGGAACAATATTTTTAATTATGAAAATACTATTAACTAATAGTCGTTTAAGGAACATATTAGTAAACCGGCATGTCTAAAGGTTTTAACAATTGTACCTGAAGAGTTTCCCCTTGGTTGATATAGATATTTTCACCTTTTTTAAATATATCTGCTATAGAGTCACCAATAAAGTATATACCTGCAACCGGAGCACTTACTATTGCTGTCAAAGGAGCAAAGATATATTTTGGAGAACCGTTCAGTAAATCTTCTCCTTTTTCCCAAGCCCAAGTTGTTGGTTTTACTACTATATTTTTTGTTGTTTGAGCTGTTTTTGTAAATGCTGTTTTATATGTTGTTTTAGAACTTAAAGCTCCGTCATATGTTACATTTTTGTTGTTGCATATACCTGCATAAAACGGAACTTGTTTACCTGTAGCACTTACAATGTGGTCAAAATATAGTCTTATTATTCCGCCTTTATATAAAATTTTAGGAGCTGAAACTTCTTCTATTGAACCTCTTATAACGCTTCCTTGAGGTATTACAATTGATTTATCAACTTTTATATTTTCTGTTACCATCAAATCAAATTGGTCACCCAATGAAGATGTAGATGAACCTACCGGATCCAATACTTTTAGTGTAATTACAGTACCAGCCGGTACTCTTTTTGTTTTTATGTTTGCATTAATCTTTTTATTTACAGCACAATCTGCTCCAATACCTGTAAATAAAAACATTGCACATATTGCAATTAAAACAGAAAATATTTTTTTCATTATATATCCCTCTAATTTATATCTGTTATTGATATTTTACCAAATTTTGCAGATAAATCATCAATGTGATGAATTATGTACATAAATGGTTCAGCATCTTTATCATTTAAGTCTATTAATGCACCCCAGTCTGTTCTTCCGTGATGAGCTGCTATCATTTTAGCAATATCTTTAAACCCGTTATTCATGCATATTGAAAATCCCCATTGAGAGTGGGTTCTCCAGTCTTTTCTGAATTCTTCGTTATATTCTATTAAGCCTGTTTCTTCATCTACTATATATTCAAATATTTTTCCGAAATCGTGTAAAATGCAAGCTGCATATACTATATCCGGATTTATTTTGTTATTGCATTTTGAAAGAATAATATCAGCAAAATCTAAGCATTCAAGTGTGTGTTCAAGCAAACCGCCAATATAATTATGATGCATTAATTTTGCAGCCGGTGTCTTTTTAAATTGTTCTTCATATTCAAATAATAGTGATGAAACAAATTCAGCAAGTTTTTTATCATTGATTTTATTTACATAGTTCATTATTTTAGAAAACAGTTCATCTCTTTGTTCTGAAGATAAACCAAGTTTTGCTTCTTTCACAAGGCTTATATCTGAGATTAGACAGTTGTTATATTTTTCGTTGTATGTGCCTGCGTTGATTCTTATTTGATTGTTTGTTCTAAACAATTTTGAGTCTAATCTGTTTAATGTTTCTTCCCATAGGATACAATTAAGTACAGTACCATCTTCAATATTTTTAACTTGAAGTTTTCCCATTTTGGAGCCTGCTTTTGTATCTCCTATAGAAAACGTTATTACTTCATATATTGCGTGTAAGTCTAACATAATTTCTCTCTTTTCTTATTGATTTTTATTATACAACAATTTTATATTGCTTGTTCATTAGTTTTAATAATTTTTTCTAAATATAACTTCGTGAAAAAAGTGGAAAACGGGCGTTTTATTTTTATAGCGCAAAACTCTATTACATAACCATCTTTGCAGACAATAAATAATGAATTGTTAGTCTTTTTTACTATTGAAGCAGGTCTTTTTTTTGATTTCTTTTGATAAATTTTATAACTTTCAAATGTAAAAAAAACATTTTTATAAGGTATATGGCATTTTAACCAAGGGGTTAGTGCTCGTATTCTTTTATCTATTTCTATTGATGTTTCTTTTTCAAAATCCAAAATTGAATCTGCTAATGAAATTTGATGTTGGTATGTTGATTCTTGTTCATTTTGGCTTTTTTGTTCTTTTAACTTTTGGGGTAGTTCATTTAATAAATTAATAATTTCATTTCTTGCTAAATCACAGCATCTGTGTTTTAAACTTTCCCCTGTCTCTGTTTTCAATATTTCTGTTTCAGCTTGATGTAATATAGCTCCTGTATCATAATTAACATCCATTAAATGAAAAGTAACACCTGTTTTTTGTTCATTGTTTAGGATTACTTGCAAGTATGGATTTGGACCTCTGTATTTCGGTAATAATGATGGATGAGTATTTATGCAGGCAACTTTAGGTGCATTTATTGTTTGTAAGGAAAATTTCTCACTCCAAGATCCAACAAGTATAACGTCTGTTTTAAGCTTTTTTATAGCATTAATAAAATCTTGAGAATTAACACTTTTTGCTTTAATTTCCTTTAATTGATGAGTTCTTATAAAGTTATAATCGTCTGTTGGTTGTAAAAAATCATATATAAATTTTTTTAATGGCGGATATTTAATATTTTCTTCCCTAAATACACCAACAATTTCATGTTTGGTTTTAAGCACTCCCGAGATGAGTGCCCTCAACATTTCACCATAGCCTACAATAACAATTTTCATAAGTAATATAATATTTTAGACAAAGTTAAAAATCAAAGTTAAAAGAAATAATGTAAATTAAGTATTCGTTTTTGTAATAAAAAATATTAAAATGGTTTTATAATGGTTTATTTTCTTATACAATAAAACCGGAAAGAGAAGGAATTTTTTGAGCGGAAATTTTGATGATTTAGAAACAACGGCAAGGAAGTCGTCTGTTATACAAGAAAGAATGAGTCTTGTATCAAGTCATATGTATAAACAATTTTTGGAATATCAGCAATCGAATGCTAATACTGCTGTTTTGTTTGAGAAAATGGTTGAAAATATGGCGCTTACTGTTGAATATTTAAAGCAATCTTTTACGGTAAGAGGTATTCCTTCTGAAAATATCTATTATGAATACGATAAGCAAAGACATATTGCTATTATGAATATTCTTTGGCATTCAATAACTTTTTATTCCAATATGAAAGATAAGCCAAAAGCTTTGCACAGAGAAAAAGATGTACCTTTGTTTACGGGAAGAATTATTGCTATAAAAGGAATGCTTCCTGAATTGTTGCAAGGATACAATGATGAAACAGAACAAAAATTATTAGATATGGAAGTTGCATCTTTATATGTTCCTGCAGATAAAAGCGGTAAAGCAATAATAAAGATACGTCATCTTGGAAATCAAGAGTTTTATATTAATCAAATGGAAGCACCGAGAGAATTTTTATTAAAAGTAATTGAAACTATCTGTGGTGGCGGTAACTACCATAAAGAAGGTTCAAGGGTTACTATTAGTATTTAATGTTTTACTTATTTTTTATTAAAACCAATGTTATAACCGAGTTTTTCAAGAATTATTTCCAATTCGGTTATATTCAAAGTGCCTTTTTTTATTTTTGTCGACAGGTTCTGAATAGAATATGCTCTTTGTTTTTTATTTTCTATATATTTTGCCAGTTCAGTTAATGTAACATTTTCCTGCATGGCAAGTTTTCTAATTTCAACACGTAAATCCATAATTTAAAAATATAATATATTTTGAAAATTAAAGAAATAATTAAAAAATCATTGCACTTTTTTAAATAATATTTTAAAATTAAATTATTATTTAAAAAATATTAAATAATTTTAAGAAGGAGACCCGATGAATAAAAAACTTGCAAATAAGCTTGAACTTCAGATGATAAACATAAGCAGTAACTTATCTATAATTAAGACAATTATTGATATATTAAAAAATGAATTTGAAGAATCTTATAATTCATATGATAATAACATTATTAATTTGATAATACTTTCTCAAAGGTTAATCAGTACTACCAAAAATAAATTTGGCAAATGTAGTAAACTTTCTTTTAAACTCACACAAACAAAACAATAGTTACAGCTCTTCAGGAGATATAATCCTTCCTGCAATAGCACTTGCTGCTGCTACATATGGTGATGCTAGATATACTTCGCTTTCTACGTGTCCCATTCTTCCTACAAAGTTTCTGTTTGTAGTTGATATTGCTCTTTCGCCTGCCGCTAATATTCCTGCGTGTCCGCCTAAACAAGGTCCGCATGTAGGTGTTGATACAGCTCCGCCTGCTTCAATTATTGTTTCTAAGTATCCTGCTCTTAGAGCTTCTAAATATATTTGTTGAGTTGCAGGAAATACTATTAAACGAACATCTTTATGTACTTTTCTGCCTTTTAAAATTTCTGCTGCCGCTCTTATATCCGATAATCTTCCGTTTGTACAGCTGCCTATTACTGCTTGGTCAATTTTTACATCGCCTGCTTTTGAAACAGGTCTTGTATTACCAGGTAAATGCGGGAATGCTACAACCGGTTCAATTTCTTCGGTATTATATACAATTACTTTTTCGTATTGGGCATCTTTATCGCTTGTATAAAATTTAGGTGTTCTTATACTTCTGTCTTTTAAATATGCTTTTGTTATTTCATCAGGTTCTATAATGCCGTTTTTTGCACCTGCTTCTATTGCCATATTACAGATGGTAAATCTTCCGTCCATTGGCATTTCGCGTATTGTACTGCCGCCTATTTCAAGTGTTTTATATAAAGCACCGTCAACGCCAATATCACCAATTAAATATAAAATTAAGTCTTTAGCTGTTACGTATTTGTTTAATTTACCGTTAAACTCAACTTTAATTGCAGATGGAACTTTAAGCCAAGTATCGCCTGAAGCCATAGCGCAAGCTATATCTGTTGAGCCCATACCTGTTGAAAAAGCACCTATTGCGCCATATGTACATGTATGAGAATCTGCACCTATAACTATATCACCTGCCGTAACTATTCCGTTATCAGGTAAAAGTGCATGTTCTATGCCCATTCTTCCAACTTCAAAGAAATGTTCAAGTTCTTGTTCTCGAGAAAATTCTCTAACTTGTTTTACTTGCTGTGCTGATTTTATATCTCTGTTTGGAACAAAGTGGTCAGGAACAAAAACTACTCTTTTTTTATCAAAAACTTTTTTTACACCTATTTTGTTGAATTCATTTATAGCTACAGGCCCTGTTATATCGTTAGCAAGAGTTATATCTACTTTTGCAGTTATTAATTGCCCTGCTTTTACTTCATTTAGACCTGCGTGGTCTGCTAAAATTTTTTCTGTAATATTCATAGGTTTTGTCATAATAAAATCCTCACACAAAAACTATTTAAATGATATTATAAAATATGGAAAAAGCCAAAGGAAAAATAAAATGCCCGTTAAAGAATTTAGAACACCAATTAGTGATAAACCTGTTTTAATAGGTCCAGAAAGCGGAAAAGATAATATTATCTTCGCAATTGAATCAAGCTGTGATGAAACCGCAGCGGCTATAGTAAAGAACGGGCGTGAGGTTTTGTCTAATGTTGTAGCTTCGCAAATAAAAACACATATTGAATTTGGCGGTGTTGTTCCTGAAGTTGCTGCAAGAGAACATTTGGAAGCTATTAATGTAGTTATAGCTCAAGCATTTGAACAAGCAGGTTTGACTGCTGATGATATTACGGCTTTTGCTGCAACCGTTGGTCCGGGGTTAGTCGGTTCATTACTTGTTGGAATGAATGCAGGAAAGGCTCTTGCCATTGCGAATGATAAGCCTTTTATAGGTGTTAATCACTTAAATGCACATGTTTGTGCAAATTATCTTAACACTGAACTTGAACCACCGTTTGTTGCTCTTTTGATTAGC
Organism: Candidatus Gastranaerophilales bacterium; assembly: GCA_944323935.1. Lineage (GTDB taxonomy): Bacteria > Cyanobacteriota > Vampirovibrionia > Gastranaerophilales > Gastranaerophilaceae > Avigastranaerophilus. The sequence continues at coordinate 61,430 of CALUUJ010000012.1, read as the reverse complement.
GGAGGACATACGCAAATAATAGAGGTTAAAAGTTATTTGGAACAAAAAATAATAGGTGAAACTATTGATGACGCAATAGGTGAAGCTTATGACAAAGTTGCAAGATTAATAGGTCTTCCGTATCCCGGGGGTGTAAATCTTGATAAATTGGCTCAAACAGGAAATCCTTTTGCTTTCAAATTGCCTGATGCAAAACTTCAAAATGAATATGATTTCAGTTTTTCAGGTTTAAAAACAGCTTCTTTACAATTAATACAAAAACTGAAAAAAGAGTATGAAGAACTTCCAAAGGCTGATATAGCAGCAAGTTTTCAGGAAAATGTTACATCTACTTTGTTTAAGAAAACAAAAAAAGCTGCAGATAATATAAACGCAAAAACAATTGTTTTAGCTGGCGGAGTCGCTGCTAATTCTGAAATAAGAAAGAAATTTTTTGCATTAAGAGAACAAGGCTATAAAATTTATGCACCAGAAATGAAATATTGTACCGATAATGCTTCAATGATTGCATCAAGTGCTTATTTCTTGGCAAATACAACCGGTAATCTTGAAATAGAAGTTTTTTCAAGAATGTCATAATGTATTAGTTATAAGAAAAATATCTGTCAAAATCTACATCGTCAAAGTTGCATAAGAGTCTGTAAACATCATCATCTTCATCCATTTTTTGGAATTTATATTCATCAAATTTCCATAACTTAGGATTTATTCCGTATACTCTTATTATCTCTTTATCTAATAAAATTTTTAATTTCTTTTTTACAACATCAAGAGGCATATCAAGTGATTTAGCAAGTTCAACAGCAGAAATTCCACCTTCTCTTGAACACTTTTCAGGTGTAAGGAACATTAATTCCAAGCCTACTTTCTTTAAATCACTGTCTTCTTGTGTTACCATTTTCCGTTACCATATTTTACAAGAATATTTTCGTCATTTTTTTAAAATACTTTAATTATTTTATATTAAATATATTTTTTTTTCTGTAATTATTGTACAATCAAAGGGGTAGATTGGGATAAATTATATGCAAGAATATAATATTTGTTACAGTTTAGACTCTGCATATGTTGAACAGCTTGCAGTTTCTATTGCTTCAATTTTAAAAAATGCTGATGTTAATGAAAATATCAACTTTTATATTCTTGATGGCGGATTAACAAAAAAAGATAAAAAAGGAATTGAGTCTTTAAAAAACATTAAAAATTTTAATATTGAATATCTGCCTGTAAATAGAAGTGAATTCTCGGATTATCCTTTATTGAAGAAAGATAATATTGAATACAAAGACTATCACGTAACACTACCTACTTATTTTAGATTTAAGCTTCCTTCTTTATTAAATTCATTAAACAAAGTTTTGTATTTAGATTGTGATGTAATTGTTAATAATTCTTTAAAAGGGATTTTTGATACAAATATAGATAATTATGCTGTTGCAATGGTTCTTGATGCGGACAGTACAAAAGAATCAAAAAGATTGGGATTGAAAAAATATTTTAATGCCGGCGTAATGCTTTTAAATCTGGATTTTTGGCGAAGGAATAATTTAGAGTTAAGTCTTCTTGATTATGCAAAAAAGAACGAATCCAAAATTTTATGGCAAGATCAAGATATTGTTAATAGTGTTTTATTTGAAAATATAAAAGAATTACCTAATATTTGGAATAATCAATATTTACAGTATGAAAGAGTTGATGCTAATAAGCTTGCAAAAACTATAATTTTTCATCTTGCAGGCAGGTTTAAACCTTGGTTAATTCCTTTTGAACATTTTATATATGATTTGTATTATTATTACCTTTTGTTTACTCCTTTTAAAAATAAAACAATTGAATATAAACAAAAAGCTTCAGGTAAATTTTTAAAAGATAATATTGGCGGAAGTGCTACTAATATAAGACTTTTGGCAAATAATGAAGATATACAAAAAATATATTCTGAAATATCTGCTGCTTATGAGTTTGTAAAAGGAGAAATTCATTTATTAAATAATGATGTAGATGATAAAATATCAAAAGTTTATGAAGAGATTTCAAAGAATTATGGATATACAAAAGAATGTGATGGAAAGCTTCAAGAGCAGATAGAAACTGAAGTTGATAAAAAAGTTGATAAAGTTTATGAAGAGATTTCAAAGAATTATGATTATACAAAAGAATGTGATGGAAAGATTCAAAAACATTTAGAAAATGAATTTGATGAAAAAATTGATAAAGTATATAAAGAAATTTCGCAGAATTATGATTATACAAAAGAATGTGATGGAAAGATTCAAAAACATTTAGAAAATGAATTTGATGAAAAAATTGATAAAGTATATAAAGAAATTTCGCAGAATTATGATTATACGAATAAGTCTATAGAAAACTCTAAAAAAGAGTTCTCTGATAATTTGGCTAAAATAAAAAATGAGAGTGATGCAAATTTTAACAAATTTAATAGTATAATTCAAAAACAAAATTCTACTATTAATTTAAATGAAGAAGATATTCGGCAACTTGAAGAAAAAATTAATATATTTGAAATTGCAGTTTCTGATAAGATAAATAGCTCTGAAACAAATATTAGAAATGATATAAAAGATATAGAAAAAAATATTTATGAAGAAATATCTAAAAACAGCAATTATACAGAATATTTAGTTCAAACAGCAGAAGAAAAACAAAATCAAAAGAGGACTGATGCATTAAACGAAATTAGTTCTTCTATAGATATTTTAAAAACAGAAATAGATTCAAAGTTAAATTCTGAAATAAATTCATTAAAAGCATCAACTGAAGAAAAAAATAAGATTTTAGAAGAGATTTTTTATTCTGAAACAAAAACTCTAAATGAAAAATTAACGAAAGAAACTAATCATAAAGTTAGTGAAATATATTCTTATACAAATAAAAACCTATCTAAAATATATAAAGAAATTAATGATTCGCATTATAAACTTGAAAATATTCTAAATGATAGAGTATATGATTTGATTAGTCATGATGATACATTAAAAACGGAAATAAATTATCTTAAAGAAGAGATGAAAAGCAGGATAAAAATAGAAGCCTTAGCATCTGTTTTAACAGATATGGAAAATAAATTATCTGAACAAAGTGTAGAATATCAACAAAATGTATCAAAATTGCAAGCAGGTTTTGATGAAAAAATAAATCAACAAAGAATAAAATACGAAAATAAGCTAATAAAGATGGAAAATCAAATAGCTCAAATGCGTATTGAGATAAATGAACAAAAAAAGAATTTATTCCAAAAATTAATTCAAAAGATAAGAAAAACAAAAAAGAGATAAAAGATGAGACAACCAAAAGTATCTTTAATTTTAATATATGATAAACAAGATAATTTAAAAGAATGTCTTAATAGTATTCTAGTGCAGTCATTTAATGATATTGAAATAATATGTATAAATAATGCTTCAAAAGATGATGCGGGAAATATAGCACAAGAGATCTCTTTAAAAGATGAAAGAATCAAATTAATTGGTTTACCTATAGCTAATGATAATATATCAGCCCAAAAAATAGCACTTGGAGTGGCTGGCGGTGATTTTATTTGTTTTATTAATTCTAATGAAATATATGATGCTGATTTTGTCAGAGATTTATATTTAAAATCTGTTGAAGAAAATGTAATTAATACGAAAGAAAATCATTTTTATAGAAGAAGTTTTCTTGAAAATGACGAAGAAATAGCTCAACTTATAAGTGATAAAGTCGACCAAGAAATTCAAAAATACAAAAGTGTTATCAATAATCAAAATGATTTAATAAAAAATGAATTCAATAGATTCTATCAGAATAATGTAGAAACTATAAAAAATAATTCTTATGAGATTTTGTGCCGATTTAACCAGTTGGAAAAAGTATTTTATGATAAAGACTACCAAAATCAGATAAAGAATAATGAATTGCTTAATGAAGTAAATTCTAAAAATGAAGGTTTGATTAAGCAAATTTATGAAGATATTGCTAAGGTTTATGATTATATAAATTCAGAAATAAATAAAAAAGGTACAGAAATAAACCACATATATGATGAAATAAGTAAGAATTATCAATACACGGAAAAGTTAATTTCTGATAAAAATAATGAAACATCATCTATGATTAATAACGGAAAAGATGATATTTGGAATAAATTATATGAACTTGAAAAGGAAATAATCGTAAGGTATGTAAATTTAAAAAGATTACTGGATCTTCAAATAGATGAAATAAAGGCATTGAGTAATGGAAATTTGCAGGAATATAATGTTATAGACATTGGAAAAACAGTATCTGAAAATATTGATAAAATGTATCAGCATATGAATAATACATCTTCCATATTTTATGAAGAACTTACAAAAATTTATAAAGAGCTTAATGAAAAATTGAGTCAAAAAAGTGAGGAAGATAAATATTTCTTTGAGCAAAGAATAATAGAGTTAAGAAATGAATTTGATGAAAAGTTAAATACTTTAAAAAAAGAAATTACAGGATAATAAATAATGCCAAAAGTATCAGTAATAATACCATTTAATAATGTTGAAAACTATATTGAAGAGTGTCTTAATAGTGTTTTATGCCAAACACTTGACGATATGGAAATTATTTTAATAAATGATGCGTCTACTGATAGAACATTAGAAATTGTTAAAGGGTATTTACAAAAAGATTCCAGAATTAAACTTATAAATATAAATGAGCGAAAAGGTCAGGGTTTTGCAAGAAATAGAGGTATAGAAATAGCAAAAGGCGAATATATAGGTTTTGTTGACTCGGATGACTTTATTGAACCTGATATGTATGAATGTTTATATAACAGTGCAAAATCAAATGATACCGATATATCTATGTGCCAAGTCAGAGAATATGATGATATAAATGAAAACTATATAACATCTGATTATTATTCTTTGTCTTGTTTATCTGCTTTTCAAAATGAGGTTTTTAGTGCAGAAGATACCAAAAACTATATTTTAGATATTAATGTAGCTCTATGGAATAAAATATATAAAAGAGAATATCTGAATAATATTGGTGAAAAATTTCCTGAAGGTTTTATATATGAAGATTTACCATTCTTTTTTGGTACGTATCTTAGCGCAAAGAGAATTCATGTAGTATGGAAAAATCTATACAGCTATAGAATTAACCGTAAAAATTCCACAATGCAGCAATTCAATAATAAAATATTAGATCGTTTGCCTATGGTTTCTCTTACTTATGAAAAATTAAAGAAAGTTCCATATTTAAGCGATTTAAAGCAAAAAATTCAAGCTTGGATTATAAATGATTTATTTCATAGATATTCACTTTTGAAGGAAAATTACCATAAAGAATTTTTCTTTTTGATGAAGAAGGTTTTTCAAAGTTTGGAAATAGAAAATCCGGAAGATGATTATTGGAAAAGAGTTTACCATTTTCAGGGATATCTTCTTGTTATGAATAATACTTTTGAAGATTTTAATAACAAAGTTTTTACTGAGTACCTTGATATACATAAAGTAGAAGACCGACTTCATTCTGAGATGATTGGTATAAATGAAATTGATAGACGTTTTAACATTGTATATGACGAAATAACAAAGAATTATAAATATACAGAAGAATTAGTTTCCAAATTGAGTGAGAAAAATTCTGAAATTTACAATAGAATTGAAGAAGAAAAATCAAATATAGCTAAAGAGACAGGTTCTAAAATATCTCAGGTATACGAAGAAATAACAAAAAATTATAAATATACAGAGGAATTGTTTTCAAAGCTAAATGAAGAGAAGTCTGAAATTTATAATAAAATTGAAGAAAATAAGTTAAATTTACTTCAAGATACTGATTTAAAAGTTTTTCAAATCTATGAAGAAATAACAAAAAATTATAAATATACAGAGGAATTGTTTTCAAAGCTAAATGAAGAGAAGTCTGAAATTTATAATAAAATTGAAGAAAATAAGTTAAATTTACTTCAAGATACTGATTTAAAAGTTTTTCAAATCTATGAAGAAATAACAAAAAATTATAAATATACCGAAGAACTTGTTCAAAGAAATTTAGATAAACTTGATTCCAAAATAAATTCGGATTTGGAAAATAATTATAATCACCTAAATGAACGCCTCGAGGAGAAGGCTAAATATTTATACAATGATATAAAAGATTTATCGTTTGTAGTGCAAAATAATTTTGTAGAACTAAATAAAGAGCAAGATAAAATATTAGAGGAAAATAAGCAGATTGTTGCAAATATTGAGATTTATAAACAAGAGAATGAAAAAAGAATTTCTGATTTAAGAAAAGAATATAAAGAAATTATTTTTTCTAAAATTAAGAATATTTCTAATAATCTTGAACAATTTGATATTGAAGTGAAAAATTATATTGATATTATTCAAAAACAACTGGAAACAGAGAAAGAGCAAAATATTCAAAATATAGAAGAATTAAAATCTAAATTCAATATAGTATTGGAAGCTCAGCAGAAAAAACATGATGAAGAAATTGAAATTCTAAAAAAACAAATGCAAGAAATGGAATTTAAGCTTAGAGAAGAAATGAAATCTCCAATTCAAAAATTAATAGAAAAATATAAAACAAAATCGGAGAAATAAAGTTGGCAGAAATTTCTGTAATAGTACCTGTTTATAATGTTGAAAATTATATAAAAAAATGTTTGGATACAATTGTTAATCAGACATTTTCTGATATAGAGATTATATGTGTAAATGATGGTTCAACAGATAATTCAAGAAAAATTATTGAAGAATATAAGCAGAATGATTCTCGAATTAAGATAATAGATAAAGAAAATGGCGGGTTGTCGTCTGCTCGCAATGCAGGACTGAAAGTTGCTACTGGTAAGTATATAAGTTTTATTGATTCTGATGATTGGGTTGATTTAACTATGTTAGAGAAGTTATATCAAAATATTACATCCCTTAACACTGATATTTCAATCTGCGCGGTTAATCTTTATGATGAACAGGAACAAAAAATAAAAGATACAGAGCCTTATTTTAACCTAAGTAATTTTGACGGATCTTTCGATGGAAAAGTATTTTCTTATAAAGATACAAAAGATTTTTTGATGGATGTTTGTGTAATGGCTTGGAATAAGTTATACAGAAAAAGCTTTTTAGATGAATGTAAGGCAGAATTTCCTGATGGTTTAATATTTGAGGATGGTCCATTCTTTTTTTCTATATTTTTTAAAACCCAAAGAGTTTCGATTGTCAGAGATTTATTATATTACTACAGAATAAATAGATTTGGCTCAATTGTTCAAAAAGGTGGTATAAAGTTCTTGGATATTATAGATGTTGTTAATTTAATGTATTCTTTTCTAGAAAAAACGGACATTTTAGAATATATAAAATATGAATTTTTTCATAGAAAAGCAGATGATATAATATATCGTTATGAATTAATTCCTTTAAAACTGAAGAATAAATTTTCTAAAAAATTAAAAAAAGAATCAATATTGTTGAATGAGTCTATATTTGATTTTGCATATATAAATAAAGAATACCCTATAACATATAGAAGTCTTTGTTCAATAAAAAATAAGACAAGTATTTTGAGTTTTTACTATAGAAAATTTATTATAAGATTAATGTATAAAATAATGCAGGTTTTATATACAGAAGAAAATATTTATTATTTCAAATTTTGGAATTTTAAATTAAGGTTAAAAAAACGAGCGAATTTGTATGATGTATGGTATGAAAATGATAAAATTTATGTAGTTTTATTTATGAAAATAAAATTTAGTTTTAAGTTTGAATATTCGAAGTTAGAGCAAAAATAAAGTATGAAAGAACCCAAAATATCTGTAATAGTTCCTGTTTATAATGTGGAGAAATATTTAGCCAAATGTTTAGATAGTATTTTATGTCAAACATTTTCAAACATAGAAATTATATGTGTAAATGATGGCTCAACAGATAATTCAAGGAAAATTCTTGAAGAATATAAAAATAAAGATTCTCGTATAATTATTGTTGATAAAAAAAACGGGGGATTATCATCAGCTCGTAATGCAGGTATGAAAGTAGCTAAAGGAGAATTTTTCAGTTTTATTGATTCAGATGATTGGGTAGATTTTACGATGCTTGAGAAGTTATATAAAAATATGACTTTTCTTGATACTGATATATCGATATGTGCAGTTCACCAGTTTGATGAAACTAACCAAAAAATAGATGATTCAAATCCTTATTATACCTTAGAGTATTTTGACTCGAGTTTTGATAATAAGTCATTTTCATATAAAGAAACTAAACCATTTATAATGGATGTATGCGTAATGGCTTGGAATAAGTTATATCGCAGAAGCTTAATTGATAAATGTCAGGCTGAGTTTCCGGATGGACTAATATTTGAAGATGGACCATTTTTCTTTACTATTTTCTTTAAGACTCAAAAGGTTTCTATTGTCAGAGAATTTTTATATTATTATCGTGTAAATAGAACTGGCTCAATTATTCAAAAAGCGGGTAAGAAGTTTTTGCATATTATAGATGTTGCAGAAATTATGTATAACAAGATAAAAGATTTACCTGATTTTGATGATATTAAATATATATTTTTCCGCAAAAAGGTTGAAGACTTTATATATCGTTTTGAGCATCTTAATCCAAAATATAAATCTGCATTTGCAAAAAAAATGAAGAAAAAAAGTTCTCTTGCTAATGAAAATATATTTCCTTCATCAATGGTAAAAGGCAGATTCAAGTATAATTATTTTCTTTTTAAAAACTTAAAAACAGGCAGTATTTTGTATTATGAATTTCAAAAATATAAAATTAAATCAATGTATAAACTAATGGAAATATTATATAAAGAAGATGGGGTATATTTTTTAAAGTATAAAAATCATATTTTTCGGTTTAATAAATTACCCAAAGTTTTTGATATTTATTACTCAGATGATAGAATTTATGTAAGAATATTTAGGAAAATAAAATTTGATTTTAAATTTAAGTTTTCAGAGTTGGAGAAGTTAAACGAAGATGGCTAAAGTATCAGTAATAGTACCATTCCATAATGTGGAAAAATATATTTCAAAGTGTTTAACTTCATTAATCTATCAATCGTTGGACGATATAGAAATTATTTGCATAAATGATGCATCTACTGATGATTCAAAAAATATAGTGCAGCATTATATAGAAAATGATAAAAGAATAATTTTATTAAATGTAGAAAATATGTCAGGTCAATCGTATGCAAGAAATTTAGGACTTGAAGTTGCCTCAGGCGAATATATTGGATTTGTTGATTCAGATGACTGGGTTGAACTTGATATGTATGAAAAAATGTATAATAAAGCAAAGAGTGTCGATTCAGATATAACAATGTGTCAAGCACAATTATATGATGATAAAGAACAAACATTTTATACAAACGATTATTACAGTTTAAAATCATTGGAAAAATATGGGGATAATGTATTCAACCCTTATGAGACAAAAGATGAAATTTTGAATATTAATGTTGTTTTATGGAACAAAATATATAAACGAGAATTTCTGCAAAATATTTCGGTGAAGTTTCAAAATGGTTATATATATGAAGATTTGCCATTCTTTTTTGAGACTTATTTAAAAGCACAAAGGATAAATATTTTATGGGAAGCCCCATATTATTACAGGCAAAACAGGCAATTTTCAACAATGCAGAATTCGGATAAAAAGGTATATGACAGAATTCCAATGGTTGAAAGAACATATAATGTACTAAAACAAGCATCGTTTTTTGAAGAGAAAAAAGCAGAGATAATAAGCTGGATAATTGATGATATTTTTCACAGATATACATTATTAGAAGACAGGTATTATGAAGATTATTTTGCAAAGATGAAAGAGTTTTTTAAAAAAATAGAACTTACCGCTGAAGATGAACAAGAACTTGCCAAAAGTTATTGCTATGATGAGTTTAAGAATGTATTAGAACGTTCATATTACGGCTTTTGGAATTTTTTGGTAGAGAAATATAAAACATCAAATAAAAGAATAAAAGCAGCAGAGCATAAATGTAATTTGGATATTATTGCTATTAAAGAATATCTTGAGCAATATAAAAAAGAAGCAAATGAAGAAAGAAACAAAATAGAAGAATGGTGGCAAAATCATTGCGAAGAAGAAGTTAAGAAGAAAATAGATGAACAATTTCATTATATGGAAGCGAGAAAAACAGAAGAATTAAAAGCTGCATATGAAGAATGGCATTCAAAACTTGTAAAACAAGAGTATGAACTAAAGGCTTGGCAGGCTGAATCAGTAAGACAAGTTACAGAGAAATTAAAAGCTGATTATGAATGGAAACTTGAAGAGCAGAAACAACATTTTCAATCAGCTTTAATAAAACAAAAAGAATATTATGAAAATAATTATTTATTGGTTAAAATAATATTAAAGTTTTATAAAAAAGTAGAACAGTTGAAAAATAAAATCAAAAGAATAATAAAGAAAAATTAGGACTTATAATGGCAGATACACAAGAACAATTTGTAAAGCTTGAAAAAGAATTTCAACAAGAACTTGCATTACAAAAAAGATTTTATGAAAGTGAAATTGAATTTTTAAAATCTAAGTTTGAATATGAAAAAGAAAAATTAAAAATTGAATATGAAAATAAACTAATTGAAGAAAAAAAAGCAATTGAGGCATTTTATAATGTAAAATCAGTTGAAGATTTGGAAAAACAAAAAGATTATTATCTGTCAGAACTTGAATCTCAAAAAGATTGGTATGAAAAAGAAATTTTAAGACGTCAAAAAGAAACTGAAATCTGGCATGTTAATAATTTAGAAAAACAAATATCTGACTTAAAAAAATGCTATGAAGAAATGCTGAAAGCTCAGCAAGATAGGTTTAATGTTCAAGAAGAAGCTTTGAGTTTTCATATTCTGGAACAGAAAAAGTATTATGAAGAACAATTAAAACCGTATAAAAAATTAATTAAGCTTGGAAATAAAATTCAAAAAAAATTACATTTGAATACAAAAAGTAAAGAAGAAAATAAAAAAGGAGAAAGTACTACAACTTCGGATATAACAAATAAACGTCAAATAAAAAATGAGAGACCAAAAGTATCTATAATTCTGCCGGTTTATAATGTAGGCAAATATTTGAGACAATCGCTTGACAGTTTGATAAATCAAACATTAAAAGATATCGAAATTATATGCGTAAATGATGGTTCTACAGACGATAGCTATGATATTTTAGAAGAATACAAACAAAAAGATGCAAGAATAAAAGTTATTCATAAGGGAAATAAAGGTACAGGTGCTGCAAGGAATGACGGATTAAGACTTGCTACAGGTGAATGTATAGGGTTTGTGGACCCTGATGATTGGGTTAAACCTAATATGTTCGAAAGATTATATGGTCTAATCAAAGAGAAAAATCTTGATATCGCAATGTGTATGCCTGATGGTTATGATGAGAAAAATGGAGTAAATGCACCATTTCCATATTTTGTAGATGCTAATTTTGAAAATATTATCGATGATAGAGTATTTAATTGGCGGGATTTATCACCCTTCAGTTATCCTATGTGTGTATGGAATAAGCTTTATACAAAAGAACTATTTGATAAAAATAATATAGATTTTACGGAAGGTCTTGATTTCGAAGATCATAAGGTTATATTTGGAACTCTTCTAACCGCAGAAAGAATGTTTTTTATAAGAGAAAAACTTTATGTATATAGATTTAATAGAGAAGGTTCTGTTCTTACAGATAACAACCGAAGATTAATAGATCACATCAAAATATTTGACATAGTTGAAAATTTAATGAAAGAAACAAATACATATAATGTATTAAGAAATGATTTTATAACATATAAAATTCATAATATTTTGTACTATTACAGTATGATAAAGGATAAATATAAGTCAGAATATTATGAGAAGATGGTTCAATCGATTAAAGAAACCAATTTAACGCAAGAAGAATATAAAGTGCTTTTAGATAAGTACCCTGAACTTGGCAGTATTAAAATAGAGCAATTTTAATTCATACGTTTAAACGGTAACAAAAAATCCATACATAGTATAATTTATAATAAGGGAAAATGTATGGAAATATCAGGAAACAGTATAAATCAACCGGTAAATTTTTATCCAAAGAATACCGGAAATACTATAAATATGGCGATAGATGGTGAAAATCATTTTTACCAGTCGAATATTTTTGCGCCTGAATTTGCTGCAATACAAAGTAAAAAAAATACAACAATTCCTATAAGAAAAAAAAGAAAAAGTAAAAGATTAAATACAATAGATACGGATTATCTTCCTGATGAAATTATTGAAGAGTCTTCAAAAGAAGATGCAGATAATTTTTTCATTGCAGAAGAGAAGAATAATATAAAAGAAAGTTTGAAAAAAATAATTGAACATTTTTTGACAGCTACGCCATTAATTAATTATTTTTTTCTTAAGAAAAAGCATCAAAAAATACAGAAAACAGTTGAAACATTGAGTGATATAAGCCAAAATGTTGACGAATTATTAAATTCAGCTGTTCCATATGGTGAAGAAAGAACGGTTTATCAGGATATTGCAAAGAATTTGACTGATGCTGCAAATTTGCTTGGAAAGGCAAATAAAGAACTTTGAAAATAAAAACATAAACATATATTAAAATTTTAAGGTTTTTTTCTTTACTATTTATATGATTTACAATACTATGTTAATAGTTAATGTACGATGTAAGCCATGTAAATAGTGGAAGTCGAGCTAACAATAAGTAGTACAATAAAAAGAGGGCGCATAAGTGGAAAATTTTGTTCCGGACATTTTTGGCAAAAAAGAAACAAGTAATAATACAACTACATCATATACAGGTGGAACACCTGCTGATATAAAGGTAATAGGTGTAGGCGGTGGCGGTGGAAATGCCGTAAATCGTATGATTAAAGCCGGTCTCGGTGGTGTAGAATTTTGGGCTATGAATACAGATGTTCAAGTTCTTGAAATGTCTTTAGCCGAAAATAAAATAAGAATAGGAAGCAAATTAACGAATGGTTTAGGTGCTGGTGGAAATCCTGAAAAAGGAGAAAAATCTGCCGAAGAAACAAGAGATGAAATTGTTAATGCAATTGGAAAAGCAGACATGGTATTTGTTACCGCAGGTATGGGCGGTGGAACAGGTACAGGTGCAGCTCCCGTTGTGGCAAGAATTGCAAAAGAACTAGGTGCATTAACTATTGGTGTTGTTACAAAACCGTTCAGTTTTGAAGGTAAGAAAAGAATGAATCAAGCCCTTCAAGGTCTTGAAAAATTAAAAGAAACAGTTGATGCTTTGATTGTAATTCCTAATGATAAATTATTAGAAGTAGTTGATCGCAGAACAACTATGAGAGAAGCTTTTCAAGTAGTTGATGAAGTTCTTCTAAGAGGTGTTCAAGGTATTTCTGATATTATAACAGTTCCCGGTATGATAAACGTAGACTTTGCAGATGTTAGAAGTGTAATGGAATCATCAGGTTCCGCATTAATGGGTATCGGTCGTGGTACAGGTGAAGGCAGAGCATTAGAAGCTGCTAAATCAGCTATTAACTCACCATTGCTTGAAACTTCAATTAATGGTGCATCAGGTATAATTATGAATGTGACAGGCGGACCTGATATGACATTGTATGAAGTTACAGATGCTGCTCAAGTTATACATGATGCGGTTTCTGAAGATGCTACTGTTCATTTTGGTGCTGTAATTGATGACAGAATCCAAGGAGAAATTCAAATTACTGTTATTGCAACAGGTTTTGAATTAAAGAAAAATCAAGTAGATAAATTTGCACAAGAGCAAGAAGAAAAGACTTTAGGAGCAATGGATTTCTTTGGAAATAGCAGTTCTTCTCCTAAAATTACAAAAGCTGCAAATGATTTTGCAAATAATATTCTTGATATTCCTGAATTTTTAAAGAAATAATAAAAAAAGAAGATAAAAAACAGGCGATAATAAGTCGCCTGTTTTTTTATAAAATTTTATTTATTTAATACCTAAGGTATCAAAAGTATTTTGGCTTGCTACAATTGATGTAATTGGAAGATTTGCAAAAACATAGTTTGCAGCAGCTCTAATATCATCAACTGTTACTTTGTCAATAGCGTCAAATATTTGGCTCCAATAATTTATATCATAAGGAGAATATTTTGAAGCAGAAAAAGCACAAGTTTTGTCAAAACTTGTTTCAAAAGAATCAAGAATACTTGTTTTATATTGTACTTTAGCATCTTCAAGTTCTTTTGCAGAAACATTTTCTGTTTTTAGTCTATTAACATTGTTTTCAAAACCTTCTAATGCTTTTTTTAAGTTATCAGGTGAACCTTCATTTGGATTGGGACTATCAGTTGTTGTTCCTATATGAAGAATAATTGAGTCAGTATCTTTTTCGCTTAAACTGCTTGAACCAACCGAGTATGCTAGTTTTTTGTCTTCTCTTAGGTCAGTAAATAACCTTGAAGACATGCCGCCGCCAAGAATAATATTTAGTATTTCAATTTTTGCCATATCATCAATATTTTTTGTTTTTTTGAATTTATATGCTTGACAAATATCAGCTTGCGAATTCTCCTCAACTGCAGTTAAAATTTTAGCTTCAGTATTTGGGCTATATATATTATAAGAAGCTCCTTTTGCCTTAGAAAAAGGTTTAAATATAGGCATTCCAACAGATAGCTCATTATTGAAAATATCTTGCAAATATGGTTTTTGTTCAAATGGTGCTGTAATAGTTGCACTTGCTTGAGAGGTTGATATAAGTTTCGAATAAACATTTTGTATGTCAGCTAAAGTGAGTGATTCGAGTTGTTTTAATCTTTCTTCTTTAGGTGAGTATTTTTTTATTTCAGGGAATAGTTCCTGATTTAATTTATCATATGGTGAAACACTTTCAGACATTATTGAGTCACGAACAAGTTGTTTTGCTCTCTCAAATTCTTCCGGAGAAAAATTTGGATAAGTCAAAATTTCTTTTATAAGAGGTAAAACATCTTGTATATTTTCATCTTCAAAAATACTTTTAACAGAAAGTCCATCAATACCTATTGAAAATATTAAACTTATGTCTTTTGAGTTCAATAGAGATTTGTATGCATCATTATTTCTAAAGCAACTTCCTCTATCTACTAATTCGTTTAAAACCATAAATGCAGGATAAGAAACATCATTTAATTCATCAGTATTTAAATCTATAGATAAAGACGAATAAGTACCTGAAGTACTAGGAACCATCATTGTTTCCATATTATTCCATAATTTATATGTTTTTATACTTTTAATATGTTCATTAATTTTTTCTTTTGGTGTTTTGGATGCACCGAAAGAAATAGTCTTTGAGCTAGCTGAAGCGGCATTATAGTTATTTGTAATGCTTTGACTATTGGCTGTTTTTTCGTGAGAAACACATATAGATACTTTATTTAAGTCTAAGAACTTTCTGGCTGTTTCTGAAATATCTTGAGGTGTTATTGTTTGTATTGTATTGGCTTTATCATTAAAATAGTTGTATTCATTATTTATAGCCATACTTGCAAGTGTATAATTAAGATTACTTGAAGATTCAGATATGTTATTTAAAGAGTTTAAAGCACGTTTTTTGTAAGAGTCTATTTCTTGTTGAGATGGTGGATTATTTGCAATATGAGAAAGTTCTTCATATATGATCTTTAGTACATCTTCAATTTGTCTTTCCGAAGGTGATACGGAAAGAATTACAGCATTTGCCCCATCCGGTTTATTTTGCATTTTTTGTATATATAAACTTGGTAATAGTCCATATTTATCAAGAGCTTTGGATAATTTTGAATCTTGAGAACACAAAACATTGATTAATGCTTCTATTTTATATAAATCAGATTTTGAAGTGCCTTCCGGAATAGCAAATCCCATGTTTATTGACGGAGATGTTGTATTCGGTTGAATAATATCTTGCCTTATAGGTCTGTCATTATATTTAATCGATTCATAGTGTCTTTGATTTATTTTTGATAAATCATTTTGTTTATTATAATACTTAGAAACAAGTTGAATTGTTTCTTCTGGATTTACATCACCTGTAATAACAGTAACTGCATTGTCAGGAGTGTACCAAGTATTAAAATAATCAAGAACAGTATCTCTTGTAAAAGAATTAATATTATCTTTTGTACCTAAAATAAAGTTTGTTGAATTTGTTTGTATACCAAATAGATTTTTTAACATTATAGAAGTAGCGACATCATCAGGAATATCTTTGTACATATCTATTTCTGATTTTACAGGTTCTTTTTCTTTTTCTAATTGTTCTACAGGAAAAGTTGGGAATTGAGTTTGTAAGGCATTAAGTCTTATCCCTTTTTCCAATGAGTTTTCATCAAGCAATTGCAATGACAGATAGTAATCTGTTTGAGAAAATCCTGTTGAAGCATTAGTTGAACCGCCAAGTTCAGATATTCTTTTATCATATTCTTTGGGTGCGAGATCTTTGCTTCCGTTAAATAAGTTGTGTTCAATATAATGACTAATACCTCTGATATTTTCTGTTTCGTTTAAAGAACCGACATTATATGTTGTATTAATATAAGTTGGGCCATCTTTGGGCTGTATTATGACTTTCTGACCATTAGCAAGTCTAAAAATACTTGCTTTTTCTTTCAATCCCGGTATAGCAATTTCTCCTATTCTTGTATAAGCCATCGGCAGATTTGAATTGACTTGAGAAGCTCCTGCCGGGTATACAGATGGAAGTGATTTTGAACTATAATTTGGAGCAGAAACATGTTCCTGTTGTTTTTCAACAGGTTTGTTTTGCCCCATAGGTATCAAATTTATTAAGTTATTTCTTATCTCCATTGTATTTTGTTTAATTAATTTATAGCTATATATTTAATAAAAGTGCCCAAAAATTTTTTTATTGTTATAATAACAGATGGATTTTAAGAATATTTACATAAACAATAATTTTTAGCAAAAAATATATTGTTTATAATTAAAATAACTAAAGGTGATTTAAGTGAGCATGCATAGAATAACAAGTCTATATCCTCAATATAAACCAAGTGAAGATAGAAGGCAGCAAAATATTCCTGTAGCGGTCGATAGGCGTTCAGGAAGAGAACGGCGTAGTCAGGATAGAGTTGCATTAGATAGACAGCTTACAAAAGATTTATATGAGGTAAAAAGCCATATTGCTAAATTAGAAGCTTTAGCACCTAAATTATTTACAGATAGAGTAACTACTCAAAGCCCAAGTTTTGGTTCAATGAATAATTTTACTCAGGATCAATTGGTTAAGGAATCTAAACCGGATTTTTCTGCAATTGCAAGACAAGAAGCTCAATTACAGGATAGAGCATCAACTTCTTTTCAGATAGGTATACTATCTGCCGCTTTAGCAGGAGCAATTGCCGTATCATTTATGGGAACAGCAGGTGCAGTTATTGCTATAGGTACAAGTTTATATATTGGAGCTAGAGTTCTGAAAGTATTAATAGCTAAAGAAACTGCTGAAGATAAGAAAATAAATAAGAATTAGTGTTTTTGTCCTAAATATTTTTCGACATTTACTAAATCGTTATTTCGAAATACAATTGTGTTATTTTGGGAATTGTAATTTAGAACTCCTTTAAAATAATCAATTGCTTCAGTAGCATTCATAATGAGATTAGACCAGGGATCAACAACAATGGCTTTGCTTCCCCAAGTTTTAGGATTTTTATAATCGGCTCCATTTCTTAGACCTGTAACTACAAATGTATGTGTCCCATTTATCTTTTTTATAAAACCTTCTTTATCAAGTATTTCCATTGAAACCAAGTGAGCTTTTTTCCCATTTTTCAAGAATATATCTTGTAATAATTTTGCTTGTTCACTGCAGTTTGCAGTTTTTTTAGACATTACGGCAGTTTTTATTAGGTTTATATAATCATCCCAGAAAGTTGTTCTAAGGCTATCTCTAACTTCTGCTAAAGAGTTAGTATATTTATGCCATAGTCTGACAAGTTTTTGATTTATTCCGTTATACCTAACATTATTACTGTGTTTTTCAAAAGCGCATTCAATTTTGCTCGGAGAATGAAAGTTAATTGGGTATTGGCTTCTGAATTGTTTCATCATTTTTTCGCATAAAATTTTGTCTTGTTTTATGCTGCAAAAAGAAATATTAGAATTTACATCTGAAATGTTCATTGCAAATTTATAAAAGATTACAATATAATTTATTGCCTGTTTTTATATTTTTGTAAAAAGTCATTATAAAAAATCTATAGAGTATAGAATAATGATATTTCCTCAGCCTCTGCTCACTCGCGCTCGAACCTAAAGACAAAACTTCGTTTTGTGAGGGTTCTCATCCCTTTTATATCTTCAAAAAAATAAAAAAAACGGAGAGAGAGGGATTCGAACCCTCGGCAAGGTCGCCCCTGCACAAATTTTCGAGATTTGCACCTTAAACCGCTCGGACATCTCTCCTTTTTTATATAAAATTATATTACCTATAATTTTTTTTAACAACTTAAAGTCATTTTATTATCTTTTTTTTCTAAATTCTCTGGTTCAGGATGAATAATTATTGTTATATTAGAAAAACTTTTTGCTATTTCTTCTTCTATTTCATCACAGATTTTATGGCATTGAGCTATTGTTAGATTTGGTTCAAAGAAAATAGTTATTTCTATATCCTTACATTGACCAACTTTTCTTGCTTTTATATCTTTAAAACCTTTTATTGATAAATTATTGTTTAATATCTCTTTTATTTTTTCTATATCGTCCTCGGGTAAAGAGCCATCCAATAAATTGTTTAATGTATCTTTAGATATAGAATATCCTGCTTTAATAATTATGATGGCGACAATTATTGCGATTATAGGGTCAAGAATTACAATACCTGTTATCTTAATAAGTATTAAACCGATTAATACACCCAAAGAGGAAAAAATATCAGTTCTTAAGTGTTCTGCATCTGCATATAATGAAACAGAATCAGATTTTTTGGCGATATAAAATAAATAACTGCTTACTATAAAATTTGCAATAACCGCAAATGCCATTACATAAATGCCGAGCAAAGAATCAAATTCTAATTTGTAACCCCAAATTAATTTTTTTGCAGATTCATATATTATGTATAGTCCTGCAAGAATAATTAATCCTCCTTCAATGAAGCCGGACATATCTTCATATTTGCCATGTCCAAAAGGATGATCTTTATCTGCAGGTTCACTTGAACGTGATACTGCAAAAAAGGTTAAAACTGATGCTAAGAAATCTGAAAAAGAATGAATTGCTTCTGATATTATACTTATGCTTCCCGAGATAATTCCGGCAACAATCTTTAAAAGTATTATTATTGCATTGGATGTAATAGACAGTCCTGCGGCAAATTTTTTTTGTGTATTAAGTTCCATAACAACCTTTATAATAAACTTCAATATCTTATTAGATTATTTTACAACATCAATATAAAAATATCAGTTTAATCATTCAAAAGAATTAACGATATTATCAATTTGGTCTTCAGTAAGTTTATTAGTAGTAATTCCTATGCATTCATATGAATATATTGCTTCTAATGTTTGTTCATCATCAACAGTCCAGGCTTCAAAATCAAAACCGGCATTATCTAATAGTTCATCTGCTTTATCTGTCATTTTAGATGCTTTTATATCCAAAAATACTTCATTATTTTCTGTCTTTAAGTCTTGTAGTGTTTGAATTGTTTTTGCATCAGGTTCTTTCTCATATAAATAACCAAGCCTTGATTCAGGCATAAGTTCACTCATCATTTTTAGATATTCCGGATTGAAACTTATCCAAGTTATTTTATCTTCCATACCTGCTTCTTTAACTGCTTCAGCCAGAATCTTTGCCTTTTCTGAATCAAAATTACTGTCTTCTTTTAATTCAACATACATGTTTAAATCATATTCATTACTGCAGTCCAGAGCTTCATAAAAAGATGGTATTTTTGTTCCTTTATATTCTTCTCCTTTCCAAGAACCAAAATCTAATCTTTGCAGTTCTTCGAAAGTATAATTAGAACATTTTCTTCTGAATAAAAATCCCCATCCGTTTTCTCTTCTTGCTGTTCTATTTATAGTATTGTCATGTAATAAAACAGGAACGGAATCTTTAGTCCATTGCAACCGTATCGTAACCATTTTCTGCTGCCAGAATAAATGCCGGAATTGTATTTTCAGGTGCTTCTGAACTATATCCTCTATGTGCGATAACTGCAATGTCAGAAGAATCATCTTCTACTTTATTTATGTTATTAAAAATTTGTTTGTTAATTTTATCTAATAATATATTAGAATTTGGAAATAAGTTGGCACTAGTGCCAGATGGATTTATCTCTATATTACTATTGCATATATTGTTCAACATTATTATCAACTCTTAATTCCTTATATATAATAAAAAAAAATTTTTTATAATAATTGACTATTCAGAATAATTATTTTTTATAAATAATCATATATATACTTAAGAGCGACGATTTTTTTTTTTATTAATGGTAAATTCGACCGAAAGGTTGAATTTGTGTTTAAAGAAAAATTTATAGTTGTTCTATTTTTTTTAATGTTATTTTCGGTAAAGGTTTTTGCCGTAACAGTACCAAATGGTTCTGTATCTACCTTCTCTCCTGAACAACGTTCTACTAAAACTGAAAGTATATGGTTTAAGCCTTACAGTGCTTTTGAAACAATAGAACTTGAAAGCGGAAATATAGTACATAACACCGCTTATGGCGCATATATTGGTTATGATACTAATGTAATAAATTTAGGCAATGATTGGGATGCTGTATTAACTTTTCATACAGGTTATACCGGTTCAAGACAAAAATATAGTGCAAGAACAATATTTCAAAATGGGGGGCAACTGGGAGTATCCGGAGTTTTTTTTAGAGAAAACTTTTTTCTTGGTATTCTTACTAATGTTGGAGCAGTGAATGCTGTTGCAAAAAGTTCATTTGAAAATCTGAATTTTTCTATGATAAATGCAACTGCAGCAATAAAAACAGGTTATAATTTTGAACTGTTAGATAAAAAACTTTCATTCCAACCGAGTTTTCTAGGTGCATATCTTTGGGCTAATACTTTTGATTATGTAAATGCTCAAAATGTTGTTGTAAAGTCAGATCCTATATATTCAATTCAATTAATGCCTGGTTTAAAGTTAACTGCCAATCTGGATAACGGTTGGCAACCATATATTGGCGTACAACAGGTTTGGAATATATTAAATGCTTCAAGATTTTCTCCTAATGATGTCATTCTTGGTGAAATAAGTTTAAAACCTTATGTTCAATATGGTGTTGGAATACAGAAGTCTGTGGGTGAGGATTATACCGGTTATATACAAACAACAATAAGGAATGGCGGAAGAAGTGGTGTTATTCTTTCGTTTGGATTAAGAAAATATTTTTGATGTAATATTTATACATTATGTTTTAAATATTCTAACAGGAAGTTTTTTCTTAGTATTAAATAATTAAGATATATGTTATTATTTTAGTTTTTCTATAATGCTTTTAAGTATATTTCGATAAATTGTTATTATATTATTACCTTTTTGTTCTTCGATTTCTTCATTTGTAATAGTAGTAATACCATACATTGCTAATATATCAGGCGTAGTTTCTTCTATTCTTTGTGTATCATTGTCGTTATTCAGGGTAATACCGTACATAGCTAGTGGATCTGGCATTTCATTATCTTTAATTTGTGGTTGTGTATCGCCATCTTTATATAAAGAAATGCCATACATAGCCATAGCATCAGTATCTTCGAATATTGATATTTCTTCATTTCCTTTATTGTTTTGAGAAATATTTTTTGCTTCATCATTATCTTGTTTGTTACTTAATGCTTTGATAATATTTTTTGATATTTCTGAAAAATTAAAATCCACTGTATTATCTCCTTTTTTGACATTATTATTATCGACATTCTTTTTTATTAATCTTTATATTATAAAAAGACTTTGTTATAAAAATTTACAAATTAAGTATAATGTTTTATAATTCTCGTATAGTACTCAATTATAGAAAATAGTGATTATGAGATATCAGCCAGATACTGCTATATGGGAGATAACTTTTAAATGTAATGTTAATTGTATACATTGTGGATCTGATTGTGCAAGTATTGAAAAAGATAATCAGCTTACTACTGCTGAATGCTTTGAAATAATAGAAGATTTGGCAGATATTGGGTGTAAAACTGTTATATTGTCCGGTGGTGAACCATTAATGCGAAAAGATATCGGTGCTATCGGAACTATGATAAAAAGATGCGGTATGAATGTTGCATTTATTTCTAATGGTTATTTATTAGATGCTGAAACAATAAAAGTTATTGCTGCTATTAAGCCAATTGCATATGGAATTAGTTTAGATGCTGCTGATCCATATTTACATGACTATATAAGAGGGAAACAAGGTGTTTTTGAACATGTTAAAGATGCAATTAGACTTTTGAATGAGCATTCTATCCCTCCGAGTATTGTGACAACTGTACATAAATTAAATTTTAATCAATTAGGAAAAATCCGTGAATTTCTGATAAAAAACAAAGTTAGATTATGGCAGATTCAGTACGGAGATCATATAGGACGTATGCCCAGAAATACAATGGTTACTGAAGCTCAGTTTTTTGAGATTGCTAAGTTTATCCTTGAAACCAGACAAAAATATGGAAAATATTTTGATAAAATCTCTGGTGCTGATGTAATTGGATATTTAGGTGAACTAGGACAAAAAGTTCAGGGGCCTTGGTGGGGTTGTCACGCTGGAATGAAAACAATTGGTATTGGCAGTGATGGTTCAGTACGAGGTTGTTTATCTTTGCAAATGGATCAATATATTGAAGGTAATACACACGAAAGATCTTTGTATGAGATTTGGAATGATAGAAATTCATTCAGTTATAATAGACGATTTGATTGCTCCATGCTTACAGGCTATTGTAAGGATTGTATATATAATGCTGTCTGCAAAGGTGGGTGTATAAGGTCTGCTACAGTTCTGGGGGGAAGATGTAATCCTTATTGTTTATATAGAATTGAAAAGGAAGGTTTTTCTTCGGAAGAACAATCTAAAATTTATTTCTCACCAGAAGAATTATTTATGCTATATAATCCGCTAAGACCCTT
Organism: Candidatus Gastranaerophilales bacterium; assembly: GCA_944323935.1. Taxonomy (GTDB): domain Bacteria; phylum Cyanobacteriota; class Vampirovibrionia; order Gastranaerophilales; family Gastranaerophilaceae; genus Avigastranaerophilus. Next base: position 38,289 of record CALUUJ010000012.1, on the reverse strand, counting down.
AAAAAAAGAATTTCTAAACAAAAAGTAAAAAAATGCTGTCTCATCTTTCAGATTCTTAGTCTTTTTGTTTATTATATATTTATGTTTTAGGTTCATTGAATTGTATAATGCTGAATATAAGCAAAAATTATAAATTACAATCTTTTAAGCAAGAATATTTAATCTTTGACCAGATTGTTTTTGATAATTCTTAGCTTTGTTTTTTATAGATTTTGCTTCAGCAGCAACTTTATAATCTTGTTCTGATGGGTCACCAGGTGCCATTGCTGCTTTTATAACAGTATCTGCATGTTTTATTGTTTTATCAGGATTTTCTTTATCTAAGACAGGCATTTTTATATTAATATGACCGCCTGTAGGTATTCCTTGACTATTTTTTTCTATAACAATAGGTCCGCCTAAAGAACCTGCGGCATTTTTATGTGCCTTTTCATGAGCATATATTTCATCGTGACGCTGGTTTATAAAGTTTTTTTTCTGCTGCGCATATAGATTGCTGGAACTTAAACCTAAAGAACTAATCAAAATACGAACACCCCTTTACTGCTATAATTATAGCAGGTGCATTATATGTTTTCAAGTTATTTGTTTCTTTCTGTTAATTTATCTATTTTATCAGATAAGTATGTTGATAATATTGGTAAAACACCATAATAAAGAAGTGCAAAAATTATGGTTGGTCTTAATATGTTTATGCCTTCAATATATTTATTTAGTTTTGGATTATTGCCGTTTGATTTTTTGAAATTTTCTATCAATTTATTTGTATTTTTTTGAATTAGTTTGTCAATTGAATATCCGCCTGCAAGTGTAATACCTGTGGAAATAACATTATTGCATATAAGAGCCTTTTTACGTTCTTTTTCTATTTTCTCACTTCTAACCGTTCTATGGATAAAAGAGGCAGTAAGCAAAACATCTGTAGCAATAGATATATTCCTTGCAATATTAGTATCTTGAGAAGAATATTTTTTTACAAAATTCTGTACTGAATTATTATTTAATATTTTTCCGATACCTTTGGCTGTTTGTTCTGTTATGCCGCCTTTAAAAGAAGGTGTTTTTAATTCTTTGTTATTAAAATCTGATGAAAATATATTATTATCATTACTATAAATTAGTTCATTAAGGTTTGGCTTCTTTTCTTCTTTCTTAGGAAATAATTTATTCATAATAACAGGTATTAAAGCAACTGTTAACATTGCCTTTGGAATGGCAGTAATTAGACCTGTTCCCATTTTTAATATCTGGGTTGCAAATTTATAACTTCTTGATTCAGCAAGAGTTTTTGCATTTCCTTGCAATGCTTTTATTGTTTGTGGTGTTAAATATTTTTCAGGGTTTTTATCTATTTTTTTAACAGCATTTTCTATAGGAATCGCAATAGCTTCAACTATACCAAATTTTATTAAACCTGATGCAATCGAATTAGTAGTTGCATATTGTTTGTTTTCTTTTTTTACGTCAGGAGTCAAATTAATAGCAATTGGTCTTATCCCTGTAGACATTGCAAGAGTTGTTGCAGCAACAAAAGTAGTTCCGTGTTCAGATATAGCTTCTAAACCTTTTAACACTGCTTTATTGTTCCAGAAACCTTTATAAGAATGTGAATTATTTATACTGCCACTATTAATTTTCATAATAACAGCAGACAACAAACACAATAGAAATTAAATAATTTATTAAAATTTATTTTATTTTATAATTCTTCTTATGGAATTAATCAAATTAATAAAAGAAGAATTTAAAAATTTTGGGAAATATGAACGTTTCTTATTTCCATTTGTAATTTTAGTTATAATCATAACCTCAATTCTTATAAACGATAATAAAATCGCCTTAATCTCTGCTGTTTGCGGCATAAGTTATACAATTTTAGCCGGTAAAGGAAGAGTATCTTGCTATTTTATAGGAATTATAGGCACTTTTTGTTATTCATATTTATCATTAAAAAACGGTTTTTACGGTAATTTGTGTTTATATATGCTCTATTATCTTCCTATGGAGATAATAGGAATTTTCAAATGGAAAAAACACTTAAAGAAAGATGTAAGAGAAATTATAAAAACAAAACTTACAAATAAAGAGAGATTTATATATATAACATTAATGATAATAATATCGGTTATTGTGTCAATATTATTAAAAGTAACAGGAGACTCAAATCCATATTTAGATTCTATAGCAACAGTATTTTCAATTTTTGGTCAATTTCTAACGGTAAAAAGATGTATTGAGCAATGGTATATATGGTTTTTTGTAAATCTTATATCGTTAATTATGTGGATTTTTGCATACATAAATGGCTCGAATTGTTTTGCAACTGTTATTATGTGGTTTGTATATTTAATTCTTTCGGTATATTTTCTGGAAATTTGGAAGAAAGAAATTGAAAGAAATATTTCTTTTTGTGAAGAGAGATAATAAATCATTGTAAATTATCTTACATAAAATTCCTTTATTTATATAAAGGGAAATATGGAGTATAAAATATAATGCTTGAAGTTAATAATAATTTAAAGATAAATAATATAGCATCAAACAATAGGCTAGAAAGTTTAAAAAGGCAAGAAAAAATTAAACTTGAAAATAAACCTGATTCTATAGAAATTTCGGGTGAAAAACAAGATAAATCAAATAACGGTAAATTTGATATTTCAGAATGTGCCAAAAATTTTATAAAAGGAGTTTTATCGCCTTTAACGGCAGTTATTGAACATCCTGTTATGACAATAGGAATGGTTGCAGCTACTGCTGTTGCTTGTTCTTTAGTTCCTGTTTTGGGTCCGATAATGGCAGTTGGTTTTGGTGCATTAAGTGTTTTTCAGCTTGGAAAAAGTGCATTTGATGTAGCTGTCAATATAAAAAATAAAGAATATGACCAAGCAGAAAAAGCATTTAATGGTGTTGGACAAGGTACAGTTGGTGTTGCGATGAGTGTACTTGGTGCAAAACAAAGTGCTAAAGTAGCAAAAGAAGCCAAATTAATGAATGAGCTTGGAGTATCATCTTTAGATAAAGCTCAAAAACTTCAAATATCAAAAGAAGTAAGTAAGGGAACAACACTTGATGCATTAAAAGAAATTAAATCATTATTTACTACAAAAGCCGGTTTAAAAGCAGTAGCAAGCCAATTTAAACCAAGTAATATTTCTGCACGTGCAAAAGATATGTTTCGGTTTCTATTTACTAAAGAATCAAAAGTGAAAGTAGAAAAGCAGAAAATGAAGTTTACAGAAACTGCTGAAGGTAAAAGACGTGCAGCAATGTCTAGTGAACAAATAGAGGCAGAAGTTAAATCTCTATATAAAGAAGCTTGCGATGAATGCGGAATTCCTGAAAAACTAAGACCCGAAATTAAGGTAGTAAAAGCTGATCCCAAACAAGGCGGAGGCTATAATGCAACCACCCATACAATCACAATAAATGAAAACTCATATAGAGAAGGTGTATTTGACCTACCTGAGGTTATAAGGCATGAAGCAACTCACGCAAATGAAGCAATTTTAAGACAAAGACTTCCGATGAAAGACAAAGAAAGAATTGCTATTGAATATTTATTGGATAAAATTCAAAGTGGTGAGAAGGATAATGTAATAACTGGGGGTAGTTTTTTAGGGGCATCAACTTCAAAACCGCCTAAATTGAATACCCAAATGAAAATGGATTTTTCTGCTTTAGCAAAAGATAAATTATATCAGATGGTATCATACAGTGATGATGAATTAACAGCGATGGTAGAACCATTAGTTCGTGGAAATAAAGAATTTATTCAAGGATATAATAATGTAGATGATGCAATTGCAGCAATGAGAGATTATGCAAGAGGACATAATTTAAGATATAAAATTGCAATGCAAAATTCATCAGGATTTAATACTTCAAATATAGATGTAAGTTTACTGAAAGAATTGTCTGAAGAAGAGAAAATAGCTGCAATTAAATCTCTTAGAGACGGTATTGATTGTATAGAAAGTAATGCTGCCGGTCAAGGTATTATGGGATTTGGTGGTGACTTTAATCAGTATCAATTCACTCCAGAAGAAGTTCTTGCTCAAAGAAACGGAAATAATTTCGAAATTGCAAAATTAGAAAGTAAATTAGCTAAGCTTAGAGGCCAGCAAAATTATGACTTGAGTGAAGAAGCCAGATTACTTGATCAAATTAAAAAATCAAAATTAACTATTGAATATAAGACAAAAGGACAAGAAATGTATAGATTATATACAGAATCTGTTAATAATCCGGAAAATACAGTTTTAGCTAAGCAAGTTCAAACTATGAAGGCAGAATTACAAGCTATACAAAAACAAATTATGGAAATTGATGGAATGCAGGCAAAAGACTTTTTAGGAACAGAAATTGAGGTAATGTCTAATGAGTATATTCCAAGACAAGTAACTGTTCATCCAGAAACCGGTGCTTCAATTGTAATTCCAATAAATACAACAAATGCTTCAGCAATAATAGCTGATAATTTTGATAATAAAAAAGGAGTTTAACTATATATTCCGTATTATAAGAATAGAGCAAGATGAATTTGCGCTTTCTTTCTCGTTCGCGTTAAACGGCATTCAATGTCTAAGGTTCATCACCTTTGCCATTTCAGCCTCTGCTCACTCGCGCTGAACCTTTTACAAAACTTCGTTTTGTGGGTTCGCATCCGTCTCATAAAAAAAAGACCCCAAAGGAGTCTTTTAAAATTTGCCTTGAGCCGGACTTGAACCGGCACTAGGGGTGAGCCTAATTGGATTTTAAGTCCAACGCGTCTACCACTTCCGCCACCAAGGCTTGTTCAAAAAGTAATATAATATAAAAAATTTTTTATGTCCAGTAAAAATTCAAATTTTTTTTAAGAACATATAAGAATATATAAAAATGTTGTTAAAAACCGTTTTTATATGTTAGAATTACTACTATAAGTAATAGAATAACATAATTTTGATATATGAATTAAAGTTAAATTTATTTAAATATTAATATTACATAAGTGCATCCTTGTATGCATTTAGAAAGAACGAGGTACGGGAAAATTAAGATTGATATTAATACTTTAGTAATACTTGTTTGTTTTTTGGTATTTATTTGTTTGATGTTTTTCTTAGATTCAAATAGAGGCAAAAAAGAAAAAGAAGCATTATTAAGAGACATGGAAGAAAAAAACAGTCTTTATAAAAAAGAAGCAATGATTGCTGCTAAAGAGGCTGTACAAAAGGATATTGAAAAATTTCAAGAAGAAACGAAAGAAAGAAGACAAGAGCTTTCGAAGCTCGAAGCAAAACTTTCTAAACGAGAGGAATTACTCGAAGATAAAGAACAAGCTATAGTTAATAAAGAATCTGAACTTCAAAGAAAAATGGATGCAGTTCTTGATAAAGAAGATTATTTGGCTGAAACAATACAAAAGCAAATACAAGAACTTGAGAGAATATCAGGCATGTCTTCTGAAGAAGCTAAAAACCTTCTTTTTGAACAATTGAAAAATGATTTACAGCAAGAAGCAAATGCTTTAATTCGAGAAAATGAAAACCATATTAAAGAAGTTTCGAATGAAAAAGCAAAAGAAATTTTAACTACAGTAATGCAAAGATGTGCAATAGATCAAGTTATTGAATCAACTGTAGCTACAGTAAGTTTACCTTCTGACGAAATGAAAGGCCGCATTATTGGACGTGAAGGTAGGAATATTCGTACATTAGAAACACTAACAGGTGTTGATTTAATTATTGATGATACTCCTGAAGCAGTAGTGCTTTCTTGTTTTGATCCGGTTAGAAGAGAAATTGCGAAACTGGCACTTGAAAAACTTGTATCTGATGGGCGTATACATCCTGTACGAATTGAAGAAATGGTTGAAAAAGCCAGAGTTGAAATTGATCAAAAAATTAAACAAGAAGGTGAAAATGCCGCAATGGAAATGGGCATTATGAACCTTAATAAAGAGTTGGTAAAAACATTAGGAAGATTATATTATAGAACAAGTTATGGTCAAAATGTTTTGCTTCACTCTTTAGAAGTCGGTCATATTGCAGGCATGATTGCATCTGAAATCGGAGCAAATGTAAAAATAGCAAAACGTGCCGGATTATTACACGATATTGGTAAAGCGGTTGATCAAACTCAAGAAGGAACTCACATAGAATTAGGTGTTGAACTGGCAAGAAAATATGGTGAGAAAGAAGAAGTTGTCCATGCTATAGAAGCTCACCATGACGATGTAACAGCAAATACAATAGAAGCTGTTCTTGTAAAATTAGCTGATGCAATTTCCGCTGGTAGACCAGGTTCAAGACGTGATACTCTAGAAATCTATATTAAGAGATTACAAAAACTTGAAGAAATAGCATTAAGTTATGATGGAATAAAACAATCTTTTGCGGTTCAAGCCGGTAGAGAAGTAAGAGTTATAGTTCAACCCGAAAAATTTGATGACGTTGCTTCAGCAAGACTTGCCAGAGATATAGCAAAACGTATAGAAGAAGAGCTTGATTATCCTGGACAGATAAGAGTAACTGTTGTTAGAGAGATAAGAACAACCGAAGTTGCGAAATAAAAATTTGAGAGAGAATTTGAACTAAAATGAATTCTCTCTCTGTTTTAAAAATATTATTTTATATGGTTCTTATAAAATATACAGGGAAAATTAGATTATTATTATGTCAGATTCAAAAATAAAAATTATGTTTTTAGGTGATATAGTCGGAAAGGCAGGCAGGCTTGCCGTTAAAAGATATATTGAAAATCTAAAAGAAGATAAACCTGATTTTATTATTGCTAATGCAGAAAATGCCTCACACGGTTTTGGTCTGACTCAAAAAAATTACAATGAACTTATATCATATGGAATTAACGCTTTTACATCAGGTAATCATATCTGGGATAAACGAGATATTTTTCAGTATATAAATGAAGCCGATAAACTTATAAGACCGATAAATTATCCCAAAGGTACCCACGGTGAGGGCTATAGAATTTTTGAAACATCAAAATGTAAAATAGGTGTAATAAATGTTTTAGGCAGAACGTTTATGGGATTAATAGATTCACCTTGGGAAATATTAACTAAGACTATAGAAGAAATAAAAAAAGAAACACCTGTAATAATTATTGATATTCACGCTGAAGCTACAGCAGAAAAAATCTGCATGGCTAAATATTATGCTAAACTGGGTGTTTCTGGTGTTTTTGGTACACACACACATGTTCAAACAGCCGATGAAAGAATATATGAAGGTTGTTGCGCATATATTACGGATGCAGGTTTTTGTGGCGACATGAATGGAGTGATTGGAATGGATTATGAATCTTCCGTCAACAGATTATTGACATCTATCCCTGAAAGGTTAGATGTTGCTGCTTCTGGAGATTCCCAAGTCAATGGTGTTATTATTACTGTTGATTGTTTTTCCGGGAAAGCAGAAGCTATTGAAAGAATTAATGAAAAATATATTAGTGAGGAAATATGATTATGAAAGGATAAGGAAGTGAAAGTCGATTTACATATCCACACATCTTATTCGGATGGCGCTTTTTCGCCCGAAAAGATTGTTGATACCGCAATAGATGCCGGAATTGGTGCGATTGCCATTACAGACCATGATAATGTGCTTTCATTTGATATAGCTCGAGAATACGCAAAAGATAAATCTATTGAAATCCTTCCGGGTGTAGAAATCAATACAATATACAAAGGATATGAAGTTCATATTCTTGGATATTTTATGGATTTACATAACAATGATTTTCAAAAATTGATAAAAAACCAGCAACAAGCTCGTATTAAGCAAACAAAAGAGATAATTACTCTGCTTGCTAAAAAAGAAGGTATAAAAATAACTTATGATAGTATAACAAAACAAGTTGCACCCGGTGGCAGTATTGGACGACCTCATATTGCAAAAGCAATAACAAATGCAGGAGGAACTGCAAGTGTTATTGAAGCATACAACAAATACATAAATGACAATTCAAACGTATATGTTCAGCGTAAAACGGTAACTCCTTTTGACGCTGTTGAAGTTATTTATGATGCGGGCGGCATTCCTGTTTTTGCACATCCTTTTGATGTTGATATTGCTGATCAATTAACTAAAGAAATGATGAATTTTGGGCTTAGAGGTTTAGAAGCATACCACAGAAAACATTCACCGGCTATAATAGAATATTTTTCAACTCTTGCTGAAAAATACGGGCTTATTATTACAGGTGGATCTGATTTCCATGCACCAAATCCTAATAACGGGAATATTATTATGGGCAAAAATTTTGTTCCAGATTGGATTTATGATGAATTGATGAAAGAAAAAAGAAGAATGGAACTGGCATAGTGAAAAATCTTTCTTTTAGTTTATTCAATATAGTTTCTGTAATATTAATTTTAGTGTTAGTTGTTTTGATTGTTTTACCATTTAATCTGATAAATATGGAACAAGCTCAAAGAATTGCCAAATGGAAATCGGAATACGAACAATTAAACTATTGTTTTTCATTGGTTAATTTACATGAAGGTTCAATAATCCCGACAGAAGAAGAAGCTGGTAAATTAATTTCAGAAGAATATATTTTAGAAAGATTTAGGCCTTATTTTAATTTAGTTGAAATAGACTTACGTCAATTAAAAAAATATAGTTACAGAAAAATGAATGGTGGTTTAGTATCCAAAGAAAGTCAGTTTTATTTTGATAAATTTATAGTAGATAAAGATGGTACAATCCTTTCTGTAAGAAAAAATGAACATGAAATAATAAGTGATAATCAGCCGTTATTTTTTATGTTTGTTGATATTAACGGAGTTGAAAAACCTAATAGAATCGGACAGGATATATTCTTTTTAAATATATATAAGAATAATATTTCTGCACTTGGTAATGGCAGAAAACGTTCAAAATTGAAGGCTAATTGTTCTCCAATAGGTACAGGATTATATTGTAGTGAGTATTATTTGTTGGGGGGTAAGTTCTGAGTTTGAGAAAAAGCTATGTTCATGTTAATTTATAAAAATCGTTTTGATATTTTAAATAATAATAGAAATTTAAGTTAATTAAGGAGAAGAGAATGACAGAGAAACGAGTATGGTTATTCAAAGAAGGTAATTCTTCAATGAGGAACCTTTTGGGCGGAAAAGGTGCTAATTTAGCTGAAATGACAAATTTAGGCTTGCCTGTTCCTCCGGGTTTAACAATTACAACTGAAACTTGTATGGAATATATAAACAACGGCAATAAAATGCCTAAAGGCTTAATGGATGATGTTAAGGCAAAATTGGCTGAAGTTGAAGTTCAAGCAGGTAAAAAATTTGGCGATAAAACAAATCCGTTATTAGTTTCTGTTCGTTCAGGCGCAAGAGTTTCTATGCCTGGTATGATGGAAACTATATTAAACTTAGGTTTAAATGATGAAACTGTTGAAGCAATGGTTAAATTAACAAACAACCCAAGATTTTGTTATGACAGCTATCGCCGTTTCTTAACAATGTTTGGTTCTGTAGCTTGGGAAATGGACAGACAAAAATATTTTGAATCTGAAGTTGAAAAAGTAAAAGAACGTGAAGGTGTAAAATCTGATACTGAAGTTTCCGCAGAAGGTTGGAAGTCTTTAATTCCAATATACAAAAAGGTTATAAAAGAAGTAACCGGTAAAGATTTTCCACAAGATCCATATGTTCAATTACAAGAAGCAATCGAAGCAGTATTCCGTTCTTGGAATATTCCACGTGCCGTTGCATATAGAAATATGAACAAAATCGACCATAACTTCGGAACTGCAGTTAATGTTCAAACAATGGTATTCGGAAACATGGGGGATGATTGTGCAACAGGTGTATCATTCACTCGTAACCCTGCAACAGGTGAAAACAAATTCTATGGTGAATACTTAACAAATGCACAAGGTGAAGACGTTGTAGCAGGTATAAGAACTCCTAAACCTATTGCTGAATTAGAAACAGAAATGCCTGAATTATATAAACAATATGTTGATATAGCTAAAAAACTTGAACTTGGATATAAAGATGTTCAAGATATGGAATTTACAATTGAAAAAGGTAAATTATATATTCTTCAAACAAGAAACGGTAAAAGAACTGCTGCTGCAGCAGTAAAAATAGCTGTTGATATGTGTGAAGAAGGTATCATAACAAAAGAAAGAGCTATTCAATTAGTTGATCCTTATACTGTTAATCAAATATTATTACCATGTTTTGATGCAAAAGCAATGGCAGAAGCTGATAAAATTGCAACAGGTGTAAATGCATCTCCCGGAGCGGCTGTAGGTAAAATTGTATTTGATACGGAAGAAGCAGCAGCTCGTGGTGAAGCAGGCGAAAAAGTAATTTTAGTTCGTGTTGAAACTTGCCCTGATGATATCCATGGTATGGCCGTATCACAAGGTGTATTAACATTGCGCGGCGGAGCCACTTCTCACGCAGCAGTTGTAGCTAAAGGTATGGGAAAACCTTGTGTTTCAGGCTGTGAAGATATAAAAATTGACCTTGCTAATGAAACCTTAACAGGTGCTAATGGTGTTGTTTATAAGAAAGACGACATTATATCATTAGATGGTGGCAAGGGTATCGTAATGGCTGGTGCTGTAAAATTAGTTGAAGCTAAAATAGATGACAATTGGAATAAATTCTTTACTTGGGTAAATGAAATTAAAAAATTGCACGTTGAAGCAAATGCTGATACTCCAAAAGATATTGAAAATGCATTAAAGTTTGGAGCTGAAGGCGTAGGCCTTTGCAGAACAGAACATATGTTTATGGATCCTGATAGACTTCCTTGGGTTCAAAAAATGATTATTGCAGGAACTCCTGAAGCGAGAAAAGAAGCTTTAGATAAACTTCTTCCAATGCAATATGATGATTTCTATGCAATGTTTAAAGCTTTAGGCGATAAACCTTTAACAGTTCGTCTTTTAGATCCGCCACTACATGAATTCTTACCATCTAAAGAGGATTTAATTGCCGAAGTTGCAACATTAAAAGCTTTAGGTAAAGATTCAAAAGAAAAAGAAGAGTTGCTCCATGTTGTGGAAGGTTTATCAGAAGCAAATCCAATGATGGGATTGAGAGGATGCCGTTTAGGTTTAACATATCCTGAAATCAATGAAATGCAAGTAAGAGCTATTTTCGAAGCTTGCTGTGATTTGAAGAAAGAAGGTCATGCAGTTCAACCTTGGGTTATGATTCCTTTAATCGGTCACGTTAACGAACTTAAAGTTGCTAAAGAAATATTAGTTCGTGTAGCAAAAGATGTTATGGCTGAAAAAGGAGTTGAAGTTGACTATAAGTTTGGTACTATGATTGAAATTCCTCGTGCTGCTTTAACTGCTGATGAAATTGCAGAACACGCTGAATTCTTCTCTTTTGGTACTAATGACCTTACTCAAATGACATTTGGTTACTCAAGAGATGATGCTGAAGGTAAGTTCTTAAACAGATATGTTGAACAAAAAATTCTTCCGTCTAATCCGTTTGCTACATTAGATACAAATGGTGTAGGTCAATTAATTGAAATGTCTATGGAAAAGGGTAAGAAAGTTAATCCGAAACTTGTTGGCGGTGTTTGCGGTGAACATGGTGGTGACCCGGATAGTGTTAAATTCTGCAACAAAATCGGTTTAGATTATGTTTCTTGCTCTCCATTCAGAATTCCGCAAGCGAGATTAGCAGCTGCTCAAGCAGTAATAGAACAAAAAGCATAGTTTGTATAACTAAAATCAAAAAGGAGTGATTTATTATCACTCCTTTTTTTTATAATTAAACTTACTTAACATGAAACATATATTACAAGTATTCCTGGTTGACTTTGGAATATGTACAAGGTAAACTTTTATTCATAATGTATAGTAGTGTAAACTATTGTGCATGTGTGTAGATAGGCATGTCGTTAATAAATGCGAAAGCTACGACAGCCTCAAGTGAAAGGAATAAAAAATGTTTGCAATTATTGAAACAGGCGGAAAACAATATCAAGTTACTGAAGGTCGTTATGTTGATATTGAATTACTTGAAAATGAAGCAGACTCTAAAGTTGTTTTTGAAAACATCATTATGCTTGTTAACGGTAAAAAATCAAAAGTTGGTCAACCATATGTAAAAAATGCAAGCGTAGAAGGTACTGTAGTAAAACATGACAGAACTAAAAAAGTTCTAGTTTATAAACAAAGAGCAAAAAAAGGCTACAGAAGAAAAAATGGACACAGACAAAACTTTACAAGAGTTATGATTAATAAAATCAGAACAGCTGCAAAAAAAGATGCTGCAGAAGAATAAAAAACATAACCCGTATTAATTTAGAAATAACTAAGGAGAATATAAAATGGCACATAAGAAAGGTGTCGGATCGAGTAAAAACGGTCGTGACAGTGAAAGTAAGCGTTTAGGCGTTAAAAAATTCGGCGGAGAAGCTGTTACTACAGGTAATATTATTGTTCGTCAAAAAGGTACAAAGATTCATCCCGGAAACAATGTAGGTATGGGTAAAGATTATACTTTATTTGCATTGATTGATGGTGTTGTAAAATTTGAACCGCACAGACGTGATAGAAAACAAGTTAGTGTTTACGCTGAGTAATTAAAATCTTAATAAGAAAAAGAACAACCTGAGAAGTTGTTCTTTTTCTTTTATGAAGTGGAGATTTCTTAATGAATAAATTAGGTTGTTCTTTCTTGGAATCAGGTATAAATTTTGACTTAAATATGGTTTCCGATTGTTGTATATCCCATAATGACGGCAGAGGTTTGCCTGTTTTAATAAAAAATTATTACGGAGATCCTATTGATTGGGAAATGTTATTTGATATAAAAGCAAAAAGAATTGCCCGCCAGAAAGATCAAACTATTTATGATTGTCTGGGTTGTTATCATTTAGCTGAGTATAAATATACTGATGAACGCAAAATATCAGATTTTCATTTCTCTCATTGTCGTTCTTGTAATGCAAGATGTATATATTGCAGCGAAGAGTATAGCGGAAATAATAGAAATTATAATACTTATCCTATTATTAAAGATTTAATAGAAAAAGGTTATTATAAAGCCGGAGGAGAAGCTACATTTCAAGGCGGGGAACCCACTCTTATGCATAATTTTGAAGAGTTAGTGCAGTTATTTATTGAAAACGGTACTACAGTTAGAATACATACGAGTGGAATTAAGTATAGTCCAATTATTGAAGAAGTTCTAAAGAAAAATAAAGGGTCTGTTGTTATTTCTCTTGATTCGGGTACAAATAAAACTTATAAAAAAATTAAACAGGTTGATTGCTTTTCTAAAGTATGTGAAACAATTAAAAATTATTCCATAGCAAATAAAGATAATTTGATTATTAAATATATTATTATTCCTGGAATAAATGATAATATTCGTGAAATAGAGAAGTTCTTTGTATTAATGAATAATTATGGAGTAAAAACAGTTGCGATAGATATAGAAGTTCAATATGCCCGTAAATATAATAACAAGAATGTTTCTCCACATATCTTTTTACTTGTTGATTATTTTGAAAAGAGAACACAAGAAACTGGTATTAATCTTCTTACATATAGTTTTATTTCATATGTCTTAAAAAATAGAGAAATAAAAAAATCTTTACTTATCAAAAATAATTTTCTTTATACTTTATATATATGTACAAAAAATGATAAAAAAAAGAATATAATATATAGAAGATAAGTTTTTTGTAAAATCATGTTAATTATATCGAGACTGTTGACATGGTTTGATATAAAATATAAAATAAATTACTGCCTGAGTGATATAGTAAAGTATTCGCTAGCAATATCAGAGAAAATAATTAGAAAATAAATATAGTATTTCTCTTTCTGTTGTGAGAGTATATAGGGTTTAAATTTAATATATGATAGATACAATAATAAAAAATGATAAGAAGTATAAATTATCAGTTGAAGATTTATTAAATGAAGTTTATTTATTGCCAAAATGGGAAAAAATAAAAACTTTTTCTCTGACCCAAAAAAGATTTTTATTTGGCTTAAGATCATTTGATGTTAACGTTTTTAGAAAATTTTCATCAAAAAATCAACTAGAAAAATACTCTATTAGAACTGAAGATGAAAAAATTCTTGCAAATATGGATTTAAAAGTATATAAAGATAGTGTATATATCATAAACCTAAATTTTGATTCACAAATAAAATTTGAGCCATTAATTGATAAAATGCTTCAAATTGCAATTGAAAAAGCTTTATACAATACAAGTGAAAGAAAAGTTATTTTTAATCTTACATCAAGTTTGATGCTAAGAAATAAAATAAAAAAGATTTTAATTGCCAATGAATTTCAAAAAGAAGAAGAACAAAGCAAATACGAAGAAGAAATGTTTGGAGAAACATTCTATTTTACTGTTGAAAATAATTCTTCTTGGATGAAGAAAATTAAACAAATGCCAATTCTTATTAATAAATAATTATAATTTTTCTGAAACTTCATATATATATATGATTTGATAATTGTGCTGTATGACTACAATTGAAATAGCACTATTATAATTTATATTTCGGAAAAATAATGAACGATAATTTGGAATACAATTCATATAACCATATAAAAAGATTGTCTGATACTGAACTCGAAAATCTTTGGATGGAGTATCTTTCTGATAGAACAAATAAAAAGCTTAGGGATCAGATTATAGTTCAGTATATTTATCTTACAAAATATGTTATAGGCAGAATTAAACTTAATCTTCCGCCAAATTTTGCAATAGAGGATATAACGAGTTTCGGTGTTGAAGGTTTAATTGATGCAATTGAAAAATTTTCTCCGGATAAAGGTGCCCATTTTGAAACTTATGCCATTATGAGAATAAGAGGTACAATCATTGATAAAATCCGTTCTCAAGATTGGCTTCCAAGAAGCATGCGTAAGAGAATAAAAGATGTGAAGACTACCAGTGAAGATTTAAAACAAAAACTGGGCAGAACTCCTACCACACAAGAAATTGCTGATGCTTTAGGAATCGAAAAAGATAAAGTTGTATCTATAATGGCTGAAGATACATCTGTCGGTTCTTTGTATGATAAGAAATACTCGGGTGATGAAGGAATTGAATTAATTGATACTATTGAAGATACAAATTCTGTAAATCCACTTGAAAAACTTGAAGAAAAAGATGTTAAGAATGAACTGCAAGCTGCACTGAAGAAATTGCCTGAGCGTGAACGTATGGTTATGGTTCTTTACTACCATGAAAATATGACTTTAAAAGAAATCGGTGCAAGTATTGAAGTATCAGAATCCAGAGTATGTCAGATTCATGCTCAAGCTATTATGAAATTAAGAAATATTCTTAACGAAAATCGTTCTGAAAAATATGCAAGAAAGTAACTTATAAATTTTCTAATAATTCTGTAAAATTAAAGTTTAGCCTTTCTATTTTTTCTATATTATAGGCTCTTGATAAGTTTTTAAAATCAGAAAAAATTTCTTTCATATGTTCTAGTGTACAATTTAAATCTAAATTCAAAAGATTAAAATCTTTGGCGAGATTTTCTACTTTGATATCATAATTAATCGGTAAAACTTTAATTTTAGCTTTTATACCTATTAAACAGGCATGGTATCTCATGGCAATCAAGCTGTCTAATTCTGATATATCATCAATTATCTTTTCGTTTGAAATGTTCTCGACAACTTTAACGTTTATACTAGGATTAATGATTTGCAGATGTTTTTTTAATTGATTGCATATTTCTAAATCAATTTTGTTCTGGAAAGAGAAAATTATTATCTCTTTATCTCGATAAAATTCATTTATACAAAAAGCTAATTTATCAATAAATTCAGATGTTAGAGAGTTGAAATTTCTTAATTGTATCCCAATTTTATTCGCTTTTTCTTTTTTGTTTATCTTTATATTCCAAACAGGATCGTCACAGATATTGGCCTTAATGCCCCATTCATTTAGTAAATTCAGACTTTTATTGTCTCTTACCGTAATATATTTAGCTTTTTTTAATATTATTTTAGTTATATTTGCAAGTATTTTGTTATTAATTGGTCCAATACCTTGTGCGAATATTATAACTTTCTTTCTAAAAAATAATGCAATAGCAATTACAGCAAGATAATATACGAGACTTTTTTTACTTGTCACATCTTGAAGTAGGCTGCCACCACCTGAAATAAGATAATTACATCTTAAAAGTTCTTTGATAACTGATAATAAATCAAAAGAATAAACACTTTTTACATCATATAGTTTTTCTGTTTTTAAGGGATTTGAAGAAAAAATAGTTATTTGTGATTGTCCGACACCTGCTTTAATATTTTCGACTAAAACATTTAATATTGTTTCATCGCCAAAATTATCAAACCCATAATATCCTGAAATGCAGAACTTCTTAGTCATTTTGACCTTTAAAAATTCTATATACATTTTCTTTTGTAGGTATGGACTTTATGGCCCCAAGGCTCTTTATTTGTAAACCGGCTACAATTGCACCTAAACTTACAGCTTTAAACGGGGACATGCCGGAGGTTATTCCGTGCAAAACGCCGCCATTGAATGCATCACCTGCTCCTGTGTCATCCCATACTTCTTCATTGATGAATTTTATAAATTCAATTTTTCCTTGATAACCTACATAATAACCTTTATCAATTGAGGATTTTATCACAACAGTTGTTATTCCCTTATCCCATAGATATTTTATTGTATTATCTATTGACTCAGAATCAATAACAACTTTTGAGTCATATTTTACGTTTAGAAAGATTATATCTACAAATTCAACAATTTCATCAAAAGCTTCTTTCGCTTCTGCCTCGTCCCAAATTTTTGATGTATAGTTGGGATCATATGCCGTAATAATATTATTTTCTCTTGCTATTATAAAAGCTTTCTTAACCGCTTCTCTTGCTGATATTGAAAGAGACTGTGTTATACCTGTTGCATATAACAAAGAAGAATTTTGAATATAATCTGTAGAAATATCTTCAACTGAAAGATTTGTTGCTGCTGTTTTTTTTCGATAAAATGCAAATTCTTTGTCACTGCAATCTTCTTTTTTGGATACAACATAGATGCCATTGAATCCTTGTACAGGTTTGATATGCGAAATATCTAAACCTTCATCTTGCCAGCTTTCAATCAAATAATCTTTAAAACAATCCATTCCTATTCTTGAAATAAATCCGACTTTTGAACCTAATCTGAGTGCAGAAATTGCTGTAGTAAGTGTATCTCCACCGTAATATTTATCAAGACTTACTGCTGTTGTTAAATTCTCATTGGTAGAAAGTTCTATTAAACTTTCCCCGATTGTTATTATATCAAGTTTTTCTTCCATAATAATACTACTTATTCCTTATGTACTTTAGCAAAAAGGATTAAAATAATCAAACTTCTCTATAATAGTTTTAAGTTATGTGTTGCTGTGTTCTTTTTACTTTCAAGTTCAATTATTCTCTTTGATACCTCTTCTTTGCTTGAGACAGTATTTGATGTTGCTAAGTATTTTTTATAAAATCTTCTTGCACCTTGTTTATTTCCAAGTTTTTCATAGCAGATACCAATAGCTAAATATGCTCTATAATAGTCTTTTTGGAGTCTGAGTACTTCTTTGAATGTTTTTGCGCTGTTAATATAATCTTCCAGATGCATATATAAAGTTGCTTTTTGAATGTGTGCTCGTATATATTCGGGTTCTGTTTCTATGATCTTCTGATATATCATTAAAGCCATATCTTCTTCTTCAATCATTTCATGTACTAAAGCAAGCTGCATTTGGATTTCAATATTATTGGGCTCCAATTTTATTGAGCATATCAGATGTTTTATGCCGTTTGCAAAATCTCCTTTTATAATATTGCATATGGCAAGTTCTTTTTGAACATTTATATCATCCGGTTCCAATATTTCGGCTTTCTTGAGACTTTTTATTGCTTTATTGTAGTTTTTTAAATTTTTATATGCTATTGCAAGACCAATGTACGATGTATGATTATTTCTATTTATCAATATAGAATGCAAATATTTATCAATTGCTTCTTTGAACTTTTTATTGAGTCTAAGTTCTTCAGCTTCAGAGAAATAAATTTGAGCAAGGGAATTATCCTGCATTGCAGAACCATTTATTTTATTATATTTGTTATTATAAATTATCCCCAACGTACGCCCCTTTTTATCTTATACAATTCTAGGAAATATTATAAAAATGGGACATAGTCCAAGGATTTATATTTATTGACCTAAAGATTAATAAACAAGTTTCTCATTCAATTGCTTTTGTAAATTTAGAATATAGTTCTTCAGGCATCTTTCTGTACATTTTACCTGTAATGCTGTCAATGACGACAATTGTAGTGTGCGCAATTACTCTTAATGTATTGGTTTTTTTTTCATAAACTTTATGTTCAAATGTGATACTTAGCGGTTTTAATTCTGTTATTTCTGTTTTGATTATAATACGTTCATTCATTTTTGCAGAAGACTTATAACGTATGTTCATTTCTACAACAGGAAAAAGAATATTATTTTTTTCAAGCTCTTCTAAGTCCATGCCAAGTGCTTCAACAAGACCTACTCTTGCAGCTTCAAACCACTTTGTATAGGAGCCATGCCAAACTACACCGTATGAATCTGTATCACTATATAAAACTCTTATTTCTTGAACGTATTCCAATTAGAATTCTCCATTATGTAAATAAATCTTGAATTTTTTCTTCAATATCAACAGGATCAAGTTCCTGAGTATAAGTATTAATATCTAAAGCTATTTGGTATAATTTTGCAGCTTCAACTTTATCACCAGTTATAGCTATTGAACGGGCTAAATTATAATGTGCCAAAGCATAATTCGGATTATATTTTCTTGCAGCTTCAAACAGTTCTATAGCTTTTTTTACTCTGCCTAAATCATCTAAATATATAACTCCTAAGTTGTTATATGCAATATCATATGTATTATCATATTTTATTGCTTTTTCATATTCTTTTATAGCTTCTTCAATATTGCCTTTGCCCCAGTATAAATATCCCAAGTTGCAGTGAAGCCTTGCATTATGAGGGGATGATTCCAATGCTTTTTTGTATACCATTAATGCATTATCATAAGAACCTTTTTCAAAAAAAACATTTCCCAAGTTCAGGTATATATCAATATCATTCGGATTAAGATTATATGCACTTTGGTATGAACTAATAGCTGCATCAAGATTTTTTGTATTTTCTTGAAAAATAAAACCTAAAGTCTGAGCCACAACGCTTGTCCATACCGGATTTGGACTTAACGTAACAGCTGTTTGATAATGTTCTATAGATTGATCTATATCTCCTCTTAAATATAGGTATTGTGCAAGCCTGCAATGAAAGTCAGCGACATGTGGCTGTAATTCAATTAATTTTTCACAAGTTAAAATTGCATTATCATAATCTCTTTGTTCTTCATATAATTGGCATAAATAATAATAGGCTCTTATATTTAAGCTATCAAGCCAGATTGCCATTTTATATTCACATATGGCATCATCATAACGTTTTAATTCATAATATACTCTTCCAAGATTTATGTATAGTTCCACGAACCTCGGGGCTCTATCTATTGTTTCTCTATATATATCTAAAACTTCTTGATTGAAACCCTTTAAAAAGATCATTAAT
The DNA here is from genome assembly GCA_944323935.1 of Candidatus Gastranaerophilales bacterium. Taxonomy (GTDB): domain Bacteria; phylum Cyanobacteriota; class Vampirovibrionia; order Gastranaerophilales; family Gastranaerophilaceae; genus Avigastranaerophilus. Next base: position 18,664 of record CALUUJ010000012.1, on the reverse strand, counting down.
GAAGTTTTCAATAATGTTGGGAGGAACTGTAGATATGATATTCTTCTAATAACTTCTTTCATTGCATATTTATCGAACGGAAGTGTGAGAAAAGAGGCTAAAAGCATCCAATAACGTTTATTTGTTTTATACTTCTTTGATATGGACAAGATATTATAAATCAGAAAACATGCTCTTGATGATGAAAAAGGTGAGATTGAAATGGCTCTTTGTGCGGATTCTACCGCCTCTAGAAAATCTCCTTTTTTCATAAAAATTTCAGCAATCATAAAGTGTGCTTCAGCTAATTTTGTATTATGTTCCAGTGCAAGTTTAAAATAATTTACTGCTTTTTCAAGTTCTCTTTTGTAATAAAATGCCATTGCTATCTTGAAATAAATTTCAGCTGAATTAACACAAGATTCAAGAGCTCTTTGATATTCCGTAATTGCTTCATCGACATATTGTTTTATTTGATGTATATCAAGATGCCATTCCATGTATAAATCACCAAGTTTAATATGCAGTTCGGCATTATTTTCATCTTGGGATATAGCACCTTGACAAGTCTCTATTGCTTTTTGTATATTACCGGATTTCTGAAACTTATCTATTTCTTTTGTTATTTTTTTGGTATCTATATTTATGTTGCTCATATTATCTATGTTGATTTTAACATAACTTTAGCTGTTTTGACAGTTATATTTTTAATAAATCAGCCTCCATAAGATATTTTTTGGGAGCTAATATACATAATGCACTACTTTTTGAAAAATATTTTTCTGCTGTTTCTATAATTTGTTCTTTTGTTACATTTTTAATGCTGTCTATAAGTTTTTCTTCATAATCAAAATCAAGACCTAAAAATTCATAATAACCGTTTAAAGAAGCTTCTAAGAGATTTGTTTCACTATAAAATTGTCTTTTCCCTATAGCATTATTTTTTGCTTCTTCCAGTTCCTTATCTGAAATTATTTCTGTCATTATTTTATTTATTTCTTTATCAAATCCGTTTAAGGATGTTTTTATGTTCTTTGGTTCTGTTGCTATGTATACAAAGAAATGACCTGATAAGATGAAAGGTTCATATACACTTCTTACTGTGTATGCAAGACCTTGTTTTTCTCTTAATTCAAGAAAGAGCCTTGAACTTAAGCCTGATGAACCAAGTATCGTATTTAGAAGAATAATTGTTGCATAGTCCTCGGAATATATATTAGGAAATCTCCACCCCATAAAAATTTGTGCTTGATTGGCATCTTCTTTTTCAATAATTGAAACTATGTTTTTATTCAATGGCTCAACTTTTTTTCGGTTATCTTTTAGTTCAGTATTGTTTATATTACAAAGATGTTTTTCTAATAAAGAAATAATTATTTCCTTCTCTATATCGCCGGCAATTGAGATGTTTTTTGGCCCGTAATTTTTTATTTCTTCATGTGTTTTTAATAAATCTTCTTTTGTAATCTTGCTTATTTGTTCTATTACTTCTTTTCGCCCTACACCATATGGATGATTCTTAAATATTGTTCTATAGTATTCATCTTGTGCTTTAACTTTTGCTGAGTCTAAATCAGATTCAAATTCGCCTTTTATCTTAATGATTTCTTTTTCGAACTCATTAAAAGTTGAATTTTCTATTATATCTTGCAGTATTTCTAATGCCAAATTTATATCTTCATTCAAGCAAAGTAATTTGAACCTTATATAATCTGCTTTCTTTTCTATATTTAAATCAATTGCATTTTCATCAAGTTCATTTGCCAATTGTTCTGATGTTCTATTTTTTGTACCTTGATAAAATAGTTGTGTCATTAAATAATATAGACCGGATTTTTTTTCATCATTATTGAGTTTGAAGTAAAGTGCAATTGCTGTCCTTGGGGTGTTTTTATTTCTTTTTATAATTGTTTTTATTCCATTTGTTAATGTATATTTTTCCATTTTTTATCCTTTATTTTTTATAAGACTCAGGCATTAATACTGAAATAACAGCTTTATTTATATCAAGATAGTTTTGTGAGGTATTCTTAATATCTTCGAGTGTAATGTTTTCAATAGCATTCATATATTCTTCTACGCATTCAAGTTTGTTGCATACTGTCATATAAAACCCGATGGTTTCAGATATATCTGAGACACTTTCTGAATTTTCCGCAAATCCTGCTTTTAGTTTTTTCTTTGCTTTTTTAAGTTCTTTTTCTGTTATTCCGTCTGAATAAATTTTTCCGATTTGCTCTTTTATAAGATTAATTGCATTTTCTTTTTCGTCTGGTTTGAAATTAGCTTGTATAAATAAATTTCCACCATCTCTAAAATGATAATAGTCTGTTGAAACGACATTGAATATTTGTTTTTCAGCTTTTTCTATTAGCTCTTGATATAATCTTGAACTTTGACCTTGGCCTAAAATTAATGCAAGTATTTCAAGTATTGTACAAGTTTTTATATCAATAGCTTGTGCCCCCAAATATCCAAACATTAGAAATCCTGTATTAATTCTTGAATATGTTTCTATATATTTTGTTGTTTGTGTTGGAACATCTATTTTATACTCATCATTTTCTCTGTTTTTTCTCCCTTTGAAATCAAATGCTTTTGCAACTTTGGAGATTATTTCATCCGGATTTAAATCTCCAACAATAATTGTTGTTATATTATTGGGTGTGTAGTGGGTTCTATAATAATCAAGAACACATTCTCTTGTGATGGTTGAGATTATTTGTTCATTTCCTATTACATCTCTTCTGTAAGGATGTGATGTATACATATTTTGATTTGTTTGATTATATACTTTTGTCCAAGGTTGGTCTTTTCTCATCCTTATCTCTTCAATAACAACATGCCTTTCTCGTTTCGTTTTTATATTTGGATTTTCAATGTCAAATGGTTCGCCTATTTCATTATCAGGTATAATCGGGTCAAGCATCATATCGGCATGCAGATCCAGTGTGTCGTTAAAATTTCTTTCATCGCTACCTTTCGGTATTGTTACGTAGTAAAATGTATAATCTTTCCAGGTGGCAGCGTTTACTATAGCTCCTCGAGACTCGAGTATTCTGTCAAATTCGCCTGCTTTATGCTTATTTGTTCCTTTAAACATAAGGTGTTCTAAAAAATGCGAAATGCCGTTATTTTCATCATTTTCATTTATAGAACCGGTCTTAACCCAGCTGCTTATATTTATTAGTGAACCTCTTTTGTATGCAAATACAATTTTGTGTCCGCATTCTCGTTCATATATTTCAACCGGTTTTTCTAAATAAGGATATCTAATCAGTGTTTTTTTGATATTTTTCATAAATGACCTCAATAATAGTATATTTAAAACCAATTGTATCAGATTTTAAAGTAATTTCATATTAAAAATAGCAAGTTTTTTTTTGTACATGTTTTAAAAATGTCACAGATAATACAAAAAAAGGAAAAATTATGAATATACCACCGGTTTCTTTCGGCTCTTTAATGGTTTTTACTTTAAATGATGATAAACCAAAGGCATCTATTCCTCAGTTATTAAAAATTTCATTTGCTAATAATCATACATTAAAAAATTATAATTTGATTGATACATTTCAAAAACACGATGAAGTAATCGATGGTACAGTCCATAATGCAGCACAAAATTTCGCTGAAGATTTAGACAGAAAATATAAATCAATTTTACCAAGGGGTTCAAAAGATGTTATATTAACTCAAGCTGAATTTTCTGTTAATCCGAGAGAAACTCAGACCAGATATTTTCTGACGGCAGCTACAAATGATGACGAAGAAAGATTACATAATATTTTAAGTAAGAGTTCTGTGTATTATACAGCAAAATTTAGGGCAAAGAGATAGAAAAATAGTCTTTAAACCCTTCAGTCATTGCTTTTATAACATCATCTCTGTTAAGTGATGGGTTTATTTCTTCTATGCAGGTTATACAGTTATTATTTTTTTCGTAGAAAATTTCCTTTATTATTTGTGGATTATAATTAAAAAGAATGGAACCATGCTGGAGAATGTAACCTTGTTTTCTATATTGGGCTGAACCTATTAATTTTTTACCATTATAAGATAAATCGGCTCCTGTTGAAATAAGCATACAGTAGTCATGTTTTGCTTCAATTTTCTTCTTCCCGCCAAGTTCAAGTTTAATATCTATATTTTTAAATCCTTCTATCATAGCTGATGAAATTTCTTTATATGAGGCAATTATACTTTCTCCTTTACCCAAAAATTCTATAGAGCATATGAAAGAGTATGTAACTTCATTATCATGCAAAAGCCCTCTTCCGCCTGTTATTCTTTGGACTATATCTATTCCGTTATTTTTACAAAAATCTGTATTAATATGCTCAAATGATTGATTTCTTCCTAAAGAAACACAAGGCGGGTTCCAACCGTAAAATCGAATTATTGGTTCTTTTTCTTGTTCTTGGATGGCATCATTAAGTAACTGAGAATCAAATCTCATGTTATATTCACCATTATTTTCTTTATACTCTATTAATTTAGCCATAATGGTCATTATATAACATAAATAAAGCATTTATAAAATAATTGGGAGGACTGAATTATGGAAAGAAAATCATTAAAAGATACAAGAACACGTGAAAATCTTATGAAAGCATTTGCAGGTGAATCAATGGCTCGAAACAGATATTGCATTTTTGCTTCTACCGCAGAAAAAGAAGGACTTATTGAAGTTGCTAATATATTTAGAATGACTGCTTTAAACGAAAAAGAACATGCTGAAATATATTTTAAGTTTCTGGACGGTGAGGAAGTTCAAATATTAGATGTAACTTATCCTTCTTGTTTTGGTGATACAAAAGCAAATCTTTTATGTGCTGCAAAATATGAAGAAGAAGAACATTCCTTATTATATCCGGAGTTTGGAACAATTGCTGAAGAAGAAGGATTTAAAGATATTGCTGCTGCGTTCTTTAATATTGCTAAGATTGAAGCTCATCACAGCAAAAGATATGCTAAATTACATGAAAGATTAATAAATAATGAAATGTTCAGAAGAAAAAATAAAGAAAATTGGATGTGTTCTCATTGTGGCTTTATTGTAGAAAATGAAGAAGCACCAATTAAATGTCCTGTTTGTGGTAAAGAGCAGGGATATTTTAGTGTTTTGTGTGATTGTTTATAAATTTATCAATAAAAAAGAGGTCTTAATAAAACCTCTTTTTTATTTTGCAGAAGCGTAAAAAACTTCGGATAATTCTTTTTTTATCTCTTCCACAGAAACATGCTCTATAGGCGAATTATCATCTTTTCTTAAATAAACCTCTTTTATTCCTGCTTGTACAATAAATCTTTTACAAAGTATACAAATAAAATTATGCCCATATATATACATTGTCGCATTTTGGCATCTGTCTTGTCCTGCTTGTATTATTGCGTTTTGTTCTGCGTGTATGCTTCTGCAGGTTTCATACATTGTTCCTGATGGTATATTATGTTCTATTCTGTAACATTTACCTATTTCAAGGCAAGAAATAACTTTTGAGGGTGTTCCATTATATCCGGTTGCTTTTATTTTTCGGTCTTCTCCAACGATAACGGCCCCGACATGTGCTCTTATACAATTTGAACGGGAAGCACAGGTTTTTGCAATCTCAAGAAAATATTCATTCCATTCTTTTACCATATAATCCTCAATCCGTTATTACATAATACAAAATTTCATAATAAGTAACAATTAATTGTAAACTATTTATTAATCTGACTTTTTTAATTTAAAATTATATTATGGATAAACAAAGCAATACCTTAGAAAAGACTAAAAAGTTTTGGATAAGTATTACCGGATACAGAACTTTACTTATTTTAAAGTCTTTGATGGTAAAAAGTTATACTATAGATGAATTGGTAGATATAATAAAGAATGACTCTATTACAAATAAATCAGTATCAAAAGATACGGTCAGAATTGCCATAAATACTTTGAAGTCTGCAGGATGCGAAATTTTAAGACCAAACAAAGCAAATAATTATAAATACCAATTAATTAGACATCCTTTCTCGCTAAATCTTAACAATAAAGAACTGCAAGTTTTTGCTCGTTTAAGAGATAAAATTGCCGAAAATATAGAATATAATGATATCTTTGTTTTAAATGATTTATATGATAAGTTGATTTCTTTAACTCTTAATGAGTCTCAGGTTGATTATATAAATGATACTCAACCGTTAAAAAATATAGATAAGAAAGTTTTGGATGAAATCTCTAATCCTAAAATTATAGGAAAAAGAGTTCAAATAAAATATTTATCGCCGGATTGCGGAGAAGAAAATATTGATGTAATTCCTCAGAAAGTAACTTATGAATCAGGTAAAATGTATTTAAGGTGTTATATCTTTAAATATGAAAAGAATAGTTTATTACATGTTGAAAGGATTTTAAAAATTAATAGTATTGACATGTTTAATATATATGACAAAAACACATCATACGAGGTTGTATATGAATTGTCCGGTAATAGCGCTAATATATTTAAAATCCAAAAAAATGAAAAAATAATATCTAAAAAAGATAATTCAATTAAAATAGAAGCAATTGTGGATAATGAGTTCTTGTTTATACAAAGACTTTTATTATTTGGTTCTGATTTTAAGATTGTTTCCCTTGATTCTTTCAGAGAGAAACTTATAGATAAAATAAAATTAATACAAAAAGGATATATGGAATGAAGAAACCTGAAAAAAATCATGATACGGGTTTAAGAATTTTGGAAGTATTAAAAATACTTTTAGAAAAAAATCTATCAAAAATTGAATTAATAGAAAAACTGAAAGAAAATGATTCGGTTGAAAATGTATATTCTCAAGAAGCATTTCTAAAATATTTCAATACATTTGAATTATCAGGTTTAAAACTAAACAGATTCCAAGGTAAATATTCTTTAAATAATGCTTTATTAAAAACAAGCTTGAGCAAAAAAGAACAAGAACTTTTTATTTTGCTGATTAATTCTATAAAAAAATTAAACAATAAAGCAGAAGAAGAAATAATGAAAACCCTTTTTCTAAAAATTGATAAATATGTAGACTTAGATATAAATAATGAATTAAATAATATAATCAAACAAGAAAATTATATACAGAGTTCTAATATTAGAAATAATGTAATAGAAACATTAAAAAATTTGATATATGAGGGACAAAGAGTAAGCATAATATATAAGAAAAAAGATAATACAGAAGAAACTGATATTTTCGAGCTAAGAGAAATAATTGAAAAGGATAATTGTTTTTATGTTGTTTGTTACAATCCGATATTAGGTCGTAACAGAAAAATAAATATTGATTCTATCATTTCATTAAAACAACTTCCACAAAAAGCTTCAGGTGTTTGTCATTTGAACTCTATTGTATTTGAAGTTTATGGAAGACTAGCTGCTTTATATAAATTAAAACCATCGGAAAAAGTACTGGATTTTAGTAATAATCATTTGACAATATCAAATACGGAAGAAGATAAAGATACTCTGTTATTAAGATTATTAAAGTATGGAGAAAGTTGTAAAATTATAAGGCCAAAATCAGTTCAAGAAGAATTTATAAAATTGGCCGATGAAATATTGAAAAATTTGGAGGCTTGTTAGTGTCTCAAATAGCATTTATTCCTATAGATAATAGACCTGTTTGTTATCAGCTTCCACAGCAAATTATACATCAAGCAAAGGAACATACTATATTCTTACCTGAAATTAATCTTATGGGTGATCTGAATAGAAATGCAGATATAAATGCAATACTTGATTGGATTGATTCTTTGAAAGATATAGATATTTTTGTAATTTCTCTGGATACAATAGCCTATGGTGGACTTATTCCTTCAAGAAGAAGCAATGATAGTTATGAAAAAATAAAATCAAGAATAGACCAAATGGTTTCTATACTTAAGAAACACTCGGCTAAAATATATGCTTTTTCAAGTATTATGAGAATATCAAATAATAATATAAATGAAGAAGAAAAAGAATATTGGTCTAATTTTGGTACTAAAATATTCCAATATTCATATAATATGCATAAAATGGAGACCACTTGTGAGTCATCATATATGATGGCTTGTAATTGTAATGCAACACGTATTCCTCAAGATATTTTGGATGATTATTTAAACACTAGAAAAAGAAATTTTGATATTAATAAATATTATATTGAACTTAAGAAACAAGGTGTTTTTGATACATTAATTTTTTCAAAAGATGATTGTGCTCAATATGGATTTAATGTAAAAGAAGCTATTGAACTTGAACAATTATCTTCAAATGAAGAGAATATATTTATTAAAACAGGTGCTGATGAAATACCTTTAACATTATTATCTCGTTCAATCAATAAACAGAAACATATAAAAATATGTCCTGTATATTTAAATCCTGAAAGCATTAATAAAATATCAAAATATGAAGATATATCTGTTGAAAAATCTGTTGAATCACAAATAAACCTTGCAGGCGGAGTTATAAGTGATGAAAAAAACTGTGATTTAATTTTACTTATAAATAATTTTAAAATTGAGCAAGGTGAACTTGTTATGGATGTGTATGAACCTGAATATAATAAAGACTTAATAATTCCTGATAAACCATATTTTATTGCTGATATTTTGAATGCGAACGGAAGTGATAATGGTTTTGTAAAAGCATTATTTGCCAACAATAATTTAAAAGAGTTCTTTGGTTATGCTGCTTGGAACACAACGGGTAATACGCTTGGAAGTTGTATAGCAGCAGCATTAACATATTATGGGGCAAAACAGCCGAGCAAGAAAGATTTTAAACTCCTTCAATTAACAAGATTTCTTGATGATTGGGCTTATCAAGCAAATATACGTTCTCAAATAAGAATTGATAAGGAAAACCTTTCAAATACAGTATTGAAAATAAAGATGAAAGAATATGAAAAATTTCTTTTTGAAAGATTTGAAGTAAAAAGATGCCATACAGAATATAGATTTCCTTGGAAAAGATTTTTCGAAATAGGTATTTTAATCAAGAAAAACTATATAAGATTGCCTTTTGTTGATATATTATTTTATGAGTGATAACATTTACTTAAAAGTAATATCGAAGGAAAAGTTATGGAAAAGAACAACGAGAATTTACATATTTTAAGACACTCAGCTTCACATATAATGGCGCAAGCTGTTCAAAAATTATTCCCGAGCGCAAAATTAGCAATCGGACCTGCTGTTGATAACGGATTTTACTATGATTTTGATTTGGAAGGTCACTCTTTCACTGATGAAGATTTAGTAAAAATCGAAACAGAAATGAAAAATATTCTTAAACAAAATTTGTTTTTTGAAAAATATGAAATTCCTGATGTTCAAAAACAAATTGATGAATTTAAAGCACAAGGCGAAATATATAAAGCTGAATTACTTGAAGAACATAAAAATGATAACCCTACTTTATATTTAACAAAAGATAAAGATGGAAATATTCTGTTCAATGATTTATGTTCAGGACCGCATGTCCCTAATACTTCTTATATAAAAGGTAATGCGATTAAACTTCTTAAAGTTGCAGGAGCATACTGGAGAGGTAATGAAAAGAACAAAATGCTTCAAAGAATATATGCTACTGCATTTTGGAATAAAGAAGATTTAGAAAAATATTTAAACTTCTTAGAGGAAGCTCAAAAACGTGACCACAGAAAACTTGGTACTCAGCTAGATTTATTCTCTGTTAGAGAAGAGATAGGTGGCGGTTTAGTTCTATGGCATCCAAATTTGGCTATTGTAAGAGAAGAAATTGAAAATTATTGGAGAACAGAACACAGAAAAAGAGGATATGTTATTGTACAAACTCCTCAGCTCGCAAAATCAAAGCTATGGGAAATTTCAGGACACATAGATCACTATAAAGAAAATATGTTCTTTATTCAAAAAGAAAATGAAGATGATGATCAATATATAGTAAAACCAATGAACTGTCCTTTCCACATTATGATTTATCAAGCAAACAGATATTCATATCGTTCTTTACCTTTAAGAATGGCAGAACTTGGAACAGTCTACAGAAAAGAAAAATCAGGTGCACTGTCCGGGTTAACACGTGTACAAGGTTTTACACAAGATGACGCACATATTTTCTGTACGCCGGAACAATTAGTTGATGAAATTAATGCAATTATTGATTTTGTTTCAGATACAATGAAAATCTTTAATATGGAGTTTGAAGTAGAACTTTCAACAAGACCTGAAAGTTATGTTGGTGAATTATCAAACTGGGAATTAGCTGAAGCCGGTTTAAAAGAAGCGATGGATAAACGTGGCATGAAATATGAAATCAATGAAGGTGATGGTGCATTCTATGGACCCAAAATCGATTTCAAAGTAAAAGATGCTATAGGTAGAACTTGGCAATGTGCGACAATTCAGTTAGACTTTAATCTTCCTGAAAGATTTGAAATTAAATACCAGGATAAAGACGGTCAAATGAAAACACCTGTAATGCTGCACCGAGTAATCTTTGGTTCAATGGAAAGATTCCATGGTATTTTAATTGAACATTTTGCTGGTGCATTCCCAATGTGGCTTGCTCCATCACAGGTATGCGTTGTTCCAATTGCTGATAGACACTGCGATTATGCAAAACAAATATATGATAAGCTTTTTGCATCAGGTATAAGAGTAAAACTTGATGACAGAAGTGAAAGTATGAACTACAAAATCAGAGAAGCACTTCAAGGCAATAAAATTCCTTATGTTCTGGTTGTAGGTGATAAGGAAATTGAAGAAAATAAAGTTGCAATCAGGGTAAGAGGCATTGGCGAATCAGGGAAATTATCAATAGACGAATTTATTGATAAAGCACTTGATAAAATCAAGACCAAAACACAAGATTTAACATTATAAAGTATAATTAAAAAAATATAAAAAAGAGGGGATTTTTAAACCCTCTTTTAATTTATATTTATGTATAAACGATCATCATTAATTATTTTATCGAAGTTAATTATACTGTATAATTTTTCTTCTTCCATAAACTCTGAGAATATATATTTTGAATTGCCGGAGAATGTTCTATAGCTGTCAATATTTTTTAGATTTTTTATATACTTAATTTCATCAACTAAAAGTGCTATATTAAAATCTTTTCCTTGCGCAATGATAAGCTTACTTCCTTCATGAATAGTATTTATGTCATTATTAAGAAATCGTTTTAAATCGACAACAACAAGAAAATCGCCTTTCAGATTGATAATACCTTTTATAAAGTCTTGAGTATAAGGCAGTTTTGTAATGTTAAGTCTTTTGATTGATATAAATTCTTTTACATATTTTAAATCCAGATAATAATTATGATTATCCAATGTGAATAATATGTATTGGTTCATTGTATTTAAATTAAATGGAAAAGAAAAAACTTCTTGCACAATTTTGTTCTGTTGTGCTCTTATTTTTAGTATCTGTTGTGATTTTTCATCAGAAGGTAATAAATCAATATAATTTATATTATTGTTATTTTCATGATTTTTTGTGATTAATTCGCTTACAATGTCCATATTTATAATATTTATGGATTCATTTTCAGTTTTGCATACCTCTTTTAATATGGAATCATCCATATCATATGGAATGGGCTGAATATCTTGTGAATTGAGTTGTGTAATATTTTCTATTTTTTCTGTGTGAATTGCGAAACAATTACCGTTCACAATTGTAATTATTAGTTGATTATTAATTGAAAAATTAGATGGTTCAAAGCCTAAGAACGGACATAAATCAACCGCTTTTATCATTAAACCGTTATAGTTAAACATTCCGATTATACTTCTGGGGGCTTTTGCGGGTATTTCAATTTCAGGAATATTAATAACTTCCATAACATTCTGAATATTAATTGCATATTGTTTCCCTTTTAGTATAAAAACAATGAAATATTCATTAATATTGTTTATTCCTGATGATAATGCAATTGTGTAGTTATTGTTCATTTCTAATTAAACCTTTATAATAATTATACAATATATTGATGATTATAAAAATCCAAAGAATGGACTATAATTATAAAATAGAAAATTGGGAGTTAAAAATGGCAGGCAGAGATATTAGCATTATAAATAGATTATCTAAAAAAAATATAAAAGATACTTTAATACTTGGTATAGCAACTATATTAATTGTGGCAATTATTACTTTTGTTGAAAATAAACCAATAATGATTTGTTCAACGGTTGCTGTATTATTGTTTTATTTCGCACAATATCAGTTATCAAAAAATGAACTTATGAAATCTATAGATAAATTAATAGATAATGAACTCAAAGAATTCCAGAAAGTTTCCGTTAAAGTTCTTCAGTTGAGTGAAAAACAAAGACAGTTAACCCATAAATATACGGAAATGTTGAATCAAGTTGTTCAAACAACAAAATTGTTTAAGAATAGTGCAATTAAGACAAAAGAAAAAACACAAGGTATTTCTATAAAACTCCAAGATACTTATGAAACATCAGGGCGAGAGTCAAAATCATTAAATGAGAATATAACAACAATGCAAAATCTGAAACATAAGGTTCAAGTTATAGCAGAGTTGATTATTGAATTGACAGATTATATTAAGCAAATCGGTTCAACTGTTAATATAGTTGAAAATATATCTGAGCAGACAAACATGCTTGCATTGAATGCGGCTGTTGAAGCAGCAAGAGCCGGTGAATACGGTAAAGGATTTGCTGTAGTTGCAGGTGAAATCAGAAAGCTGGCAGACGAATCTAAACATGCAACAAATAAGATTACGAGTTTGGTTTCAGAAATTGAGCAAACAACATCATCTACTATTATGGCGGCGGAAGACGGAGCTAAAGAAATAGAGACAGGGGTAAGGTATGCTAATGATATTAACTCTAATATATCGTTAATTGTAAATAAGATAAAAGAACTCGGTCTTGATTTGAATGATGTTCTTACCTCCTCGATTGAGCAGCAATCAATTACAAATGATGTTCTTGAAATTATTGATAATATGCAAAAAAGTATATCTGAAACAATTAATACTCTTGAAGAAAACATTGAAAATATCAGAGCATTCTCTGAAATATCAACGAATATTAAAGATAATATTGCAAATTAATAGGAAGTTTTATGCAATATAATCCTGAAGAACTAAATGATATATTAAACATATATAAAGCTGAAAGTGAAGAAATAATTCAGGAGCTTAATGATGGTTTTTTGGCTCTAGAAAAAAATCCGGAAGATAAGACTCCGTTAAAGAAATTATTCCAGTTAGCACATTCTTTAAAGGGTGCATCAAGAATGATTAACTTTAAGAGTGTTCAAGATATTTCTCATAAACTTGAAGATATACTTTCATATTGGAAAAAGGATGATGTAATTATAAATGTTGATTCTTTTCAGGTTATTTATGAGGTTTGTGATTATTTGACAGAACTTGTTGATAAATCTGTCAAACAAAAAAATGATTTTCAAGATGATAATTTAGTTTTGTTTATAAACAAATTAGATAATTTTATTATTTCGAACAGAATGACTCCTGTGGAAAATCCTAATAAACTTCCTGATAATTATCTTGCTTTAAAAAGTATTGATATAAAAGCTTTTATATTGGAATTGATGTTCGTTATAGGCAAAGATAATGTTGAAGAAGATAAAGAAGAGGCGTTCCTCGTAATTTCAGAAGATATAAAGCAGTTGGCTGAAATTTTTGCACCTACTGATTATACAGAAATTAAACAAAAGATTGCAATGATATTCTCAGAATTATCTGCAGATACAAATGTTTGCAGAGAATCGCTGGCGCAAGAAATTATTGAACTTAGAAATATTATTTATAATCTTTATAAAGAATTAAATATTAGTTCGGTTGTTAATAAGAATGATTTTAAAATTGAGGCAAAACAAGAACAAGAAATAGAAAAGGTAAAAGAAGCTGATAATGATATTAGCAAAGAGTTTGATTTTGTCTTGTCTAATCTTCAGAAGATTAAATATGAAAAAGATTTTATAATAAAGATAATTAGTAATTTAAAAAAGATTGTAAAAAAAGCAAATGACAAACGAATTTCTCTTATTCTTACAAAAACATTAAATATATTGAACTTGTTTTATTCCAGAGATGTGATAATTGATAATGATTGCTATATGGTAATATTGCAGTGTATTTACCTGACAAAAAGAATATCAATGAATGAGAAAGAAGAAAATTTAAATAATTTAAATTTCCTGATTCAAAGATTAAGTGTAGTAGAAGATATGTTTAATATAGAAGATATCACACCTTCTACCTCTGTTGAACTGCATCAAAACAGTTCAATATTATCTCAAGAAGATTATTCAAGTCTGAAAAAAAACCTTAAGTCTATTGATTTGCAAGAAATAAAGACTTTACGTGTAGACACTGCAAAATTGGATAATTTAATTTCACAAACAGGTGAATTATTGATAAATGGAATTAAGACCAGAGAACATATTGTTGAATTATCAAAAATCAATTCTAAAATTGTTAAGTGGAATGCAGTTAGTAAGAAGATTATTAATTATCTAAAATATCTTGAAAAGAAAGGATTTTTTAATTCAGAATTTGATGACAGTGCGAGTATGTTTTATAAAAGAGCTCAAGATTTCTTTGTAAATAATGCTGAAATGATTAATGAAATTAATAATGATTTTGCACATTTATATAATATTATTTCAGAGGATGACAATAAACTGCATCAGACAGCAATGGAAATAGAGACTATTGCAAAAGGTATTCGGGTTTTGCCTTTAGCTACATTATTTCATTCTTTTCCGAGAATGATGAGAGATATTGCTCGTGAAAATAATAAGAAGGTGGAATTTGTAATTTCTGGAAGTGATACAACTGTTGATAAGAAAATTATTGAAGAAATAAAAATGCCTTTGATACACATATTAAGGAATTCTGTTTCACATGGCATAGAAGTTCCGGAGCAGAGGTTAAAAAATAATAAGTCAGAGACCGGTCTTGTTAAATTGACAGCGAAGCAAGTAGAAAATAATGTAATTATAACAATAGAAGATGACGGTTATGGTGTTGATATTGAAAAAGTCAAAGAAATAGCTTTGAAGAAATCACTTCTTACTGAGGAAGAAATCTCAAATATAAATAGTGAACAGTTAATGAAATTACTCTTTTTACCTGGATTTTCGACGGAAGATTCAGTTAATGAAATATCCGGCAGAGGAATAGGTCTTGATATTGTAAAAACTAAAATAACCAATTTAAATGGCGATATTTTAATTGATTCGGTTTTGAATAAAGGATGTAAAGTAACAATCAGACTTCCTCTTTCAATGTCTACAATAAAAACATTTATACTTTTAGTTAACGGTCAAAAGTATGCTATTCCTGTTAATTCGATAAAATTTGTTAAGAAAATTTCAAAAGAAGAAATTTTCATGAGGAATGGAATAAATTGCATTATATATGAGGAACATTCTATACCTGTATATTCTCTTTCATCTGTTTTGGGAGAAACGGATAATACAGATAAAGATACATTGCTTACAGTAATAATTATAGAAAATCAAGATAAACAAGCGGCTTATGTAATTGATAAATTATTAGGTGATCAGGAAGTTTTTCAAAAGAAATTAATTCCTCCAATCCTTAAAATAAGGAATATAAGCGGATTTACAACCCTTTCGACAGGGGAAATTTGTTTAATTATTAATCCATATGAACTTATAAGAAATACGGTTACTGGCATACATATATCTTCGTCAGTAATAAAACCGCTTTCTGTAGATGAAGAATTAAATCCTTAAGCTTTGGTTTCTTCTGTTTTTTGTTTTTCAATAGATTTATGTTCATCAATAGCATATGAATAATTTGTCAAATCAGCTACTTTACGACTCCATTCATCTATTATATCTTCCAATTCTTGATTATAAGAAATTGGTTCCCCTATGGAAACTTTGACATGTCCTTTAAACGGAATCCAATTATATTGTTCGCAGCCTGTTATACCAATGGGAAGAATATCTGTTTTCATTTGTTTTGCAATTACTGCGAAACCTTTGTTTATATTTTCTATTTTCTTTGTTCTTCTAATTCCGCCTTGAGGAAATATTCCAAGTCTCCAGCGATCTGTTTTAAAAATATTCAAAGCAGTTTTGATTGTAGAAACTTCAAGTTTTTCTCGGTTTACCGCAAAGCAGGCTAAACCATCTAATAAGAAAGCTAATATTTGGTTTTCAAAAAGTTCTTTTTTCCCCATAAATGCAATTGGCTGTTTCACCGCTTCACCGGCTAGAAATGGGTCGAAATAAGAAATATGGTTTGGAGCTACAATAAAATTTTTATCTTTTGGTATATTCTCCCTTCCTATATATTCTATCTTGTAGAATATTGGCATTAAGGTTCTAGGGACAAGCCAACGCCCAAACAATTGAAATTTATATTTATTTTCAGTAAAGTCTGATACTTCTCTTTTGGTGTAGTTCTTTTTTTTAGTTTCCATTTTGTATAATCTTTCTAGTTTGTAGAAGGAATATATTCCAGTTCCGCTAATTTACTGACCTCTTGTGCCCAATTTTCAACTATTTCATCAACAGATGCATTACAAGATATTGCAGTACCTACTTTTAACTGTAGATCTTTCTTTTTAGAATTGGGGTTTTCTTTCACAATAATACCCACAGGAAGAATATCGGCATTCATTTTCTTTGCTATTGAAGCAAACCCCTTTGTTATATTTTCAAGTTTCCCGTTATGACATCTTGTTCCTTGAGGGAAAAGACCTAAATGCCATTCTGTCTTTTTTATCGAGAGAGCAGTTTTTATGGTAGATACATCAACTTTATCTCTATCTACCGCAAAGGCTCCGCACCAATCCATTAATAGCATAGACCAAAATGTTTCAAATAGCTGAATTTTTGCCATATATGCTATTGTTAACTTTAAACATGCTGCCACGCAGAAAGGGTCAAAACCTGTAACGTGATTACTTGCTATAACATATTTTTTTGTTTTATCAATATTTTCAAGACCTTCAGGTTTAATAAAATTATATTTCGATTTTATTATATTAATAATTACCCAATTACAAGCAATGTATTGGAAGCTTTTTCTCCAAACATTAAAGCTTTTAGGCGTTTTTGTTGAAAATTTTGTTGTCATAAATTTTGTATCTCTTTAATTTCTATCAGTATTATAACAAAAAAATATATACAGAATAAAAACTCAACGATTTATATCATAATATTCAACTATAATCTGCAGTTTAATGTTAAGCTGTTTTTATATTCCGAAAGTTTCATGAATATACTTGAATTTAGGTTATGTTTAATTTATAAATAGGTCATGAACAATTAATCATGGTAGGTAAAAGAAGGAGTTCAAAAACTATGGTAAATGTTGCAATTAACGGATTCGGAAGAATCGGAAGAAACACTTTAAGAGCAGCAATCAGAGAAGGTATCTTTGACAAAATTAATTATGTTGCTATAAACGACCCGGGTTTAACACCTGCAAATGCTGCACACGTATTCAAATATGACTCAGTTATGGGTAAATTTGACGGTACAGTAGAAGTTGCTGAAGATGGTTTAGTAATCAACGGTAAAAAAATTAAATTTTATGCAGAAAAAGATCCTGCAAATCTTCCTTGGAAGGAATTAAATGTTGATGTAGTAGTTGAATCAACAGGTTTCTATACAGATGCTACAAAAGCTCATGCTCATATCGATGCAGGTGCTAAAAAAGTTATCATTTCCGCTCCGGCTAAAAACGAAGATATTACAATTGTTTTAGGTGTAAATGATAAAGAATATGATACAACAAAACATAACGTAATTTCTATGGCATCTTGTACAACAAACTGTTTAGCTCCTGTAGCAAAAGTTTTAGACGAAGAATTCGGTATAGTAAAAGGTTTAATGACAACAGTTCACTCTTATACAGGTGACCAAAGAATCTTAGATGCAGGACACAAGGATCCACGCCGTGCAAGAGCTGGTGCATTAAATATTGTTCCTACAACAACAGGTGCTGCAAAAGCTGTTGCATTAGTATTACCACAATTGAAAGGTAAATTAAACGGTTTTGCTATGAGAGTTCCTACTCCGGACGTTTCAGTTGTAGACGTTGTTGTTGAAACTCAAAAGCCTGTAACAGTTGAAGCTGTTAACGCTGCATTAAAGAAAGCTGCAGATGGACACGTATTATGCTACAGCGAAGAACCATTAGTATCATCAGACTTTATTGGTACTTCTCAATCTTCAACAGTAGATGCTGCATTAACAATGACAATGGGTGACAATATGGTTAAAGTTGTTTCTTGGTACGATAACGAAATGGGTTATTCTACAAGATTAGCTGAAACAACATTAATGGTTGCTTCTAAACTTTAATTTGATATAAAAACTTTCAAATTGAAATGGGCTGCTTTCGCAGTCCATTTTTTATTTCAAAATATTTTTATGCTTTAGAGCTTAACACTACTTAACAATATAGCTATTTAATTTTTTACAAGAAAAATAAAGAAAATGACGAATAAATTTTAATTTTTGGAATTTTTTATATCAAATATTAGAAGAATTTTAGAGTATTTAATAAAAAATTGAAAAAACTTTAAATAAATTAAAGACAATAAAAAAATAAGAAAATAAGAAGTGTATAAAATACAATAATTTTCTTTAAATTTTTTTTTGGTTGGTATACAATATTAAAGCTAAGATGTCAAA